>NZ_JAQJIM010000002.1:0-538326 GCF_027947445.1 Shimia sp. MMG029 | reverse complement strand
ATGAAGGCCTTTATTGTATGAATTGCAGGCTATGGACAGCTGGGTCCCTACGAAGCACGAGACCAAGACTTGGTCATCTTAGAGGGTGCAACTTTTAACTTGAGACATGTCGGGCAGCCCAGAAGTAGTTCCAGCACTCTTCCGGTGACTGGAGATCACAAATCTCCGCGAGCGCCTGAAACGTATCCGTGACGCTACATACGCCGACCCTTCGTAGGTGCGCATTGAATTTAGAATTATGCTATCTCAATCGGGTTCAGGTTGAGGCAGTATGGCGGCAGTAACAGGAGCCACACACCTACATCGCGGAGCACCTCGGCGGCCCGGACGCTTTTGTGGCTGGACAGATTGTCCAAGATGATTACGTCGCCTTTGCTCAGGGTCGGTGCGAGCTGGGTTTCAACAACGGTGTCGAACGTCACGCGGGCCATAGTGCCGTGGATGACCCAGCACGCGTCCAATCGGTCATTGCGCAGCGTGGCAACGAAGGTTTGCGTGCGCCGCCAGTGGCCGAACGGGACATGATCGACCAGCGGTTGCCTGCGTGGAGCTCAGCCGGTGGTCTTGGCTATGTTGGTTTTCAGCCAGGCTTCATCCAGAAAGCCAATGCGCCCGAGCATGCGGCTCATGAAGGGCTGACGGCGTGTGATCCAGATGTGCCGCTGGCAGGCAATTTTGGCACGCTTCTGTTCAAGCGTCTGAATGTCTTTTTTGTGTGTCAGCTCGAGCTGCCGGAAAAGCCGCCAGACCGAGCTGGGGTCGAAGGACACACCCTGCTCTGCTTTCAAACGCGCCGCCATTTCGTCAAGCGTGATCTCGCCCTTGGCATCCACCTGCGCACACACCTAGGTCTCGTGAGGCGTCAGCTTGCCGATGCCCGGATTGCCCTGACGTTTCGGCGCAAGCACCCTGTCTCGCGCTTCAGCTTGACCATATCGTTGATGAATTCCACCGAGATATCAAACCGCGTAGCCGCCGAATGATGCTTGTTACCCGCCTCGACATGGGCAACAACGCGATGACGAAGCTCTATCGGATGTGGTTTGTCCATAATCACCCTCCTTGTTTGCTTAAAAACAAGGAATCACGGTTCTTACCAAATTGGAAACCCGTATCCGATCAGACGTAAGGCGCTCTAACGCATGGCTTAGGTGGCAGGAGCATTCTTATGGGTAGCGAGGTTGTCTAGGATGAAGAACGTGCGGGGTTCAGTTCGGTAACCAGGACTTGATCGGCGTAAGCGGCAAAGGCGTCATCGTCCATCGCGCCCTTGATGGCCCATGATGCGATCAACGCTCGCATGGCGAGACCTGTGACAAAAGTCTGTGTCCCCCATGATCCGAAGGGCACTTCCATGACCAGCTGCATCGCCGTAACCAGCCCCGCTGCCGGGTCAGGTTGGTTTTGACCGAGGTTGCATCAATGTAGATAGCGCGGTCCGGCTGGGACTACGCAGCAGGCGGGAGGTGGCTCACCGCTTTGCCTCAGGCGAATGGTTTTTCCTTTTTGACATCTCTTATCTACTTTTAGCCGAAAAGCTGCAGACAACAAATCGCAGCATAAGTCAGTGTCCGAGTTGCGGGACGTATCTCACTACCTCAAGAACTAGCGATCGAGGCGAGGTATCTGCCAAAATCGTTCTTTTTGAACCTTGCAGCAGTTTCAAGAAGCGTTTCCTTAGAAATCCACTTTGAATAGTAAGCGATCTCCTCCAAGCAACCAGTCTGCATTCCTTGGCGTTTTTCAAGCGTGCGCACAAAATTGCCAGCATCAAGTAAAGACCCATGCGTGCCGGTATCAAGCCATGCATAACCACGCCCCATAAGCTGAACATCCAACCGATCTTCAGCTAGATAGCTTTCCAGGAGCGTAACGATTTCTAGCTCTCCACGTTCAGATGGTCCAACTTGTTTGGCACGTTTTACTGCTGTTTCATCAACAAAGTAAATCCCAGTCACCGCGTAGTTTGACGGCGCAACTTCGGGCTTTTCAACAATCGCATTAACATTTCCATCTTTGTCAAAGTCGACAACGCCGTATCGCTCTGGATCTGCTACACGGTAACCAAACACTGAGGCTCCAGTACTCTTTGCATTTGCCTTTGCAAGTAATTTAGGCAATGCTGCGCCGTAGAAAATATTATCGCCCAATACCAAAACCGATGGATGCCCATCCAAAAAATCTTCTGCTAGAATGAAGGCTTGAGCCAGACCGTCTGGGGTTGGTTGCACTATATAGGTTAGCTCGATACCCCATTGGCGTCCGTCACCCAAGGTACGTTTGAACTGGTCCTGATCTTGAGGCGTTGTGATAATCGCGATTTCGCGAATACCTGCCAACATCAACGTCGAGATAGGATAGTAGACCATTGGTTTATCGTAGACCGGCAAAAGCTGTTTCGACACTCCGATGGTGATTGGATAAAGCCGTGTACCTGAACCTCCCGCGAGGACAATACCTTTGCGTTTTATCATGGAGCGCTCTCCTTCAAATCAATCAACACCCGTGTGAGGCTTTCGCGCCAGTCAGGACGGGAAACGCCAAAATCCGCTTCAAGTGAGCTGCAGTCCAAACGAGAGTTAAATGGGCGCTTTGCAGGGGTCGGAAACTCTAAAGTTGGAATATCGTTCACCGTAATCGCCAAGTCCGCTTGCGAAAAGATCTCGCGAGCAAAACCTGCCCAACTTATGTCGGGAGCGCCTGAAAAATGGTAGATACCTCCAGTGCTGCCTGCGATCATCTGCTTGGCAAGCGACAAACATGCGGCTGCGATATCATGCGCGGCGGTTGGGCCTCCAACTTGGTCAGATACCACATTCAGCGCATCTCGGGTCTCTCCGAGGCGCAGCATGGTTTTAACAAAGTTGCTACCATAGGCTGAAAAAACCCAGGAGGTTCTCAGAATTGCAGTCTGACCGCCCGCTGCCGTGATTCCCTCTTCCCCCAACAATTTGCTGTGTCCGTAAGCCCCCAATGGCCCTGTTTGATCTTTTGGAGTCCAAGGTGTCACCCCAGAGCCATCGAAAACGTAGTCTGTGGAGATGTGGATAAAGGGGATCCCCTTAAGTGCGCAAGCTTTCGCCATAAAAGCCGGTGCATCCCCGTTGATGGTTTTCGCAAGACTTTCTTCTTCTTCAGCCCTATCAACTGCTGTGTACGCCGCCGCATTAATGACGACATCTGCATCACTCGCTGCAATAATTGCTGCGCAAGCCTCTGGATCACTCAAATCTGCTGCTTCTCGCGTTAGTGCAATCACATCCGCTTGGCGTTGCAGTTCCAACGCAACTTGACCAGTTTTACCAAACACGAGAATACTCAATTCAGTCTCCGGTGTGCTATGGGCTTCGAATTCTGAGACGGCTAAGGGGTTTATCGAATGAGAACGCATCATGAATTTATTCCCAGCCGTTCCCCCACGCCCTGACGATTTTGCAGATTTCTCCACCAATCCTCATTTTCCAGATACCACGCTACGGTTTTACGTAAACCTTCTTCCACCGTTACAGATGGGCGCCAGCCGAGCTCCTCACGGATACGGGTTGGATCAATTGCATAGCGTTTATCATGGCCCGGCCTATTGGTTACAAAGGCGATAAGGTCCGCATATCTACCTTCAGAACGCGGGCGTAGTTCATCAAGAATGCCGCAAATCGTTCGAACAAGCTCCAGGTTGCTACGCTCATTTTCTCCGCCGATATTATAGCTGCGGCCAAGTTCGCCATTTTGAACAACATGCAATAGCGCGTCCGCATGATCTTCCACGTAGAGCCAATCCCGGACATTAGAACCATCTCCATAGATCGGTAACGGTTTGCCCGCCAATGCGTTTATGATCACTACCGGAATAAGCTTCTCAGGGAAATGATAAGGTCCATAGTTATTGGAGCAATTCGTAACAACAACCGGCAACCCGTAGGTTGCAGCCCAAGCGCGTACCAAATGGTCTGACGCAGCTTTAGACGCTGAATACGGGCTACGAGGATCATAGAGACTGTTTTCTGTAAACTGGACCAATGGATCCGATGGCAACGATCCATAGACTTCATCGGTTGAAATATGATGGAAGCGAAAATATCCCGGCTTACCTTGTGCAAGCCAGTACTTGCGTGCGGCTTCCAGCATATTAAATGTACCAGTAACATTGGTTTCGATAAATTCGGATGGCCCATCAATTGACCGGTCGACGTGACTTTCCGCAGCCAAGTGCATAACCACATCAGGTTTAGTTTCCTGCAAAATCTCGTCCAGTGCGGCACGGTCTCGAATGTCGGCTTGCTTGAACATATAGCGTTTGTTGTCAGAAACAGAGGACACATTTTCGAGACAGGCAGCGTAGGTCAAGGCGTCGACATTCACCACTTCATGTCCGCGTTCGATCGCAAGCCTTACCACAGCTGATCCAATAAACCCGGCGCCGCCTGTGACCAAGATCTTCATTGCTTATTCCTCAAAAACAAACGGGCTAACAAAATCAGCAAGCGCTGGCGCGGCGGCGTCTTTGCTTGACAAAATAGGTGTGCCACCAAATTTCCAGTCAATCCCGCAGCTGTTCCAGTGCACTGCGCCGTCGCATTCCGGCGCATAATAATCCGAGCATTTGTAGATGATTTCCGTATCAGGTTGCAGAGTTATGAAACCATGCAAGAAGCCTTCTGGAACCAAAAGCTGCTTGCCGTTTTCAAAGCTCAGCTCTTCTCCGACCCACTGACCATAAGTCGGGCTACCTCTACGGATGTCCACTGCAACATCAAACAAAGCGCCCTTACCGCAGCGCACTAGCTTTGCCTGAGCGTGAGGTGGCGATTGAAAATGCAAGCCCCGTACGGTACCGACCTCGCGCGAAAGAGAGTGATTATCCTGCACAAAATCGGTTGTGATGCCATGTTCGGCCATCCGTAGTCGACTGTAACTCTCACTAAAAAAACCCCGATGGTCCTCAAACCGTGCAGGGCTAAGGCAAATGACGCCATTGAGCGAAGTATATTCAACCTTCAAAATTCAAGACCTACGAAAAAGAAATTAAAAGGTGATCTAACTCATACCACCTACTTGTTGAAGCGGTTCATTTCATAGCTTGGCTGGCGCCACAAGTATGAATCGCGTGATCGGTGCATTCCACTTGCAATGATCTACCCAGCCTGAGTGGTCCTTTTTCATTGCTATCGCGCTGGTGAAATGGACCCATGAAACTGGACAGTTAGCTAAGGTGTATCCAAACCTTTGAAGGGATACGAGAATGGCAAAGCGCCGGAATTTTACAGATCAATTTAAGGCCTAGGTCTCGTTGGAAACGCTACGTGGTGATTAGGCCCTACAAGAGACCGCCGCGAAGCATTAGTCAGCAGTGCAAACTGGTGCAGCTGTCACGGTCTGCCTTCCACTACATGCCGGTTGGGATAGATGCGAGCAAGCTGACATTGATCAAAGGGATCGACCGCGGTTCACCAAATACCCGTTCTTCGAGTCGCGCCAGATTGCGGCCTATCTGCGAAGAGAGGGCACAGTGGTCGGGAGACATCGCGTTCGGCGATTCATGGCCAAGATGGGCCTCAGGGCGATCTACAAACGTTCCGGAACCAGTCAGTCGAATCCGCAGTGTACAGTCTATCAGTACTTGCTGAAGAAGATGCAGATCGACCGCTCGAACCAGGCTTGGTGCGCCGACATGACCTTAGTGCCGGTCAAGAATGGGTTCTTGTACTTGGTCGCGATCATGGCTCAAAGAAACCAGCGACGGCTTCAAAGCACGACGTGTCATCGAGAGCTGGAAGAACTTCTGCAACGCAGATCGGCCCCATTCCGCGCTTGATCGGCGAACGGCGGACGAGGCAGATTGGGGCAGCTTAGATAAGCAAAAAGCAGCGGGAAACCTTAACCCGATACACCTTGGCAAAGCTGCAAACTTGTCCAAAAAAGTAGGACCACTTCAAAATCAAAACGCCGCGCCAGGCCGTAAGTCGTCCAAGCGGGTGGGCTGAACGATGCGAGCAGGTTGCTTCAGGGACCAACTCAATTCAGAACGGGCCCCTCAGGTGGAGCGCGTAGATATGTGACCATACACCGCAACAAACATTATTTTACAAAACTCCTTTGGGAGATAGTGACACTTGCTTGAAACTGAAATAGTTGGAGGCTTCTATCTGATCTCGCGGACCAATTTGGAGTACCATAAGTTGAAAATCGTTGTTGTTGGATTAGGATACGTTGGCTGCGCTAATGCCGCATTGCTGGCTCAGCACAACGATGTCATTGGTGTCGACTTGTCCGAAAGTCGAGTCGCTGATCTGAACAAGCGAAAATCTCCGGTTGACGATGCGAGCTTGTCTGAATTTCTCGAAACGGAGAAACTTTCACTTTCCGCTTCCACCGACCTAGTCGGAGCACTGCCTGAAGCTGATTTCGTGATTGTTGCGACACCGACAAACTATGACATCGGTACCAACTCTTTTGATACTGGATCTGTTGAACTTGTTCTCAAAACAGTTGCTGACCACGAACCAAATGCTTGCATAGTGATCAAGTCCACAATCCCAGTTGGCTTTGTCGAAGATGTAAGGAGACGATATCCCGGTGTGAAAGTTTTTTTCTCTCCAGAGTTTCTGCGTGAAGGGAAAGCTTTGTACGACAACTTACATCCAAGTCGTATAATTGTTGGCGACGGATCCTCATATGCAAGAGAATTCTCAAAACTGCTACAACAAGGTGCTCAGAAAAAAGATATTGATGTGCTTTTTACAGGCCCCAACGAATGTGAAGCAATCAAGCTATTCTCTAACATGTTCTTAGCTACCCGAGTTGCGTTTTTTAATGAACTTGACAGCTATGCGCTTGGAAAGGGTATGGACGCGGCGCAGATTATTCAGGGTGTGTCTCTAGATCCAAGAATTGGAATGCATTATAATAATCCGTCATTTGGATATGGTGGCTATTGCTTACCCAAAGATTCGAAACAGCTATTAGCGAGCTATAATTCAATCCCTCAAGACTTGATCGCCGCTACCGTAGCATCGAATGAGACACGAAAAGACTATCTTGCCAGATGTATTATGGAGAGAAACCCTCAAACCGTTGGGGTTTTTAGGCTAATCATGAAGACCGATAGCGACAATTTTCGAGAAACATCGGTAAAAGGACTTATGGAACGATGCCGCGCGCTGGGAAGCGAAGTAGTGGTCTATGAGCCAAATTTAAGAGACGATTCTTTCGAAGGATACCCCGTTGTATCGGACTTGTCTGAATTCCTTTCTCTGTCTGATGTTATCCTAGCCAATCGGACAGCACCGGAGCTCACAGCCGTTTCTGATAAAGTCTTTACTAGGGACATTTTTGGAAGTAACTGATCATGGAAAATTTAAGAAATTTTACTCCATCACCTTCACATAAAGTGTTGGTTACTGGTGGAGCGGGGCACGTAGGCTCCGGTCTAATTCGTAAGCTCGTAGAACTAGGTTATCGCGACGTTACAAGCATCGACAATTATTCGAACGGCAGGGAATGTAATCATGTTGATGGTTGCAATTATATCTCTGCAGATACACGTGAAGTGTTTGATATTTTCCCAAAAAACGATTTTGACGTAATTTTTCATTTTGGAGAATTTGCGCGCGTAGAGCAAAGCTTTTCGTGTTTAGATGAAGTTTTTCAAAGTAATTATCTAGGCACACTTGCTATGATTAAATTTGCTATGGCTGGGCGCTGTAAGTTCATTTACTCGTGTAGCAGCGCAATCAATTCTATGAATGATCCAGATTTGATTCATTCCCCCTATGTTATTTCTAAGAAATCCAACAGAGATCTGATTAATACATACTTCAAACTCGGTAAATTGCGTGGCGCTGTTGTATACTTTTCAAACGTGTATGGAGGCAACGAACTGGGGACCGGTGCCAATGCAACTGTTGTAGCAAAGTTCATTCGTGCAAAGCTAAACAAAGAACGCGTCGAAATTAGCTCACCAGGGACACAAACTAGAAAGTTCACAGACATTGGCGATCTGATTCGTGGTGTTTTATTGGTTTATCAGTTTGGTGAGGGAGACAACTACTTCATTGCATCAAAGCGTTCTGTATCCATCGTAGAACTCGCTGAAATGATTGGAGTAGAATATCGTATTGTACCCTCTGGGCCCGGCAATAGAACCGAATCCAGTATTGATCATAAACGTATGGAAGCCTTGGGCTGGACAACACAAACTGACATTGAAGACTATATTAAGAATCTTGGCCTTGTTGACTTGGCGATGGAACAGTAGCGACAATGAGTGCTGTTTTTACCGAAGCACCTATGTATCATGAGGTACACGGGTGCTAAAACGTATTTCCATTAACGCAAGTTGGCTTATTCTCGAAAAAGCTGTCCGAGCTTTTTCTACATTGTTTGTTGGCGCCTGGGTTATCCAGCACTTGGGTGCCGAGCGGTTTGGCCACATCGCCTATGCGATTGTATTTGTATCTTTTTTCCAAGCAATCGCAAACCTAGGCATTGAAGGCAACTTCATCCGCGAAATTGTCCATTCTAAAAATCCAGACAAACGTAACACTTCGATTGGGAGCTATCGGCTTTTGGACGAAGACGATTTCAAGACAGAAACACTTGTTTCATCTGTATTGTTGTTGCGGCTATTTACCGGACTAGCCCTTTATCTACTATTATTAGTTATCAATGGCTTGCTAACCGATTGGGAAGCTAGATCCCTGCAAATCACTGCGCTGATCGGATTTATTCTTATATTTCAGGCGGCGGATACTATCGATCTTTTCAATCAGAGCGAACTCGCTTCAAAAAGAACGGCAATTGCAAAAATTGTATCCTATGTGTTTTCAAACGGTTTCAGAATTGTTCTTATATATATCGATGCCGACCTGATCTACTTTGCTGCAGCATATTTTATTGAGGCACTCTCAATTGCAGCGATTCTCACCTACTATTACAAAGTTCGGAATAGTTGGTCGTTCAAACCCGGGTCTATATTTCGTTATTTTGTATTCTTTATTTCAGAAACCTGGCCGGTAATCGTCGCAGCAGTAGCTACTGCTTTGGCGACGCGTATGGATCAGTTCTTGTTGAATTTCTATTTAGGTGAAGAACAGATTGGTCTGTACTCTGCCGCAATTCTGTTTGGTTCGGCGACATTTTTTTTGCCAGCAATTATCTGCGGAAGCGCAATGTCTACGGCAACAGAACTCAAACTACAGGACGAGGTAGAGTACCGCAGCATACTTCGAAAAGTCTATGTATTGAATGTCTCAATGGCTTTTTGCGTAGCGATCGCCACCTATGTTTTTGCGGAGTTAGTGGTCCTTTCGTTTTATGGTCCAGAGTTTTCTGAGAGCGCCAATGCGCTGAAAATCTATGCGATATTGAATATTCCCGTTTATATCGGCATTACTCATAGCCTCTGGATTGTAAACGATCGCAAACTTCATTTCTTGTTGTATCGCGCACTTATCGGAGCAGTGCTCACAATAGTGTTCTGTCTCTTCCTCATTCCCGTCTATGGAATGATTGGCGCTGCAGTTTCAATTTTGATTTCGCAATGCGTATCGGAAATATTGGTTCCTTACTTACTAAATCGTACGCAGTTCAACCAGATCCTCATGAGAGTCTAAAATGCATCACAAAACTATTGACTGCCCTATCCTCCTTATTGCGTTTAATCGTCCAGATGAGACTTTAGTAATACTGAACGAAATCAAGAAGGCCAACCCGCCGCGGCTTTATGTTGCGCTGGACGGCGCTCGTGCCGGCAATGAAAGTGATACCAAAAACTGTAAAGAAGTTCGGAAAATTATCGAAGAATTCGAGCTGGATGGCACACTAAAGATACAGCAACAGCCGCACAATCTTGGATGCCGCGACGCAGTTGTTGCGGGTATAGACTGGTTCTTTGAAAATGAGGAATTGGGAATAATTCTCGAAGACGATATTGTTCCACATGAAGCTTTCTTCACCTTTTTGCCGGAAATGCTCAAGAAATATGAAGCGGAAAAAGATATCAAAGCGGTTCTAGGATTTAATGTAAACGGGCAGAATGTGAAGAGTGACGACTACTTTTTCTACGAGGGCTTTTATCCTTGGGGATGGGGGTGCTGGCGGGATCGATGGGTGAATTATAGTAAAGATAAGTTCGACTTGAATTGGCTCAAGCAAGAGCGTTCAAAGCGATCAAAGTATCGCTATCTTCTTGATTCCTTAGTACTAAACTTGTCCTTGATTAGAAAAGGCTGTCTCGACACATGGGACTACCAATTCATGTATATGATCTTTAAGGAAGGTGGAAAAACCATCGCGCCTTATGCGAATATGACGAAGAACATCGGTGTAAACGGCGCACATTCGACAAACAATGAACTAAATTTTGAGTACGGTAAAATAAGTTCCGACGTCCAATTTGATGCTCAGGAAGTCAATATTGATGAGCGTCTCAATGCTTTGTTTCTACGAGAGCACTACGACAATCGGCGGATAGTAAGGCTTAAGAAGATCGTTCTAAGCTTGGGTCTCTACCCTTCGCTGAGACGTTTGTTTAAAACACTCAGTCGTTGACCTTCTAGAAAAGCCGTGTTCAGTGCACCAAACATCATCGTTACAGAAGCTGTGACTCTGTTCCGCCCGCTAAATGACGTCTCTCTCAAGATCAGGTTGACTCGTGCCTACAAAAGTCATCATCGCTGATGTTCTCAATAGATTTGAAGCCCATCGCGAATTCAATGAACAAGTTATTAATTTTCAACTTGCACGTTTTGGTGAAGCGATGGGCGTGTTCCACAATAGTGTGAAATACGTAGATAATAGACCCAATCTTCACTTGCTACGCAGGATAAACATAGATTCGAGCACCTTTTTTTATCGATGGCTAGGTGTGCTGTTTGTACTGACTTGGCTATTGGTCAAAGCTGATCGCAAGGCTCCAATTATTATTTTACACCTGCCGCCTTTGGCCTTGCTTTACCTGTGTGCGTTGAATTTCATTCTAGCGCGCGATCTCCACGTATACCTACACGGCGAACTTCGCTATCTCGTGGATGCTGCAGGTAAAGGACAAAAATTTGGAGCCATGTGTTTACGCGTTGCCCTGCAAGAAGGCCGAAGCGGAGTGAAGAAAATTTGCCTGAATGACGGATTGTTTGAGAACTTGCTCGCTACAACTACCGTCAATAGGGCGCTTGTAACTTTCCGGCCGTCTTCGGAGATAGCGTTGTCTGACAGAGGCTCATTTCAATACAATCCTAAAGCGCGCGTTCTCTTGATGACCGGGGCAATAGGTGCCCAAAAGGGAGCCAATTTTTTTAATGAGCTCACTTACAGTAGGTCTCTATGTGCAGAATTTTGCCTACGAGTGGAAGGTAAGTTTGATGCAGACTTATCGGAGGAAGATTTTCTATCACCGATTTCTGCTCGGCGACGCACTGATTTCATTCCACAAGACGAATATGAAAGTCTGCTCGCCAGCGCCAGTGTTGTCTTTATACCTCAGTTATTTTGCCCAGGATACGAACTCGTACACAGCGGCATGATCGAAACCTGTTTGCGTTTAGGAATTCCGTTGATTACCAAACGCACGACATCACTTGGTGCAATCGAGGAGCGTTGCGGAAAAATTGGTGTGTTGTTAGATGATATCAATGATTTGCGAAAAATATCTGCAGAAGATCTATCCCCAAACAAACTTGGCTCATACCACCGAAACATCGAACGAATGCAGCAATGAAGCAAATTGATATCGTAGTACTAGATGCATCTCTGACGGGAGGGATAGAAAGCTTCGCAAGACGCCTGTGTGCGGCTTTCCGAGAGACCGGAATGTCTGCTCGTATCATTTCGCTCTACTACCAAGCCGACCTAGATCTAAAATCCGAAGATATTGTTGTTTTAAACCCGGTTGGGGTACAACAAGCGGGAAGATTTAGCCTCTTTAAAACCGTCTGGCAGCTACGTAAAATTACGCAAAATTCGGTTATCATACATACTTTCAACAATATCTTTATTTTTTCAGCTCTGCTTAACTTCAGTTCTTTGAAAAGAACCGTATACACAGAACATAGTAGTTTCGATGCTGTTCGACCACATGTGAGATTCATGCTGAATTGTCTTGTCGGATTTTGTAGTAGCCTCGTTTGCCAGACAGACTACTCCCGAAAGAAGTACAGCAGAGTGCATCGCAAAAATCTCGTCAAAATTCCGCCCTCGTATGTAGAGATTGATAGAAATTTGCCTTTGACCAAAGAGAGTGGACTACAAATCGCTTTCGTGGGACGCCTAGAGCAATCGAAAGGCGTGAACGACTTTATCAAAGTTTCTGAAACTCTGATTAGTTTGAACCCTGACATCAGAGTGCATATATTTGGGGAAGGAAGTTTTGTTGCTGAGGTCGATGCATTTTGCAGTAGTTCTCGAGCAAAAGGCAGAGCTACCTATCATGGGTTTAAAAACACATGGTACGAGACTGTGAGAGGGCTTGATTTCCTATTTATCCTTTCAAGCTCTGAGTCCTTCTCCATCGTTGGAATAGAAGCAGCTGCCCAAGGGGCGGCATTGGTGATGTATAATGACTTGATCGGGCCCAAAGACTATACGACAGAGGAAACATCAATAGAAATCTCACGTGACCTTTCCTACGCAAGTATCGAAAGATTACATCAGCAGATGGTATCGCTGCGCTCAAATCCCATTTGTGCAAATCGCTGCGCCCAAAGCGTTCAATCCTATAACAAAGATGCATTTCAAAATGATTGGAGTGCAATTGTTCGAGATGTATAGAGTAAGCGTTATCGTTCCCTACTATAACAATGCAGACACAATCCATCGATGCGTTCGCTCTATCTTTGAACAAGAGCCTGATTCAAAGTTTCAAATTGTTGAGGTCATTGTGATAGATGACGGAAGTTCAATTCCCTGTCCAGCATTTGAAGATCGCTCTTACTCGAACACGGTGTTAAAACTGGTTCGCAAGCCCAATGGAGGTGCTGCGTCGGCTCGAAACTATGGTCTTGATCGAGTAGATTCTCCCGATTTTGTTGCTTTTCTAGACGCTGATGACGCTTGGTATCCCGAGAAAACGCGTCTTATGATAGGTGAAATGCTAGCCAACAATGCCGCTATAGCGGGTTCTCTTTCTGTATCCCATACCTTCTATCGTTCTGATCCCTCGCAAAACACTATCCTTGTTCGTTTTTGGGATCAGCTTAAAACAAATCGATTTTTGACTTCGACGACGATTATTGATGTTCGTGGAATGGAAATAGACGAGATACATTTCCCAGAAGATCAGTGGTACGCAGAAGAAGGTGACGTTTTCCTCAAGATTTTGCACGGAAAAAAGGGCATATTGGTAAACCAAGTTCTTATTGACTATTCGTCAGGAAAAGCCGCGTTCGGACAGGCTGGAGCGAGTGCGAAGCTCTGGAAAATGCAGGCAGGTGAAATTCGGAACTACTATCGAGTTTGCAAGAGGGGGCATATGTCGTTTTGCCTCTTACCGCCGTTTTTGGTCTATTCGTTTTTGAAGTACATCCGACGAGTGCTAATTACACAACTTAAAAGGGAAAATAAACGTGCCTAAAGATGACTATGTCCTTGTTACCGGAGCAGCGGGTTTTATAGGGCACTACCTCGTAAATAGACTTGCCGGCGAACACAGGTTGGTATGCCTTGATAGCTTCGATCCGCAAATACATGATGGCAAGCGTCGTACGGATGAAACCGATATCCTTGAGTTCGATATTGCCACAGATGATTTTTCGCAACTTGACGCCTATGGTAAACCAAAAGCAATCATCCACCTTGCCGCAAAGACCGGCACGGGGCAGTCGATGTATGAATTGGAAAACTACTACAAGACCAATATTACTGGATCTGCAAGAGTGTTGGATTTTGCGCTCAAAAATCAAGAAAGCATGCAGCATTTTCTTTTTGCATCTAGCCGGTCAATCTACGGCGAAGGGCTTTATTCTTGCCAAGAATGTAACTCTGACGGTTTCCTTGGACAACGTTTGGTAGAAAATCTACGCGAAAATCAGTTCGAAGTAAAATGCCCGAGTTGTGGCAGCAATGCTCGAGCGATCGCAACGACGGAAAACTGTGCAGCAAATTCCGCATCACACTATGCTCTGACCAAAGCTGCAACTGAGCAGGCGATAAGTATTGCCTTTGCAAATTCAGATGTAACCCACTGTTCTTTGCGTTTTCAGAATGTATACGGCATCGGCCAATCTCTCAACAATCCCTACACCGGTGTGCTCGGAATATTCGCATCGCTTGCACGCAAAGGACAAGATATTAGCGTCTACGAGAAAGGTAAGATCTCACGCGACTTCGTAAGCGTAGTTGATATCGCTGAAATCCTAAAACGCTCCCTGGAAAAATCAGAATTGCCTGCCAGTTTGAACGTTGGCACAGGCATAGCTCAACCCCTTAAAACAGTCGCACAATCTATGGTAAGTCACTACAAGTCTCGCAGTGATATCCACGTTACTAATGCGTTTCGCTTTGGCGATATTGCAACAAACTTTGCCGATCTGACGAGATTTCGCTCCTTTTTTGGGCAATATGACTTTAGAAAATTTGACGATGAACTGCCAGCCTATCTTGATTGGGTAGCCGATATGGGCGGAATGGACATGAACAAATTCGATGCCTCTGTGAGGGAGCTTAGAAAGTATGGGATCTACTCGGAGTGACCTGCTTTGAACTTATCAAATCTGACTTCGAAAACTTGAGAAAGTTATCGGAGCGCAGTCCGTTCAGTATTCTTACTAGCCGTATGTTTATTTCAACAACCTTGATCCGTCTAAACACATCGGAAAAGTTTGTCGCGAAATTCATCGGGAAAATCACGCTTCAATGGTTCTTCAATATTGAAGTGGCGTCGCAAGCAAAAATCGGTCCTGGGTTGTTACTCCCTCACCCATGCAATATCATTTTCGGATGCGCGGAGATTGGAAAGAACTGCACCGTAATGCAAGGTGTTACACTTGGTGCGTCGAAAGTAGACTTCGGCTTCGATGCTACGAGCAGGCCTAAGATAAGTGAAGAGTGTTTTTTGGGGGTGAATTCCGTGATCCTCGGCGGCGGCAGTATGGAACCAAGAACCGTAGTCAAGCCGAACTCCTTCATACACTTGAAATCTAAAGTAGCATGACACAAAGAAAACTTCTCATCGTCGCTCCGGATGTGTTCAGCATCTTGAACTCTGTTGTATCCTTTTTCGAAAGCAGAGGGTTTGATGTCGTTTTTTTGGACGATAGAAATAGTCAGGGTTTTATTCGCAACGTTATTTTGCGTTTCCTGCGTTCTTTTTACTTCGCACTCTTTTCAAGAGAGATAGATAGTCGTATCGAAAAAATCGCCGATGACTTCGACAAAATTGTCATAATTAATGGCGAAGGATATGATATCCATCATCTTCTCGAAATACTAAAAAAAGGCGAGCAAGTTTCATTCTACACTTGGGACTCAGTTAACAACAAAAAGTATCTGAAACACTTCTTTGAAGTGCTTGGAGACAAGATGCACTTTATCGGAACCTTTGACAAAATAGATTCTGAAAAATTCAATATCTGTTACAAGCCTTTGTTTTCTGCGAAGATTGATAAACCTGCATCTTCCACTAGATACCAATATTCCTTTATAGGAACAATGCATTCGGAAAGGTTGAAATTTATCTATGATTTTTTGCGAGATGGCAAACAAGATTCGACACAAGTCTATGTAGCTCTATATTGTAAAAATATCGCTACTTATCTATTTCACATGATGATGAACCTTGGATATTTGCGTGCTTACGTTAGTCTCGTCAAAATCGGTTTTCTACCCTTATCCGATTTTGAGAAAATTATGTCTGCAAGCGAAATTGTATTGGACTATTCACATCCAAAACAGGCAGGTCTAACCCATCGATGCGTTACCGCTTTACGCAACGGCAAGAAGGTGCTCACGAACAATCCGAATCTCGCAAACTCAAAAACGGTAGATTTAAATGGGCGAGAATACTTCCTGATAACGCCAACGGAGACGGAAAAAGCAGAATTTAGTATCGAAAATTGGGCTTCTAAGTTTTGAAATCTTTCGAATTATTGATCAGCCCCACCTTATGGTCTAATTTGAATGCTAATGTATGATTGGCTTGGGTTCCATCGGTATGATGACCCCCCGGGGCTGGCGGCGGGTGACCCATGGTTGAGCTGGGACTTCCTGCGGAAACGGGCACTGCCAGACCTTCAGAGCAAAGCTTTGTCATGAACTGCTGAACGGCGAGATTTTCGCTGCGTTCGCTCCTCATCCCAGCTGTGAACTTTTACCGGAATTCTCTAGCTAAAATTGATTCTACATTCGGTTGGCAGTGTACAGTGTGACGCCACCCATCTCACAAACGATGGCCCATTCTTCGGCGGTGACAGGTTGCACGGACAGGCGGGAGCTTTTCACCAGCGCCATTTCGGTGAGGCGCGGATCGTCCTTGATCATGGCAAGCGTCACCGGTTTGGGCACCGGGGCAATGGCCTTGATGTCCACACATTCCCAGCGGTCATCATCTGTGGTGCTGTCTTGGTGCGCAGCAGCGCAGACCTCAATGATCCCAACCACGGATTTCTCTTTTTGGGAGTGATAGAAAAAGCCGCGGTCTCCCACGGCCATTTCTCGCATGAAATTGCGCGCCTGATAGTTGCGCACGCCGTCCCATTCTTCGCCAACCTCGCCTTTGGCGACCTGTTGCGCCCAGCTCCAGGTGGAGGGTTCAGATTTGAACAGCCAATAGCGCATCAGCCCAGCACCTTGTTCCAGGCTTGCAGGGTCACGCTCTCAAACAGGCCCGCCGCTTTATAGGGGTCTGCCGCGGCCCAGGCTTCTGCTTCGGCCATATCTGCGACGTTCAGGATGATCAGCGAGCCGCACATGTCGCCAGCGTCATCCAGAAACGGGCCCGCCATCATGATCGTGTCGCCAGAGCTTTTCAGATAGGCCACGTGATCGTCACGGTTGGCCTTGCGGATGTCCAATGCGCCGGCTTTGTCTTTGGCGATGAGGGCGATCAGCATGTTTATTCCTCCTTGGGTGGTCTTGAGAGCAACATTTCCATGGCGTCGCGGATTTGCAAGCCCCCATCGAGGATTGCGACCACGGCTGCGGTGATGGGCATGTCTGTGTTCAGGGTGTTTGCACGGGCGAGCGCCGCGCGGGCGGTGGCGGCGCCTTCGACGGTCACGGACGCATCAAAGCTGTCGCCCCGGCCGAGAGAAAGGCCAAAGCTGTAGTTGCGCGATTGCTCCGATGAGCAAGTCAGGGTGAGATCCCCAAACCCGGACAGCCCGGCCAGCGTGTCGCCCTGCGCACCCAGCGCACGTGCCATCCGCACCATTTCCGCATAGCCACGGGTCATCAGCGCGGCACGGGCGCTGTCGCCCAGCCCCGCGCCGATGGCGATGCCACAGGCAATGGCGATCACGTTTTTGAGGGCACCGCCCAGCTCAGCACCCACCGTATCGGTGGTGCGGTAGATACGCAAGTTGGGCGATATCAGTCTCTGTTGCAGCGCTTTTCCGGTGTCTTCATCTGGGGTGGCCAATGTCAGGGCCGTGGGCAGTCCGCGCGCGATGTCGGCGGCAAAACTTGGTCCGGTGAGGATCGCAGGCGTGGCATTGGGCAGCACATCACGGATCACCGCCACGGGGCCAAGTTCTGTGCCCAGCTCCACCCCTTTGCAGCAGGCCACAAGGGTGCGGCCAGAGAGCTCTGGATGGGTTGTAAGCACGCCACGCAGTTTTTGCATGGGAACAGCCAGCAGGACTGTATCACAGAGCGTATCCGCAAATTCAGCTGTAACAGAGACTGAGTCAGGCAAAGTCACGCCCGGCAGACGGGGATTTTCGTGTGTCTCTTGCATCGCCTTGGCGGCTTGGGCATCGCGTGCCCAAAGGGTGACATTGGTGCCGCCTTTGGCAAAAGCCACGGCAAGCGCGGTGCCAAACGCGCCAGCGCCCAGAACGGAGATCATGCTTTGGCCCCTTTTTTGCCTGAGCCCAGCAACGCCGGTGCCGACTGATCCAGCGGCCAGCGCGGGCGGGCGGCGAGGGACATATCATCTTGATTGCCCGCTTGATAGCGCTCCAGACCGGCATAAGCGATCATGGCGGCATTGTCGGTGCAGAGCGCCAGCGGCGGGGCAGTGAAGGTCACATCAAGATCGGTACAAACAGTCTCTAACCTTGCCCGAATGGCCGTATTTGCCGCCACGCCACCGGCCACAGCCAGAAGAGGCTCAGAAGGATTTTCTGCCAGATAGCTCTCCAGTGCGCGGCGGGTTTTTTCGGCCAGCACGTCCACCACAGCGGCCTGAAAGCCTGCGCAAAGGTCGGCGCGATCCTGCACTGTCAGCCCGCCTTTGTCCGCGATGATCGCGTCGCGTTGACGTAGAAGTGCGGTTTTCAGACCAGAGAAGGACATGTCACATCCGGGACGATCCAGCAGCGGACGCGGGAAGCGGAACCGCTTGGCGTCGCCTTTTTCGGCTTCTGCCTGCACCGCCGGGCCACCGGGCTGCGCCAGGCCCAGAAGACGCGCGGTTTTGTCAAAAGCCTCGCCGGGGGCGTCATCAATGGTGCCCCCAAGGCGGGAAAATTTCTCAGGGCCATGGGCAATCAGAAACTGGCAATGCCCGCCCGACACCAGAAGCATCAGATAAGGAAAGGCCACCTGATCGGTCAGGCGCGGGGTCAGGGCGTGCCCGGCAAGATGGTTCACACCAACAAGTGGAATGCCAAGGCTGGCCGACAGCCCTTTGGCACACATCACACCGGAAATCACCCCGCCAATCAGCCCCGGCCCTGCGGTGACGGCAATGGCATCCAGCTCTTTGAGGGCCACGCCAGAGGACTCCAATGCCTGCTGCACACAGACATCCACTTTCTCCGCATGCGCGCGCGCAGCAAGCTCGGGCACCACCCCGCCATAAGGCGCATGCAGGTCGGTTTGCCCATGCACCACAGAAGCAAGGATTTCTGCAGGCCCGCCCGCAGGCTGGCGCAGGATCGCGGCGGCTGTGTCATCACAGCTGCTTTCAATGCCAAGAATGGTGAGCGTTTCTGTCATGGCGGCTTGGTCCTTGCCGTTGCGCGTGGGTTCTGTCGCAGGTAACACCTCCCTGTGGCTCAAACAATCCCGGTGGCATTTATGGCGCACAGGCCCGCAACGATTTTGCTGACCCGCCCGCAGGCAGATGCCGCGCGGTTTGCACAGCGCCTGCGGGCGCATGGGGTGACGGCCCCGATTGAGATATCCCCAATTGTAGAGATTGTGCCAACCGGCGCTCACGTTGATTTCACAGAGACCACCGGCGCTGTGTTTAGTTCGCGAAATGGGGTGGCGATGGCGCCGGCGCAGGATCTGCCTGCATGGTGTGTTGGTGCGGCCACGGCTGAGGCTGCGGTTGCTAGGGGCTGGCAGGCAGTTGCGGCGGATGGGGATGCTGAAGCGCTCTATGCGCGAATTTTGGCCGATGCCCCACGCGGCCCGCTTGTGCATTTCAGAGGGACGCTGTCGCGCGGTGACCTGGCCGCGCGTCTGACATCCGCAGGGATCAAAACGCAAGAGACGGTGGTGTATGATCAGGTGCCCGTTGATCTCACCGAGGCTGCAAAATCGCTTCTAATGCGTGAAAACTCCCTCATAGTGCCTTTGTTTTCGCCCAATGCGGCGGCTGTGTTCAGCCGTCAGTTGCGCACGCTGGAGGGCATAGCGGCTCCGATACATGTGGTTGCGATCAGTGCCGCCACGCAAGAAGCACTGGGCGATTTGCCTTGCGAACAGGTTGTTTTGGCGGCGAAAAAACAGGCGAATGCCATGGCAGATGCGATCACGAGACTGTTGGACGCAGTGTGACGCATTGAGCGAGCCGCCGCCCTCGCCTAGATTGGTGCTGCATTTGCAAAAAACGGATTCGAAAGGGTGACCTGTGGGGACCACGGATAAGTCGGACAAGCCAAACAAGGATCAGGTTGACGCCACAGAGGCGGAACAGGTGATCGAAGACGCAGAGATCGTGGAGGACCACACGGCTCAGCAGGTTGCGGAGGAAGGCACCGACGCTGTGGCGGAGGCCTCTGACGAGGATCCGGTCGAGATAAAGGAACCGGTTGAAGCGCCAGAGCCTGAAGCGGCGGTGGATCCAGAGCCTACCGAAGATGCGCCTGCAGATGACGAAAGCGATACAGAAGCAAACGACGCAGAAGACGGTTTGGATACGCCTGACGAGACCGCCCCTAGCGTGGATGCTGTCGAAACGCTGCCAGCACCAGACACAACGCAGGAGCCTCAAAAACGCGCGGGCTTTGTGCCCATGGTTCTGGGCGGTGTTGTGGCCGCCGCAATTGGGTTTGGCGGGGCTGTCTATTTTGGCGATCAACTGGGGCTGGGTGGCGACACCAAGGCAGCAATTGCAGAGCTGACCGCGCAGCTTCAAGCGCAGAGCGCGACTTTGGCAGAGCTAGATGGCGAGATCGGGGCCAGCGGTGACACCGCAGGTGCTGCACAGAGTGCCGCGCAAGCTGCCGCTGGTGAGCTGGAAACCCTGCGCGCCGCCCTGGAGAGCCAAACCAGCGAGCTGGGCACGCTGGCCGAGGCTGTCGCTACTTTTGAGGCGCGTCTGACCGATATTGAAAAGCGCCCATTGAACGAAGGCTTGGGCGCTGCCGCGATTGCGGCCTATGAGCGGGAAGTCAAAGACCTCAAAGAGCTGGTGGCTGCGCAGAAAGCCGAGGCTGCCGAGTTGAAAGACCGGGCGGATCTCTCTGCAAAAACTGCTTTGGCGCGCTCTTCCGTGGCCCGCATTGTCGCCGCGCTGGACAGTGGTGCATCTTACAGCGGCGCTCTGGTGGATCTGCGTTCCGCAACGGGGCAGGAGGTTGCGCCCGTGCTTGCGCAATTCGCCGATGAGGGCCTTGTCACGCTGGCCGCGCTGATTGAAAGCTACCCTGAGGCCGCGCGTGCGGCGCTGGCCAAAGCGCGTGCAGATAAGGTGGACGAAGGGCAGGGCAACCGGCTTGGCAATTTCTTCAAAACCCAATTTGGCGCACGCTCTGTTGAGGCCCGCGAAGGCAGCGACACCGACGCCATTCTCAGCCGGGCGGAAGCCGCGCTGAAAACCGGCGATCTCACCGCCGCGCTGGGCGAGATAGCGACATTGGCCGAGGGGCCGAAATCCGTGATGGCAGACTGGGTTGCACAGGCGCAGACCCGGGCTGATGCCACACAAGCTGCCGAAGATCTGGCACAAACCCTAAACAGTAACTGAAGGTCATTTTATGCTCTGGTCCCTGATCAAAATTATTGCGTTTGTTGCCATTGTCACCGGGCTGACCTTTGGCTCGATTTACCTGCTTGAAAGCGAAGGCGGCGTGATGCTGACCGTGGGCGGGGTGGAATACAGCCTTGGCCCGTTCCATACCGCACTTGCGCTGACCGCTCTGGTGGCGGCTGTCTGGGTTGGCATCAAGCTTTTGGGCTTGCTGGTGGCGGTTCTGAAGTTCCTCAATGGGGATGAAACCGCGATCAGCCGCTATTTTGACCGCAATCGCGAGCAAAAAGGCTACAAAGCGCTGTCTGACAGCGTCATGGCGCTGGCGTCAGGTGAGGGGCGCATCGCGATGGACAAAGCACGCCGGGCCGAGCGCCTATTGGCGAAGCCAGAGCTTACGAACCTGATTGTTGCGCAGGCCGCAGAGATGCACGGCGACACTAAGAAGGCCGAAGAAACCTACAAAAAGCTGCTGAATGACGAAAGCACGCGGTTTGTGGGGGTGCGCGGGCTGATGAAGCAAAAGCTGGCCGCAGGGGACACCGATGTGGCGTTGAAACTTGCGGAAAATGCCTTTGCGCTGAAACCCCGCCATGAGGAAGTGCAGGACACCTTGCTACGGCTTCAGACCGAAAGCAAAGACTGGACTGGCGCGCGTGGCACACTGAACGCGAAGCTGCGCCACGGCAGCCTGCCGCGGGATGTGCATCGCCGCCGCGATGCGGTTCTGGCGCTGTCGGAAGCCAAAGAGGTGATCGCCGAGGACAGCTCTATTGAGGCGCGTGAACAGGCGATCGAGGCCAACCGCCTGTCGCCTGATCTGATCCCGGCGGCAGTTCTGGCCGCGCGCAGCTATATCGAAAAAAGCAAACCGCGTTACGCCACGCGCCTGCTGAAAAAGGCGTGGGATGCGCAGCCGCATCCGGATCTTGCAGCCGCCTTTGCAGAGATTGCCCCGGAGGAGACGCCAGAGGCGCGCATCAAACGCTTTGGTGCATTGGTGAAAAACACAGCTGATCATGATGAGAGCAAGATGCTATTGGCTGAGCTCTACATTGCGGCAGAGGATTTTCCTGCGGCGCGTCGTGCGCTGGGCGATCTTTATGAAACCAACCCCACCCAGCGTGCGCTGACCATCATGGCCGCGGTTGAGCGGGGCGAGGGTGCTGGGGACGCGGTTGTAAAAGGCTTCCTTGCCAAAGCCCTCAGCGCGCCACGCGGGCCGCAATGGGTGTGTGACAACTGCAGCCATATCCATGCTGAGTGGTCGCCCACTTGTGAAAGCTGTCACAGCTTTGACACGCTGGCTTGGGTTGCACCACCGGAGGTCGAAGGCCAGAGCCAATCCAGCGCTGCGATGCTGCCGCTGATTATTGGCGCGTTGGAGGACAAATCTTCTGAGGATGAAGAGGTCGTCGAGGCGGAGGAAGATGTGGTCGATGCCACCCCTGTTGACAATGAGAGCGCACAGACAGAGAGCGCGCGCACGTCTGTCTGATCTATTAAAAGCATACGGCGCCCGCTGAAACGCGGGCGTTTTTACCCAAACCGCTGGGGATGATAGGGGGCCAGGTCGATATTCGGTGTCCGACCAGAGATCAGATCTGCCACCAGCCGCCCAGTTTTTGCCCCACCCGTCAGGCCAATGTGCTGGTGCCCAAAGGCGGCATAGACCCCACTGCTGCCGATCTCGCCAACCATCGGCAGGCTGTCAGGCAAGGTGGGGCGAAATCCCAGCCATTCTTCCTCGCTGTCTGCTGTCAGATCGGGAAACACCTCCGCCACCTTGCGGCGCAAAAGCGCCAACGGTGCCTTGGATTTTTGATCTGACAGGCCGCCAAATTCCACAATGCCGGCACAGCGCAGGCCCTGATCCATTGGCGTTGCCACAAATTTTGCGTCGGCAATCATCACAGGATGATTGGTGCGCACAGATGGGTTGCGGTAAGTGACGTGATAGCCGCGTTCCACTTCCAAAGGCACAGCAATGCCCAGCTTCCGCGCCAGAGATTTTGACCAGATGCCAGAAGAGAGCACCGCGCGGTCACAATCAAACCGGCCCTGATCCGTGAGTACGCCTGTGACCTGTCCGCCGGTCATCTCAAAGTCATGCACCGCTGTTTGCACAAACCGGCCACCCATCTCTGTGAACGTGTCGACCAGCGCCTGCACGTAGGAGCCGGGGTTGAGGATAAACCCATGCGCCTTGTTGACCGCAAGCAGACGGATCTCTGAACTCAGGATTGGTTCAATTTCCTGCACTGCGGCGCCCTCGACCAAATCGGGGACAAATCCCATGTCCGCCCGCATGTCCCAGACATATTTGTCCTTCTCAAAGGCTGCGCGGTCCTTGTAGGCAAACAGATAGTCGGTCTCCTGAATCCAGCGCTCCGCTGGGGTGCCTGCGGCCAGCGCTTTGTGCTGCTCCACACTGTCACCAATCAGATGGCTTAGGGCCTGGGTGATGTTGCGCACACGGGTGTGATCGGAGTGGCTGATGAATTTCAGAAGCCAAGGAAGCAGACGGGGCAAATGCGCCCATTGCATGAACAAGGGAAACTCTGGGTCACGCAAATAGCCCGGAGCCTTCGTTGCAATCCCCGGCGTTGCATTGGGCAGAATGGCACAGCTGGCGAGCAAGCAGGCGTTGCCATAGGACGCCCCCATGCCAGGCGATGCCTTGTCAACAAGCGTGACCTCACACCCTGCGCGGCGTAGCCAAAGTGCGGTGGCCGCGCCATTGATGCCCGCGCCGACCACAACGATGTTCTGTTTTGAGTGTGTCATGCTTATTCCCTTGCAACCTTTGGAAGTGTTGCCGGGTTAAGCGCGACTTTTCAACAGTTTGTCGCTGATTTCAAAGTTCAGCGATGATTGTCTTAAGTTCCTGCAGCTTGATGGGCTTTGCAATATGCGCATCCATACCGCTGTTGAGGCAGGCTTCGCGATCTTCCGGTGCAGAGTGCGCCGTCAGCCCGATAATCTGGCTGCGCGCAACACCTTTGAGTTCCTCCAGAGCGCGGATTTCTCGCGTTGCTTCCAACCCGTTCATCACCGGCATGCTCACATCCATCAACACCAGATCTGGTTTGTGTTTCTGGAAACGGTTGATCGCCTCTTCACCATCGTTTGCGGAAAAATGACTGACTCCCAACCGGGTGAGGTACACTTCGATGAGCTTCCGGTTGGTTTTGTTGTCATCCACAATCAGAATGGTCTTGCGGTTCGGCTCGTTAGAAAGCTCTTGTGCGACGGGTTTGGGCGCGACGCGGGGCTGTTCAAAAGACGAGGTTGCGACAGTGTCTTCGACTTCCATTTCGTCAGGCAGCAGCGCCAGCAGCAATTTGCGGGTGTTCACAGGTTTCAAGAGTTCCGCATCCGCCTGCATGATCGCCTCGATTTCGGGCGACAACCCTTCGTTGATCGGCTTTACCACAATGAGCTGTGCCTTTTCGCGGCTTTGAGCAGCTTTGATTTCCGTGAAAAGCTTGCTCTGCTCCATGTCCGGCATGGTGGTTTCTGTGATGATCACATCGTAGGGGGCATCTGATTGCGCTGCATCGCTTAGGCTCGTAAGCGCCGCATTGGCTGTCTCAAACGTATGTGGCTCCGCGCCCCATTGCTTCAGGGTTTCTTTCACAACAAACAGAGCTGTTGGTTCGGACTGCATCACCAGAACCTTGAGCCCTTCCAGATCGACGCTGTCTTCGGATTGCAGCGGAGGTGGGGCCTCTGGTGAGACAATCGGAACAGTAAAGCTGAAAGTGGTGCCGGTTCCAATCTCGGACTTTGCCCAAATGCGCCCCCCCATCAATTCGATAAAGCCTTTGGCGATGGCCAGGCCCAATCCCGTGCCCTGATGACGGCGACTGTAGGATCCATCCACCTGCGTGAACTGATCAAAGACCGTTTCAAGCTGACTTTGGGGAATGCCAATACCGGTGTCGCAAACGTCCACCTGCATCACGTCGCGCCCATCCTCTGTCTTCAGCGTGGCGTTGATCAGCACATAGCCTTCTTCGGTGAACTTCAAGGCGTTGCCAACCAGGTTGATAATAATCTGCTGTAGGCGGGCATCGTCACCCACCAGCGATTTTGGCAATGTAGGTTCGATGCGGGTGATCAGGTCCACGCCCGCAGAAGCGGCTTGAAACGCCAGCATTTGAGCAGTGTTTTCAATGACTTCGCTTGGGCGAAAGACCTCTTCGCGCAGGACCATATGCTTGCCGTCAATTTTGGAGAAATCCAAAATGTCGTTGATGATGGTCAGAAGTGTAGAGCCGGAACTGTGTATCGATTCCAGCAGGTCTTTCTGATCATTGGACAAATCCGTGTCCGCCAACAGTTCGGCCATGCCAAGTACACCGTTCATTGGTGTGCGGATTTCATGGCTCATCCGCGCCAAAAACTGCGATTTTGCTTTCTCTGCGGCTTGTGCCTGCTCCGCGGCGACCTGCAGCTCTTTGTTCTTGGCGTTCAAGTCGCGCCCGGAAAGCTCCAGTTTGGTCTGCGTATCTTCAAGCGACTGCACCCAGGCCCGGAGGTTGCCAAGCATCAAGTTGAAGCTGTTGGCGAGACCTTCCACCTCATCATTTGTGCGAATGACAATGGATTGGTTCAGGTTGCCCTTTGCGGCGCGTTTGGTCGCGCTATTGAGCCGCGCCAAAGGTTCGGTCAACCGTCGGGACACCCAGATGCTGAGCAGAACACCGGTCAAGGTAAAGAACACGCCAAACAGCATGTTGCGGCGCAGCACCAGGCTCACTTCATTGTTGGCCGGTGCGCCGTCCAGATCAAACCGAATGGTGCCATAGTTCACGTTCCCATAGATCACGGGGACCGCGACCTGAATGACGCTGTTCTCTGACACGATCTTTTTGACTTTTGATTCCGAGGTCTCCGCAATAATCGGATCGTCGACGCGGCTGAGAAACAGCGCATTTGAGTCCTCTTCGCCGTTCACCAGAAGATATCCGTTCGGATCCACAAACTTCAGGCTCAATATGTCTGGCTGGCGCAACAATTCCTGATAGATAATGTCCAGCTCTGCCGGACGCCCCTCAAAGAGATAGGGCAAGGTGACTTCCTGTATCAGAATGCCAAGTGCATCAGAGCGTTCGGCAAATCGTGTGCGGACAAGTTCCAACTGCGTTAGTGTGTTCAGGTAAATCAGCGTTGTCACAAACGCACCGATCATGATCCCAAAATACAACGTCATCCGACGGCCAAGGCCATAGGTCAGCGATTGCCATGTCTTTGACAAAGGTCGCAGAAGCGGATTCTTAGGCGCGGACACCTTACTTGATCCCCGCAGCGGACAGATCATCCAAAATCATATTGATCCGCGCAAAAAGCGGATTGGGGCCTTTGGGAAAATCCTCAAACCCGCTTGTATTTTCAAGCTTGCGCAGCACGTGTCGACCTTCTTCAGTTTCCGGCATGGCCAGCAGTATGGCACGTAGATCGGACAAAATATTGGCATCCATATTGTCGCGATACAGCAAAACCTGTCGCGGAAATTGAGAAGAGCTCGCCACGATGCGATATTCTCCGGGCCGCGCTTCGCGCAAGCTCAGAAGGGAGTCAAGGCTCACCGCCGCGGCATCAACACGATCTGTGGCAATTTGATAGATTGTGTTCTTTTCATGTGACGAAAATCTGAAGTTCACCTCGCCGGGTCGCGCCAGCTGTTCACGGCTCATAATTTCTCTGAGCCCAAGGCCATTTTTGACAATGATATGGGCCGGCAGCAAATAGCCAACACAGGAGTCTGGCTCCGTGAATGCGATGGTTTTGCCCTCGAGATCTGTGACTGTTGATATGCCGCTGTCCTTATGGGCGATAATGACGGAGTAATGCGCGCTCGATCCTTGCTGCAGGCGGCGCAGAAAGGGCTGCGCACCGGACATCCTGGCAACCTTGCCCGCCACGAGCGGGCTGTCGATAAAAATATCCACTTCATTGCGCCTGATCGCGTCAGCCATCTGATCGGCGGTTGGCACCACCATCAGGCGCACATTCTTGATCTCTGTGCCCCGCATTTCTCGCTCGATATGCGCCGCAAAGGGTTCATAGATTTTCATTTGGGTGCGGATGCCCTGATTCATGGTGCCAATTGTCAGGGTCTCAGCCACCAGTTTGATCGGCACCAAACATGCCAACATGGTGGCAACACGTAATATCAGGCGGGCGAGACGAGACATGACAATAGGACCCATGACAAGAAGGAGCCGGATGAACACAATGGCTTACGGGTATGCAGCAGAGGTAAAGATAGTGTTGAAACCTTTGCTGCACCACAGCAAAACAGGTCAATCTGAACAGTTTGGCCTGAATTAACAGCGGTTTCAGTCAGGTCGTGCCGATGTGATTCTAAATCGGTGCGTTTCATTGGCAAAGTCTGCAATGAAATTGTCCACCGCACCACAGTTTTGCAGTGTTGGTCACGTTCCGTAATGGCAACCGTTTGCGGTTCAATGCGCTTTCGTTGCGATTTCTTTGATCGGACGGTCGCGATACAGCAGTGATTGTGTATCTGCGAAAACATGAATTTTGCTTGGATCTGCCGTCAATGCCACTTGCTGGCCCTTAAGATCTGGGTGAATGCCCTGCAGTTTCCCAATGATCGGATCCGCACCCCCTTGCGGCTGAAAATAGAGCAGTGTGACCTCTCCCAGTGCTTCGGTGATATTGACTTTACCGGTGAAAAGCGCTGGGCCGTCGGTTGTCACCAGATCCTCGGGGCGCACGCCGATGTTGACGGCACGCCCTATGTCGTCCGGGCGCGACGGCACGGTCGAAGTGGCAGTGCCGCCCGCATCCAGCGTGACGGTGGTGATCTCGCCTGTGCCCGTGATTTTGCCGGGCAGCAGGTTCATGGCTGGAGAGCCGATGAACTGCGCAACAAACTCATTTTCCGGGCGCTCATAAAGCTCCAGCGGCGTGCCAACCTGCGCAATGCCGCCACCGGCAAGCACCACAATGCGCGAGGCAAGCGTCATCGCTTCCACCTGATCATGGGTCACATAGACCATGGTGCTGTCAGGCATGCTTTCCTTGAGCTGCGCAATCTCGATGCGGGTGGCCACCCGCAGCGCTGCATCAAGGTTGGAGAGAGGCTCATCAAACAGGTAGACCTTTGGATCGCGTACTATCGAGCGGCCGATGGCCACACGCTGGCGTTGCCCGCCAGAGAGTTCTTTGGGCAGGCGATCCAGCAGATTGTGCAGCTGCAGGGTCTTGGCTGCCTTCTCCACACGCTCGTTGATCTCCGCTGTGCTCATCTTCGCGATCTTGAGCGCAAAGGACATGTTTTCGCGCACGGTGAGATGCGGATAAAGCGCGTAGGATTGGAACACCATGGCGATGCCGCGCTGGCTGGGCGGCACATCGTTGACCAATGTGCCGTCAATTTCCAGCGTGCCACCGGTGATATGTTCGAGCCCGGCAATCATCCGCAGCAAGGTGGATTTGCCACACCCCGACGGGCCGACAAAGACGATCAATTCGCCTTTCTCGATCTCCAGATCGATGTTGCTCAATACATTCACCTGGCCATAGGACTTGGCCACATCTTTGAGAACCAGATCAGCCATGTCCGCTTTCCTCGCTGTTTTGCGATGTGTTAGAGACTAATGTGACCACAAAGACCGCCTGCCATCCGGGTAAGGTGACGGTGTTGCCATCACGGCTGACGGTGAAGGGGGCTTTGGCCTCCACTTTCCAGGCGCCGCTGGGCAGATCAAAACTTTGGTCTTTGTCAGACAGGTTGAAGGCACAGATCGCGCGGGTGCCATTGTGGCTGCGCTCAAACCGGATGTGGGTGTCATCGGCGTGGATCAAGGTGAAATCCCCCTTGGCCAGCGCAGGCACGGTTTTGCGGAAGGCAATCAGGCGGCGGTAGAAATTCAGCATTGAGCCGGAAGCCTCTTCCTGAGCGTCAACCGACAGCGCCAGATGCTCAGAGGCCACCGGCAGCCATGGCTTGCTCTCTGAGAACCCGCCATTCTGATTGTCAGACTTCCACACCATGGGCGTGCGACAGCCGTCACGCCCTTTGAACTTCGGCCAGAAACGGATGCCATAGGGATCTTGCAGATCGTCAAACGCCACATCGGCCTCCGGCAGGCCCAGCTCTTCGCCCTGATAGATGCAGGCGGAGCCGCGCAGTGACAACAAAAGCGCCGCATAGGTGCGCTGGGCCGCATCGGACAGCGCCCAGCGGGAGCCATGGCGCTCCACATCGTGGTTTGAATAGGCCCAACAGCCCCAGCTGTCCTGCGAGAAGCTTTCCGCCTTTGCCATCACTTCGGCGATGCGGGTGCCGGTGGGATGCACATGGCCAAGCAGGGCAAAATCATAGGCCATATGCAGCTTGTCCCCGCCGCCGGTGTATTCTGCCTGAATTTCGCTGCCGCGATGGGAATCTCCCACCTCACCCACGGTGGTGATCGCGTCATATTCATTCAGCAAATCCCGCAGATCGCGTAGGAAGTCGAGGTTTTCCGGCTGGTTTTTGTCATGCAGGTGATCCTGATGATTATAGGGGTTCACTGCTGGCGCGATATTGTCGTTGCGCTGATCCTCGGGCAGGGGCGGGTTGTCGCGCAGCGCTGCGTCGCAATAGTAAAAGTTCACCGTGTCCAGACGGAAGCCATCCACGCCGCGCTCCAGCCAGAAGCGAGCCACATCCAGCAGCTCTTGCCGCACCTCTGCGTTGTGGAAGTTGAGGTCCGGCTGTTCCTTGAGGAAGTTGTGCAGGTAATACTGCATCCGCGCGGTGTCCCATTGCCAGGCCGGGCCGCCAAAAATCGACAACCAGTTGTTGGGCGGCGTGCCATCAGGTTTGGCATCGGCCCAGACATACCAATCGGCTTTGTCATTGCTGCGGTCGGCGCGGCTTTCCACAAACCAGGGGTGCTGATCAGAGGTGTGGCTCAGCACCAGATCGATGATGATCTTGAGGCCCAGCTCATGCGCTTTGGCAATCAGCGCGTCAAAATCCGCAAGCGTGCCAAACATCGGATCGACATCGCGGTAATCTGAGACGTCATAGCCAAAATCCAGCATGGGTGAGGTGAAGAACGGCGAGAGCCAGATGGCATCCACGCCAAGGCTGGCCACATGGGGCAGGCGCTGGATGATGCCGGCCAGATCCCCAATGCCGTCGCCGTTGCTGTCCTGATAGGAGCGCGGATAGATCTGATAGATCACCGCACCGCGCCACCAGTCTGGGTCTGTGATGAGAGCGGTGTCTTGGGTCATGTTCGGGTCCTGATATGTCATCGGGTCGTCCTAGGTCTTGGCGGCATTTTTGCCGTGTTAGGGTCTGTTTGTTATTTCACTGAGCCGGCCAGCAGGCCGCGCACGAGATAGCGTTGCATGGCAAAAAACACGCAGAGCGGTGCCACGATGGAAACAAAGGCCGCGGTGGCGAGGATCTCCCAATTGCCGCCACGGGTGCCCAGCAGCTCTACAATCTGATTGGTCATCACCGTGGTGTTGCCGGTGGCATCAATCAGGAAGACTTTGGCCACCAGCAGGTCATTCCAAGTCCAGAGGAATTGCAGGATTGCAAAAGAGGCCAGCGCAGGGAAAGACAGGGGCAAGATGATCTTGGTGAAGATCTGAAAATCCGTGGCCCCATCCACTTTGGCGTTCTCGATGATGTCTTTGGGTAGCCCCGCCATGTAGTTGCGCAAGAGGTAGATCGCGAGCGGCAGGCCGAAGCCTGTGTGGGCCAGCCAGACGCCAAGATAGCCTTTGCCGATGCCGATGTTGAGGTGCAGCTTCAACAGCGGGATCAGCGCCAGCTGCAAGGGCACCACCAAGAGGCCCACCACCGTCGCAATCAACAGCACACGGCCCGGGAACTCCATCCAGGCCAGCGCATAGGCGGCGAAGGCGGCGATCAGAATTGGGATGATTGTGGCCGGAATCGTGACTGTTAGCGTGTTGAAAAACGCTTTGGCCATGCTGTCATTGCTGTTGCCGGAAAAGAGCACCTGATCATAGTTCTCAAGCGTAAAGTCCGGCGGCAGGGTAGCGGTGATGAACACCCGTTGGCCGCGTTTGCGCAGCTCTTCGGTGGAGGTGAAGCGATAGGTCCCCGCCGCGTCCATGGTGAAGGTCTTCTCATCTTTGGAAAACGTCGCCATCTCGCCCACCGCAAAGGCGTCCACCGCTTTGGAGGACACGCCAAACCGCGTGATGGTGATGCCCGGCGCGGGCCCATCCTCAGCCTCCTCAAGCAGATTACCTTCAACCACCCAGAGGTCGCCCTCCTGCATTGCGGCCTCCGCCCCACCGGTGCGCAGTTGCACGACCTGCTCTGCCGAAAACAGGGATTTCCACCATCCCGAGGCAGAGATCTGATCTGCGGTGCGGAAGGAGGACACCAACAAACCAACGGTGGGGAAGAGCCACAGCGCCACAAGCAGCACGACCGAGATATTAACGGCCCAGCTAAGAGCGGATTTGCGTCCTACGATATTGTCCATCGTCACTCTCCTCAGCGCAGTTCTTTGCGGGCCTGCACCACGTTCCAGATCAGGATCGGGGAGACGAGCAGCATGATGATGATGGCACTGGCAGAGCCCACGCCCCAGTCATTGGCGCGGAACAGCTTGTCATACATGTAGTTGGCCAAGACCTGCGTTTCCCACTGGCCGTTGGTCATGGCAAACACGATGTCAAAGACCTTGAGCACCACCAGCGTGATGGTGGTCCAGACCACTACAATTGTGGGCATGATCTGCGGCACTTTGATCTTGAAGAAGATCTGAAACGGGTTGGCCCCATCCAGAATGGCGGCCTCGATGGTTTCCTCCGGGATGCCACGCAGCGCGGCGGAGAGGATCACCATGGCAAAGCCGGTCTGGATCCAGATCAGCACCACCATCAGGAAGAAGTTGTTGTAAAACGGCAGGGTCAGCCACGTTTGAGGCGCGCCATATTCAAGCTCGGTGACAAAGACCGTCACCGCATTGCTGAGCGCGGTATAGGCAAACCATAGGCCAACAGCCGCGCCGATCACGCGCAGGGCTTTGGTCAGCATATTGCCTGTGCGCTCCAGCAATGGTCGCAGCAGCAGATAGGCGACATAAGTCACAATTCCGGCAAAGCTCAGCAGAAGCACCGCAGGCATCAGTTTCAGGATCAAAAAAGAGCCTATTCCACCTTCAAACTGCAACCAGACCGCATTTAAGATGCCAATCTGTTCATTACCCGCGGGGCGCGCATCATAGACCAGCTTGAAGATCACTGACGCGCCGACAAAAGAGATCGCCATGGGCATGAAGATCAGGGATTTGGCGACATTACCCCAGGAAATCCGGTCGGTCAGCTGCGCCGCCAACAGGCCAAAGGCGGTGGAGGCGGCAGGCACCACAATCAGCCACAGCATATTGTTGCGCATCGCCTCCCAGAATTTGGGTTCGGCAAACATCTGGCTGTAGTTGGCGAGGCCCACAAAGGCCTCATCCTGCGTGCGGTCCGTGAGAGACAGCCGCAGTGTCTCAATCACCGGATAGCCGAGGTACAATCCCAGCGCGAGAATCGCAGGGCCGAGAAACAGCCACGGGCGGATCATGTTTGCGCGGTTGATATTGCGCCCCGCATTGGGGCCCACTGGCGGAAACAGGACTTTATCCAGAAAGAGATTGGACAGGTAGAAATAGCCAAGACAGCCACTCACACCAATCGCAATGGTCACAAGACCAAGCAGGGCCGGAGACATGGCGCACCCCTTTTTTTGAACTGTGCCGCCCCGAATGTGGGGCGACACGGGTTTGGCGTCAGAGCGCGCTTATTTCAGCGCGTCCCAGCTGTCCTGAATTTCGGTCGCCACAGTGGCGGCGTCCTTGCCGCTGGTGAAATCGACCATGCCAGTCCAGAAAGAGCCTGCGCCCACGCCACCCGGCATCAGGTCAGAGCCGTCAAAGCGGAAGGTGGTTGCATTCACCAGAATATCTGCCTGGCCGCGCAGGGCATCATTGAGGTAGGTCTCTGGGTTCACGCTTTTTAGCGGTGTCAGGAAGCCCGACTGCGCGCCAAAGACTTCATGCGCCAGTGGTAGCTGGAAAAATTCCATCAGCGCGCTTGTGGCATCAGACGGATCGGTGATCGCCATCAATGTGCCGCCGCCCAGAACCGGATTGCCGAGGTCCTTGCCCGCGTAAGAGGGGAAGTAGAAGAAATCCACATCTTCGCCAAACTCAATGCCTTCGGGGAAGAAGGCCGGCACGAACGAGGCCTGACGGTGCATGTAGCACTCTGCCGGGGCGGCAAACATGCCTTTCGGGCTGTCGCGGAAATCAGTGGTGGCCACGGCACCTGCGCCGCCAGAGACTTTGGCGTCATCGCCCACAAACCAGCCGAACTCTTCAATGGCCGCAACCACGCGTTCGTCGTTGAACGGGATATCGTTGGTGGTCCAGGCGTCATAAACATCGGCGGGTTGGGTGCGCAGCATGATGTCTTCGACCCAGTCAGTGGCGGGCCAGCCGGTTGCCGCGCCGGATCCCAGACCGATGCACCAAGGGGTTTCGCCATCGGCCACGATCTGCTCGGTCAGCGCGCGCAGATCTTCCATGGTTTCAGGCACCTCATATTCGGCATCCTCAAAGTTCTCCGGGATGTACCAGACCAGCGATTTCACGTTCACATTGTAAAAGAAGCCATAGTGCTGATCCGCGCCGTCTTTGTCGGCATAGGTGCCAAGATCAACCCAGCTTTTGCCCGCGCCGTAATTTTCAACGGTCCAGGGCGCCATGCTCGCAGGCAGCGGTGAAAGTAGGCCGCGCGCGGCCATGTCTGCTGCAAGGCCGGGCTGTGGGAACACGGCAATATTGGGGGCGGAGCCCGCTTCGGCATCAATCACGATCTGCTGCTCAAAGCTGTCAGAGCCGGTGTAGATCGCCTCTGCCCCCGTCGCATGGGTGAAATAGGCCAGCACCGAACGAAACACTTCATCTTCAGGCTGCAGCCATGGACCGGCGACCGTCACGGTCTGTCCGCTCAGATCCGGCGCGTTTTCGGCCCATGTCTTGTAGCTGTCCCAACTGAATGCACCCTCCCCCGGCGCAAATTTCAGGTGGCCATCGGCCAATGCGGTGCTTGCCATCAGCGCCAGCGCAGCGGCGCTCGCATAAAGTTTCGGTGTCATGGATGTCCTCCCAGTTTCCATTCCTGTGGATAGATTACCAAAGCGCTTTGAATTTTGCAATCCGCAAGAAATCCACCGACTTGTGCCAGAGAAATATATGATTTATGAGTGATTTCAGGAGGAATACCTTTGGTTCTGTTGTCAGGCACGGTCTGTGTTTTTGCCAACAATCAAAGCGCTTTGAGGAATAATCGTCAAAAATCATGAACCTGAAAGAGCTCTCAGAGAAACTGGGCCTATCGCAGACCACAGTGTCGCGCGCACTCAATGGCTACCCGGAAGTGCGCGAATCAACGCGCCAGAAAGTGCTGGAGGCGGCGCGCGCCCATAACTATGCGCCCAACACGCGTGCCAAGACATTGGCGACCGGGCGGGCGATGACCATCGGCCACGTGCTGCCCGTTTCCAAAAAGCATGAGATGGTGAACCCGATCTTTGCCGATTTTATTGCCGGGGCGGGGGAGATCTATTCAGACAACGGATATGATCTGCTGCTCTCTGTGGTGAATGACGAAGACGAAGAAGCCAGCTATCGCAAACTTGTTTCTCGTGGTGCTGTGGACGGGCTGATCGTGCATGGCCCCAAGGTGGATGACCGTCGCATCGCGCTGTTGCAGGAGCTTAGCGTGCCTTTCGTGGTGCATGGCCGCTCTACTGAAGTGAGAGAGCGATACAGCTGGGTGGATGTGAACAACAAGCGGGCCTTTCAACGGGCCACGGAATTCTTGCTGGATCTCGGGCATCGCCGCATTGCTTTACTGAACGGGTTGGCAGATATGGATTTCGCCACCCGACGGGGCGCGGGCTATGTGGCAGCGCTGGAGGGGCGCGATGTGCCTCTGCGACCTGACTTGGTGTTTCATGACGAGATGACCGAAAACTACGGCTATGAAACCTGCCGCAAAGCGCTGGCGATGGAGAAGCCGCCAACCGCCTTTGTGGTGTCCTCGATCATTCCGGCCATTGGTCTGCGTCGCGCACTTTCGGAGGCCGGGTTGACGATGGGCCGTGATGTGTCTGTGGTCATCCATGATGATGCGCTCAGCTATTTCAGCAATGATGGCGATATTCCCGCCTTCACTTCTGTGCGCTCGTCCGTGCGCGAAGCCGGACGCAAAGTGGCGCATGCGCTGATTGACATGATCACCAATCCCGGCACCGATCTGCCACAGGTGATGCTGGAGGCAACACTGACGGTGGGCCAATCCACCGGTCCTGCCCCTGCGTTGCGCCAGGCATTAAAGCAGGAAGTCTGACATGATCACCCACAAACGGTCCGACTTTCCGCAAGACTTCCAGTTTGGCGTTGCGACCTCAAGCTACCAGATTGAGGGCCACAGCTTTGGCGGCGCCGGGCGCACCCATTGGGATGATTTCGCGGCCACCCCGGGCAATGTGGTGCGCGCTGAAAATGGCGCGCTGGGCTGTGATCACTACAACCGTCTGGAAGAGGATCTCGATCTCATCGCTGGGCTGGGGGTGGACACGTATCGTTTTTCCACCAGCTGGGCGCGTGTGCTGCCAGAGGGGCGCGGCACCCCCAATCAGGAAGGGCTCGATTTTTATGACCGTCTGGTGGATGGGCTGCTTGCGCGGGGTATCAACCCGGCACTTACGCTCTATCACTGGGAGCTGCCCTCCGCCCTGGCCGATCTGGGCGGGTGGCGCAATCGCGATATTGCGAGCTGGTTTGGCGACTATACCGACACGCTCATGCGTCAGATTGGGGATCGTGTCTGGTCCGTCGCGCCGATCAACGAGCCTTGGTGTGTTGGCTGGCTGAGCCATTTTGTTGGCGCCCATGCGCCGGGGCTGAGCGACATCCGCGCCACCGCGCGCGCCATGCACCATGTGCTTCTGGCCCACGGCACTGCCATTCAGGTGATGCGCGGCCATGGCATGAAAAACCTCGGCGCGGTGTGCAATTTTGAGTGGGCCGCGCCGGTTGATGACAGTGCAGAGGCCGCCGCCGCCGCCGCGCGCTATGATGCGATTTACAACCGGTTCTTTCTGGGCGGGCTGTTCAAAGGGGCCTACCCCGATCTGGTGCTCGAAGGGCTTGGCCCGCATCTGCCCAAAGGTTGGCAGGATGATTTTGATGTCATCACCACGCCTGTGGATTGGAGCGGGTTGAACTATTACACCCGCAACCTCATTGGTCCGGCCGCGGCGCCCTGGCCAAGCTATAGCGAGCACACCGGTGAATTGCCGCTGACCTCTATGGGCTGGGAGATCTATCCTGATGGGCTGCGTGATTTCCTTATCCGAATGGCGCGGGAATACACCGGCGATCTGCCGATCTATGTCACAGAGAATGGCATGTCAGCGCCTGACCAGATCACCGGTGGCGCGGTTGATGATCCACATAGAATATCCTACCTGAACGCCCATCTCGATGCCGTCAAACAGGCGCTGGCCGCAGATGTGCCACTGAAGGGCTATTACATCTGGTCGCTGATGGATAATTACGAATGGGCGCTGGGCTATGAGAAGCGCTTTGGCCTGATTCGTGTGGATTTTGACAGTTTTGCGCGCACGCCGAAGGCATCTTATAACGCTTTGGCACAGGCGCTGCGCAGCTAGGTCTGTGCGAGGTGGTCTAACGCGGCGCGAAAGGCCTGCACGGTCGCTCGGTCTGTCACACGCTGGGTTTTGGCAAAGCCAAATTGCTGCAAATCAGCGGCCACAGGCATGTCTTTCGCACAGGAGCTGTGAAAGGATGTAACGCCTGTCATATCTGCAATTTCAGCCAAGTTAGAGACTGAAACGCCGCTGCCCGCCATGATCTCGATCCGCCCGTTTGCTGTGCTGTACAGACGTGCAATCTGCGCCAGTCCGTCAACCGCCTTGGGCGCTCCGCCGGATGTCAGGATACGGTCTATGCCTAGTGTGATGGCCTGCTCCATCGCCGCGATGGGATCCGGCAGCAGGTCGATCACCCGATGCAGCGTGACCTCCAGCCCTTTGGCGGCGCGTATCAAAGTGGTGAGCGTTTTCAGATCCAGCGCATCCCCCTTGCGTGCGCCGATGACCACACCGGTCAAACCGGCCTCTTTCACCGCTGCGATGCTGGCACACATGGCTGTTGTTTCTGCCGCGTCATAGCAGAAATCCCCGGCGCGGGGGCGGATCATCACATGGCCTGGAAGGCCACTCTGCGCCGCCAGCGCAATCAGCCCGGGATCGGGTGTGAGGCCCCCCAAGTCCAGCGCGCTGCACAGCTCGATCCGATCCACCAACCCGGCACAGGCATTCAACCCGGCAGGAGTGTCGATGCAGACCTCAAATGTGAGCCTATTCCGCCGCATCGGGGGCTTTTGGCGCAGTGAGAGCCTCTGCAAGCGTGCCCGTCACGGTGTGGTCTTCATCCAGCAGGATCAGATCTTCGACAGGGCGGTTGAGCGGGCTTGCGAGCGCAGGCAACCCCATGCAGGTCGCAGGGGTGGTGATCGCCATGCGCAAGGCCGCCTCCGGTGACAGCCCGATCTTTGAAATCAGGCGCTGCACGCCCTGTGCCTGCGTGATATGCGCCCCGGCCAAACCGCCCTGACGGTTGATCAGACGCCCGTCGCGCAGCGCAACCTCATGGCCATAAAGGTCAAACCGATCCGGCCCGCCAACCGTGGCCATGGAATCCGAAACCAGCATCATGCGATCCGGCACTGGGCGCGCGCGCAGCGCCAGCCCCACCATGCTGTCAGCCACATGAAAGCCGTCGCAGATGATCCCGGCGTATAGTGATGAGTTGATCACCGCGCCAACCACACCCGGTTCCCGGCTCGTCATGGGCGACATCGCGTTGTAAAGATGGGTGGCGCAGCGCACGCCAGCAGCAATCGCGGCCTCTACCTGCGTGGCGGTGGCATCGGAGTGCCCAACAGAGACTATTGCGCCCCAACTTGCCAATTCTCTGATCTGCTCCAGCGTGACCGCCTCAGGCGCCAAAGTGATCATCACAGGCACATCCGTTTCACGCAGATGCTGCACCACATTCATTGTGCGCGCATCCAGCGGGCGCACATAGGCACCATCGTGGGTGCCTTTGCGGGGCTCAGAGATATGCGGCCCCTCAATGTGCAACCCAATAACGCCCGGCAGCCCTTTGGCGGCGACGATCGCATTTGCGGCTTCTTCCAGCACCTCTGGCCGATCCGTGATCACAGTGGGCAACAGCGCCACCGTGCCAAACCGCCGATGCGCCGCTGCGATGGTGGCGATGCCCTCCCGTGTTGGGCTGGTGTTCAACAGCACGCCGCCACCGCCATTGACCTGCAAATCCACATAGCCGGGCGTCAGCGTGCCTGTCACGGGGGTCGCGCCAGCGGGGGTCTCTGCCATCTCGGTGACAATCCCATTGTCCACCCGCAGAGCCATCCCTGTGCGCAGGTCCTTGCCGTCAAACAGCTGATCTGGGGCCAGCCACTGCGTGCTCATGATGTCACCTCAAGAAAGTAGGGCTCCAGCGCCAATTCGATCTGCGCATCCACCAGCCGCTGCGCTTGCGCACCGTCCAGCATCTCGGCACGGGTCAGCGTGGCCTCATCAAAGGCGGTTTGCAGTGCCGCGTCAGGTATAACGGAGGGCAGATCATCAAACAGCGCCTTCACAGCAGCAACCGCCTTGGGCTGCGGCCAGTAATAGCGGATACGATCCGCCAGCCCGAAATGACGCTGCTGATACAGCGCATCCTCGGCCCCATGATAGTGCCCCTGCCAGTGTTTTGGCGTTTCCAACATCACTTCTTCCATTGCCGCCTGCAGCGCGCCTTTGGCGCCGCGCAGTGTGTCCAGCGCATAAAGCGCCTCGCGGTAGGCAAAGGTCAGCGCCGGGCCGACCTTTTGGAACGCAAAGCCCAGCTCTGCAAGCCGGTGAAACACCTCTGGGTGCTGATAATCCGTCGAATGCGCCTCAAGGCAGACATTGGGATAGTCCTTCAGGGCCGCGAGAAAGCCCGGATCCCGCGCCAGTGGCATGTGATGCACTTCGGTCGGGCTGAATTCCACACCGGGCTGCACCACCAATCCGCCAATCGCGGGGGCCAGATCGCCAAAGGTCTCGATGTGCATGGCGAGGGTTTTGGCCGCGTCAGTTGCGTCGGTGGGAGGGATATCTCCGTCCTCATCCATGCGCGCGCCGCCCGGAGGGGGCACTTCGGTGCCGACCACAAACAACAGATCTTCGCCCGCCTCGGCACAAATCCGTGCCAAATCGGCAGAGCGGCTGGCGGTCTGATCGTCGTTGAGCTGCGCTGCCTCGCCCGCACAGCCTTCGGAGCAATCCAGGTGGATCTTGCCAAACCCGGCTTTCACATAATCACGCACCAGAACGCGCGCCTTTTCCATCGCCGCCTCGGCAGGCATTGCGCGCCAGGCCTGTGGGCCGAGATGGTCCCCGCCAAAGATGATGCGCCCGCGATCCACGCCGGCATCATCGGCTATGTCATGCACATATCGGATGAAACCTTCCGGCGTGATCCCAGTGTAGCCGCCGTCCTGATTGACCTGATTGGAGGTGGCTTCGATCACCACCTGCTGATCCTTGCGCTCTGCAAGCGCGAGCGAGGCACGCAACACATCGGGATGCGCGGTGCAGACCGAGGGAATGGCCACCGGCGCACCGTTGCGGTTCAGGGTGATGATCTTGCGGAGTTCATCCGTCATGTTGTGTCTCCTGCCAGGCTGCATAGGCAGCCCCTCGTGCGCCGCTGGCGTCGCCGCCCTCAGCCAGTACCAGCTTTGCGGCCAAGAAATCCCCGATCTGGGCGTCTTGTGCGGCGGCTGAGATGTCTTCGATCACACCGTCGATCTGGCTCAGACCACCGCCCAGTACGATCACATCGGGATCGACAGTCAGTGTCAGCCCGTGGATCATCTCGGCGGCAAGGCTGGTCCAGACTTTCCAGACCCGCGCCATATCGCCCTTGCGGCGTTCAGCTATTTCTGGCGGAGAGAGCGCGAGCCCGCTCAGATGTTGTGCCAGCGCGGTCAGTCCGGGCCCCGCCACATAGGTTTCAATACAGCCCAATCGGCCACAGCCACAGCGATGGATTGGCAGCCTGTAACGGCTCACAATATGCGCGGGCGCAGCGATGTGGCCAAACTCACCGCCCGTCAGGGTTGGGCCTTTTAACAGAGACTGATTCACCACAATACCGCCGCCAATGCCTGTGCCGATGATCAGGGACATCACGGTGTTGTGGCCGCGCCCTGCGCCAAAAATCGCCTCTGACAGCCCCAGTGCGCGGCAGTCATTCACATAGGTGATAGGGCGTCCCAAAGCGGTGTTCAGATGGGCGGGAAACGGATGGTCGGTGGCGGGCAGATTGGCGGTCAGCGCGAGGCCGGTTTTGGGGTTTATCAGACCGGCCGCCCCCACACCCACCGGCAGCGCCATTCCGGCTTCCGCTTCGGCCCATCGGACCTGATCCACCACAGTTGTGACCAGCTCTTTGTAAGTTTTTGGCGTCGGCGCGCGGTGGCGCGTCACTTCGCGCCAGTCTTCATCAAACAGGCGCACCTCACATTTAGTGCCTCCCAGATCGATGCCGGCGACTGTCATGCGTCTGCTCCGTCGCCAACACCATGCAGGGTCACCCCTGCCACCACACGGCTGAGCGTGCCTTGGCCGGTGAAGGGATCATCCACATTCAGGCCCAGATCTGCGGCCCATTTAACGCCATCGATTTGCGCCGCAGCGATGCACAGTGGTGCTGCCCAAGCGGTGCCAAAGGGCATTGGGATGTCGATATCACCCCCCGGGCCAATCTCTGTTACCCGCGCGTCGGGGAACTGCGCGCGCAGCTCTGTCACCAGATCGGTGTCATAGGCGCGGGTGGGCGATTGCGGACTTGAGAATACGGTGATCGCGGTCTCTCCGCGCACGAAGGACTTTGGCCCATGGCGGAAGCCAAGGCTGCTGTCCCACAGCGCAGGTGTCTGCCCGGCGGTCAGCTCCATCACCTTCAGCGCTGCCTCCCGCGCCGCATAGGTCAGCGGGCCAGAGCCGACATAAACCGCGCGCTCCGGGCGCGGCGTGCCAAACTGCGGCAACAGGGCGTCGAGCTGATCGGCCAGCGCCGCAAAGCGCGCAGGCACATCACAAGGCGCATCAAACAGGGCCAGCGCGGTCAGCAGCATGGTGGAAAAGCTGCTGGTCATGGCAAAGCCCGCGTCATGGGTCACTTCGGGCAGGTTGATCACCTTCAGTGGGCCGGGAGAGGGGCGGGTTGCCAGCGCGCCGTCCGGGTTGCAGGTGATGTGCAAACGCGGTGCATCTGGGGCCAGTGCATCCAGCGCATCGAGCGTGCCAAGGCTTTCGGTGGAATTGCCTGAGCGGCCAAAGCTCACCACCAGCGGGCGGTTGCCCGTCAGAAACGCACGCGGATTGGCTACCAGATCGGTGGAGGGCACAGAGCGCGTGCCCGGCACAGCCGCGGCGATGATGTCGCCGATATAGGCGCTGGTGCCTGCACCGCAGAACCACACCTCGTCCGCGCCCTGTTCCGCAATCCAGGCGCGCAAGCCAGCCACGTCAAACGCCGCGCCCCAGGCGCGCCAAACCGCAGGTTGTTGATGAATTTCGCGCCAGGTGGCCCAGCTGTTCAAAGAGTCGGTCATGTGGTTTGGGTCACTTTCGAGAGCGTTTCCGGCGCATCTGGGTTCAATCCCAAAGCCAGCGCAGTTTCAAGGATCACAGGGTAGATCAGCGCAAGCAGGTAAGCCGCCGCCGCCGCCGGGGTCAGCGGCCCCTCACAAAGTGCGCTCACCCGCAGGCGATGCACGTCACAGCCTTCTGCCTGAAACCGCGCTTCTGCCTGATCGAGGCTGTCCTGAATGTCGGCCCGCCCGGTGTCTAGGATCATCACCATGAGCGGGTTGGTGGCCAGTTGTAGAGGGCCATGCAGCACCTCGGACGAGGAGTAGGCTTCGGCATGAATTGCGCAGCATTCCTTCAGCTTCAACGCCACCTCATGGGCAGCCCCAAAGCCGGTGTCCCGCCCAATCACATAGACGCTGCGCGCCCGCAGGAAAGCCGCGCGGATTGCCGCTGCATTTGGCAGCGCAGCGGGCGCGCCTGCCAGCGTTGCCGCAGAGCTCTTGGCGTCATATTTCGGCTCTAATCCAGCCAAAAGTGCCATACCTGCCGCGATTGATCCAACCACAGTTTTGGTGGCAGGCACCGCATTTTCAGGCCCAGCAGCAATGGGCACGGTCACTTCTGAAACCTGTTCTACCGGGCTGTTTGGCTGGTTGGTGATTGCCAGCACTTTTGCACCTCGCGCCCCTGCGCCTTTGGCACTGCGCACCAGATCCTCACTCGCGCCAGATTGGCTCACCACCAGCGCGGCGGTGCCCGCCATCTTCACACCATCACCAATGGAAAACACCGAAGGCGGCAGCGATGTGACCGGTACGCCCAGCACGCGCATGAACTCATAGGAGAGAATATTGGCCGCCGCATCAGAGGAGCCCCGCGCAATGGTGTAAAACGCCCGCACATCCCCTATGTCGGGCAGGGCCACCGCCTGTGTCGCCGCCCGCGCAAAAACACCCAGCGCTTCGCCACTTTCCTGCGCCATCCAGGCGCCCGGAACATCCGCTTTCATCGTCATTCCCGCAATCCAAACTTGTCAAACTCGGCCCAGATCGGGGCCATATCAATCATGCTGCCGTTGATGCGTGCCTCATCCAGTGCCATGGCCACCAGCCCGGCCTCAAGCGCATCCACAACGCCCACCGGCAGGCTGTCGCTCTCGCCTTTCAAAAAGGCGACGATGTCATCCACCATCATGTGATCCGCACCGTAGTGGGCAGAGGCGCGCGCGGCTTCCATCTGTGTGTAATCGTGATCGGCAATCACGCTGCCATCCCGCGCCGTGGCCCGCACAAAGCCGCGCATAAAATCGCCCTCAATCATGCCAAGCGCGCCCATCACACAGAAGCGGCGGTGCTCATCGGGCACATTGATATTGGTGTGAAAACTCATCGACGCGCCGCTTTCATAGTGCAGGATTGCGGTCTGGTGATCGATTATATCACCGTCGCTGTGAAATGGATCATCCACGCTTTCCCATACGCTTTTCTTGCGATGCATGATCTCATTTTCGGCGTTTGATGTGGGTGCAAATTCCGGCACAAAAGATCGCCGCCCGCCAAAGCTCGCCACGCGGCTGGGGCGCGAGCCCGTCACCATGTTGTAGATGTCCAGATCGTGACAGCATTTTTCCAACATAAAGCCGCCAGACCAGCGCACCATCCGCCGCCAGTCCCGCATGAAGAACGCCCCGTGATACGGCGCAATATGTTCGCTCGCTTCAATCGAGGTGATCGGCCCGATCTGATCCAGCACACGGCGCAGGTCCACCATATGTTGCGAATAGCGCAGCACCAGCCCGACCATCACACGATCTGTGCCATGTTCGGCGAGAAGCGCGGCCAGCGCCATGGTCTCCTCTTTGGTGGTGACCACGGGCTTTTCGGTGAAAATCCGCACCCCGGCGGCCAGTCCTGCCTTGATATGCTCCAGATGGAAACTGTTCGGTGAGCCAACAAAAAACAGATCCGGCGATGTGTCGGCGAGCATGGTCTCAACATCGTCAAACTGCGGCACATCGGTGCCAATCATTTCCAGATGGGTGGGCTGTGGATCATAAAACCCGACAAATTCCACCTCGGGCATGGCTTTTTTCAGGATGGAGAGCACATGCCCCGCCCGAAGCCCGATCCCTGCTGTGACAACACGCATGGCTTATCCTCAGGCCACCAGCGCCGGCGCAGATTTGCGGCGCAGCACCTGACCGTTGCTTTGGAACACGTGGCAATCTTCGGGCGCGACCGTGAGCTTGAGGATCTCCCCCTCACGCACTGGCGCGTCACCAGGCAAGGAGGCGCAGAACCGCGTGCCATTGCCAATGGTGCCATAGGTGATTGCCACACCGCCCAGACGTTCCAGCACATTCACCGAAATATCGAGACCATTCTGGCCCAAGGCCACATGTTCGGGGCGAATGCCGACCTCCACAGTGTCACCAACGCTGACCCCCTCGGTCTCCACCGGCAGCGACATCTTGTGGCCGCCTTCAAGCTCCACAGTCAGCGCGCCTGCGGTGTCGAGCACCTTGGCGGGAACAAAGTTCATGTTTGGCTGGCCAATGAAGCTCGCCACAAATTTGGTGGCCGGGTGGTGATAGAGTTCCATAGGCGTGCCAAATTGTTCCACCTGACCGCCGTTCAGCACCACAATCCGGTCGGCCATTGTCATGGCTTCGACCTGATCATGGGTCACATAGACCATGGTGGCGTCCAGTTGACGATGCAGCTGGCTCAGCTCGACGCGCATATCCCCACGAAGTGCGGCGTCAAGGTTGGAGAGCGGCTCATCAAACAGGAACACCTTCGGTTCGCGCACAATCGAACGGCCAATGGCCACCCGCTGGCGCTGACCACCCGAAAGCTGTCCGGGCTTCAGTTGCAGTTTGTCCGTGAGTTGGAGCACTTTGGCGGCGTGTTGCACACGCGCATCCAATTGATCTTTCGCCATCTTCTGCACCCGCAGTGGGAAGGCGATGTTTTCATAAACCGTCAGATGCGGATAGAGCGCATAGGACTGAAAAACCATGGAAATGCCGCGATCCACCGGCGCGGCGTGGCTTACATCTTCGCCGCCAATCACGATGGAGCCGGATGTGGCTTCCTCCAGCCCGGCAATGATGCGCAGCAAGGTGGATTTGCCACAGCCTGAAGGGCCGACAAACACCACAAATTCCTTGTCCTCAATGGCGAGGCTGATGTCATGCAACACTTTGGCCGTGCCAAAGGATTTGGTGATTGCATTGAGGTTGAGCGTCGCCATGGCACTGTCCGTCTGTCTGAAAATTATTGAAAGTGAGGAGGATCACACCCCGGGCGCACCATCGCGGGCGCGCCCGGAGCAGGGAGACCGCTTAGAGCGCGTCGTCGAGCTCTTCGGCGGCGATTGTCACCAGGTTGTCGACCGTGTCATCTTTCAGGATGATGCCCTGCACCATGTTGGTGAAGACCGACTGCAGCGATTTGAAATCTTCCACAAGCGGCTCCGGGCCACCGGTCGCGATGGAGGCAGTGAAGGTCGGCCAGATGCCATCTGCGTAGTAGAGATCTTCTTTTCCCAGCTTGGAGTAGTCCAAGATCGGGGTCAGGCCCCAGCTGCTGTCCAGATCATACTGGCTGTCACCAGAGGTGATGCGCTTGGCCAACTCCTGCGCCAGATCTTCATGGCCAGACCCTTTGAACACCACGATGGAGTCGGTGATCAGGATCGAACCGGAGGTGCCGGAGGGGCCAGCAGGCACAGGCACAACCTTCTGGTTGATGTCTTCGTTGTGCTGGTTGTGTCCCCATGGGCCAGACACATACATGGCGATCTGGCCGTCGTTGAACAGATCACGCAGTTGGTCACGTTCCCATGCGGTTGGGCCGTCCTGCGCCACATCCACAAGCTTGCCGTAGAATTCCAGCGTCTCGCGGGTCTCTTTGCTGTCGAGCATGTTTTTGCCCGACGCGCTGTCAATCACCGCACCACCATTGGAATAAAGGTAGTTCAGGAACTGGTGCATGGTGTTGTCAAAGTCTTTGCCCGCAAGGCCCACGCCCGCCGCATCAGTATTGTCCACCACGCCTTTGGCCAAATCATACATCGCGTCCCAGGTGGCGGGCGCTTCACAGGCCTGACCGGAGGCTTCGATGATGTCACAGTTCAGATACAGCGCCTTGGTGGAGAAGGCATGCGGATACCCCCAGGCGGTGCCTTCCACGGTCACAGTGTTCAGAACGCCGGGCTGATAAGGTGTGCTCTCGTCGATTTCTGCTGGAACGATCAGATCATTCTTCGCCAGCTGACGCAGAGTACGGCTGCCCATATAGGCGATGGAGGGCGGGTCACCTGCTGCGGCGAGGGTCAGGGATTTGTCCTGACATGTGCCCCATGGCACCGCTTCCAGATTGACTTTGACGCCTTCGTAATCGGCCTCAAACTGATCGACCACCGCTTGGTCTGCCGCGCGCACTTCGCCGCCGCACATAATGAAATGAACTTCTTTGTCTGCCGCCATGGCCGTGCTGGCCACCCCAGACAAAAGGGCTGCGCCCAATGTCAGTTTTACGCTTTTCATAATTAGTCTCCCTTGTTGGCTTATTCTTTCACGGCGCCAGCGGTGAGGCCGGCGACGAGATACTTTTGCAGGAACAGGAAGATGACCATGACAGGCAGAACGCCCACCAAGGCAGCGGCCATCATCTCATTCCAGGTCACCGTTTGATACCCGATGAATTCGTAAAGACCGGCAGGCAGCGGCTGCAGCTCGCGGGTCTGGTTGAATGTGATTGCGAACAAAAATTGCTGTGCGTAGGCGCCGATAAACACGGCCACGCCCACCACGATCAGCCCCGGCACCGCCAGCGGCAGCACCACACGGCGCAGGGTGTAAAGACGGCTGGCGCCATCCACAAAGGCCGCTTCCTCCAGCTCCCGCGGGATCTTCTCCAGATAAGAGCGCAGCAGCCAGATACCGGTGGGGATCAGGAAGGCGACACCGGGAATGATCATCGCCCAGTAGGAATTGAGCAGCCCCATGGTGCGCAACACACGATAAAGTGGAATGAGCAGCACCGCACCAGTGAACATATTCACCCCGAGGAAGATACCGAGGCTGATGTTTTTGAAGGGAAAATTCAGCCGCGCATAGGCATAGGCCGCAGGCACGACAAATACCATGGTGATCAAGGTGACAGAGCTGGCAATGAAAATCGAGTTGAAGATATAGCGCCCCAGCAGGGGCACCGTGACCCACATATCGCTATAGGCCTGCAGGCTGAAATCATCAGACCAGAACTGATACGGGCTGCGAAACAGATGCTCCAGCGGGCGCAGGCTGGCCATGAACATTTCAAAAAACGGCAACAGCATAAAGGTGAGGAAAACAGCCAGAGCGGCGTAAATGCCCACCAGTTGCAGCTTTGTGTAGCGATCCATCATGTCACTTCACCCCGTAGCGTTTGTTCACTTTGTTCAAGAAGAACAAATAGATGAGAGAGAAAAGGCCAAGCAGGATCACGATGATGACCGCCCGAGCCGCGCCTTCGCCAAACTTGTAGTTGCCAATTGCAACCTTATAGGTGTCCACGATCATGGTGGTGGTTGCACCGCGTGGCCCACCTTCGGTCAAAATCCAGATAATCTCAAAGCTGTTGAAGGTGAAAATCGCCGACAGCAGCGCCATAGAGACGATCACCGGGAAAATCTGCGGAATGGTGATCCGGCGGAAGCGATACCAGCGTCCGGCCCCATCCACCCAGGCCGCCTCATACAGATCCCGGCTCACCCCCTGCATTGCCGCCAGAAAGAACAGCGTCACCATCGGTGTGCCCACCCAGACATCGGTCACAACCGCAGAGTAGAAAGCGGAGGTTTTGTAAGCGAGAAATTCAAACGGCCCGTCGGTGATGCCAAGCTTCATCAATACGCCAGACAAGACGCCGAAGTAGCCATTATAGAGCCACAGCCAGCCGATACAGCCAATCGCAATTGGGATCACCCAGGGCGGCATGACCAGCACCCGGAACAGCGCCCGGCCCGGAATGGCTGCGTTCAGCAGGGTCGCGCCAATCAGTCCGAGCATCAGTTTCAGCCCCACACTGAGGAACATCCAGTAAAACGTGCGCACAATGGTCTGATGAAAGCGGCGGCTGTCGGCGAGATCCTGATAGTTCTCAAGGCCGACATAGCTTTCGCCGCCCAGGCCCGCGTCCATGAAAGAAAGCCGAATGGTTTCCGCGAGCGGCCACGCCACAATCACCGCGATGAAGAGCATGGCGGGCCCAACCAGAAGCCAGCCAAAGAGCCCCTCTGGCAAAGTGCGGCTGCGCAGGCTGGCGCTGTCTTGTGGCGCCTGTGCGGAGAGTTCGGCCATCCATATCCCCCATGGTGTTCTTCGGCTCAGCAGCAAGCCGAATCAATTCATGACAAATATGTTAACTCAATCAAACCAAAATACTACCAATACAATACCAAAACAGAATTCCCTTGAATAACCCATGAAAAACAGGCATTTCGATAGGTGTTTAGTCAGCCCTTTTGCGCCTGCCTTGCGAATTGGTATTGTTTTTGAAACCACACGAGGGCCCCGATGGAAATCGAAACGTCGCTATATGATCCCACTGTCTGGCATCGCGCAGGGCGGGGTCCACGTTATCAGCAGCTCTACCGCCACATCGCCGCAGAGATCCGCAGTGGCGGTCTGCAACCCGGCGATCAGCTCCCGCCGGAACGGGATCTGGCAGATACCGCAGACATCAGCCGCGTCACCGTGCGCAAGGCCGTGTCTCTGCTGGTGGAGGAGGGGCTGATTGAACAGCGCCGCGGTGCTGGGTCGTTTGTGGCCATGCCCTCTCCGCGGCTGGAACAATCCCTGTCCTCTCTTGTGTCCTTCACTGAAACCATGCGCGCGCGCGGCATGCAGGCCACCAGCGAAGTGCTCTCGCGTGGGCTGTTTTCGCCAAACCCCGATGAAATGGTCACGTTGGGACTTGCAGCCCATGAAAAGGTTGCGCGCATCAACCGTCTGCGCAGCGCCGGGGGGACGCCGATCGCGCTCGAATATTCTTCCTTGCCGCGCGATATTTTGCGCGACCCTGAAAAAATTGAAACCTCGCTGTATACGCTGCTGCGCAAAGATGGCAGCGCCCCCACCCGCGCCATCCAACGGGTGACGGCGCTCAATCTGTCGCCGTCTGACGCCGATCTCATGAAGCTGCCCGAAGGCAGCGCGGTGTTGCAGATCGTGCGCACGGGCTATCTCGCCTCGGGTCGCCCGATAGAGCTCACGCGCGGCCTGTACCGTTCAGACATTTATGACTTCGTTTCAGAACTCAGGTTGGATTGATATGCAGTATGAAAGTCGCCTCACTGGCAAGGAAATCCTATGCACTTTCACACCGGATCACGCACTGGCAGCTCCGGTGCTTTGTTTTTCTGGCATGGCCCCATTTGAGGTGGTTTCTGGTGGAACAGTGACGAAACAGCTGGGAAGTTACACCGAAATTCAGCTTCCCGATTTGGCAGCCAATGAGCCGTATGAAGTGACCATTCGCTATGCCGGTGGCTTCCACGCAGCCAACCGCGCCTGGCTCCCTTTGGGCCCTTTTCTGCGGGTGGCTGGCGTGGCGATCCCTCTGCCCAAACCGCCTTCGGGATGCCGCCCGCTACCACTGCCGGATCTCGGCCCGTTCCCCGGCCTGCCGCTGGTGCCGCAGCCGCAAAGCTGGGTGCCATCCGGCGGCACGCTGTCGCTGGATGGCATCCAATGCGCGCACCCCGCGCTGCAGGCAGTTGCCGATCTGGCGGATCGTAAGAAATGGGCATACCAAGGTGAGATAGAGCCACATATTGACCTCGTAGATCTCCCCGAAGATGCCTATGAAATCGACATCACGCCGCAGGGTATCACGATTCGCGCTGGAGACTATGGCGGGGTGTTTTATGCGGGCATCACGCTTCTGACGCTCATGCAGCAGGGGCCATTGCCCTGTGGCACACTCAAAGATGCGCCGCGTTTTGGTTGGCGCGGGCAACATTTGGACACTGCGCGCCATTACTATGCGCCCGAAACCATCTTTGAGCTGCTCGATCTGATGGCATTGCTCAAGATGAACCGCTTTCACTGGCATTTTGCAGATGATGAGGCATTCCGTCTGGAAATCGACTGTTTTCCGGAGCTTTGGCAGCAAACCGCCTTCTGTGGTGAGGGCCATCTGTTGCCCGGCCTGTTCGCCGGCGCGCTGACCTCCGGGGGCAGCTATTCCAAAGACACCGCCCGCGCCATCATCGCCCACGCCAAGGCGCTCAATATTGAGGTGATGCCAGAGATTGAGGTGCCCGCCCATGCCATCGCTCTCACTCATGTGTTTCCGGAATTGCGCGATCCCGATGACAGCGGCACAGAAACCAGCGTGCAGGGTTACAAAGGCAATGTGGTAAATCCCGCAATTGACCAGACTTGGGCTGTGTTAGAGCCTATTTTGGTGGAAGTTGGTGCACTCTTCCCCTTTGGTCATGTGCATCTGGGGTGTGACGAACTGCCGGAAGGCACTTGGATGGGCAGCCCGCTGGCCCGTGTGCTGATGGCCCGCGAAAGGCTGAAAACCACCGATGATCTGCAAGGCTGGACCATTGCGCGGCTCGCTGCCAAAGCCACCGCGCACGGCTTCCGCCCCTGCGCGTGGGAAGAGGCCGCGCGCGGAAATAATGGCGGCATTGGCAATGGCGCACTGCTGTTCAGCTGGACAGGGCAGGGGCCCGGCCTCGCCGCCGCCCGCGCGGGCTATGATGTGGTGATGAGCCCGGCACAGCATGTCTACCTTGATATGGCGCATACCGATGATCCTGATGACTGGGGCGCCAATTGGGCGGCCTATGTCTCTCTGGCAGACACCATCGCCTGGGAGCCGGTGCCCGATCCGAACCTTGCAGACCGCATCAAAGGGGTACAGGGCACCTTCTGGTCTGAGTTCACCACAGAAGATGCGCAGATCTGGCCGATGCTCATGCCGCGCATGCTCGGGGTGAGCGCCAAGGCGTGGCAGACCGAGACCATGACCACAGAGGCGCTCACGCAGCTGGCCCATGTCTATCAATCCGCGCTGGGTCCGCAGGTCTGGAACACTCAGGGGCGCGTGGCCTGAGCCTTTTGGTCGCGGGCGTCAAAAAATCGATGCAACTGCGCTTAAAACACGAGGCAGTTCGCCCCCAGTTTTTCAGTCTTTCTTAACTTTGCTGCGCCGTAGTGGTCCTTGGGATTATTTTGGGGGAAGACTAATGGCACATGTAAGGGCCCATTGGCTTTTTGACACTTTGACAACACCGACACCTGCGAAGGCCGGTTTCGAAATAGAGATCTGTCCAGAGGGCAATCCGCCTCTTGGGCGTGGCAGCGTTGTGTATGACACTGCCTTGGGCATTGTGGAGGGCGCGTTTTTTGAACATCACGGCGCCACCTATTTTGCGCCTGATAACCCGCGAGGGTTTCCAACCACAGCGCGCGGGCGTGTGCTGAGTTTTGTGGAACCTTGGGAGCAGGGCGCAGATCCAACCCAACCCGCCCCCGCCGAGGTGACAGAGGCGTTGGTCGAATGGATGTGTGACAGCGAAACCTTCGCGTTTGCCGAGGCCTATGATTTTCAGCTGGTGGAAGACTTCCGCATCGAGGGCGCAGATCGTGACCAGCTTGATGTGTCTCAGCTCACCGATGCGCAGGGCAAGCCGATCACTGTTAGGGACGTCGCCGTGCGTGCCGATACCTATGGCAACGCCGTGCTGATCTTTCCAGGTGGCGAGGGGGTCACCCTCAGTGGGATCAATCCGGCCCGTCTGAACGAGCCAACCTTGGTTGCCATGGGCCTGCCGGCAGCTGCAGAGACAGACATGTTGCAGGCCTGACGCCGAAACCAACCCCTCAGGGCGCCCGGCCTGTGCAAATCTTGCATCATGCCGGGTGGCGCAGCGGGTCACAGCCGTTTCTGCCTTGAGATCGCTTTTGCGCGACTGTAGCTGAGGTTTCAGCTACTTAGAGGTGAGACAATGCAGGGCTGGAAACTGTTCAAACATGCCATTGGCATGATCGTGCGCAACTGGCGGGAAGCCGCGCGCATATTCCTGGTGCCATCGCTGATCGGTGTTGTGGTGCTTGGGCTGTTTGTTGCCCTGATGCTTGCCAGTGTGCCCCACGCAGACATGGCGGCGACACCTCAACTTGCTGGAATACTCACGTTTTTGGGTGTGTTTGTCGTGACGGCCCTGCTCGCCACATGGTGCGTTGTCGCCTGGCATCGGTTTGTCATGCTCGAAGAGATGCCGCAGGGTTGGATGCCGCCCTTTCACAAAGCCCGGATCTTTGCCTATTGGGGGCAAATCTTTAAACTCTCACTGGCGGCCCTTCTTGTGGTTGTGCCTGCCGGGTTTGTCCTGATGTTGATTGTGAAGGCTTCTCCGGTGCTTGGCCTTCTGATCGGCATTCCTGCCTACTTCTTTGCTTTGCTCGCCTTTATGCGCCTGTCAGTCATCCTGCCCGCAGCGGCGGTCGGCAAACCTGTGACCTTCAGTCAGGCGTTTGAGGCCACCACGAAATCCTGGGGTGCGCTGCTGTTGATGATTTTGCTGCTGGCAGGGCTTCAGATTCTGACGCAGAGCGCGGCGGCTGGTCTCGCGCTGGTCTCTGCTCCACTGTCCGTTGTGCTGAATTTGGCGACCACGATTTTTGTGTCCCTCCTCAACATCAGCATCCTGACCACATTGTATGGTCACTATGTTGAGGGCCGGTCGATCGACTGACCCTGATCTGCGGGCCCGGCTCGACTGGGCCTTGCCAAACGGGGCGGCTTAAGTCACTGAGGGCACATGAGCGATTTTCGTATTTGTGCCCGCACTGCCGAAGCCGCCATGCGCAGCGTTTTTCCCGCCACGCCTCTGCAGCTGAATGCCCACCTTTCCGCCCGCTTTGACGCCAACATCTGGCTCAAGCGCGAAGACCTGACGCCCGTGCGCTCCTACAAGCTGCGCGGCGCGTTTAATGCCATGCGCAAGCGTCGGGTGGACAACCCGGATCAGCGCATTTTTGTCTGCGCCAGTGCCGGAAATCACGCACAGGGCATGGCCTATATGTGTAAGCATTTTGATGTGCAGGGCGTGATTTTCATGCCGGTCACCACGCCACAGCAGAAGATTTTCAAAACCAAAGTGTTTGGCGGCGAAAACGTAGAGATCCGCCTCGTGGGCGACTATTTCGACGATACGCTGGCGGCGGCCAAAACCTATTGTGCAGAGGCCGGTGCCGCCTTCCTGTCGCCATTTGATGATGAGGATGTGATCGAAGGTCAGGCCACTGTCGCTGTTGAGATCGAAGCGCAGCTTGGCCAAGTGCCAGACCACATCATTCTGCCGGTTGGCGGTGGCGGGCTGTCTTCCGGTGTTTACAGCTATTTCGCCGATCAAACCAACTACACACTGGTGGAGCCAGAGGGTGGGATGAGCCTTGCGGCGGCGCTGGATGCTGGTCAACCGGTCACGCTCGCCAATCTTGACGGGTTTGTGGATGGCGCAGCTGTGGCGCGGATCGGTGACAAAACCTTCGCACGGCTGGCAACACTCGCCCCTGAAAAGGTTCTGGCCGCGCCCGAAGATCGGATCTGCGCGACAATGATTGAAATGCTGAATGTCGAAGGCATCGTGCTGGAACCAGCTGGGGCCTTGGCAGTGGATGCGCTCAGCGATGTCGCGGATCAGATCCGTGGCAAAACCGTTGTCTGTGTCACCTCCGGCGGCAACTTTGATTTTGAGCGCCTGCCAGAGGTGAAAGAACGCGCGCAAAGATTCTCAGGGGTGAAGAAGTACTTCATTCTGCGCATGCCACAGCGCCCCGGTGCGCTGCGTGATTTTCTGGAAACGCTTGGCCCCGAAGACGACATCGCGCGCTTTGAGTATCTGAAGAAATCGGCGCGCAATTTCGGGTCTGTGCTCATTGGCATCGAAACCACGCGATCTGAGAACTTTGACGCGCTGTTTGCACGAATCAAGGCCGCCGGCATGACCTTCACAGACATCACCAATGATGAAACGCTCGCTCAATACGTGCTCTAACAGCATGTGATCTGCGCGTTGGGTGCGGGTGTAGGGCCACATATGAAAAAGCGCCGCGCCAGAGAGTATGGCGCCGCGCTTTTTTGGAGGGTCATCTTGTCAGACGGTGACGCGTCAGGAATTGCTCAGGCTGCTGCCAGGGTTTGCGCAAAGATGTTTTTGCTGTCTTCGAACGCGGTGAGGATCGCTGCTAGGTCGACAGTCTCGCCTTTTCCAGCTGCCGCCGCCGCTTCCCCAGCTTGGCACAGTTGCGAAAATGTCTGAAACCCAAGGTTCAGCGCGCCGCCTTTCAGGAAATGGAGATCCGCCTCAAGATTGGCCATGTCAGGTCCATCTTGCAGACGACCAATCACTTCCTCGACTTCATCGAGAAAGAGATCCACAACTTCATCGAAGTCTTCTGCACCAATCTCTTGACGCAGCTCATCTACACGTTCCCAGTCAATCATGGGCATTTCCTCATCAATTCCTTCCGTAAGAGTGACAAAAAAGTATTAACAATTCCTAACCGGTAAATTTTGAACTATCTCATTTTTAGTTTTGACGGCATGTTAAGCAGCGCAAGCATAGATGTCTGTCTAACGAACTTTATAATTTGTGCAAAGGCCCCAGCGTTTTGTCGACGACCTCTGTTCAATCTGCTGAGAAAAATGCCCCGGGTGTCGGGGTTATCAAACGTGTTCTGTTGGTGGACGACAGTCGTGTGCAGCGCCGTATCCTTAGCCTCTCGCTCAAGCGGGATGGCTATGATGTGATTGAAGCGGCTTCAGGCTCCGAAGCTCTGGAGATTTGCCGCAATGATCCGCCGGATCTGATTCTGTCTGACTGGATGATGCCGGGAATGACTGGCCTTGAGTTTTGTGTGGCCTTTCGTGAGCTGCAGACAGAGACCTATGGATACTTCATTCTTTTGACCTCCAAGAGTGAAAAAACTGAGGTGGCACAAGGGTTTGATGCCGGGGCGGACGATTTTCTGACCAAACCCGTGAACGGCTACGAGCTGCGGGCACGGATCTCCGCGGCGGAGCGTATTCTGCGCATGCAGCGCGAGCTCAAAGACAAAAACCGGGTCATCACCGACACGCTGGATGAGTTGCGTCGTCTGTATGACAGTCTGGACAATGACTTGCTGGCTGCCAAAAAGCTCCAGCAGTCCTTGGTGCCGGAACGGTTCCGCACCTTTGACGGGGCGGCGGTGTCTTTGCTCTTGCAGTCGTCTGGCCATGTGGGCGGTGACCTTGTGGGGCACTACAAGATCAGCGAAACGCGAATCGGTCTTTATGCGATTGATGTTTCTGGGCATGGAATCAGCTCTGCCCTGATCACCGCGCGTCTTGCTGGGCATCTTTCCGCCACTTCACCAGAGCATAATGTCGCCATGCAGGTGTTGCCGGACGGATCCCATCAGCCACTGCCCCCGGCAGAGGTTGTTGCCCGTTTGAACGAGATCATTCTCGATGAGATGGAGACAGAGCATTATTTCACCATGCTGCTGGCGGATGTGGATCTCAAAACCGGCAAGGTCATCATGGCGCAGGCCGGTCACCCGCATCCTTTGGTGCAGCGTGCGGATGGTGCCATTGAGCAGGAAGGCCCCGGCGGTCTGCCCGTTGGCCTGATTCCCGGCGCGGAATTTTCGCAGTTCGACATTCAACTGGCTCCGGGCGATCGGTTGTTCCTGTTGTCAGATGGCGTGACTGAATGCCCCGACACCAGTTCCGGTATGCTGGGCGAAGAAGGGCTTGAGGCCATGATGGCCGATCTTAAGGATCACGATCTGGAAAACACCCTGCAAGCGCTGGTCTGGAAGCTGGATGAATTCTCCGGCGGCAAGGGGTTCCCCGATGATGTGTCTGGTATTCTTCTGGAGTATCAGGGCAGTTAACCCCGCCCCCCGCGTCAGCCCAACAATAGTGAGGCGAAGTGGCGGTCACCGTCATTGCCCAGCTTTGCGATTGCATCAGCGGCGTGCATCCACACTGCCTCATGCCCCGGCTCACTTGGCGGGCCAATTCGCAACGTGGGTGTGGCCACATACACCGTGCAGAGTTTCTCCGCCCAAAGGTCATAGTCCGGCATAAAGGTGAAGCGGCGAAACGCCCCCAGCCTGCGGGGCTTGGCAATCCGGTATCCGGTCTCTTCAAACACCTCCCGGCTCAGCGCGACCAGTGGGCTTTCTCCGGGATCAATCCCGCCTCCGGGCAGCTGAAACTCGGGGATCGGACGGCTCTGATGGGTCACCAGCATTTGGTCCCCCCGCAACAGAACCGCATAGGCCCCGGGTCGCAACCGATAGGAGATGTCCGCGCGTGGCGGTGTGCCAAATCGTGGTATCATCCGTGAAACCCCTTTTTCCTGCCCTTGCTGGCCCTATATAGTCGCGGTATGGCAAGGGAAGGCCGATAAGGAAACCCCATGAAAGCTGCAAGTAAAATTGCCTGGGACGACACAGTGCTGCCGTTCCAGTTGGACAAATCTGATATTCGCGGGCGTGTTGCGCGCCTGGACGGCGTGCTCTCGGGCGTGCTGAAGCAACATGCCTACCCGGAAACGGTCGAGGCGCTGGTGGCCGAAATGGCCCTGCTGACCGCGCTGATCGGGCAAACCATCAGCCTGCGCTGGAAGCTGTCGCTGCAGGTGCAGACCAACGGCCCCGTGCGCATGATCGCCACCGATTACTACGCGCCCCAAAATGAGGGTGAGATTGCCCGCATCCGCGCTTACGCAAGCTTTGACGAAGAGCGCCTGACCGATGGCACCCCGTTTGAACAGCTCGGCAATGGCTATTTCGCGGTGCTGATCGACCAAGGGGATGGCATGAAGCCGTATCAGGGCATTTCCGGCCTTGTTGGCGGGTCGCTTCAGGCATCTGCTGAGGCCTATTTTGCCCAGTCAGAACAGCTGGCAACGCGCTTTTCCCTGAAGTTTGGCAAATCCATCGAGCCAGGCGTCGGGGAGCATTGGCGCGCGGGCGGCATCATGCTGCAGCATATGCCAAAGGCAAGCCCAGAGATCTCCGGTGAAGGCGGCAGCGGTGAAAGTGGCTATCTTCTGGCCAAAGATGTGGTCAACGAAGACGACGCAGAGAACTGGAATCGCGCCAATATCCTGCTCGACACGGTGGAAGATCTGGAAATGATCGGCCCCTCCGTGCCGCCAACTGATCTGCTGGTGCGCCTGTTCCACGAGGAAGAGCCGCGCGTCTATGATGCGCAGTCGGTGAAATTTGGCTGCACCTGCTCAGAGGAACGTGTGCGCCAGTCCCTGTCGATCTATTCTGCGCGTGACATCGAAAAGATGACCACACCGGAAGGCCGCGTGACCGCCGATTGCCAGTTCTGTGGCGCACATTACGACATGGATCCGGCCAGCGTGGGCATGCCACCCAAGGACCGCAGCGCTGATGCTGCTGGCGCCTGATCCACTCGAACACATTCGGGCCGCGCTGTCGCTGGACAGCGCGGCCTCTTCTGATTTTGATCTCAATCCTGATGTGATCTTGCCCAAGGGCCGCAAGCTGCGCCCCGCCGGCGTACTGGTCCCGATCGAGATCAAATCCGGCATCCCCCATGTCATCCTCACCAAACGCGCGAGCCATCTCAAACATCATCCGGGCCAGATCGCCTTTCCCGGCGGCAAACAGGATGAATCCGATGCGGATGTGATTGCCGCCGCATTGCGAGAGGCGCGCGAAGAGATCGGTCTGCCACCTGAAAACGTCGAGGTGCTCGGCACGCTGCCCACCCATGAAACTGTGACAAGCTTCACGGTCACACCGGTTTTGGGCCATGTTAGAGACGCTTTTGAGGTGATCCCAGAACCGGGAGAAGTAGAGGAAGTCTTCTCTGTGCCGCTGGCCCATGTCACCGATCCGGCGCGGTTTTCGGTGCAGTCCCGCCGCTGGCAGGGCAAGCGCCGCCACTACTTTACCGTACCTTTTGGTCCCTATTACATCTGGGGCGCAACCGCGCGCATTCTGCGTGGGTTGGCAGACCGGGTGGAACGCCTATGAAAGTCACCGGAGACTGGCTCACCGCACCCGCCACACAGGCGGTTTGCGCCATGTTAGAGACTGATAGCCATCAGGCGCTCTTTGTGGGCGGCTGTGTGCGCAACGCGCTTTTGGGCGCGCCAGTCAATGATATCGACATCTCCACCGACGCCCGACCAGAGCGGGTCATGGCGCTGGCCAAGGCCGCCGGGCTCAAGGCGATCCCCACAGGGATTGAACATGGCACCATCACCGTGGTGTCGGGTGGCATCCCCCATGAAATCACCACCTTCCGGCGTGATGTGGAAACCGACGGCCGCCGCGCCGTTGTAGCCTTCTCTGATCACGTGGAGGATGACGCCCACCGCCGCGATTTCACCATGAATGCGCTTTATGCCCGCTCTGATGGCACCGTGGTGGATCCGCTGGGGGGCTTGGCCGATCTTGAGGCCCGCCGCCTGCGGTTTATCGACGTGGCCGAAGAGCGCATCCGCGAAGACTACCTGCGCATCCTGCGCTACTTCCGCTTTCACGCCTACTACGGCGACTCGGACGAGGGCATGGACCCAGAGGCGCTCGCCGCCATCGCTGCCACTATCGAGGGCATCGCCAGCCTGTCCAAAGAGCGTATCGGCACAGAGATGGTGAAACTTATGGGCGCGCCAGATCCGGCCCCCGCGGTGGCGGCGATGCGCAGCACTGGTGCGCTGGCCGCGGTGCTAGAGGGGGCGGATGATCGTGCCCTTGCGCCGCTCGTTCATCTGGAAGCGCTGGCGGGCCTGTCCCCCGATCCCATGCGCCGCCTCGCGGCATTGGGTGGCCAACAGGTGGCGGACGCGTTGCGCCTCTCCAAGAAAAGCGCGCGTCAGCTCGAAACCTTGCGCAACGGCGTGGAAAGTACAGAAAGCCCCAATGCGCTGGGCTATCACCATGGTGCTGATTTGGGTCGTTCGATCGTGCTTTTACGCGCCGCTCTGCTGGAAATGCCACTCATGCCAGATGCGCTCGACGCTGTTGTGGCCGGGGCAGAGGCAGAGTGCCCGATCCGCCCTTCCGATCTGATAGGCCGATTTCAGGGCGCCGCACTCGGTCAGACGCTCAAACAGCTCGAGACGCGCTGGATCGATTCGCAGTTCACGCTCACCAAGGCGGATCTTCTGGCCAGCTTGGACTGATCCGCAACACCAGCGCACCTTGTGCTTACCTTTGGCGCCGCCACAAAAAATCCACCTCCGCGATACCGTTGGGATACCGACGCAATACCGACGTTGCAAAAACTTGGTTAATGCCGGTTGACTTTAACGCAACGCTCGCGCAGCATCGCCGCACTCAACCATGAGAAGGAGTGCAGGATGTATCGTGGGATCTGGTTTTCATAAGCCAATCTGACCGCAATGACGGCCAGGGTTGGCATGTCATTTCATCTATGCACTTAATATTTCTATCTGTTTTTCAGGCTTTCTCATGTTCAAGTTTTTCGAGACTCTCGTTGACCCCTATTGCGACTACGATGAAGTAGACGCGCCGCCCACCAAACTCTGGCCTTTCATGCGCGACTATGCGCAACCGTTCCGCCAAGTCTTTGTTTTTGCGACGGTAATGTCCATCATTGTGGCAGCGGTGGAGGTCGGCCTGATCGCCTATATGGGCCGCGTCGTGGACCTTCTGACCGGCGATCCTTCCACTGTCTGGGCCGAGCACGGCACCGAATTTATCATCGTGGTGCTCTTCGTTCTGTTCCTGCGCCCCGCGCTTCAGGCGCTGGATGTGCTGTTGCTGAACAACACGGTGCTGCCCAATTTTGGCACTCTGATCCGTTGGCGGGCCCATAAACACGTGTTGCGTCAATCAGTTGGCTGGTTTGAAAACGACTTCGCCGGCCGCATCGCCAACCGCATTATGCAGACCCCACCCGCCGCCGGCGAAGCTGTGTTTCAGGTCTTTGATGCCATCACCTTCTCCATCGCCTATGTCATTGGTGCTGCTATACTTTTGGCCGAGGCTGACCCCCGTCTGGTGCTGCCCATGCTCGGCTGGCTGGTGCTCTATGGCTTCTTGGTGAAATGGACAGTCAAACGGGTCGGCCCGGCCTCTCAGGCCGCCTCTGATGCGCGCTCCAAAGTCACTGGCCGCGTGGTGGATGCCTATACCAACATCCACTCGGTCAAGCTCTTTGCCCACAATCAGCGCGAGCTGGAATATGCCAAGGAAGCCATTGAATATTCACGGGAAACCTTTCAGGCGGAGATGCGGATTTTCACCATCATGGACGTGGCACTGGTTGTGCTCAATGGTGTGCTTATCGTCAGCGTTGTCGGCTGGGCGATCTGGCTCTGGTCTTTGGGGCAGGCCTCTGTCGGTGCGGTCGCGGCCGCCACCGCGCTCAGCCTGCGCCTGAATGCGATGACCGGCTGGATCATGTGGGCGCTCACCTCGTTTTTCCGCCAACTTGGTGTTGTGGCTGAAGGGATGGAGACAATTGCCCAACCCATTGATTTGGTGGATGAAAAGTCAGCACCTTCGCTTGATTTTGGCCAAGGGCAGATCGAGATCGATCATCTTTCGCACCACTATGGCCGTGGCTCGGGTGGGCTGGATCAGATCGCACTGACCATCGCACCAGGCGAAAAGGTTGGCCTGATTGGCCGATCGGGTGCGGGCAAGTCGACTTTAGTGAAGCTTCTTCTGCGGTTCTATGATGCGGAAAGCGGTCGGATCTTGATCGACGGTCAGGACATCTCCAAGGTCACGCAAAACAGCCTGCGCGATGCCATCGGTATGGTGCAACAGGACAGTTCGCTGCTGCACCGATCTGTGCGAGACAATCTGCTCTACGGTCGCCCGCATGCGACCGAGGCGGAAATGATCGCCGCCGCGCAAAAGGCCGAAGCCCATGATTTCATTTTGGATTTGGAGGATCCTGAGGGGCGCAAAGGCTATGATGCCCATGTGGGTGAGCGAGGGGTAAAGCTTTCTGGTGGCCAGCGGCAACGCATCACCTTGGCCCGCGTGATCCTGAAAGACGCGCCGATTCTGCTGCTCGATGAAGCCACCAGCGCGCTCGACAGCGAGGTCGAGGCCGTCATCCAGCGTACGCTCTATGGCATGATGGCGGGCAAAACCGTGATCGCCATTGCGCACCGTTTGTCCACGGTCGCCGAGATGGACCGGATTCTGGTTATGGATCAAGGCCGTATCGTAGAGCAAGGCAGCCATGCGGAACTGCTTTCACAGGGTGGTCTTTATGCCGGTTTCTGGGCACGTCAGTCCGGCGGCTTCCTCAATGCCGATGAGGCGGCTGAGTAACATTTGACCTCGCGCCTGTCCCTCGTTAGGGGGACAGGCATGAGCCAGATCGACATCCAGCGACTGGGCCTGCACGGCGATGGAATTGCCGAGGGTCCAATCTTTGCCCCGCTTACCCTGCCCGGTGAAACCGTCGAAGGGGAGATTGAGGGCAATCGACTGAAAAACATACGGATTTTGAACCCTTCTGACCAGCGGGTGAAAGCTCCGTGTCGGCATTTCAAGACCTGTGGTGGTTGCCAGTTGCAGCACGCTGCGGATGAATTTGTCGCCGATTGGAAAGTCGATGTGGTGCGTCAGGCGTTGGCTGCGCAGGGTTTGGAAACTGACTTGCGCCCCATCGTGACCTCCCCCGCCAGATCGCGCCGTCGCGCCGTGATCTCTGCCCGTCGCACAAAAAAGGGCGCGCTTGTTGGCTTTCATGCTCGCGCCTCGGATGTGATTGCCGACATCAGCGACTGCCAGCTTCTGCACCCCGATCTCATGCCCGCCTTGGACATTGTGGGCGCTTTGTCCCAAATCGCCGGGTCGCGCAAAGGCGAACTCAGCGCCACTGTCACCCTGTCAGACGCGGGGCTTGATCTGTCTGTGAAAGGCGGCAAGCCGCTGGATGGCGCGCTCTTGGCGCGTATGGCCCAAGAGGCTGAGCGCCATAAACTGGCCCGTCTGAGCTGGGATGGCGAAGTCATCGCGACCCGGTTTGCACCTTACCAAACCTTTGGGACGGCGCAGGTTATTCCGCCTCCCGGTGCATTCTTGCAAGCCACCAAAGAGGGCGAGGAGGCTTTGCTGTCCGCTGTACGCGCAGCCATCACTCAGGGGGACACTGGGATTGATCTTTTTGCAGGCAGTGGCACGTTCACCCTGCCGCTGGCAGAAAGCTACAGGATGCATGGCATCGAAGGTGAGAAATCCATGGTCAAAGCCATGGACGCCGGATGGCGCATGGCCAAAGGGCTGAAAAAAGTGACAGCAGAGACCCGAGACCTGTTCCGCAATCCGGTGATCGCTGAGGACTTGCGCTATGACTTTGCGGTCATTGACCCGCCACGCGCAGGCGCTGAGGCGCAGGTGGCGGAACTCGCCAAGTCACAAATCTCTGAAATCGCCTATGTTTCCTGCAACCCGGTGACATTTGCACGTGATGCCGCGGTGCTGGTGCACGCGGGATATACGCTTGAGTGGGTGCAAACAGTTGATCAATTTCGCTGGTCTTCTCACGTGGAATTGGCTTCAAGATTTGTTCGGAAATAAAGCGTATCACGCAGGCGTGAGCGGCATAAGGCCAGCCGGTCTGCTAAGAAACGCTCAGAGGCAGTGAAGACATATAAAGAGGAACTGGTTAATGCGTTGGATCTCCGCATTGATGATTGCCGTTTTGGCATTCGGACTGGCAGGCTGCGCCGAGAAATTCAAAACCTATACGGGTCCAGAGGTGACGCGGGTTTTGATTTATAAAGAAAGCCGCCGGATGTATCTGATGCATCATGATCAGGTGCTACAAGCTTATGAGGTTGGGCTCGGGTTCTCACCGACCGGACACAAGCAGATCGAAGGTGATGGGCGGACACCCGAAGGCGACTATTACATTGACCGTCGCAATCCCAACAGCCGCTTCTATCTTTCGCTTGGCATCTCATACCCCAACGCAGCCGACCGCGCATATGCCGCGTCCATCGGCAAATCGCCGGGTGGGGATATTTTCATTCATGGCCGCCCGAAAGCCTTCCAGAACGGTGTCGAAGACTGGACTGCTGGATGCGTTGCGGTGACCGATGCTGAAATGCGTGATGTCTACGCGATGGTGAAAACCGGAACCCCGGTCTCAATTTATCGATGAGAAGGGGTTCGTGTCGCTTGCTTCGGAGGTCTGCGTGTCAGCGACCGTGGTGAACTGAGCTGTGGTGGGTTCACCCATCACAAGCGTCCACCAGATTTTTCCGTTGTCTTCCTGAAACCAGGCAAATCCCATATCGCGGGCAGCACGGTCCAAGATGACTGAGCGTGTATCGTCCTGCTCCATCCAAGCTGCGAGGGTCTCGACTTCGGATTCATAGCTCTCGCTGATGGTTTCACCGCTTAGTGTGCCGGGGTAGCCGACGCGTGCCACGCGATCGAGAGGGGAAGAGCCGTCAGAGCCAAAGTGCCATGGTCGGTTTTGCCGGGACATATCGCGCGCATGGGTTGCCGCGGCTGCATTCAGCTGGGCGTTAAGAGTAACTACTGGCGCACCGGAAGCCTGACGCAGCGCATTCACTGAGTCCAGAACCCTGAATTGGACACGAGACGTGTTGCCCGAATCGATTTTGTACTGTTTGGCGCTTCCGCCGCCACTTGTTCCGCAAGCGGCCAATCCCACCGCTGCTGCCAGCAAAAGAGCAATAACGCGCATCTTAATCTCTGTCCCACCTAGTTAATTGCGGCACTCCTAACCGCACAGCGTGTCCATGAAAACCCACATAGGCGTGACATTGCTACCCTGACGATTGATTGATTTGCGACTGCGGCATTACAGCCATATGATCTCACAGGCCCGTGAGATTGGTTTCTGGAGAAAAATAATGACTGTAGAGCGGTCGAATAAATTTGGTCGGCGCACGTTTTTGGCAGGCAGCGCCGCGTTTCTGAGCACCCCGGCACTTGCGCAAACCGAAGATAGTACAACAGAGGTAGAGCGCGACCTCGATGAACGTGTGGTCCGCAATATCTCGAGCTTCCGCTCTTTGGATTGGCGGCCTTACTTTGACAATTTGAACAATGGGGCAGTGCTGGTCGATGTGACCTCCCGTGCGCTGCATTATTGGTCAGAAGACGAATCGACCTACAAGCTATACCCCACGTCCGTTCCTCTGAGTGAAGAGTTGACGCGCCTTGGGCGTACCAAAGTTGTGCGCAAAGTCGAGGGACCGAGCTGGCGCCCGACGCCCTCGATGAAAAAACGCAATCCTGAATGGCCTGATTTTGTGGGCCCTGGCCCAGATAACCCTTTGGGGACTCATGCGCTTTATTTGAGTTGGACCTATTATCGCATTCATGGAACCCACGACACTCGTAAAATAGGGCGTAGATCGTCCAATGGTTGTATCGGTCTTTACAACGAGCACATCGCGGAGCTGTTTTCATTGACGAAAGTGGGAACGCAGGTGTTGCTAATTTGACGACATTTGCTCGAAGGAGTCGCGTCTAAGGTAATCTTCGGTTTGCAATTCGGAAAAATTACTGTTTAGAGGTGACTTACGAGGTAAGTCTTGGGTGCTTGTCATCGCCCATTCCTATTGGTGACACGCGAATTCTGGAGGATACTATGAAAAAACTCGTTATCGCTGCTGCTCTGACTGCTGCTGCAACCACCGCAATGGCTGGCGGCTTGGCCGACCCAGTTGTTGAGCCTGTTGTGATTGAAGAAGTCGCAAACGGTTCCGGCACTGGCGTTTGGGTTCCACTGCTTCTGCTCGCAGTTGTTGCTGCAGCTGTAGCTGCTGGCAGCTAAGCTTTTTAAGCTTGTCGAAATTGAAAAAGGCGGGGTTTTGGCCCCGCCTTTTTCTTTGGAATTTGAGGTCCCTGATCCGCAAAATTTAGATCATGGCGTGAATCAGGCGCAGATCGGTTAGTCCGCAATTAGGTGCTATCGCACCCAACCACCTAGGTTTTCGTCGATGATCTCGCACAGCGCGTTGATGTGGCCGGTATCCGAGTTCAGGCACGGAATATAGAGAAACTCTTCGCCCCCTGCGTGCTCGAAGCTTTCTTTGATCTCTTCATTGATCTCTTCCAGCGTTTCGATGCAGTCAGCAGAGAAAGCTGGTGCAATCACGGCGATGCTTTTCTTGCCTTCTTCCTTGGCGACACGCGCCACTTCTTCGACCGTGTAGGGGCGCAACCAATCCTCTGGGCCAAACTGTGATTGGAAAGTGGTACGCAGATCAGTGTCTTGCCAGCCAAGACGCTCTTTCAGCAGACGCGTGGTTTTTTGGCATTGGCAATGGTAGGGATCCCCCTCCTGCAAGTAGCGCTTTGGCATGCCGTGATATGACACAACCAGCAACTCTGGTCGTTTGTCTTGAGCAGCGTAGGCTTTTTCGACCGATTGTGCCAAGGCTTCAATATAGGCTGGATGTTCAAAATAGGCGGAGACCGTGCGCGCCGCGGGCTGCCATTTTTCTTTCATCAGCGCCCGGAAGAACTGATCGTTTGCCGTGGCAGTCGTTGCGCCCGCGTATTGGGGATAAAGCGGGAAGAACAGAATGCGCTCGCAGCCTGCGGCCACCATTTCACGTACCTTTGAAATCGTTGAGGGATTGCCGTAGCGCATACAGAAATCCACCATCACGTCCTCGCCATGGCGGTCTTTCATAGTCTCCGCAATTTTGGCGGTTTGCTCCTTGGTGATCACCATCAGTGGGCTTTCGCCGCGCTCCTTGTCCCAAATCGATTCGTAAGCCTCGCCGCTTGAGAACGGACGTTTGGTGAGAATGATGAGCTGCAGAATGGGTTGCCATTTCCACGCCGGGTAATCGATCACACGTTTGTCGGAGAGAAATTCGTTCAAATACCGACGCATCGGCCAGTAACTATAGTCGTCAGGGGTGCCAAGATTGGCGAGCAGAATGCCGGTTTTGCCTCGCGCGACCTTCGGGTGATCCGCAGGGGCGTGGGCTGGGCAAGTGGCGTGAGTCATAAAAATAGGGTCCGTTCCGTGTGCAGTCTACTTGGGCAGTTTGATTTCAGAAGCGCCGAGCGCGTCGGCAAGTCGGGTTGTGGCCGATCCCGGCCTGAGCGGATTGGGCTGGCTGGCGTCAGGGGCCCACCCTGTCAGATAGATCAATTCAAAAGTTGCGGGTATGCGACCATTTTTCATGAAGCTATCTACGTAAATTTCGCAAGCGCGGATCATAATGGACCGCTTCGTTGGCGTGCGAATGCGCCCCTGTAGCGCATTGCCTTCGCCCATTTTTCGCAGCTCACTCATCAAAGCCCAAGGCGTTTCATAGGTCACAGTGATGGGGGCGGTGTCAGCCACAGGCAGCGCCAGGTCAGCACGCTGCAAGAGGCTTCCGAGATCTCTGATTTCCGCCATCGGCGCGACGCGTGGCGACAGTCCGCCGGAGAGTTCCACCTCCGCCTGCCCGAGGGCTGCGCGCAATTGATGCAGTGTTTGGCCGCCAAAACACACCGCCAGAAACAACCCGTCGTCCTGCAAAGCACGACGGCTCTGAATGATTTGCCCGACAGGGTCGTCCGCCCAATGTAGCCCCATCGCGTGTATCACGAGGTCATGCGCACCCTGTTCCAGAGCGAGCACCTCTGTGTCTTCGACGAGCTTTGCGTTTGGGACACATCGCTGCCAGATGCTGGGAAATCCGGTCACGATGGCTGGGGATGTAAACCCTTTGTTAACCATGCTGAGCCGATCCTGAACCTCATCTATGGCCATATCGTGTAGGAACATCGCGTCTTTCAGATCAGCGCGCGCGCGATTGCGGGTCAGCATTGCTCTGTCAGTGAGGTGAGGTCGGTTTTGCATAGCGCCAGAAATAATCATCTCGCCCACAAGTTTCAAACAGCGCTGCATCTTTTGTTTCCGCCGCGCTGCGTGGGGTGTGGAGAGATGGTCGAGAGTGATTTCGGTCTCTGTCCGACGTGTTGGGCAGATATGGTGTTTCTGGGCGACGATGTGTGCGACGTCTGCGCAGCCCCTGTCACGCGGCTGGCTGGTGAGGAGAACGTGGTGTGTGACACTTGCCTGAATACCCGGCCCCCTTGGCAACGAGGGCGGGCGGCGTTGCTTTACTCTGGAACAGGCCGACAGCTTATCTTGGGTCTGAAGCACAGCGATCGAACTGACGTTGTGAGACCGGCAGCGAAATGGCTTGCGCGCGTCGCAGACCCCTTGCTCGCGGCCAATACTCTGGTTGCGCCGGTACCGCTCCACCGAATGCGCTTGTTAAAGCGCAGATACAATCAGGCGGCTTTATTGGCGGACGCCTTCGCAAAAGAAGTTCAGGCAGCCTACTGTCCGGATATCTTAGTCCGAAATCGCGGGTCCGGCAGTCTGGAAGGGCTCAGCGCAAAAGAGCGACAGGAAAAACTCAATGGGGCAATCGTGCCGAACCCGAAACGGACAGATCGGCTAGACGGTGCGTCGGTGCTGTTGGTGGATGATGTTTTGACCAGCGGTGCGACATTAAAGTCAGCAACCGAAGCCTGTTTTGCTGCAAATGCCAAAGATGTCAGCGTTCTGGTACTGGCGCGCGTTGCAAAGCTTTCCTAAATGCCTGACAAACACATGAGTGCACAAAGGAAACACGATGCAGCCTGTCGAAATCTACACCAGCCCGCTCTGTGGCTATTGCCATGCCGCCAAACGTCTGCTCACGCAGAAAAATGTCGCCTTTACTGAAATCGACGTTCTTACCAGCCCAGGTCGCAAGCAAGAGATGGTGACACGTGCCAATGGTGGCCGCACCGTGCCGCAAATCTTCATCGGGGAAACCCATGTTGGTGGCTGTGATGACCTGATGGCGCTGGAGCGCGCAGGCAAACTTGATACACTGCTGTCGGCCTGATCGATCATGCGTGTCGCTCTCTTGCAGATGACATCGTCCGACATACCCTCAGACAATTTGGCCGTGGCTTCAGCGATGCTGCGGCAGGCCAAGTCTGAGGGGGCGGAATTCGCCTTTCTGCCGGAGGTGATGAATTGCTTGTCCACCAGTCGCCGCCACCAGCAGGAGGTGTTGCAGCTGGAGGAGGACGACGAGACGCTGCCTGCGCTTGCCGCGCTGTGTGCTGAGCTGGGCATTTGGCTGTTGATTGGCAGCCTGGGTCTGAAAACAAACGATCCAGACGGGCGGTTTGCCAACCGCTCATTCGTGATTTCTGACGCAGGTGAAATCGTCGCGCGCTATGACAAGATTCACATGTTTGATGTGGATGTATCACCGGAAGAAACCTACCGAGAGTCAGATGGGTATCGCCCCGGTGAAACGGCTGTTGTTGCCGAGACCCCCCTTGGCAAAATTGGCATGACGATCTGTTATGATGTGCGATTTGGCGCATTGCACCGTGCACTTGCACAGGCTGGCGCGCAAATACTGACTGTTCCTGCCGCGTTTTCGCATGTGACAGGGGCTGCACATTGGGAAACGCTCTTGCGTGCAAGGGCCATCGAAACCGGTTGTTTTGTCATTGCCCCCGCGCAAACCGGCACCCACCCGTCAAGCCAAGGGCACTCACGACGAACTCATGGGCACTCTATGGTTGTGGCGCCTTGGGGGGAAGTTCTTGTGGACGCGGGCGTTGAAACAGGTGTGACGGTTGTTGATGTTGATCTGTCTTTGGTTCAAAAAGCTCGCAGGCAGGTGCCTGCACTTCAGCATGATCGAGAGTTTAACGGTCCTTAAATGAACGACAAAAGCGGATTGGCGATCACCTTGTTTGGTGAAATTCTAATGGTGGACCAGCTGGCCCGCTCGCGTCTGTCTAAGGTCCTGCCGAAAGGCATGGAGTTGTCGCATTTTTCCGTGTTGAATCATCTTGATCGCTCCAATGCGGAGCGCAGCCCAGCGCAGTTGGCCAAAACCTTTCACCTGACCCGTGGCGCGATGACAAATACGCTGCACAAACTTGAGGTGGCGGGCTACGTGCATATTCGTCCAGATTGGGACGATGCGCGCCGCAAATTTGTGGCGATCAGCCCCGCGGGACGACAAGCGCGAGATGCCGCGCTTGCCAGTATGGCGCCGATTATCAATGAAATGGTGAGCAAGCTGGGCGATGACCGGGTGCGCGCCGCGCTCCCGATCTTGCGTGAGTTGCGTCTCAAGCTCGAAGACAGCAGCTAAGGGGTCACCCTTTTGTGCTTGCGGTGACGTAGTTCACACTCAAGTCTCGGTCCGAGAGCGACCACTGCCAGCTGATCGGGTTGAACACGAATCCTTTGCGATCCACTGGGGCTAGCCCAGCCTGTTCAATCAATGCAAACAACTCGTCCGGGGTGATGAATTTGTTCCACTCATGGGTGCCCTTTGGCAGCCAGCGCATGACATACTCGGCGCCTATAATCGCCATGGCGAAGCTCTTAGGATTGCGGTTGATGGTCGAGCAGATATGCAAACCACCCGATTTCAGAAGTTGCTGGCAGGCTGTCAGGTAGCTGAGTGGGTCGGCGACGTGCTCGACCACTTCCATGTTCAGAACCACGTCAAACTGTTCGCCAGCTTCTGCAAGCGCCTCAGCTGTGGTGTGGCGGTAGTCTATGGTCAGCCCCGATTGCTCGGCGTGGACGCGCGCAACTGGCAGGTTGCCTTCCGCTGCATCCGCCCCCACCACTTCTGCGCCCAAACGGGCCATGGGCTCTGACAACAATCCTCCACCACACCCGATGTCCAGGACACGAAGTCCTGCAAAAGGCAATGTTTCGGATAAGTCGCGATTGAACTCTGCGGCGATCTGAGACGTAATATAGTCAAGTCGGCAGGGGTTGAGCATATGCAACGGTTTGAACTTACCGTTCGGATCCCACCACTCTGCCGCCATCGCTTCGAATTTGGCCACTTCGGCTGGATCTACCGTGGTATTCGTGGCTTGCATTTTATACTCTCCGTGCTCATTTGGGCGTCGCAACCGATATAGGTAGGACATGGACAAAAACTCGGGCCAAAAGGGCGCAGTGCACTACCTCTACCCTCCGGTCGAACCCTTCGACCAGAGGATGCTGGACGTGGGCGATGGTCACACGATCTATGTGGAACAATCTGGCAATCCGCAAGGGCTGCCGGTGATCGTTGTGCATGGTGGACCCGGTGGCGGCAGCAGCCCGGCGATGCGGCGCTACTTCGATCCCAAGGTCTACCGTATCATTCTTTTTGATCAGCGCGGCTGCGGCCATTCGCGTCCTCACGCAGAGGTGGCGCACAACACGACCTGGCACTTGATTGCAGATATGGAACATATCCGCACTACGCTTGGCATTGCAGAGTGGATTGTTTTTGGAGGAAGCTGGGGCGCAACGCTGTCCCTGCTTTATGCGCAATCTCATCCTGAAACCACGGTGTGTCTTGTGCTGCGGGGCGTGTTCCTAATGACACAAGCAGAGCTCGACTGGTTCTATGGTGGTGGCGCTGGGAATTTTTGGCCGGAGCCATGGGCACGCTTTACATCACTGGTGCCTGAAGACGAACAAGCCGATTTCATCGAGGCTTACCACCGCAGGCTTTTCTGTGGAGATCGCGCGACGGAGATCAAATATGCGCGCGCTTGGGCAAGCTGGGAAAACGCACTAGCGTCGGTGTACTCAAACGGCTCTGGAGGCGATGCGCCTGCGGAATATGCGCGGGCTTTTTCGCGACTGGAGAATCACTACTTCCGCAATCATGGGTTTCTTGAAAGCGATGGACATATTCTGAAAAATATGGCGCGTCTCGAAGATATCCCCGGCTACATCGTGCAGGGGCGATATGATATGATTTGTCCGCCGAAATCTGCATATGAACTTGCTCAGGCTTGGGGCGGCATGGCGGATCTGCGCATGATCAGGAATGCCGGGCATGCCTTGTCAGAGCCGGGCATTAGCGCAGAATTGGTGCGCATTATGGATCAATTGGCGCGCATCTGACAAAACCGCTGGACAATGTGCGGGCGTGCGCGTCTGATCAAAGTCCGCAACTCGGAGATCTTTCTTGTCTCGTATCAGTCGACGCAGCCTTCTGACCTCTGGTGCCGCAGCCGGTGCGCTGGCGGCTTCTGGTCTTGCGTTGATGGCGGGCACGCCAAAAACAGGTGGCACGCTGCGTGGTGTTTTGACCGGTGGCACAGCCCAAGACACTTGGGATGCGCGCGATCATGATAGCCTGTTTATGATGGCGGCGGCGCATGGATCGGTGTTTGATTGTCTTACAGAAATCGGTGCCGATGGCGCGTTGAAGGGCGAACTTGCCGAAAGCTGGAGCGCGAGCACAGATGCACGTGTCTGGACTTTTGATCTGCGCAAGGACGTGACCTTCCACAATGGCAAACCTTTTGTGGCAGAAGATGTCTTGGAAAGCTTTGCGCTGCATTTTGATCCCGCGCACCCATCGCCTGCGCAGCCTTTGTTGCGGGATGTGACCGGCATCCATGCGCTAGGCGATCATCAGGTTCAGTTCACTTTAGCGGCGTCCAACGCGGATTTTCCCTATCTTCTCGCCGATTACCATCTGGTGATTTATCCAGCGGGCTATGTCGAATTGGCGATGCTCAACGGGATCGGCACGGGGCTTTATCGCGTGCAAACCTTTGAGCCGGGGCAGCGCCTGCAGGCGACGCGCGTGTCGTCACACTACAAGGATGGACGCGCTGGTTTCTTTGAAGCGCTAGATTTTGTGAACGTCGATGCGCCTTCGGAACGTTTGAATCTTCTGCTGGAAGGGCAGGCGGATACGGTAGCGCAAATCGCGCCAGTTTATGCGGCCCAGATCGCAGAGGCCGAGGGTATTGCGTTGCAACAGTTGCGCGGCAACCAGCATTATAGCTTTGCACTGGATGGCCGTCACAACCTGGCTGAAGCGGATGCGGTTCAGCGGGCGCTCAAACATGCGGTAGAGCGTCAGGCTTTTGTCGATGATCTGTTGCTCGGATATGGCGCTGTAGGCGGGGATACCCCGGTTGGCCCCTCCAACCCATTCTACGCGGGCACCCTTGGGGCGCTGCCGCATGATCCAGAACAGGCGACACACCTTCTGCGCGCAGCAGGTGTTGATCAGCTGTCGTTGCGACTCATCGGCGGGCCGGGCGGTCAGGGCCAAGCTGCGGCCGCTGTTTTTGCCAAGCAACTGGAGCAGGTTGGCGTAGATATCACCGTCTCTGCGCACTCCAGCCAGCTGTCACTTACCAACTCTGCGGGCCGTGCCACCGAGGACTGGGCGATGGCCACCTATCTTGCACCGGGCGCGACATGGAACCGGGGCGGTTGGGAGAATCCTCTGTTTGACAGACTCCTGAGTGCCGCCCGCTCTGAGATGGACAGCTCCAAGCGTCGGGCGCTTTATGGTGAGTTGCAGCAGCTTGTTGCGCAGTCGGGCAATCTGATTGTTCCGGCCTTTGCCGATCACCTTCAGGCCACCTCCAAATCGATTGCCACGCCGCCCAGCACCGGCGCGCACTATGCGATGGACAATGCGCGTTTTGCTGAGCGCTGGTGGCGAGCATAAGTGCGCGCTGCGTGCGCTTTCACATTCAGCCTTGCAGACTCAGCTTCTGACACGTATATGGCTTTTCAACAGCGGCGCGATCGGCTGAAACCGAACGCACCACCGAGAAAGATCGACGGGCCGCGGGCCCGTTTTTTTGTGTTTGGAGCTCGCCTATGAGTGACCTGATTGCCAAAGCAGCGATTGACCGCAAGCTGGCAGAAATTGTTGGCCCTGTGATTGAAGACATGGGGTTTGAGCTGGTGCGCCTGCGTCTGATGGGGGGAAAAACCCACACCCTGCAGATTATGGCGGAACGCCCGGGTGGCGGCATCGAAGTGGATGAATGCGCGCAGATTTCCAATGCGGTCAGTGCGGTGCTGGACGTGGAAGACCCGCTGGCGGACTCCTATACGCTGGAAGTAGGCAGCCCCGGTGTGGACCGTCCGCTGACGCGCCTGAAAGATTTTGAAGCCTATGAAGGCTATGAAGCGAAGATCGAAACCAGCGAGCTGATTGATGGGCGCAAGCGTTTCAGAGGCACGCTGGCCGGCATCGAAGGCGAAGATGTTCTCATCAACATTGAGAATCAGGGTGAGACTGTGACTGTTGGTCTCAACTTTGATTGGCTGTCAGATGCAAAGCTGATGCTAACCGATGATTTGATCAAAGAAATGCTGAAAGCCCGCAAAGAGGCGGGCATCTTGAACGAAGACGATTTTGACGACGTCGAGACCGAAGAGTCCGAGGAGTAAGACAATGGCAATCACTTCTGCAAACCAACTTGAGCTGCTTCAGACTGCCGAAGCCGTTGCGCGCGAAAAGATGATCGACCCCGGTCTGGTGGTTGAAGCGATGGAAGAATCCCTCGCCCGTGCCGCCAAGAGCCGCTATGGCGCAGAAATGGACATCCGCGTGTCCATCGACCGCAAGACGGGTAAGGCCACCTTCACCCGTGTACGCACCGTTGTCGAAGATGACCTGCTGGAAAACTATCAGGCAGAGTTCACTATCGAGCAGGCCAAACAATACATGGCGAACCCAGAAGTGGGCGACGTGTTTGTAGAGGAAGTGCCCCCGGTAGAAATGGGCCGAATCGCGGCCCAATCTGCCAAGCAGGTGATTCTGCAAAAAGTACGTGAAGCAGAGCGTGACCGTCAGTACGAAGAATTCAAAGATCGTGCGGGCACCATCATCAACGGTGCTGTGAAGCGCGAAGAATTCGGCAACGTGATTGTGGATCTCGGCGGTGCCGAAGCCGTGCTGCGTCGCAACGACAAGATTGGCCGCGAAAGCTATCGCTCCGGTGACCGTCTGCGTGCCTACATCAAAGAAGTGCGTCGCGAGCCACGTGGCCACCAGATTTTCTTGAGCCGCACCGCGCCAGAATTCATGGCTGAGCTGTTCAAAATGGAAGTCCCCGAAATCTATGATGGCATCATCGACATCAAAGCCGTGGCGCGTGATCCGGGCTCCCGTGCGAAGATCGCTGTGATCTCTCACGATGGCTCTATTGATCCGGTCGGTGCCTGTGTGGGTATGCGCGGCTCTCGTGTGCAGGCAGTTGTGAACGAACTGCAGGGCGAGAAAATCGACATCATCCCTTGGAACGAAGATCAGCCAACCTTCCTTGTGAACGCGCTGCAACCTGCAGAAGTGTCCAAAGTGGTTCTGGATGACGAGGCAGGCAAGATCGAAGTGGTCGTGCCTGACGAGCAACTGTCTCTTGCAATTGGCCGTCGTGGTCAGAACGTGCGTCTGGCGTCCCAGCTGACCGCGCTTGATATCGACATCATGACAGAAGCAGAAGAATCTGAGCGTCGTCAGAAAGAGTTCGAAGAGCGCACCAAGCTGTTCATGGACACGCTGGATCTGGATGAGTTCTTCGCGCAGCTGCTGGTCTCTGAAGGCTTCACTAACCTGGAAGAGGTTGCTTACGTTGAAGTTGATGAGCTGTTGGTCATTGATGGTGTGGATGATGGCACTGCAAACGAGCTTCAGGCTCGTGCGCGTGATTACATCGACGCACAGAACAAAGCCGCGCTGGACAATGCCCGTGAACTGGGCGTTCAGGACAGCCTGGTTGCATTTGAGGGTCTGACACCCCAAATGATCGAAGCACTGGCCAAAGATGGCGTGCTGAACCTTGAAGATTTCGCAACCTGTGCAGATTGGGAGCTGGCCGGTGGCTGGACCTCTGTGAATGGCGAGCGCGTCAAAGACGATGGTATCCTTGAGCCATTCGACGTGTCTCTTGAAGAAGCGCAAGACATGGTGATGACCGCGCGCGTTGTGCTGGGTTGGGTAGACCCTGCGGAGCTTGAAGCAGACGCCGAAGAGGGCGAAGAAGACACATCTGAGGAGGCTGAGGCCTGATTGCAGGCCTCAGGGGTCGATAGATGAGCCGCGGTGGCCGTCCGGGCAAACGGGCTGAGGAACCAGAGCGCAAGTGCATTGCCACGGGCGCGACCGCTCCAAAGGAGGGGTTGATCCGATTTGTTGTCGGGCCTGACCAGCAGGTTGTGCCCGACGTCAGGGGCAAACTGCCAGGTCGCGGCATGTGGGTAACTGCAACGGCCTCGGCACTGCATAAGGCGGTAAAGAAGGGTGTCTTTGCCCGTGCCGCCAAACAGCAGGTCAAAGTGCCTGAGGATCTGGTTGAAGAGGTGTCCCGCCAATTGGGGCAGCGCGTGATTGAGTTGATCAGTCTGGCGCGTCGCTCCGGATCTGCGGTGACGGGCTTTGAGAAGGTCAAGGACTGGCTGGTCAAAGATGAGGCAGAAGTGCTGCTTCAGGCCAGCGACGGATCGGAGCGCGGGAAAACGAAACTGAGGCCGCCATTTGGTGGTCACCACATAGACTGGCTCACAGCTAACGAATTGGGTTTGGCTTTTGGGCGACAAACTGTGATACATGGAGCGCTTGCGTCTGGCGGACTCACAAATCGTGTTGTAGAGGAAGCCCTAAGATTAAAAGGCGTACGCGAAGAAACGGCGGCAGCGGCCTCCGGGAAGGACAAGACAGCCAGATGAGCGATAACGACGGTAAAAAAACCTTGGGTCTGCGCGGTGGGAACCGCCCTGGCAATGTGACGCAAAGCTTTAGCCACGGACGCAAGAAAAATGTCGTGGTGGAAACGAAGCGCAAACGCGTTGTGGTGCCCAAGCCTGGTGCAACCAAAACCGGTGGCGGCGGTGGCTCCAAATCTGGTGGCGATCCCAATCGCCGCCCCGCTGGCATTTCTGATGCGGAAATGGAACGCCGCCTGAAGGCACTTCAGGCTGCGAAAGCCCGCGAAGCTGAAGACGCCGCAAAGCGCGAAGCCGAAGAAAAGGCCCGTGCCGAAGAGCGTGAGCGTCGTCGCCAAGAAGCGGAAGCCAAAGAGCGTGAGCAGCGTGAAGCTGAAGAGCGTGCCCGCAAAAAGGCCGAAGAAGAAGAGCGTAAGAAAAAAGAAGCGGCGGACGCTGCAGAAGCAGCCAAGCGTGCTGCAGCTGCGCCTGCACCTTCTACTACAGCTTCACCGCAAGGGCGCGGTGCGCCAACAAACAAGCCTGCGGCGCAACCAACCCAGCGCAAAGCAGACCGTGAGCGCGAACAGCGCGGTGGTCGCGGCAAAGGCCGTGATGATGGCCGTCGTTCCGGCAAGCTGACACTGGGTCAGGCAACGGGTGGCGAAAACAGCCGTCATCGGTCCATGGCGTCCATGAAGCGTAAGCAAGAGCGTGCGCGCCAGAAGGCTATGGGGGGTGCGGTTGAGCGCGAAAAGGTTGTGCGTGACGTGCAGCTGCCAGAAGCCATCATGGTTTCTGAGCTTGCCAACCGTATGGCCGAGCGTGTGGCTGATGTTGTGAAAGAGCTCATGAAAATGGGCATGATGGTGACACAGAACCAGACCATTGACGCGGACACAGCGGAACTGATCATCGAAGAATTCGGTCACAAAGTTGTGCGTGTTTCTGACGCCGATGTGGAAGATGTTATTTCTGATGTCGAGGATGACGAAGGCGCGCTGCAGTCGCGTCCGCCAGTGATCACCATCATGGGTCACGTGGACCACGGCAAAACCTCGCTTCTGGATGCGATTCGGGATGCGAAAGTTGTGTCTGGCGAAGCGGGTGGCATCACCCAGCACATCGGCGCCTATCAGGTGAAAACCGATGATGGCGTGACGCTGTCGTTCCTCGATACGCCCGGCCACGCGGCCTTCACCTCCATGCGCTCCCGTGGTGCACAGGTGACGGATATCGTGGTTCTGGTTGTGGCCGCTGATGACTCTGTGATGCCGCAGACGATCGAGGCGATCAACCACGCGAAGGCGGCCGAAGTGCCGATGATCGTGGCGATCAACAAGATCGACAAACCGGCCGCAGATCCAAACAAAGTGCGTGCAGAGCTGCTGCAACACGAAGTGATCGTGGAAGCAATGTCCGGTGAAGTTCAGGACGTAGAAGTTTCTGCGCACACCGGCCAAGGTCTGGATGCACTGCTGGAAGCCATTGCACTGCAAGCAGAGATCCTTGAGCTGAAAGCCAACCCGGATCGCGCGGCACAGGGTGCTGTGATCGAAGCGCAGCTGGATGTGGGTCGTGGCCCTGTTGCGACCGTTCTGGTTCAGAAAGGCACGCTGCGCCAAGGTGATATCTTCGTTGTGGGTGAGCAGTACGGTAAGGTTCGTGCGCTGATCAACGACAAGGGTGAGCGCGTCCAAGAAGCTGGCCCTTCTGTGCCAGTTGAGGTCCTTGGCCTGAATGGCACACCGGAAGCGGGTGATGTTCTGAACGTGACCGAAACCGAAGCACAAGCGCGTGAGATTGCGGAATACCGTGCGCAGGTTGCCAAGGACAAACGTGCAGCTGCTGGTGCGGCGACCACGCTTGAACAGCTGATGCAGAAGGCCAAAGACGACGAGAATATGGCCGAGCTGCCAATCCTCGTTAAAGCTGACGTGCAGGGCTCTGCCGAAGCCATCGTTCAAGCGATGGAAAAGATCGGCAACAACGAGGTGCGCGTGCGTGTGCTGCACTCCGGTGTGGGCGCGATCACCGAGACCGACGTTGGTCTTGCAGAAGCGTCCGGAGCACCGGTTATGGGCTTTAACGTCCGTGCCAATGCCTCTGCCCGCAACACCGCCAACCAGAAAGGCGTGGAAATCCGCTATTACTCGGTGATCTATGACCTCGTGGACGACGTGAAAGCTGCGGCCTCCGGTCTGCTGTCTGCAGAGATCCGCGAAAACTTCATCGGCTACGCGAACATCAAAGAGGTGTTCAAAGTGACCGGTGTGGGCAAAGTGGCTGGCTGTATCGTGACCGAAGGTGTGGCGCGTCGCTCCGCTGGCGTGCGTCTGCTGCGCGACAACGTGGTGATCCACGAAGGCACGCTGAAGACCCTGAAGCGCTTCAAGGACGAAGTGGCGGAAGTTCAGTCTGGTCAGGAATGCGGTATGGCATTTGAGAACTACGATGATATCCGCGCAGGCGACGTGATCGAGATCTTCGAGCGTGAAGAGGTTACGCGTACGCTGGATTAATCCAGCGTATGCCGCCACGCGGTGATCAATCGGACAATGAAAAAGGCCGCTCCAGTTTGGAGCGGCCTTTTTTCTTCGCTTTCAGGTAAGATGATCAGGAGATCGGCTTACCTGAATACACTTTGTCGCCTACACGAATGGACACGCGCCCGTCCGGCAGTTTCTTAACAACTGGGCCTTGTATCGAAACACAACTACCCACAGTGATTGTCTTCAGCATGTCAAAAATCCCCACTTGATTGACGCCTACTTCACACGAGATTAGTTAATTTAGTCTTAGCGACCGATTGGTCACTTAAGTGTCATAGTAATCTTTTTTTAAGCATGGCGAAAGCGCTGAGGTTTCATTTCCGCCATGAAAAATGGCGGAAATTTAGGGCTTTTGCTCAATATCGCGTCTATACCCAGTCCCGGATCATAGGAATCAATGGGATGTCAGCGGGCGGCATATCATAGTCTCTGAGGTCTTTTGTTGCCACCCACTTAAGTGTTTGTCCCTCTCTGGCCTGAGGAATGCCCTCCCATTTACGGCAGGCAAAGAGGGGCATCAGAAGGTGAAAATCCTCATAGCTGTGAGACGCAAACGTTAACGGTGCCAGGCAGCTTTCCCAGGTGTCGATTCCCAGCTCTTCCTGCAGTTCCCGGATCAAAGCGGCTTCGGGTGTTTCGCCGACTTCCACCTTGCCGCCGGGAAACTCCCAGAGACCAGCCATAGATTTGCCTTCAGGGCGTTGTGCCAAAAGGATACGCCCGTCGGCATCAATCAGCACAACGGCGGCGACCAAAACTGTTTTCATGACCGATAATCCGCGTTGATCGTGATGTATCCGTGGGTCAGATCGCAGGTCCAAACCGTATCCGTGGCAGTGCCCAGTCCGAGATCCACGTTGATCGCGATCTCTTGGCCTTGCATGTAGGTGGCCCCGTCTTCTTCTTGGTAGGACGGCGCAACCCAGCCATTTTCGGCAACCAGCGTATCCCCAAATCGAATGCTCAAAAGGTCACGGTCCGCGCGCGCGCCGGATTTTCCGATCGCCATGACGATGCGGCCCCAGTTTGGATCTTCTCCGGCAATCGCGGTTTTCACCAACGGTGAATTGGCGATGGCCATGGCATGCGTACGCGCGTCTTCTGCGCTGGCTGCGCCACTGATGTTGATCTCAACAAACTTGGTCGCGCCTTCGCCGTCGCGCACCACGAGATGCGCAAGCTCCCGCATCACTTCATGCAATGCGTCATTGAAGGCCGTTTCGTCCAGATCCACCGTTACGCCTGACGCGCCAGTTGCGGCCATCAGCAGTGTGTCAGACGTAGAAGTGTCGCTGTCCACCGTGATGGCATTGAACGTCACTTCGTTGAGAGAAGAGACCAGCTCTTGCAAATCGGCACGCGCGATTTTTGCATCCGTGAAAATATAGACCAGCATGGTCGCCATATCAGGCGCAATCATGCCAGAACCTTTGGCGATCCCAGCAATTTTCACCGTCTGACCGCCGATGCTGACAGACCGCATGGCGCCCTTGGCGAACGTATCTGTGGTGCGAATGGCCTCTGCGGCATCATCAATCGCATTGGCGGAGAGTTTGCCTTTCAGCTCCTCAAGTTTTCCAGTGATCCGATCATGCGGAAGCGGTTCGCCAATCACACCGGTGGAGGAGGTGAACACGCGTGCCTCGGGCAGCCCGACACAGGCCGAAACCGCTTCGGTGACGGCTTTGACAGAGCTGACACCATTCTTGCCAGTGAACGCATTGGCATTGCCCGCGTTCACAAGGATAGCCGCGCCCGCATCACTTTCTTGTCCGATCTTTTCCTGACAATCGAGCACGGCCGCAGAGCGGGTGGCCGACTTGGTGAACACGCCGGCCAGTGTCGTGCCGGGCACCAGCTCGGCGAGCATCACGTCTTTGCGACCTGCGTATTTGATACCGGCTTCAACCGCCGCAAACTTGACGCCTTCGATCACGGGAAGCTCCGGAAAATGCTCTGGAGCCAATGGTGATACAGTGGTGATCTCTGCCATGAGTTATTCCTGAACGCGCACTGGGTTCAGCAGGTCGATGCGCTGCAGAACAGAGGGATCAATGCTGTCAGCTGGGGATTGATCCACAACCGCTTCAGACGACTGTTTGGCGATATAAGCCTGCACTGCGGCGCGCTGTGCATCATTCAGCAACTCCTGACGCGCCTCTTCAAAAGACGGTGCCTCTGATTTGCGGGCGTCGTTCAGGATGATCAGGTGCCAGCCAAACTGTGTCTGAACAGGCTGAGAGATTTCCCCAACAGCCAGCTCTGCAACCGCATCCTCGAAAGGCTTGACCATTTGGCCTGCGCCAAACCAGCCGAGGCTGCCACCAGATGCACCGGATGGGCCTGTGGATTTCTCTTTTGCGGTTTCTGCAAAATCTGCGCCGTCTTGCAGGTCTTGGCGGATCGCTACAGCCTCTTCTTCGCTTGCAACAAGGATGTGGCTGGCGTTGTATTCTTCCGCCCCTTCATAGTTCGCAAAGCGATCTTGATAGGCGCTCTTCAATTCTTCGTCACTGATTTCGTTTTGCGCCACAAAAGCTTCCAGCGCTTCGCCTGCCATCAAGGTGCGACGTTCATTGTTGAGAGCAATTTCGATATACTGCGGGACATTTTCGTTCAGGGACTGTGCCAGCGCGGTTTGCTGCACAAGCTGCTCCAGAATGCTGGCGAAAAGCGTTTCTGCTGGAAGTTGCTGATATTGCGGCTGCAAACCGGCACGGATCGAGATCATGTCACCCAATGTGATCGCCTCGCCGTTGACGGTGGCGACGACGGTGTCCAGCGATGGATCTTCCTGTGCAAACGCAGGGAGAGCAAAGCAGGCGGCAACCGCAGTGGCGCGCAAGAAATTGAGGTGTTTTGACATCGTTTCGTCCTTGGCTGGTGCCGCACCACTTGGCGGCGTTGACACTGTTCCTGACGACCCTTACATCGCTCTGAGGTCAAGGCAAACAGGCTGTTTCCCGTTTCTAGGAGCACAGGGCCGGGACAGCAAGAATTAGCCACGCACGAAAGCGCAACGAAGGACAAGTTATATGCTCGGTTTCGGAAAAATCGCCAAAAAAGTGTTTGGCACGCCAAATGACCGCAAAGTCAAAGCGACCCGGCCACTTGTCGAAAAGATCAACGCACTTGAGCCCGACTTTGAAAAATTGTCTGACGATGATCTGAAGGCCAAGACTCAAGAGCTGGCAGAGCGCGCCAAAGGCGGCGAGTCTTTGGATGCGCTTCTGCCAGAAGCCTTTGCCAACTGTCGCGAAGCCGCGAAACGTGCCCTTGGCCTGCGCGCCTTTGACGTGCAGCTGATGGGCGGCATCTTCCTGCATCAGGGCAATATCTCAGAAATGAAGACGGGTGAGGGCAAAACCCTTGTGGCGACTTTCCCGGCCTATCTGAATGCGCTGACCGGCAAGGGTGTGCATGTGGTGACGGTGAACGACTATCTCGCCCGTCGCGACGCGGATTGGATGAGTAACGTTTTCGCGGCGCTTGGGATGACCACTGGTGTTGTGTATCCGCAGCAGCCTGAAGATGAAAAACGCGCCGCCTACGCTTGCGACATCACCTACGCCACCAACAACGAACTTGGTTTCGACTATCTGCGCGACAACATGAAGAGCGAGCTCGCGGAGATGTCGCAACGCGATCATCACTTCGCCATCGTGGACGAGGTCGACAGCATCCTGATCGACGAAGCGCGGACGCCGCTGATTATTTCTGGCCCGGCACAAGACCGTACCGAGATGTACGTGGCGATCGATAAGCTCATTCCGGATGTGCAAGACGACCACTACACGCTCGACGAAAAAGCCAAAAACGTGACCTTCACGGATGAGGGGAACGAATTCCTGGAAGAGCATCTGCACGCGCGGGGACTCCTTCCTGAGGGGCAAAGCCTGTATGATCCGGAAAGCACAACCCTGGTGCACCACGTGAACCAGGGCCTGCGGGCACATAAGCTGTTCGTCAAAGACAAAGACTACATTGTGCGCGACAGTCAGGTTGTGCTGATCGACGAATTCACTGGCCGCATGATGGCTGGGCGTCGTCTGTCTGATGGTCTGCATCAAGCGATCGAGGCCAAAGAGGGGTGTCAGATCCAGCCAGAGAACGTGACATTGGCGCAGGTGACTTTCCAGAACTACTTCCGCCTTTATGACAAACTTGGCGGCATGACCGGCACCGCGGCAACCGAAGCCGAAGAATTTCATGAAATCTATGGTTTGGGTGTGGTCGAAGTGCCGACCAACCGAGGTGTGGCGCGGATTGATGAAGACGACGCGGTTTACCGCACAGCGCGCGAGAAATTTGACGCCATCGTTGAAACCATCAAGGAAGCACATGCAAAGGGTCAGCCGATTCTTGTGGGAACCACCTCGATTGAAAAATCAGAGTTCCTGTCCGGTCTGCTGGAAAAGGCAGGCGTGAAGCACAACGTTCTGAACGCGCGCCAGCACGAGCAAGAAGCTCAGATCGTTGCTGATGCGGGTAAGCTGGGTGCTGTGACGATTGCTACGAACATGGCAGGTCGCGGAACCGACATTAAGCTTGGCGGGAACGTTGAATTCAAAGTGCTTGAAGCCATCGCCGCAGATCCAGACGGCGATCACACTGCGCTGCGTGCCGAGATTGAAACCCAGCATGTCGCCGATGAAGAAGCCGTTAAAAATGCCGGCGGGCTTTTTGTTCTGGCCACAGAACGCCATGAAAGCCGCCGCATCGATAACCAGCTGCGCGGCCGCTCTGGCCGTCAGGGCGATCCGGGTCGGTCCTCTTTCTTCCTGAGCCTCGAAGACGATCTGATGCGCATCTTCGGCTCTGATCGTCTGGACAAAGTGCTGTCGTCTCTGGGCATGAAAGAGGGTGAAGCAATTGTTCACCCTTGGGTCAACAAATCGCTGGAGCGCGCGCAGGCGAAGGTTGAAGGCCGCAACTTTGACATCCGTAAGCAGCTTCTGAAATTCGACGATGTAATGAACGACCAGCGTAAGGTGGTCTTCTCCCAGCGTCGGGAAATTATGGAAGCCGCCGATCTGTCTGAAATCGTTCAGGACATGCGCCATGAGGTGATTGACGATCTGGTCGAGCGCCACCTGCCGCCTAAAACCTATGCCGATCAGTGGGATACTGAAGGGCTTTATGCAGCTTCCATTGAACATCTGGGCGTAGATGTGCCTGTGATTGACTGGGCCGATGAAGAAGGCGTGGATGATGACAGCATGCGTGAACGCCTTGAGAAAGCCGCTGACGAGATGATGGCCGCCAAGGCCACCAGCTTTGGTCCAGACGCCATGCGCATGATCGAAAAGCAGGTGTTGCTGCAGACCATTGACAGCAAATGGCGCGAGCACCTTCTGACGCTAGAGCACCTGCGCTCTGTTGTGGGCTTCCGCGGATATGCGCAACGTGATCCGCTGAACGAATATAAAAACGAAGCCTTCCAGCTGTTTGAAAGCATGCTCGACAGCCTGCGGATTGATGTGACAACCATGTTGTCGCGCGTTCGTCCAATTTCCGAAGACGAGCAAAAACAACTCGCACTGGAGATGGCACAACGTCAGCAGGCGATGATGAGTGCCGCACAAACCAACACGGCGCCTGCGCAAAGTGACGCCGCTGCAACCGGTCAGCCAGCCGGAGAAGCCATCGCAGGCTTTGACGAAAATGATCCATCGACATGGGGCAACCCCGGGCGCAATGAAGCTTGCCCCTGTGGATCGGGCAAGAAATTCAAACATTGCCACGGCAAACTGGCCTGAATTTTCGGCGACATCGACAGACAATGATCTAAAGGGCGCCTTATGAACGCCCTTTTCTGTTGTGAAAGTGTCCTGACGGGATTTGCGATCTCAGAAGGAGCCACGATGCAGAATCTCAAAAATGTTTACCGACGCTATGCCTTTGCATTTGCGACAGCCTCCACAGCGGCTTGCATCGGGTTTGTGATGCAAACCAGCGAAGCCGCTGTTGTGTCATCAGATCAGGAGGGTATCGCCTCTGCCGATCTGAACGGGCCTGTTCCCCTGCCAAAGGACGTAGAGGTGCCACATTTGAGCACGCGCCAAAGCTTGCCCTCCATGCCCGCAGACGTGAGGCACGCAACAAGCCTGCCACACCAACAGGTGCTGGTGGCTGTGGCGGACGATTTGCCAGTCGGCCTGTTGCCGAATGAAGAGCAGATCCCAGCGCTTGGCTGTGGCCCTGAACTGCGCGCAGAACCATCGGCGGCAGCGCTCGTGTCGCTTCAACTCATCGCGCCTTGTCATCCAAATGAGCGCGTTCTGATCGAGCATGAGGATCTGGCCTTTCATGCTGAGGTTTCAGGTGAAGGCAGCGCCGAACTGATCGTGCCTGCGCTGTCAGAAACGGCTGTGTTTGCGGCGACTTTTGCCAATGGGGACGGCGCAGTTGCCTCCGCACGGATTGATGCGTTGCCGCTTTATGATCGGGTCGTGATGCAATGGCGCGGTGAAGCAGGACCAGAGCTTCATGCACGAGAATTTGGCGCTTTCTATGGAGAGACCGGACACGTGTGGCGCGAAGCCCCTCGAAATGTCAGCGCGTTGGTTGGAGGCAATGCAGGCTTTCTGTTGAGCCTGGGAGCCGCGGGTGGTCCACAGTCTGCGCAGGCAGAAATCTATACCTTCCCATCAGGCATCAGCAGCAGCCAAGGTGAGATCCAGATCAGTATCGAGGCTGCGGTGACAGAGGCCAACTGCGACCAAGAGGTGCGCCTGACAAGTCTTGGGCTGACAAGAGGCGAAGTGTCAGCACGGCATGAGCTGGAAATTCAAATGCCAGATTGCACCGCAGTTGGTGAATTTCTGGTGTTGAAAAACCTTGTTCAAAACCTGACAATCGCCAAAAATTAGGCTGGCGGTCAGGACATCACAATGATGCATTTTCGTGCGGCGGTTGGCGCCGCACTTTTCTATTTTATGGGGGTGACATCAGCGGTTTCGCAGGATGTTTTTCTGAAATCCCACGATGGTGATGTGGAAATCTCCGGTACGCTTCTTGGATTTGATGGTGAATTCTATCGGGTTCAAACGATCTATGGCGAACTCACTGTGGATGGCTCCGGCGTGTTTTGCGAAGGGCCGGGGTGCCCCAATTTGATCAACTTCGTGGCAGATGTCGCCATATCTGGTTCCGCCACTATGGCTGAAATCCTCATGCCAGCCTTGCTGGAGGCGTTTGCGCAGGCTGAAGGGTATAGTGTTTCCCGAAAATCTGAAAACAAACATCGCTTTACCTATGTACTCGCTGCGCCGGACAGTGGTGAAACCCTTGCGCGTTTTCGCTTTCATGCCAGCAGTGCAGAGGAGGGTTTTGCCGACCTTCTCGCAGATGAGGCTGACATAGCGATGTCTCTACGCGAGATCCGCCCCAAAGAGGCGGAACTTGGATATGAAGCAGGTTTGGGGGATATGACCGACGCCAACCGCAGCCGCGTGTTGGCGTTGGATGGGATGGTGCCGGTTGTTGCGCCCGGTAACCCTGTCACCGCGATGTCATTGCAGCAACTGGCGGAAGTTTTTTCAGGAAAAATAGCCAATTGGTCAGAACTTGGCGGCCCAGATGCATCGATTTCGGTCCATATGATGGCCGCGGAGTCTGGTTTTGCGCAGGCGGTTGAAGACCAGTTGATGAAACGGGCGAATGCCACCACTGCAGATACAGCGGCGCGGCATGTTCAAAATGAGGCGCTGATAAAGGCTGTCGAGCGCGATCCTTTTGCGATTGGAATCGCGTCTTACGCCGAGCGCTCCAATACACAGCTCGTGACCTTGCGAGGCTCTTGCGGATTTTCTCTGGCGGCGTCCAGACGGACGATCAAAACCGAAGACTATCCGCTGAACGCCCCGATGTTTCTGTATTTTCCAGCGCGGCGTTTGCCAAAAATTGCGCGAGATTTTCTCAGCTACACCCGAGGCCCAGCGGCACAGATTGTGATACGCCGGGCTGGTTTTGTGGATCAAACAGCTGAAGAAGTGTCCATCAACCTGCAAGGAGACCGTTTTGCAAATGCGATTTCTGCGGCTGGGGAGGAAGTAGAACTTGCCGATCTGCAACGCATGACAAGCACACTGTCGGGCATGAAGCGGTTGTCGATTTCATTCAGATTTCAGGCCGGGTCCTCAAAGCTGGATGCGCAGTCGCGCTCAAATGTGCAGCAACTTGCACGGGCTTTTGAGGCAGGGGTTTATGATGCGCGAAGCCTTTATTTTGTTGGGTTTTCAGATGGAAACGGGCCAGCGGCTGGCAACCAAAAAATTGCGCAACGCCGCGCTGACTCTGTGATGAAAGCGGTGCTTGCGGCGGCGGAGACCGCGAACCCAGATAGAATGGACCTACAGGTGCATGCCTTTGGCGAGGCGATGCCCATGGCCTGTGATGACAGCGCCTGGGGGCGACAGGTGAACCGGCGGGTGGAGATCTGGGTCAAGTGACCTAAATCAGCCCTTCGGCACGGAAGCTCAATTCACGGGATTTCCCAATGATTATATGGTCATGCAGGATCAGAGACAGGGTCTGGCAAGCCCTGTCGATTTGATGAGTCATGGCGATGTCGGCCTCCGATGGAGTGGGGTCGCCAGACGGGTGATTGTGCACCAAGATCAGCGCGCTGGCGTTCAGCTCCAGCGCGCGTTTGGCCACCTCACGCGGGTAGACGGGCACATGATTGACGGTGCCTTCTGCCTGCGCTTCGTCAGCGATCAGCGTGTTTTTTGTGTCTAAAAACAAGACCCTGAACTGTTCTGTGTCGCGGTGGGCCATGGTGGTATGGCAGTAATCTAGCAGCGCTTCCCACCCAGAGAGTACGGGGCGATGCATCACGCGGGCACGGGCCAGCCGATGCGCGGCCGCCTCGACTATCTTGAGCTCACAAATCACGGCGTCGCCCACCCCTTTGACCTCGGCCAAGCGCGTTGCTGGGGCGCTGACAACCGCGTTGAAATCTCCGAATGTTTGCAAAATCTTATGGGCAAGTGGTTTGACATCTTGCCGGGGAATGGCGCGGAACAGGACAAGTTCCAGAAGCTCGTAATCCGGGATCGCCTGCGCGCCGCCCGAAATGAAGCGGCTGCGCAGGCGTTTGCGGTGATCCGCAATATAGGAGGGTCGTTTACTGGCCGTTAGCGGCGACCCAACGGCCTCGTCCGCTTCAAAAAGCGGGAGTGGCCGTTCCCCAAAGTCGCGCGCCCTGGACATAGGTTAACAATGTCCAAACATGGTAAATTAAAGGTTAACGGCGGCCGGTTTTCTGCAAAATCGAACGTCGGTATCGCGTCTGTATTGCGTCTGTAACGCGGGAGTGCCGATTTTGTTAACCTTTGCGCGCCGAAATCGCGCTTGTGGGGCTGACCAGAAGCTGTGAAGGTTGCGCCAAGTATATTTTTATTGAGACAGGATACCCCATGAAATCCCTTTTGAGCCTTATTGTGGCCACAGCGCTTTTGGCAGGGGCTGCGAGCGCGCAGACCATCGACCGGATCAAGGAAACCGGGCAGCTTAAGCTGGGCTATCGTGTCGACGCGGCGCCGCTGTCGTTTCAGGCAGAGGACGGCAACCCGGGCGGCTACACCCCACTGGTGTGTGCCGAGCTGGCGCAGGGTATTTTGAACACCATCAAGATCCCCAATCTGGATGTTGAGTTCATTGCTGTCGATGCAAAGGATCAGTTTGAAAAGGTGGCTGCAGGAGAGATTGACCTGTTGTGCGGTGCGGCAACCATCACACTCAGCCGCCGGGCTGTTGTGGATTTCTCGATCCCGGTCTTTGCTGATGGCACATCGATCCTGTTGCCGCTGAATGCGCCAGACAACTTTGCCGAGCTGGCGGGCAAAAAACTGGGTGTGCGGCGTGATACGACAACAGAAGCGGCTCTCAACAACACGTTGACTGCGGCAGGGCTGTTTGCTGAGGTCGTACGATTTGCCGATCATGAGGTCGCAATGGCCGCGCTTGAGGGAGGCGAGCTTGATGCCTATTTCGCGGACCAGTCCATTCTGGCCGCTTTGTGGCTGAGTAGCGAACAGCGTGGCAATCTCAAACTCAGCAACGCAATCCTGACAGTGGAGCAGCACGGCCTTGCCATGGCACGCGGTGATACGGAGTTCCGATTGATGGTCGATGGTATCCTGTCTGCGATGTATGCCCGTGGCGTGATGCAGAAAATCTTTGAAACCACGTTGCCGGGCATTCAGCCGGGGGAATTCCTGCGTGCGATGTTCACCATGGCGCCGATTCCGCAGTGAGGCGGTTGCACTAGACGCGAGGAGTAAGCGGCGTGTTTTCAGGCTTTGTGACACAAGAGATTGCCTTGCCCACTGCGCGCATTCATCTGCGTGTGGGCGGGGCAGGCGCGCCGCTTCTGCTGTTGCACGGGTTTCCGGAAACCCATGTGATGTGGCACGGCATCGCCGAACAGCTGGCAGAGCGGTATCGGGTGATCGTGCCGGATCTGCGCGGTTATGGCGAGTCTGTCGCCCATGACGGGGATTTCACGTTTCGGGCGATGGCGCAGGATCAGGTCGCGGTGATGCGCGCGTTGGGGCATGAGCGGTTTCATGTGGTGTCCCATGATCGCGGCGCCCGCACGGCGCACCGCATGGTGTTGGATCACCCGGAGGCGGTGCAGTCCGTCGCGTTGATGGACATTCTGCCCACGCTCGATGTGTGGCGCACGATGGATGACTGGCTGGCCAAGAAATACTACCACTGGAGCTTTCTGGCGCAGCCCGGTGGCATGCCACAGGCGCTGATCAACAGCAATCCGGTGCTGTATCTGCATTCCGCGCTGGTCGGGCTGTCAGGCAGTTTGGAGATGTTTCACCCAGAGGCTCTGGCAGCTTATGAGGCAGCAGCACGCAAGCCCAGCGTGGTGGATGCCTGGTGTTGCGATTATGCGGCAGGAGCCGGTGTCGATCTGGAGCATGACCGCGCGGATGAGGGGCGGCAGTTTGAGATGCCCTGTCTGGTGATCTGGGGCACCAAAGGCGCGATTGCCCACCATGTGAACCCGCTAGAGCGCTGGCGGACGTGGTTTCCGAACGCGGTGGGCAAGGGTGTAGAGGCCGGGCACTTCCTGATTGAGGAGCAGCCGGAGGAGGTTCTGGCGGCGGTGCTGGCGCATTTGGAGGGCGGTGGATGATTGCAACGCACACTGATCGAATCGTACCAAACGTTTGCTCACACCTTATGAACAAGATCGACGTGACTTCATGTATCAGTCGATCTATCGTCCAGTATGAGAAAATTTCGGAGCAATTTTTCAGTTACTGGTGGAGGCCTCTTTTTGGGCTTTATCACCTACTGGATTGAGGGGCCGTTGTGGCTCTATTTGATTGCATTAGCATTGTTTCTATCTGGTCTGGTCTCCTTTTCTTTCGCTAGGCACCCAGACAAATCAGCATACGATAATCGGGCCGACGATGGTCGTGGTCATGGTGTAAGCTACGATGTTCCTGATGGGGGGGACTAATAACAGACTGGCTCCAATAGAAAAAAGCGCCCGTTGGAAAAACCATCAATGATAGCTATCCAAATGAAAAGAGCTCCCAAAGATATCTTTGGGAGCCTTTCTGCTATTTGGGCTCCGCCCGTTCGGAGCTGAAACCCTCCACTGGAGGGTTTCCAAGACGCTCCTCACCCCTTCATCGAATCCCAGAAGCTTTTCACTGAGCTGAAGAAGCTGCTGCTTTCGGGGTTGTTTTCCTCCGACAGTTCTTCGAACTCGCGCAGAAGCTCTTTCTGGCGGCTGGTGAGGTTCACCGGGGTTTCCACCGCCAGTTCGATCATCATGTCACCAGAGCCGCCGCCGCGCAGGGCGGGCATGCCTTTGGAACGCAGGCGCATCTGGCGGCCGGATTGGGAGCCAGCCGGGATCTTCACGCGGGAGCGGCCGCCGTCGATGGTTGGCACTTCGATGTCACCGCCCAAAGCTGCGCCGGACATGGAGACCGGGACACGGCAGTAAAGGTGTACACCATCACGCTCAAAGATCTCGTGCTGCGCCACCTCAATGAAGATGTAGAGGTCACCCGCAGGGCCGCCGCGCATGCCGGCTTCGCCTTCGCCAGCGAGGCGGATGCGAGTGCCGGTTTCCACACCTGCGGGGATGTTCACAGACAGGGCGCGGTCTTTCTCGACGCGGCCTTGACCGTGGCAGCCCTTACAGGGGTTTTTGATGATCTGACCGAGGCCCGAACAGGTCGGACAGGTGCGTTCCACTGTGAAAAAGCCCTGCTGCGCGCGTACCTTGCCCATGCCGGAGCAGGTCGGGCAGGTGGTGGGCTCAGCGCCACCTTCAGCGCCCGTGCCGGAACATTTCTCACAGGCGACAGAGGTTGGGACGTTGATGGTTTTCTGAAGGCCAGAGTAGGCTTCTTCTAGCGTCACACGCAGGTTGTAGCGCAGGTCGGCCCCACGGGAGGCGCGTTGACGCCCGCCACCACCACGGCCACCGCCGCCCATGAAGTCGCCAAACAGATCGTCAAACACATCAGAGAAGGCTGAGGCGAAATCACCCTGGCCCGGATGGCCGCCACGGCCACCGCCACCGCCCATGCCACCTTCAAAGGCAGCGTGACCATATCGGTCGTAAGCGGCTTTCTTTTCTGCGTCTTTGAGGATTTCGTAGGCTGCATTGGCCTCTTTGAACTGGCCTTCCGCCTCAGGGTTGTCCTTGTTGCGGTCGGGGTGCAGCTCTTTGGCCTTCTTGCGATAGGCTTTTTTGATTTCGTCCGCCGAAGCCCCTTTGCTGACGCCAAGCACCTCGTAGAAGTCACGTTTTGCCATGGGTTACTCCTTTGGTCGGAATGAAAAGGGCCAGTCCGGAGATCGGACCGGCCCGATTTTCATGTCCGGGAGCGCTGGGATCAGCGCTTGTTGTCGTCCAGATCTTCGAAGTCGGCGTCAACGATATCATCGTCAGCCGCTGGGCCTGCGTCGTCCATGTCAGGCATGTCGGCGCCGCCGGCATCTTCCTGGCTGGATTTGTAGATCGCTTCGCCCAGACGCATCGCCACTTCCATCACGTTCTGGATGCCAGACTTCAGCTTCTCTGCGGTCACATCGTCTTTTTCCAGCTCGTCACGCAGCGCAGCCACAGCCAGTTCGATGGCTTCGACAGTGGATGGGTCCACCTTGTCGCCATGCTCTGCCACTTGCTTTTCGGTGTCGTGCACGAGGCTTTCGGCCTGGTTGCGCGCTTCGATCAGCTCGCGGCGCTCTTTGTCGGCCTCGGCGTTCTCTTCAGCGTCCTGAACCATCTTTTCGATGTCTGCATCAGACAGACCGCCGGAGGCTTGGATGGTGATCTTCTGCTCTTTGCCGGTGCCTTTGTCCGACGCGCCCACAGACACGATGCCGTTGGCGTCGATGTCGAAGGTCACTTCGATCTGAGGCATGCCACGTGGCGCCGGTGGGATGTCTTCGAGGTTGAACTGACCGAGGATCTTGTTGTCCGCCGCCATCTCACGCTCACCTTGGAAGACGCGGATCGTCACAGCGTTCTGATTGTCTTCGGCTGTGGAGAAGATCTGAGACTTCTTGGTTGGGATGGTGGTGTTGCGGTCGATCAGGCGGGTGAACACGCCACCGAGGGTTTCGATGCCCAGAGACAGCGGGGTCACGTCCAGAAGAACAACGTCTTTCACGTCGCCCTGCAGAACACCGGCTTGGATCGCGGCACCCATGGCCACAACTTCGTCAGGGTTCACACCTTTGTGGGGCTCTTTGCCAAAGAATTTGGTCACCTCTGCGATGACTTTTGGCATACGGGTCATACCACCCACGAGAACAACTTCGTCGATCTCGTTTGCAGACAGGCCCGCGTCTTTCAGAGCTGCGGCACAAGGCTTCAGCGAGGCTTTGATCAGGTCGTTCACCAGGCTTTCCAGCTTCGCACGGGTTAGTTTGATGACCATGTGCAGCGGGGTGCCGGTGGCTGGGTCCATGGAGATGAACGGCTGGTTGATTTCGGTCTGGTTGGCCGAGGACAGCTCGATCTTGGCTTTCTCTGCGGCTTCTTTCAGACGCTGCAGCGCCATCTTGTCTTTGGTCAGATCGACGTTGTGCTCTTTTTTGAACTCACCTGCGAGGTAGTTCACGATGCGCATGTCGAAGTCTTCACCACCCAGGAACGTGTCACCGTTGGTGGATTTCACTTCAAACAGACCGTCGTCGATTTCTAGGATGGTCACGTCGAAGGTACCGCCGCCGAGGTCATAAACGGCGATGGTTTGGGTGTCTTCTTTGTCCAGACCATAGGCTAGCGCGGCTGCGGTTGGCTCGTTGATGATGCGCAGCACTTCGAGGCCCGCGATCTTGCCCGCGTCTTTGGTGGCCTGACGCTGAGCGTCGTTGAAGTATGCAGGCACGGTGATCACGGCCTGTGTCACGTCTTCGCCAAGATAGCTTTCAGCGGTTTCTTTCATCTTGCCGAGGATGAAGGCGGAGATCTGCGATGGGGAGTATTTCTCACCCTTGGCTTCGACCCACGCGTCGCCGTTGCCGCCGTTGACCACGGAGAACGGCATGTTCTTGAGGTCTTTGGCCAGCGCCGCGTCGTCGCGACGACGACCGATCAGACGCTTCACACCAAAGATGGTGTTTTCCGGGTTGGTGACGGCCTGGCGTTTTGCCGGCTGGCCCACAAGGCGCTCGTCATCGGTGAGCGCAACGATAGACGGCGTGGTGCGCGCGCCTTCGGCGTTTTCGATTACTTTTGGCTGAGAGCCATCCATGATGGCAACACAGGAGTTTGTTGTACCGAGATCGATACCAATCACTTTGCTCATTTTTGATCCCTTCTACTTAAGGCGATATTTCAAGGTCGGACCCTTTGTGGCATCCTAGCCTCGATCCATAGGACATTCTGACAACTGAGCCAAAATGCGCTTCGCAGCGTATATAGGGAGCATGAAAAAAGCCTGCAAGCGTCTCCATTGAGCGATTGTGGTCCTTTGGCTACATTTTGCAGAGGTTTTTTGCCGTGGGGGCGGGGAAAATGGAACAAGCCATGAAAATTGGCGGTTTTGAGCTGTTCAAAGCCTACCTGAGTGGGGCGGATCAGTTAGATTTGGTTAACGATTTGCGCGCGGTTGCGAAGGTTGCACCGATGCGCGCGCCGGTGACTCGCTGGGGCAAACCGATGAGCGTGAAAATGACCAGCGCAGGCCGCGTTGGCTGGACCAGCGACCGGCGCGGCTATCGGTATGAGCCCAAACATCCCGATGGCATGGACTGGCCGCCGATTCCCGAGGGCGTTCTGACGTTGTGGAAAGCCATCACAGGGCTAGATCGTGCGCCGGATTGCTGTCTGATCAATTATTACGGCGAAGGCGCACGTATGGGGCTGCATCAGGACAAGGATGAGGTGGATTTCAGCTATCCCGTGCTGTCGATTTCGTTGGGCGATGATGGTCTGTTCCGCATGGGTGGCACGGAGCGGGGCGGCAAGACCCAATCGGTCTGGCTGACATCGGGGGACGTGGTGGTGATGGGCGGCGCTGCGCGACTGGCCTATCACGGGGTGGATCGCATCCGGTTTGGCAGCTCGTCTTTGTTGCCCGATGGCGGGCGCATCAATGTGACATTGCGGGTTGTTGAGGGGTGAGCGGACGATCAGGTGACAAGCAGGTCATTCAGACTTAATCACATCTGTCCACTCCTTGTGACCACGCGCATTCAGTACAGATGACATGCGAAAGCGATCTTCGATGACCATCATCAAGGCTGTTCCAGTATAAGGCGGTGTGATCAGCGTTTCATTCCCAAGCAACCGTGTTTGAAAAGTGCCATGCCATGTGCCATCTGGGCATGGTTCAAGGCTGATGGGCGTGCGGTCGACAAAATCTACGCACATTGCATCTCTCGCCTTTAGATATAGTTCAAAATTCTCGGCTATGGCCTCTTCGGTCTCTAAGGTCACGTGCTCGGATTTGGTAATTAGAGAAAAGGGCAAGACCAGTCGAGATCTCCAAAGCGCGAGATTTCCATCTAAAAACGATTGAGAAATGTCACTTAAAAGCTCACGAAACTCGGCATCCATATTCTTAGCTTAGTTGCAAAGTTGACCTCATGTCGAGAGGCTGGCTGGATTTCGCATAGGCGTTAATTTGCCGATCTCGCGCATCCATGCCTCGCCATTAACGTGCGCGCCTAGACGTGCTGGCCGCCGTTGATCTCAATTTCGGTGCCGGTCACATAACTCGACTGATCTGAGCACAGCCAATAGATCACATCGGCCACTTCCTTGGGTTGTCCAAGGCGTTCCATCGGCAGTGCTTCAACAATTTTCTCTGTTCCAGGCGACAGAATGGAGGTCTCGACCTCGCCTGGTGCGATGGCGTTGACGCGCACACCCAACGGGCCGAAATCATGCGCCATTTCGCGGGTCAATGCGACCAGCGCGGCTTTGGAGGTGGCATAGGCGGCCCCGGCGAAGGGGTGCACCCTTGAGCCTGCGATAGAGGACACATTCACGATGGAGCCTTTGGCCTCGGCCAGTTCCTCGCGCAGGCCACGGGCCAGGATCACAGAGGCAAAGAAGTTCACGTGAAAGACCTTGCCCCAGTCCATCAGATCGGTGGTGAAGGTGTTTAGCCGCTCGCCATTGGGGCCTTTGGGTGAAATGCCCGCATTGTTGGCCAGCCCGTGTAATGGCCCATCCAGCCGTTCGCGGATCAGCTCCACCGCGTTGATCGTGTCTGCCGGGTCAGAAAGATTGAGTTGGATGTGGTTTTTCTCACCGTCTGGCCAGGGGCAGCGCGGATCAAAAGGCTGTCGGGAACAGGTCAGCACGCGCCAGCCTTCCTCTGAGAAGCGCTTTACAGTGGCGTGCCCGATGCCGCGGCTGGCGCCAGTGAGGAGGAGCGTTTTCTGCATGGGTGAGATCCGCGATATGTCTGATTTGCGCACAACTTGCGCCTGTCTGGCACAAATTACAACCGGGATGCGGCTTATTGCCCCTGCGTGTTGCGCGCGCGGTCCAATGCTGTCTGAAAGGCGGCCAGTGGCACGGCAACGCTGTGGAAGGTGCTCTCTGTGGATATTGCGCCTGAGAGAACGCCGATCACCTTTGGGTTGCCGTTGATAAAGGCAAGGGCTGGGGCCCCGGAGTCGCCCGACATGATGGCACATTTCTGCAGCATCACACCGGGTCGGCTGTGCCATCTGGTGCGCCGCATGTACGCGTGAGTGACAAGACATGCGGCCGCAGCGCGGGGTATCCGGCAAGAGCAAAGACGCTGTCTGGCTCAGCAATATCGTCTGCTGCCAGTGTGTCTAGAACCCCCACATCTTGTCCAAGCGGGGTGTTTAGGATCAGCAAGGCCCAGTCGTGTGCAAAATCCGCGTGAAATGTCCGGCTGTCTGGGGCGTGGATATCATGCAGAACATATCGTTCGACCTGTGACACAGCGATGGCCGTGCCACGTTGGTATCCGGCGGCAAACCGTATGCTTTGGGCCGGGATCCAAGATTTGCGCGCAAAGTTGTATAGACAGTGCGCCGCCGTAAGCACGACACGCTCCGCCACAAGTGTACCGGTGCAATGCTGACGCAGATCTGTGCTCGCAAAATTGACGCGGCCAATGGCGCGCCAGGGCGCCGTTGCTGCGTCAAGGACTGTGCGATCTCTGATTGCCTGACAGCCTTTTGTGCGGTGTTGCCCCGATCCGCAAAGTGCATCATGCGGCTGCACATACTTGGGGGTGCTGCCTTGTGGGGCAGGATCTTTGGTCTGCGCAGCGGCGCCGCATAGACCACAAAGGGTGGCAATCCCAAATAAGAGCGTGCGGAGGCCCGTGCGTGTCGCCCGCAAGCGCATAGGCCGCTTAGCGCCGTGCGCCCCAGCTGAGAGAGGCGTGTTTGCGGGTGTAAAACTCCCCCATCAAACCAATCATCAGCAGCACAAGACCCACCATCAACGGATATGTCACCGAGGAGTTTCGCGGGACATAGTTGATGAATGCATAGCCGCGGGCCTGATCAATGCAATGAAAGAGGGGGTTCCAGTCAAACATGGCCAGCATGAAAGGCGGCAGCGCATTGGCCACAAACATCTTGCCGGAAGCAATCATATTGGCCCGCGAATAGACTGTATTGGCAATCCGCACGAATGTTGGAAACCAAGGTTTCAGCGCCAGAAACACTGTCCCGATGGCGAGGCCGGTGAACCAAGCCAGCAGTAACATGCCAAATGTTTGAATCGGTTGATAGATTTCAAACGGCGTAAAGGCGACGTGATAGACAAACAAGATCGCAGACAGCGACAGCACCTGAATGTAAAGCGTGCCAAGTGCCGCCGACAAAATCGCAATGATCGTGTTCATGGGCGCATGTTTCATCATGGGCGAAGACGGCCCCTCAGATCCGACAACCGCGCTCATGGTTTTGGTGTGCGTCATGAACAGAAATACACCAGACATCAGATAAATCAGGAAATCCCCACGCAGCGCGGCGCCCCGCAAGCCCAGGACAGAGAACATCACATAAAACGCCATCACGAAAATGACGGCTTGAAGCATGTTCATGACAATCGACATCAGCGCATTGCCATGGCTTTTGCGCACGCTGCGGACAATCGCGTGATAGATCAGCTCCGTCAGATTGAGTGCTGATGCAAGCGTCGTTTTGGGGGCGGTTTGCTGAAACATTGCCTCTGTCGCTGTTACGTGACCTCAGAATAACAAGGAATTCTTGCTGTTCCCTTACGCAGCGACCATAAGGGGCACGACCGTATTAGACAACAAATGTCCTTTAGGAGAGGTAATTTGGATTACGAGACGCTTATTCCCGTCATGCGCGAGCTTGCCATTGAAGCCGGCGCAAAGATCATGGAAATTTATGAGGCCGATGACTTTGACGTAAAAGTCAAAAGCGACGACAGCCCCGTGACCGCAGCGGACGAAGCTGCGGATGCCTTGATTTCCGCTGGTCTGAAAGCGGCTTTCCCCGATGTGATGCTGGTCACGGAAGAGCAGTCCGACAGCCACAAAGCCAAAGGCGATACCTTTATGATCGTGGATCCGTTGGATGGCACCAAGGAGTTCATCCACCGTCGCGGCGATTTCACTGTGAACATCGCCTATGTGGAAAACGGCGTGCCCCAGCGCGGTGTGGTTTACGCTCCTGCGCGCAACCGCATGTTCTTCACCCAAGCGGATGGCCAAGCGGTAGAAGAAACCGGCATGTTTGATCCTAAAAAGGTGGGAACTGTGGCCGCAATCAACGTTGCAGACAGCGACAATGACGCGTTGTTTGTGGTGGCATCCAAGTCCCACCGCGATCAGGCGACAGATGATTACATCAACAAGTACAACGTCAAAGATATGAAAAGCGCGGGCTCCTCGCTGAAATTCTGTCTGGTGGCGACAGGTGAGGCGGACATTTATCCGCGCGTGGGTCGCACCATGGAATGGGACACAGCGGCGGGCCATGCGGTGCTGCTGGGCGCAGGTGGCGACGTGGTCCGGTTTGACGATCACACACCCCTGACTTATGGCAAGGAAGATTTTGCCAACCCGTTCTTCATCGCTTATGCGCCGAAGGTAGATCTGAAAGAAGCCTGATGTCTGTTCTGATTGTTATTCCGGCCCGCTATGCCTCAACCCGATACCCGGGCAAGCCACTGGCCACGCTGAAAGGCGCGACGGGGGAGGCCAAAAGCCTGATCCAGCGCAGCTGGGAGGCGGCCTGTGAGGTTAAAGGCGTGGATCGGGTGGTCGTGGCCACGGATGATGATCGGATCAAAGAAGCAAGCGAAGCCTTTGGCGCAGAGGTGGTGATGACCTCACCTGACTGCGCCAATGGCACCGAACGCTGCGCGGAAGCCTTTGATGTGCTGGGCGGTGGCTATGACGTTGTGGTGAACCTGCAGGGCGATGCGCCTTTGACGCCAGCCTGGTTTATCGAAGATCTGGTGGCTGGATTGCGCAAAGATCCAATGGCTGAAGTGGCCACGCCAGTGCTGCGCTGTGATGGGCGCGCACTGAACGGTTTTCTGGAAGATCGCAAAGCGGGGCGCGTGGGCGGCACAACGGCTGTGTTCACCACAGATCGCCATGCGCTCTACTTCTCCAAAGAAGTTGTGCCTTTCACCAGCGAAACCTATGCGGATGAGGATGAAACACCGGTGTTTCACCATGTAGGTGTCTATGCTTACCGGCCTTCTGCACTGGGGGCCTATCCGCGCTGGGCGTCTGGCCCGCTTGAGCAGCTGGAAGGGCTGGAGCAGCTGCGCTTTATGGAGCATGGGCGGCAAGTGTTGTGTGTCGAAGTAGAGGCGCGTGGGCGGCAGTTTTGGGAACTCAACAACCCCGAAGATGTGCCGCGCATTGAGGCCATGATGGCCGAAATGGGCACGCCCTAAGTTGGTTTATAAGCCAGAAATACACTCAAATATTGAAGAAAAGGCGAGACCTATGATGCAGCGCACAGCTTTGGTGACGGGCTCCGCGGGGTTCATTGGTTTTCACACCGCTCAGCGGCTTTTGCAGGAAGGTTGGCGGGTGATCGGGCTGGATGCGATGACCGATTACTATGACGTCACGCTGAAAGAACGCCGGCACCAGATCCTGCAACAGCATGCGCACTTCGAGGCGGTTGAGGCGCGGCTTGAGAGCGAAGGCACCTTGATGCGCCTTTTTGAGCATCATCGACCTGATGCGGTGATCCATCTCGCGGCGCAAGCCGGGGTACGCTACTCAATTGACGCGCCACGCTCCTATGTGGAAGCCAATTTGGTGGGTACATTTGAGCTTCTGGAGGCCGCGCGCGCCTATCCTCCGGCGCATATGCTGCTGGCGTCGACCAGCTCTGCCTATGGCGCCAATACTGAGATGCCCTATGCCGAGGTGCATAAAGCGGACCATCAGATGTCGTTTTATGCGGCGACCAAGAAGGCCAACGAGGTGATGGCGCACTCTTATGCGCATCTCTATCATCTGCCGACCACCATGTTCCGCTTTTTTACGGTCTATGGCCCTTGGGGGCGACCAGATATGGCGCTCTTCAAGTTCACGAAAGCGATCCTCGAAGGCAGCCCGATTGATATTTACAATCACGGCGATATGCAGCGCGATTTCACCTATATCGATGATCTGGTGACGGGGATTGTGAATCTGGTCGAGGCTGCGCCTGCGCAGGTGGGGCAGCGTGAAGCCGCGCTGACAGGTGACAGCCTCAGCCCGGTGGCGCCTTGGCGGGTGGTCAACATTGGCAATGGTCAGCCAGTGCAGTTGATGAAGTTTGTGGAAGCGATTGAAACTGCGCTTGGTAAAGAGGCGCAAAAGAATTTCATGGACATGCAGCCCGGCGATGTTCCCGCAACATGGGCAGAAGCGCAACTGCTTGATCAGCTGACTGGAGACATCCCTGCGACCCCCGTTGAAGAGGGCGTGGCGAAGTTTGTGGCCTGGTATCGTGATTTCTATGAGGTGTGAGGGTGTTGCCCAGTTGGTCATCTAAGCATGTGAAGTAGCGGCGAGGGCAGGTTTAAGCTGTCATTTCCATGGTGTAGTCGTCCTATAGGTTGAATACGTCGGAACGAGTTTGGCTGTATGAGTTTGCGGTGAGTTGATATCGGCGGGGGCTTAAGGTCAGGTTGTTTTGGTTATGGGCAGAGAGAAATCCCTGAGCCTGTTGGTGACGATTCTAGGCGCGCCGAATTTGGCAACCAACCCTTCGAAAAAGCGCTTTGCGGCTTTGGCGTTTCGGCGTGTTTGCACAAGAAGGTCGAGCATGTCGCCAATTGGGGCGATCGCGCGCCACAACCAGTGATTTTTACCACGGATCATGAGCATGACCACATCCATGTGTCACTTGCATTCGACCGTGGACGATCCCTTCTGATGCAATTAGCAAAGTGTTTACCAAGGCGATTGATCCATTACCGGGCTGCTTCCCGGCTGACGATCACCCCATGCGCGGCCAACAGATCCTCAACGTCAGCTGTGCTCAACGCAAAGCGAAGGTGAGCTCAAGCTGCATAAGTAAGGATCTCATGAGTAAGGCGAAATCCTTTAAGACGTGGTATGTTCGTCGGCATACTTATCAACGATACATAGCTGGATCACTCACTGTGAACAACTTGGCAATAGCTGTCTTTTCTTTTGATATGACAAATTCGGACAGCCTGTTTGGGGCCAGCGCATTCCAAGTGCAGCCAGGTGACATTGTTGTGGCAAGTGAGTCGGCGGTGCGCCCTGCATAAGCTGCAATCGCACTGGTTGGATCGCTGTTTGCCATCTCAAATGTTTTAATTGATCATCAATCAGGCAGAATTGCCCGCTGGTGTGCTATCTGAGACATTATCGCATCGTAAGAAAAACGTCATGCGCGTCATGTAGAAATGCGCTGCGGTTCGTGTTATCTGAGGCGTTGCCTGGATAAGTGAATTTATTTTAGATGGCGATAGTCGGACCAGTTTTTTGTAAGCAAAAGAAAGAGAACTCTTCATGCAGCGTAAGGTTACCAAAGCTATTTTTCCAGTTGCAGGTATGGGGACGCGGTTTTTGCCTGCGACTAAATCTGTGCCCAAAGAAATTATGACTTTGGTGGACAGGCCGCTTATCCAATATGCGATTGATGAAGCACGTGAAGCTGGGATCAAGGAATTCATCTTTGTCACGTCCCGCGGCAAAAGCGCGCTTGAAGACTATTTCGATCATGCGCCTCAGCTTGAACAAACTCTGAGAGAGAAGGGCAAAACAGACCTGTTGGAGCAGCTAGAAGCGACCAACATGGAAAGCGGCTCTATTGCCTATATCCGTCAGCACAAAGCGCTTGGTCTGGGGCATGCTGTGGCCTGTGCGAGCCGTTTGATGGCGGATGAGCCCTTTGCGGTTATTCTGCCAGACGATGTGATCGCGGGTGAAATTGGCTGCCTGAAACAGATGGTTGATGCCTACGCAGACACCGGTGGATGCATGGTTGCGGCGATGGAAGTGCCGCATGACAAGGCATCTTCCTATGGTGTATTGGATGTCAAAGAAGACATGGGATCGCTTGTGTCCGTTAAAGGGATGGTGGAAAAACCTGCGCCCGGCACCGCACCGTCAAATCTCGCCGTGATTGGGCGCTATATTCTGACTCCGCAGATTCTCAAAAACCTTGCGTCTCAGCAAAGCGGTGCAGGGGGCGAGATCCAATTGACCGACGCAATCGCAACCGAAGTTGCCAAAGACGCGGGTGTTTATGGCTACCGTTTCCAGGGGCAGCGCTATGACTGTGGCTCCAAGGCGGGTTTCCTTCAGGCCACTGTGGCCTTTGGTTTGGCACGCGATGATTTGCAGGACGAGCTGTCCAATTATCTGGAAGAGCTGATCGCCTCGCGTCGCGCGGCGCAATAAATAGCAGGAGATCAATTCCTTGAAAAACGTGATCGTCACGGGCGGTGCGGGCTATATCGGTTCGCATGCATGTAAAGCTTTGGCTGCTGCCGGGTTCAATCCGGTGACCTTTGACAACATCAGCACTGGCTGGGAAGAGGCGGTAAAATTCGGTCCTCTGGAGCGCGGGGATCTTATGGATCGTGCGCGGATCGATGAGGTGTTTGCGCAGTATAAGCCAGTAGCTGTGATGCACTTTGCGGCGCTGTCGCAAGTCGGTGAAAGCATGGCTGAGCCGGGCAAGTACTGGCGCAGCAATGTGAATGGATCCCTCAATCTGATCGAAGCCTGTATTGCGGCGGGGGTGAAGCACTTTGTCTTTTCCTCAACCTGCGCAACCTATGGCGATCATGACAATGTGATGCTGGATGAAGAGGTGCAGCAAGCGCCGATCAATGCTTACGGTGCGTCCAAGCGCGCCATTGAGGATATGCTCAAAGATTTTGGCGCGGCCTTTGGTTTGGAGAGCGTGATTTTTCGCTACTTCAACGTGGCTGGCGCGGATCCGGACGCGGAAGTTGGGGAATTCCATCAGCCAGAGACGCATCTGATCCCTCTGATGCTCGACGCCATTGATGGCAAGCGGGACGCACTGACGATTTATGGCACAGATTACGAGACGCCGGATGGCACTTGTATTCGGGACTATGTGCATGTGTGTGACTTGGTAGATGCGCATGTTCTGGGCCTGAAGTGGCTGCAGGATGGAAAAGGCAGCCGTGTGTTCAACCTTGGTACCGGCAGCGGGTTTTCGGTGCGAGAGGTGATCGACCAGTCCCGCATCGTCACCAACCGCGAGGTGCCTTACAATGAGGGCGCACGGCGTGCGGGCGACTGTACCAAGTTGGTTTCAGGCTCGACACGTGCTGAGAAAGAGCTAGGGTGGGTGCCCGAACGCTCCAAAATGGACCAAATGATCGCCGATGCATGGAGATGGCATCAGAACGGGCACTACGACAAGTAAGCTGACCACCGCGCCCCTGCCAAAGCCGGATATGTGGGCCGCCTACCGCATGCGGTGGCGGCGGCGCGGCCTGCTGTGGCGCAGCTTTCGCAGTCGTCATCAGTTGAGCTGCCGCGTGGATCGCACGGGGCAGATCGCACCGGGGGGTGTGGTTGTCGTGATGACCCTGCACAATGAGCGTACGCGGCTGCCCTTTACTTTGGCCCACTACCGACGTTTGGGTGTTGGGCATTTTCTCATCGTGGACAATGACAGCAGCGACGGCAGTGGCGACTATTTGGCCGAGCAGCCGGATGTCTCGCTCTGGCAGACCGCGCACAGCTATCGTTCGGCGCGCTTCGGTCTGGATTGGATGACATGGCTGCAAATGCGATATGCCGATGATCGCTGGTGCTTGATGGTCGATGTCGATGAACTGTTGATCTATGCCCATCATGACAGTCGCAACTTGGGCGCGCTGACCGCATGGCTTGATGCACAGGGGCGCCGTGTCTTTGGTGCACACATGCTGGATCTTTATCCCAAAGGCGCGCTTTCAGAGGCAACATACACGCCCGGACAAGACCCGCTGGAAGTCCTGCAATGGTTTGACGCGGGGCCGTATCGCGCCAAACGTCAGATGCCTCTGGGCAATCTCTGGGTGCAGGGCGGTATGCGGGAGCGTGTATTCTTTCAGGGCCATCCAAAGCGTTCTCCGACCCTTAATAAAATCCCGCTGGTGCGGTGGTCTTGGCGCTATGCCTATGTGAATTCCTGTCACTCAGCGCTGCCTGCGGCGCTCAATCATGGCTATGATGGTCCGGGTGGTGAGGCGCCGTCAGGGGTGCTGCTGCACACCAAGTTCCTGCCAGAGATTGTCGCCAAATCGGAAATAGAAAAACAGCGTCAGCAGCATTTCCACCGGCCTGAAAAATTTGCAGATTACTATGATGCGATTGCTGAGGCGCCAGACCTGTGGTCGCCAGACTCACAAAAATTCACCGGATGGCAACAGCTGGAAGCGCTGGGATTGATGCGGGCAGGGGACTGGTGAAATCTCCCGTGCGCCAGCGTGTCAGCCGCGAAGAGTTTTCCCGCTATGTAACCGTTTTTAAAGGCGTTGCTTCCAATATGGTTACCGTGGCATAAGCTTAGAAACATGATAAATTTCCCTCATATTCTGTGCAAGCTTTGGGGGGAGAGGTTGGACAGACGTGGGCCTTTGGGACTCTTACAGAATGCGGTTGCGTCGGCGTCATCGACTGATGCGGTCGGTGCGGAAAGCACGCGAGCTGAGCCCCGTTCAAAACAATACACACGCCATTCGACCCAACGATATCTTGCTGGTCAGCACCTTTCGCAATGAGTTGGTGCGTTTGCCTTATTTTCTCGAGTATTATCGGAATCTTGGCGTTGATCATTTCCTTTTCGTGGACAATGACAGCGCAGATGGCACGCTGGAGTATCTAAGCGGGCAGGATGATATTTCCGTCTGGCACACCAAACACAGCTATCGGCGCGCCAAATTTGGCATCGACTGGATGAACGGGCTGCAACGCAAATACGCCCATGGGCACTGGTGTCTGGTTGTCGATCCGGATGAATTTTTCATTTATCCGTTTTGTGACACCCGCCCGATCCGGGCGTTGACGGATTGGCTCGACAATTCTTCGATCCGCAGCTTTGGCGCGATGTTGGTGGACGTGTATCCGCGTGGACGCCTGGATCGAACCACTTATCAGCCGGGACAGGATCCGCTGGAGATCGCAAACTGGTTTGATGCCGGCAACTACACGCTTGAGAAAAACCCAGCTTATGGCAACCTCTGGATACAGGGCGGGCCGCGTGCGCGTGTGTTCTTTGCGGACACCCCTCAGAAAGCGCCTGCGCTCAACAAAATCCCGCTGGTCAAATGGAACCGGCGCTATGCCTATGTGAGTTCCACTCATAGCATGCTGCCGCGTGGGCTTAATCAAGTGTATGACGAATGGGGGGGCGAAAAGGCGAGTGGCGCGCTTCTGCATACAAAATTCCTCAACACGCTTTCTGAAAAAGCCCTCGAAGAGATGGAGCGCGGTCAGCACTATGCCAGCTCGCGTGAGTATAAAGCCTATGCTGAGCAGCTGGGCACCCATCCCGAGCTCTGGTGCAAGTGGAGCGAAAAATATATCAACTGGCGCCAGCTTGAGATTCTCGGGCTGATGTCAAAGGGCAATTGGGCGTGAGCGTCGGCATCCTCATGCTGGTGCACACCGCACTGGATCGCGCGGAACAGGTGGCACGCCATTGGGCCAATGCTGGCTGTCCGGTTGTGATCCATGTTGATAAAAAGGTGCCGCGCAAGACCTATGACCGCTTTGTTGAGGCCTGTTCCGATCACGCCCTGATCGTGTTTTGCAAACGCCACAATTGCGAGTGGGGTATGTGGGGCATTGTGGCGGCCTCTCAGTCGGCGTCGGAACTTATGCTCGAGCAGTTTCGTGATGTGCATCATGTGTACCTGTCGTCAGGGTCGTGCTTGCCGCTGCGCCCTGTGCAGGAGCTGAAGGATTATCTGGCTGCCCGTCCCAGAACGGATTTCATCGAAAGCGCGACAACCTCGGATGTGCCTTGGACCGTTGGCGGGCTTGATCGAGAGCGTTTTACTCTGCGCTTCCCATTCTCGTGGAAGAAGCACCGCTACCTGTTTGACAAATGGGTCGATATCCAACGGTTTATCCGTTTCAAACGCCGCATCCCCAAGGGGATCGTGCCACATATGGGCAGCCAGTGGTGGTGCCTGACCCGCCAAACGCTGTCTGCGATTTTGGAAGACCCGGATCGAGAGGTTTTTGACGCGTTTTTCAAGCGGGTCTGGATCCCGGATGAAAGCTATTTTCAGACCTTGGTGCGGGTGTATTCCAGCAATGTGGAAAGCCGCTCCCTGACGCTGTCGAAGTTCGATTTTCAGGGCAAGCCGCATATTTTCTATGACGACCATCTGCAATTGTTGCGGCGGTCAGATTGCTTTGTGGCGCGCAAGATCTGGCCCCATGCGGACAAGATTTACAGCGGTTTCCTGCGCGATCCTGATGGGGCCATCAAGATGAGTGAACCCAACCCGGCAAAGATCGACCGGATCTTTTCAAAGGCCGTAGAGCGGCGCACAAAGGGGCGTCCGGGGCTCTATATGCAGAGCCGTTTTCCCAATGAGGGCTGGGAAAATGGCATGACCTATGGCCGCTATTCCGTGTTTCACGGCTTTACCGAGCTGTTTGAGGACTTCGAGCCTTGGCTCGCACGGGCCACAGGGACACGGGTGCATGGCCACCTATACGCCCCAGAGCGGGTTGAGTTTGAGGGCGCTCAACGGTTCCTCAATGGAGCGCTGAGCGATTCTGCAAAACTCAGAGACTATAACCCGATTGCGTTCCTAACCAATCTGGTGTGGAATACGCGTGGTGAGCGGCAGTGTTTTCAGGCGGGGCCGCGTGACGAACATGTGCCGGTCTGGTTCATTGCCAAAGATCCCAACGCGCAGGTGTCCGTGATCAGCGGATCTTGGGCATTGCCCTTGTTCAAATCAAACATGAATTTTGCTGACATTCGCAAAGAAGCTGCACGGCTGCAAAAAATTGAAAGCGACCAGCTTTATGCTCTGCGCAGCCCCTATGCCAAAGCGCGCGTGCGGATCTGGTCGCTGGCCGAGTTTATTGAATCTCCGATGGAGCCATTGCAGACAATCATTGACGAGATCGGAACAGATCCCGCTCGTCGTTTGGCGGAAGCGCCCCGGATGACGGATCTGAACGGTTTTGGACAGTTTCTGCAAAATCTGAAAAATCAGGGCATGCACCCTTATCTGATGGGGGACTTTCCGGTCACACAATCGGAAAACACGCAGAAAAAGCCCCCACGCAAACCCTATTTGGTGCAGTAAATTCCCATGGACCAACGCTTTGACTATTTTGTAGTTTTTGCCGAGATGCGCACGGGCTCCAATTTCCTGGAGGCCAACATCAATGAATTTGAGGGCCTGACCTGCCACGGGGAGGCATTCAACCCGCATTTCATTGGCTATCCGCGCAAAGATGACCTTCTTGGTATCACGCTTGAGGCACGCACAGAGGATCCGATGCAGCTGATCGCGGCGGTGAAGGCCGATCAGGGGGTGGCGGGGTTTCGATACTTTCATGATCATGACCCTCGCGTCTTGGACTCGATGCTCGCCGATCCGCGTTGCGCGAAAATCGTTCTGACCCGCAATCCGCTGGACAGTTACGTCAGCTGGAAAATCGCCAAAGCCACGGGGCAATGGAAACTGACCGATGTGCGTCGCCGTAAAGACAGTACAGTGCAGTTTGATGGTGCTGAGTTCAAACAGCATGTAGAGGCGCTGCAGGCGTTTCAGGTACAGATCATGCGGGCTTTGCAGACCAGTGGGCAGACAGCGTTCTATGTGGCCTATGAGGACTTGCAAGACGTTGAGGTGATGAATGGTCTGGCCAGATTTTTGGGCCACGACGCCACGATTGACGCGGTCAACAAGAAGCTGAAGCCGCAGAACCCAGCCGCCTTGTCAGAGAAGGTTGAGAATTTTGCGGAGATCCCGCGTGCCCTTGAAGAGCTTGATCGCTTCAACCTGAGCCGCACCCCCAATTTTGAGCCTCGGCGCGGGGCGGCGGTGCCAAACTATGTGGCCTGTGCGGTGGCGCCACTGCTCTATCTGCCGATCCCGTCCGGCCCGAAAGCAACGGTGACGCGTTGGATGGCGGGGCTTGATCACGTGGAAGTGGATGGGCTGATTGGCAACTTCAGTCAAAAGACGCTGCGCCAATGGAAGAAAGCCAACCGACACCATCGCAGCTTTACCGTGGTGCGCCATCCGGTGGCGCGGGTGCATGCGGCGTTCTGTGAGCAGGTTTTGTCGGCAGACGAGGGGATCTACAAGAAGATCCGGCACACATTGCGGCGTGTCTACAAGATGCCGATCCCAAAGGACCCACCCCAGGCAGAGTATGATGCAGAGGCGCATCGCGCCGCCTTCTTGGCGTTTCTGAGCTTTGTGAAAGCGAATCTCTTGGGGCAGACAAGCCTGCGTCAGGATGGCCATTGGGGCAGTCAGGCCGTGGCGATGAAAGGATTCGCGAATCTGGCGTTGCCCGACATGGTTGTGCGTGAGAGTGAAATGGAAAGCTATCTGCCCGCCCTGGCCATGCAGGTGGGCCGGTTGGACGCGGCGGATCCGGTCGATGTGGTGCCAGATCATCCGGTGCCTTTGAGCGCCATATATGACGAAGAAATCGAGGCGCTTGTGCAGGACATCTATAAGCGCGACTACATCACATTCGGCTTCGACCGCTGGCAATAAAAACGCGCCTTCAGCAAGGGCTGAGGCGCGTGATCTTTGTTTGCAGTGCAGCCTGAAACTCAGGCGGCTTGTACGGTGTCACCCTCAGTCAGAATGGTGAACAGGGTTGCGGGATCCGGGTTGGCCCGCAGTTTGGCGCAGATCGCGCTTTCCCGCAGCTGGCGGGAGACTTTGGCAAGCGCTTTCAGGTGCTCCACCCCCGCCTCTTCCGGGGCAAACAGCGCAAATGCGATGTCGATGGGTTGCCGGTCCACCGCGTTGAAATCAACGGGCTTTTCCAGAAGGATGAAGGCGCCAACCACGCTTTGCAGGCCATCAAACCGTGCGTGTGGCAGTGCCACACCATGGCCCACACCTGTGGGGCCGAGGTTTTCACGCTCTTGCAGCGCTTCGACCACGGTTTGCGCGTTTAACTGATAGGCGGATTCAGCGAGATCGCCAAATTCCTGCAGCAAACGTTTTTTGCTTGAGGCAGCAGTTACCACACGCACTGCCTCTGGCTTGAGGATCGTAGAAAGGTCCATCTTGCCTGTACTCCGGATCGGACGCTTTGCGCCCTCTCACCTTATGTCTGTGGATCAATCCAGCCAATGTTTCCGTCGTCACGACGGTAGACCACATTCAACCCAGCTTTACCTTCGTTCTTGAAGACCAATACAGGCGCGCCTGAAAGTTCCATCTGCATCACAGCCTCGCCGACGCTCAGAGATGGGATCTTTGTTTCCATCTCGGCAACGATCACAGGTTGTAGCGTTTCTGGCTCTGCCTCATGTTCTTCAGCTTCAGGCGCGAGGATATACGAGGAAGCCCCCGAAAGTTCAACCGGTTCGGCTCTTTCCTTGTGGTGATCTTTCAGTCGACGCTTGTAGCGACGCAGTTGTTTGTCCATTTTTTCGGCGCATCCATCAAAGGCTGCGTAGATTTCAGTCGCATGTGCCTTGGCTTGCGCAGTCAGTCCGGTGGACAGGTGTACGGTGGTTTCACACATGTATTCATGTGCGTGTTTTGAAAACGTGATTGTCGCGTCAGTCGGACGGCCGGCGTATTTTTGTAAGACATCGCCAAGTTCGTTTTGGACATGTGTCTGCAACGCATTGCCAACGTCGATGTGTTTTCCGGTAATCTGATAGCGCATCCTGTCTCCTTTTCGATGACATGTCGGACCACGGGCTTTGTGTGCCCGTTATCAGTTAGGTCCGAATGCTGGTAATCGACATATGCGAACCTTGCTTAAGACCGGGCCTTGTAAGAAAGGCCACCCTGGTATCAGCGGGGGTTTGAGCAAATGTCATACTCAGTATTTGAGTATTCCCAATCGCGAGAGTCAATGATGCAGGTCAAAATTTCGGGTTTTTCAATTTCTAGGATTAAGAAATCTTGAAGTTTTCCCCGAGGTACACGCGACGCACGTTTTCGTTTTCCACAACCTCGTCCGGTGTGCCAGACATCAGCACTTTGCCATCATGCAGGATATAAGCGCGGTCCACGATTTCGAGGGTTTCACGCACATTGTGGTCGGTGATCAAAACGCCAATGCCGCGTTTTTTGAGATCAGCAACCAGATGGCGGATATCGCCGACAGAGATTGGATCAACACCAGCAAAAGGTTCATCGAGCAGCAGATATTTGGGATCCGCCGCCAGACAGCGCGCAATCTCGACACGGCGCCGCTCGCCACCAGAAAGCGCAAGCGCAGGGGCGCGGCGCAGGTGCTCTATGGAAAACTCAGAGAGCAGCTCCTCAAGCCGCTCGCGACGCTTGTGGCGGTCACGGTGGGTGATGTCGAGGATCGCGGTGATATTGTCCTCAACAGACAGCCCGCGGAAGATCGACATTTCCTGCGGCAGATACCCGATGCCCAGTTTGGCACGGCGATACATCGGCAGGGTCGTGACATCGCGCCCATCAATGGACACACGTCCCCCTTCGGGCACCAGTAGGCCAGCGACCGCATAAAACGTGGTGGTTTTACCAGAGCCGTTGGGGCCAAGCAGCGCAACAACTTCGCCGCGTTGAAGCTCCATGGAGAAATCGCGGATCACCACTCGTTTGCGGTATGCCTTGCGCAGGCTTTCAACACGCAGACCGGAGGTGCCTTCGGTGACGGACAGAGTGGGTTTGGCCATGTCTTATTCCGTCTTCAAAACCGTTTTCACGCGCCCCGTCATGCGGGCGGTGTTGTTTTCCAGATTGAGCACCATGCGATCGGCAGAAATCGTGGTTCCGGCCTGATTGACCGTCACGTTCCCGCTCATCACCACATCGCCATTGGCAATGGTGTAGACGGCCTCATTCGCTTCTGCCGCATCCGGGCCCTGTACCAGAAGTACGTTGCCCTGTGCGACCAATTTGTCGATGCCGCTGTTGTCTGGCAGGTAATGCACGTTCACCTTGTCGGCGGTCATGCGCATGTCGCCCTGAGAGATGTCCACATCGCCCTCAAACACGGCGCTGCCGTCAGATTGGTTGACGGAAAGGCTCTCTGCAGTGACTTCGACCGGCAGGCCTGTGTCTTGCTGGCTCTGGCCGAAGCCAAGCTGAAGCCCCTGAGCGGTGCCGACCGCTGGCGTCATCGCCAGGACACTAATCAAGAGCGTGCGGTAAAGAAACACAGGTCACCTCGTTGTCGTTTGCGGCGTGTATACCAGTCGCACACCTTTTGTGAAAAACAAATATATTTCATTGTTTTCGCCCGATGGGCGCAGCGCCATTCGGCCCGCTTCCAACTGCCCGAGCGCGCTTTCTGCGGTCACGGTGCTGGCGGTTTCAGCGCGGGCTTCTTCCAGTCCGAATGTCATGGCCTGAGTTTCAATTGTGTAGCCCGTGGAGGTCAATATCTCGACTTCGCCATCCAATAACAGCTCTTGAAAGCGGCCATCCATGTCGCCTTCTTTGGCGGTCACCGTGATCTCGGTGCCGCCCTCCATGGTCAGCAGGGCGCCGACGTTCTGAGCGATGAGGCGCGAGCTGTCCTCGGCATCAGGATGCGCAGTTTCTGCCGTCACGGTGATGTCGTGGCCATGATCGGTCTTGCCAGAGAAATAAGGCGCGGTGATCTGACGATCGCGCAGCCGTTTTTCCAGTTCCACCTCCGCAAAGGGAATGGCGCTTTCCAGATCGACTTTCTGGGATACTAGAAACAGCGTCGACAGCAATCCAAGCGCCGCGAGCGGCAGCAGGACCTTCAGCCAGGTCACCAGATTGGAATATGTCAGGCGAATGCGCACGTGGTTTAACCAAGCCCCGCGCGCAGACAGTCGTGAATGTGCAATAGGCCCGCGGGTGCACCGTCGCCTTCAGGATCGACCACAAACAGACAGGTGATTTTGCGCTGGTTCATGATCCCCACCGCCTCTTCTGCCAGTGCACTGGGCGCGATGGTTTGCGGCGCTGCGGTCATGACCTCTGTCGCGGTGCGCTCCAGCAGGCCGTCCATATGGCGGCGCAGGTCCCCATCGGTGATGATGCCCTGAAGTTTACCCGCGTCATTGGCCACCCCAACCACGCCAAAGCCTTTCTGGCTGATCTCCAGAAGCGCATCGCTCATGGCAGTATTCTCAGCGATCACCGGCAGGGCGTCACCGGAATGCATCAGATCCCGTACGCGTGACAGCTGCGCCCCCAGCTTGCCGCCGGGGTGGAACTCGCGGAAGTTTTCCGGCGTGAAGCGGCGGTGCTCCATCAGCGCCACAGCCAGCGCATCACCCAGCGCAAGCGTCATGGTGGTCGAGGTGGTCGGGACAACACCGGTGCCGCAGGCTTCCTGCGCTTTGGGCAGGATGAGGCCGATGTCACTTTGCTTGATCAACGTAGAGTCGGCTCGGCTGGCCACGCCAATCAGCGGAATGTTGAAGCGCCGGGTATAGGCCACAAGGTCGGCCAGCTCAGGTGTTTCGCCGGAGTTGGACAGCACCAGCGCCACATCGCCCTGTGCCATCATCCCCAGATCGCCATGGCTGGCCTCTGCTGGGTGCACAAAATGCGCCGGTGTGCCGGTGGAGGCAAAAGTGGCGGCAATCTTGCGCGCGATATGGCCGGATTTGCCCATCCCCGAAATGATCACGCGCCCTTTGACCGACAGCAGCAACTCAACCGCGTCGCCGATTTCACTGCCAAAGCTTTCGCCCAGCAGGCGCAGCGCGTCGGTCTCGATGGACACCACGCGGCGCGCGGTTTCCAGAAAAGTCTGTTTGTCGCCATCCGTCATCAGTGGGACCCTTCAGTGTGCGAAAATGTCTTGCTCGGGCCAGCCAGCCAGATCGAGCTTTGCACGTGTGGGCAAGAAGTCAAAGCAAGCCTGTGCCATCTCTGTGCGGCCTTCCCGTGCCAGGCGTTCGTTCAGCTTTTCACGCAGGGCATGCAGATACAGCACGTCAGATGCCGCATAGTCGAGCTGTGCCTCGGACAGGGTTTCGGCCCCCCAGTCGCTCATCTGTTGCTGTTTGGAAATGTCGACCCCCAGCAGTTCCTGCAGCAGGTTCTTGAGGCCATGGCGATCTGTATAGGTGCGCACCAGCTTGGAGGCGATTTTGGTGCAATAGACCGGCGCGGTCAGCGCGCCAAAGGCGTTGTACATCGCGGCGATGTCAAAGCGGCCAAAGTGAAACAGCTTCAGAACATTGGGGTCTTCGAGCATCTTTTGCAGGTTGGGGGCGCTGGTCTGGCCCTTGGCGACCTGCACCAGATGGGCGTTGCCATCCCCACCAGACATTTGGATCACGCACAGCCGGTCACGATGTGGGTTCAGCCCCATGGTTTCACAGTCGATGGCCACGATAGGGCCCAGATCAAGCCCGTCGGGCAGGTCGTTTTGATACAGAAAATTTGCCATGAGTGCCTCGCGTAATCGGATGCCTTGCACTTACGGGTTTCAGGGCGGTGTTTCAATGTTTTGCAGGGTGCGTATTTGGGGCCAATGCCGTGATTTGCGATGCGGTGCAGGCCGCCACTATGGCTTGGCGGCGTTTGGGAACGCATCTTTACGACGGTTTGATGACATCCTAGATAGCAGGTCATGGATTTTCGAAGCCCTCTTACCGTTGATGATGAGCTTAAAATGCTCGTGGAAACCCGTGCGCGTGAAGCAGGGCCGCGTGTGGAGCGCATAGAGCAGGGGGGGCAGGTGTTTTGGATCAAGCGCCCAGAGAAGCTGGACCTGCGCTACCGTTTGCAAAAGGGCAATCCAGAGACGTCTTTCAGACGTGAACGCCAAGCTTATCACGACATGAACGCTGTACAGGCGCCTGTGCCGCAGGTGGTGGCGGATGGTCCTGACTTTCTGGTGCTGCCTGATTGCGGCAAAGATTTGCGGCGCCGGCTTGGGGATACAGGCGACACCGGGGAGGGGCGTGACCTTCTATTGAATGCCAGTCAGTCCCTTGGGGCGTTTCATGCCCTTGGGTTTGCGCATGGACGTCCCAGCCCGAAAGACATGTGCCTGGTGGATGATCAGGTGCTGCTGCTTGATTTTGAGCGCTACCAGGCCAAGAACAACACGCTCAAGGGGCAGGCGCGGGATTTGGTGATCTTTGCGTTCAACGTGGCCGCAAATTCCGCGCACATGCGGGGAAGTCTGGATGAAGCGATGGCCGTATACCGCAGCTCTGCACCTGAAGGGATTTGGCCGCTGGCACAACAGACCTGTCGGCGGTTGCGCTGGGTGGATTGGGTCACCAAACCGATCCAAAGGCGCGCAGGCAACAAATCCCGCGAGTTTAAGGCGATCCCATTTGTGTTGGAGCTGTTTCAAACGCACGCCTGAGGGCGTGTCGCGCCGGTCCATCACACCGCGAAAAAAACAGAGCCACAAAAGCAAAAAAGCCGCGCTGTTGCGCGGCGTTTTTTTGTGACCAATTCTTCGTAGAAAAATTGGTGCCCAGAAGAGGACTCGAACCTCCACGTCCATACGGACACTAGCACCTGAAGCTAGCGCGTCTACCAATTCCGCCATCTGGGCACGGGTTGGTGAGGCAGGCATTTAGACCTGTGCGGGGGGGGTGTCAACGCGTTTTTGGAAGTTTTTTGAAAAATTTCTCTCCCGCCTCGAAATTGTCTGCGGCGGGCTGGAAATGCCGCGTCGTTTGCTTGGGTATTCTTGTCGCGGAGCAGGGGTTGTGACTTGCTGTTGTGAGCCAATCGAGCCAGTATTTCGTAGTAACAGCATAGATTGCACCACGCAGAGCGGAGGAGATCCCATGTCTCAACTTGTTACCATCTTTGGCGGCTCTGGTTTTGTGGGGCGTCACATTGCGCAACGGATGGCCAAAGAGGGCTGGCGGGTGCGCGTGGCGGTGCGCCGCCCCAATGAGGCGATGTTTGTAAAGCCTTACGGTGCGGTTGGGCAGGTAGAGCCCGTGTTCTGCAACATTCGCGACGATGCCTCTGTCAAATCCGCGATGCAGGGATCGGACGCGGTGGTGAACTGTGTTGGCATCCTGGCCAATCGGGGCAAGAACACCTTTGGCAGCGTTCAGCACGAAGGCGCAGAACGTATCGCCCGAATTGCGGCCGCTGAGGGCGTGGGGCGCATGGTGCATGTGTCCGCGATTGGGGCGGATGCAGGCAGCGCCAGCCACTATGCGCAATCTAAAGCGCTGGGCGAAGCAGGCGTCTTGAAGCATATGCCGGAGGCGATGATCCTGCGCCCTTCGGTGATCTTTGGGCAGGACGATGAATTCTTCAACCGCTTCGCCGCCATGGCGCGCATGGGGCCTATGTTGCCGATCATGGGGGGCAACACCAAGTTTCAGCCGGTGTTTGTGGATGACGTGGCCCAAGCGGCGGTGATGGGCATCAAAGGCGCGGCAAGCGGTCTCTATGAATTGGGCGGGCCTGAAGTGAAAACCCTGCGCGGCTGGATTGATGAGATGCTTGAGGTGATCCACCGTAAGCGCGCGGTGATCAATTTGCCCTTTGGTGTCGGGCGGCTGATGGCGGGCGGCTTTGGTCTGTTGCAGGCCGTGACCTTTGGGCTTTGGCACAATTCGGTGATCACCGGGGATCAGCTGATCTTGCTGCGCAGTGATAATGTTGTCTCAGAAGGGACAAAGGGGTTTGAGGCGCTTGGTATCACGCCGCTTGCCCCAGAAGCGGTGCTGGCAGAATACCTGTGGCGGTTCCGACCCTCCGGGCAATACGACGCAATCAAAGATTCCGCGCGCAATATGAAGATCTGACGGATTTCCGCCCCTTTGCAGCGTTTCCAAACCAAGAAAGGCACCATCAGGCGCCTTCTGAAACGGATGGGCCATTTGCTTAGGCCACATCCTCCCAGGTTTCCTCTGCTTCGGTTTCGTCCTGCGGGGCGTCGGGGCCCTGAGTGACGACCGGGCGCGCTTCGCTGAGAATGAATCCATTCACCAGTTGTGACATGGCTTCGGTATCGCGGCGCATGGAGCTCATCGCGGCTGCGGTCTGTTCCACCATTGCGGCGTTTTCCTGTGTCACGTTGTCCAGCTGCGAGATGCCTTGGGCAATTTCCTTGAGCCCGGCAGATTGCTCTTTGGACGATGTGGCAATTTCAGAGCTCAGGCTGGCCGCATGTTCCACATCTGACACAATCGTACCAAGCGCCGAGCCTGCGCGATCGACAAGATCAACACCGTGTTCCACAAGGTCATTTGTGCCCTGTATGAGCTCGCTGATCTGTTGCGCGGAGTCGGCAGCACGATGCGCGAGGCTGCGCACTTCAGAGGCCACCACAGCAAAGCCGCGGCCAGCATCGCCGGCGCGCGCAGCTTCGACACCTGCGTTGAGCGCAAGCAGGTTGGTCTGAAAGGCGATTTCGTCAATCAAGCCAGAGATGTCGGAGATCTTGGCAGAGGCTTCCGCGATGTCTTTCATGCATTTGACGCTTTCAAACACCACGCTGTGGCCATTGGCGGCATTCGTTCGGGTGGCGGAGACCACGCGATCAGTGTCTGCTGTCGCAGAAGAGGAGGCCTGAACGCTGCTGCTGATTTCATCCACTGACAGTGCGGTTTGTTCCAGTGTTGCGGCCTGAGATTCTGTGCGACGTGCGAGGCTTTCGGTGGAGTCATTGACTTCGCTGGCTGTCAGATCAAGATCGACGGTCGCGTCTTTGATGGTCTTGATAATATCACGCATGGCGAGCATCAGATGGTTGAAGTCGGTGCGAATGCCGTCAAACCGCTCTGGATAGTCGCTGTCTTCAGGGCTTGGGATGGTCTGCGACAGGTCTTTGTTGGCCATGCGCCCCATGGCGGCGTTCAGGTGGTTCATCGCACGTTCACGCTCTTCGCGCTGGGCGGTAAAATAGGAATCGATCACGAGGTTGGTATCGAGTGAGAAGGCACGGGTCAGCGCGCCAAGCGCGGCCGAGCGCCGGCCACGATCCCGACGGGGCCAGCGGGTCTTGGTCTTTTTCAACAGAAGATCCTGCAATTGGCTTGAGGCACGCGCATAGCCAGACAGGTACAGCTCAAATGGCAGCTGGATGCGGTAGTGCACCTGGCCAATGATTTCCGCTGATTTGAGATATGCCTCTGCAAAGTCACCGCTTAACAGCATTTCCCAATGCTCTTTCTGGCGCCTTCGTGCGTGGTTCAGAATGTCTTCTGTAGGAAAAAAACGCGCCATTTCTGCGCGATCGGTCGCGAATGCGTAAAAGTCGTCCAACACATCATCAAGGCTTGGGATGACGATCTTCGCTGCGTATTTAAGGGCGTCCAGATCCGCCCCGGTGAGGGCAAACCTTTCGAGATTTTCTGTGATCGCTGTTTCCATTGTCCGTCTCCGCGTGCTGTCCGTCAGAGAAAAGATCGTTCAACGGGTTAATGATGTATGACGGCATGTCGCAAACAGGAGATCTGCTCAGGGCTGTTTCTCAATTTTAAATACTGTGAGAAAAATACATATACTTCAGTATCTTGTGGATTTTGAAGTATAAAACATCCATCTGAAATACACATAAGGAATCCGCACAATGCGCGTCGCTTTTAAAAATAAGGGCCTCGCACGCGCCAAGTGCGCACCTGACGCACTGGCAAGAGGCGCCTACAAACTGGATGTTTCTCTGGTCGCGTCGTTTCAGGGCAAAATCTCCCCTATCCCAAAGTAGTAATACCTCAGAAAATGGCTCAAATTTTACCGAATGGATGAAGTTACAGTGTAACCAAATGGTTACTTGATTGGTTTGTCTTTCAAAGCCTTTTCAATTTCGGCCAAACGACTCAGAACTTCGTCGCGATAGCTGCCTGTTTCCGCTTCCGCTTCAACGTGGTGGGCGTCCTGCATAGAGTTTACCACCAAGCCGACCACGAGGTTGAGCACCACAAATGTCGTCAGCAGGATAAACGGCACAAAGAACATCCAGGCGTAGGGGTACACTTCCATCACCGGGCGCACGATGCCCATGGACCAGCTTTCCAGCGTCATGATCTGAAACAGGGAGTAGCCGGATTTGCCCAACGTGCCGAACCAGTCAGGGAAGGCGGCGCCAAACAGTTTTGTGGCCATCACTGCGCCGATATAGAAGATCAGCGCCATCAGCAGAAACACCGATCCCATACCAGGCAACGCGTTGATCAGCCCTTCGATCACACGCCGCAGCGACGGGGCGACGGAGACAACGCGCAGCAAGCGCAGGATGCGCAGTGCGCGCAAGACGGCAAGCCCTTGTGCCGCTGGCACCAGTGCGACAGCGACAATCACAAAGTCAAAGAGGTTCCAGCCATCTGAGAAAAAGCGCCCGCGCTGCACATAGAGCTTGGCCGCGATCTCTGCGACAAAGATTGCCAGACACACCCCATCCAGAGTGATCAACAACGACCCGATGGCATCCATCAGCGGCTTGGAGGTTTCCAGCCCCAGAATGACGGCATTGAAGAGGATCACGCCGAGAATGGCGTTGCGAAAGGCTGGGCGCTCAATGAAGGCGCCAATGGTGTCGCGAAGGCTCATATAGGTTGTCTCAAAGTTGCATGCGAAGGCTGTCCCGCGCTTTCATATGGGAGGGGCGTGGGGTTTCGCAACCCGCACGCCCCCATGGCACCGCTGAAAGCCCGCGCTACGGCTTCCAGCCCGGAGGACCAAACAGGCGGCCAAACAGCTCGCGTCCAGACTTGGCGCGGGTGATGTCACGCCACAAGGCGGGCAGCTCTGAGAACCACACTTTCACCGGGTTCTGGCTGTCAAAGTCGGTGGTCAGCCCATAGCGCGGGCGTTCTTCTTCCACCTGAAAGCTGCCAAACAGGCGATCCCAGATGATCAGGATTCCGGCATAGTTCTTGTCGATGTATTTGTCGTCACAGCCGTGGTGAACCCGGTGGTGGGACGGCGTGTTCAGGATCCATTCCAGCGGGCCAAGTTTGCCGATCAGTTCCGTATGCAGCCAAGTCTGGTACGCCAGCACCAGAACCACGGAGCCCAACACCACATCCGGGCTGAAACCAACCAGCACCATGGGAATATGGGCGATGAACGACCACAGGCTTTCCAGCGGGCCAAAACGTATGGCGGTGACGATATTATAGTCCCGACTGGAGTGGTGCACGGCGTGTTGGGTCCACAACAGGCGCACGCGATGGGCGATGCGATGCTCCCAATAATAGGTAAGGTCCGCAAGCAGAATGGCGACCACAATCCACGGCCAAGTCGTGGGCAGATGCCAGCTCACCACTGTGTCGCTGAACACATAAAGCCCCACGTAAAGCGCCGTCATCATGCTGGCTTCCACCAGAATGTAAGGCACCTGCGTGGACGCACTGGCCAGCATTTCAAGCCAGGTTTTGCCTTTGAGCGACCCTTTGAACCAGGCCTCCGCGATCTCGATCACCAGAATCGCGATGCCGATGATGAAAAACACCTCATCCACTTGTTGGGCGAGCTCCATAAAGCGTTCAGGCAGCATCATTTGCCTCCTTTCGTGTCGGTGGTAAGGCCGGATGTGAGGGTACGCCACGCCAGCGCGGCGGCCTCTTGGGCTGTGGCGTCGCCGTCGCGCACCACCGTCCAGGCGGCATAGGTGAGCGTTTCATAAGCCTGCACAATCCAGGCGGTGGGCACCGAAGCGTCAAAGCCGCCTTCTGCCTTGGCGGCCTCCACCGCCTCTGCCAGCTCCTCAAGCTGCTGGGTGTAACCGGCGAGGACTTTGGGCACATGATCCAGTGGCTCGTTGGCCAGAAACATCTGCCGGTCTGCCAGCGGGATCATGGCCTCAAGGCTGAGCCGCAGCGCCTCTATATGGCTGTCTGCATCCTGTGTTTTGGCCTCAATCGCAGCGTCAAGTTCCTTCATGGCGGCAATGGCGAGCGCCGCCATCAGCTCGTCGCGCCCTTTGAAATGTCGGTGCAGTGTGGCGCGGCCGATCCCGGCCGCATCTGCCACATCCTGCAACGTGGCTGTGGGGGTTGCGGAAAAGACGGCAAAGCCCGCCTCGATGATTTTGGAGTGTGTTCCATGTGTCATGAGACAAAGATGTCTCATTTTTTCGGAAATTCAAGAGGCAGGCTGAAAATGCGCAATTTTCGGGTCGCTTGCGTTTTTTGCAGCGCCTAGGGTGTCCACAGAAGAGGAGATCCGCCATGAACGACATGAGCGAAGGCTACCACTACAATGTCATGCGCCGTGCCATTGAGCTGATCGATCAGGCTGGCGAAACCATGCCTCTGGAGCAGCTCTCGCAGGAAATGGGGATGAGCCCGGCACATTTTCAGCGGCTGTTCACGCGCTGGGCCGGGGTCTCCCCCAAGCGGTTTCAGCAATATCTGACATTGGGCCACGCCAAAGCCTTGCTGCATGAGCATTTCACCACGCTTGACACCGCCAATTCGGTGGGCTTGTCAGGCTCCGGCCGCCTGCATGATCTCTTCCTGCGCTGGGAGGCGATGAGTCCGGGTGAATATGCCAAACGCGGCGCGGGGCTGACAATCTACTGGGGCTGGTTTGACAGCCCGTTTGGCCTTTCGCTGGTGACAGGCACCGAAAAAGGCATCTGCGGCATCGGTTTTGCAGCGGAGATGGGAGAGGCGGAAACCATCGAAGATCTTTTCTCGCGTTGGCCCAAGGCCAATTTTGTCGAAGACCCAATGTTTCTGCGCCCCTGGGTGCTGGCCGCCTATCAGGCGGAGCGTGCCGAGCTTGATAAAGTACCAGTCTATATGATCGGCTCGGCGCTGCAGATCAAAGTCTGGGAGGCGCTGATGCGTATCCCTTCGGGCGAGGTCACCACCTATTCCGAAATCGCCCGTGTGATCGGCAATCCCAAAGCGGTGCGTGCGGTGGGCACGGCGGTGGGGCGCAATCCGGTGAGCTGGCTCATTCCCTGCCATCGCGCAATGCGCAAATCCGGTGGCCTTGGCGGCTATCACTGGGGCGTGCCGGTGAAACGCGCCCTGCTGGCCTATGAAAGCGCGCGCGCAGAAGCCTGAGCACCGGGGTCAAGACCCATCACAAAGCGGGGATTTCGGCGTCTATTTGCCGACATCGGGCGGCAAAACGCTTGGGCGAGCCTGCGCGATAGCTTATACAGAGGCCAACAGCCGGAAAACCGGCGGCTAAGTTTAATATTGAGGCTTTGATATGCAAAAATTCACCCTGTCCTGCTGTGCGCTGTCTTTGGTGGCTTTGGCCGCCTGTACCGATCCGAACTATGTGACTGGTGCGGGCACTGATCCCAACCGACAAACCAAAAGCGGCGCGATCATTGGCGGCATTCTGGGCGCGGGCCTTGCGGCTGCGACCGACAACAACGCTGCAATCGGGGCGGCTGTGGGCGCCGGTGTTGGCGCGCTGATCGGCAATGAACTCGACAAGCAGGAAGCAGAGCTGCGCGCGCAGTTGGACAGTGACGTACGCATCGAAAACACCGGTGACCGCCTGATTCTGACCATGCCGCAGGACATTCTGTTCGCTGTGGACAGCGTCGAGGTAAGCGCGAGCCTTCAGGATGATCTGGCCAAAGTGGCCAAGAGCCTTGAAGCCTATCCAAATTCCACCGTGCAAATTCTGGGGCACACCGACAACACTGGCGCGGCCAGCTATAACCAGACCTTGTCGGAACGCCGTGCCAATGCGGTCGCGGATGTGCTCTTGAACAATGGCGTCGCCTTTGGCCGTATCGATGCGATTGGCCGCGGTGAGGATCAGCCGATTGCCTCCAACCTCGATGAGGCGGGCCGTCGCCAGAACCGTCGTGTGGAAATCGTGATCCTGCCGACCAGCGCGTAAACGCGGCTCTGCGCATACGCACAGAAAATGTTTGAAAGGCGTCGTTTGTAAACGGCGCCTTTTTGCCTACCTTGAGTCAGTGTGAACAAGGAGGATGATCATGCCCCATAAACTGCTTGGCCTGTCTGGCGCGCTGCGCACGGGCTCGACCAACCGGCTTCTGCTGCGCGAAGCGGCACGCCTGTATGGTGCCACGGACTATGTTGAGGCGGATCTCAACCTGCCGCTTTATGACGGGGATCTGGAGAGCGAAAGTGGCCTGCCCGACGGCGTGAATACGCTTGTGGCCCAGATCGCAGAGGCCGATGCGCTGCTGATCGCCACACCGGAATACAATGCAGGCATCACGGGGGTTCTCAAGAATGCGCTGGATTGGATCAGTCGCCATTCCGAGAAACCGATGGTCGGCAAACCCACGGCCCTGATGAGTGCAGCCGCTGGCCGTGCAGGCGGTGTGCGTGCCCAAACCATGTTGCGCAGCTGTCTGGTGGCCTTTCGCCCCCGCATCACATTGGCCCCGGAATTTGGTCTGGCCAACAGCAGCAATGAATTTGATGCAGACGGTCAATTGACCAGCGAGCACTACACCGCGTCCCTGACCGCCTTAATGGAGGCGCTCAAAGACGACGTCGGGCGCGGTCAGTAAGGCGAGTCAGCATCGTCCCACAACCGTGCAACGCGTGAAAACGGTTTTATAGCCCCCCTCCCGTGAGGAGGGGCCGTGGAAAGGGATTGGGGCTGGTCGGCTTCGCCGCCCATGTGATCGGATTGCAAGGACGAGAGGCTAAAGCGAGGCTTCAGGGCGGAAGGCGTCAGGCACGGCGTCTTTGCCCTCAAGCACCAGATCCGCCATCACTTCCCCAGCTTTTGGCCCCATGCCAAAGCCGATTTTAAAGCCGCCATTGGCGATGAATTCTCCGGCGCGGGTGGGGTGTGCGCCAAGCATCGGCGCACGGCTTTTGGCGCGCGGGCGCACCCCGGCCCAGCGTTCGATCACCTCGGCCTCTTTCAGCACAGGCACCGCCGCATAGGCGCGTGCCAGCACGTCATCAAGCTGCGTATCGGTGCTGGTTGGATCCTCAAAGTCGCGCTCGCTGGTGGAGCCAATGGCCACCGTGCCATCCGCATGGGGCACAATATGCACCGCATCGGCAAAAAGCTGGGGCGCTTGTGACTGATCCAGCCGCAACAGCGCCGCCTGACCTTTGACGCCATTGCCAACCGCTTTGCCCATCTCGCCTGACAGCGCGAGCAGCCCCTCATAGCCGGTGGCCCAGACCACTTGACCCTCCGGCGTGCCTTCTGTGGTGATCTCTGCGCCTTTTGCAGTCAGCGCGGCGGCCAGCGCGGCGCAGGCGCGGCGTGGGAACATGCGGCCTGTCAATGTGTCGTGGATGAGCCAGCCGGTGGGGCTGACCGGGGCCCAGTCGCCTAGGCGCTCCTGTGGCACAATCTCCCATATGGCTTTGCCCTGCCAAAGCTCTTTGGCGCTTTCTGCGCGGGCCTTGGCAAGTGTGAGCGCGTGTTCGTCGCGGATTGGCTGAATGCGTCCGGTGCGGCCATAGCCTGCGCTCACGTCCCCTGCGGTCTCGACCTCCGCCCACCAGCCTTCGGCCATGATTAGGCTGTCAAACTGAAAGGCCTTTTTGACATTCCAGTTCTCCGGCGTGTGCGGCGCCAGCGCGCCCACCAGACCACCGCTTGCGCCTGCGCCCACGCCATTTGGGTCAATCACCCGTACCTTGGCGCCGCGTTTTGCACAGGCCCAGGCCACCGACAGCCCAAAAGCGCCCGCGCCCATCACCGTTACATCCACCATGGTTCCATCCTTGTCTGTGTTGATGCCCATTGCCAAAGCGCGCGTTTGTGGTCAAATGCCGCGCACACCTCCATAAGGCAAAGCATGATGAGCGACCAGCAGGCGGATCTTGAATGGCGGCAGGATGCCATTCCCGTGTCCACACGTTTTGATGACCCTTACTTCAGCCTCGACAACGGGCTGGCCGAGACGCGCCATGTGTTTCTGGCAGGCAATGACCTGCCCGCGCGCTTTGCGCCGAGGTTTCACATCGCCGAACTGGGCTTTGGCACCGGGCTGAACCTCTTGACCACTTGGATGGCCTGGGATCAGGCGGGTGGGCAAGGCCCGCTGCGCTTCACCTCTTTTGAAGCCTTCCCGATGAGCGCGGATGAAATGGCGCGCGCGCTGGCCGCTTTCCCTGAGCTGGGGGACTATGCCGACCGCCTCGTGGCAGCCTATCGCGAAGACCAAACGCTGGCGACGCTCGCGGGCATTGAGGTGCAGGTGGTTGTTGGCGATGCGCGCGCAACACTCGCGGCCATGGATTTTGAAGCAGACGCTTGGTTTCTGGATGGCTTTTCACCGGCCAAAAACCCCGAGCTCTGGGATGAGGCCCTGCTGGCGCAGGTGGGCGCACACACCAAGGCGGGCGGCACAGCGGCGACTTACACAGCCGCAGGCTTTGTGCGCCGCAATCTGGAGGCGGCGGGATTCGCAGTCACGCGCATTCCGGGCTTTGGCCGCAAGCGCCACATGACCCAATGTGTGAAACCCGCCACATGAGCGCTGCCAACAACCGGCTTGGCATTTTGCTGATGTCACTCACCACCTTGGTGTTTGCGCTGCAGGACGGCCTGTCCCGGCATTTGGCCGGCGAATATAACACCTATCTGGTAGTGATGATCCGCTACTGGTTTTTTGCAGCCTTTGTGATTGCGATTTCGGCGCGGCACGCGGGCGGTTTGCGCAAAGTCGCACGCACAGCCTTCCCATGGCTGCAGGTCGGGCGCGGCGCGCTGCTGGCGTTGGAAATCTGTGTGACGGTGCTGGCCTTCACGCTTCTTGGTTTGACAGAAACCCATGCCATTTTCATCTGTTATCCGCTGATGGTTGCCGCGCTCTCCGGCCCGGTGCTGGGGGAGCGTGTCGGCTGGCGGCGCTGGTTAGCAATTGGCCTTGGCGCCGTGGGCGTGATGATCATTCTGAAACCCGGCTCAGGCGTGTTCAGCCCGGCAGCAGCGGTGCCCTTGCTGGGGGCGCTGATGTTTGCCGTTTATGGCCTGATGACCCGTTATGTGGCGCGCAAAGACAGCGCGCAGACCAGTTTCTTTTACACCGGTGTGGTCGGCTGTGTGGTGATGACGGCCATCGGGGTGTTTTACTGGGAACCGATTTCTGGCCCGGATTGGATCTGGATGGCGATTCTGTGTTGCAGCGGCGTCTTTGGCCACTGGCTGTTGATCCGCACCTATGACGTGGCCGAAGCCAGCGCGGTGCAGCCCTTTGCCTATTTGCAACTGCCTTTTGCGGCTGCGCTGGGCATGGCCGCCTTTGGTGAAACGCTGCGCCTCAATGTGGCGATAGGGGCTGCGATTGTGCTGGCCGCTGGCCTGTTCACATGGTGGCGCGAACGACGGGCCAGCTAGCGATCAGTTCAACCGCTGGATGGTGGCGCCCACGATCTCGCGCCCAAATGGCACCGGATGTGGGTCCTTGCCCAGCCGCGCGCGATAAACCGGCAGGCTTTCGGCCACCCGCATCACATAGTTTCGGGTCTCGTTGAACGGAATCATCTCGATCCAGTCGATCATCGCCTCGGTTGAGCCGTCACGCGGATCGCCGTTGTTTTCCATCCAACGCACCGGGCGGTTGGGCCCCGCATTATAGCCCGCGGCAATCATGATGATATTGCCATCAAACTGCTCTGACAGCCGCGCCAGATAGGCGCTTCCCAGACGTGCGTTATAGGCTGGATCCGCTGTCAGATTGCCCAGCACATAGGCTTCGCCCGTTGACTTCGACATCAGCTGCGCCGTGCCCGGCATCAGCTGCATCAACCCGCGTGCGCCCGCGTGGCTCACCACCACCGGGTCAAATTCGCTTTCCCGCCGCGCAATCGCCAGCGACAGCTCCTCGGCGACCGGCAGGCTTTGCTCAGAGAGCGGATGCAGCGGATAATAGGGGCCGGGCAGGGTCACGCCCATCCGCACCATCTGTTTTCCCAGCATCACCGCCACATGCGGCTGGCCCAGATCCAGCGCCATCTGGCCCATCTGCCCCAGCGCTCTGCGATCCTGTGTTTCGCTCAGATGCACCCAGAACCGTTCTGCCAGATCCAGCTCTCCCGCCGCCAGCAACATCCGCGCCGCCTGATGCACGCTGGAGGTGGTCCAGGCGGCCTCTCGCCAATCGGGGAAACGTTCGGTGCCTTTCAGCGCTTGATCATAAGCAATTCCGGCTTTTTCGGCGGCCAGTAGTCCGTAAAAACTGGTCTGATGGGCGCCACCCGCCACATAAGCCTGCTGGGCCGTGGCCATGTCTCCCAACGCTTCATAAGCGCGGCCCATCCAATAGCCCGCGCGCCCCAGCGAAATCGGGGTTTCCACAGCCTGCGCAAACCGCAAGAAATGCGCGGCGGCCTCCTCAGGGCGGTCAAGATAGCGCAGGGCCAGATAGCCCGCGAGCCATTCACAATCGGCATAGGCATAGCCCGCCTCGGGTGTCAGGCGATGGGTCGCAGCCAGCGCATAGGCGGTGCGATAGTTGCCTGCCCGCATCTGGCTGCGGATCAGAGAGCGCCGCCGTGGCGCCCATTCTTCGGGTTCTCCCAAAGTGCCCGCCTCACTGCGTGCCAGAATCAGCTCGATGGCACTCTCGTCGCGGTCCTTGCGGTGACGCCAGACAAAGCGTTCATGGGCCAGGCCAGGATCATTCTGCAAGCTTTCAGGCACGGCATTGATCAGCCCATCGACCCCTTTGGCCATAGCGCGCAGCCCCAGCCGCGCCTTGGCGAGCGCAACCCAGCCATCCGAAACATGGGGGTACATCGCTTCCGAGTTGCTCTGCCAGTTTTTCCACAACATGCTGTCCAGCCGGGCGGTGTGATGGGGCGCAAGCAAATCGCCATATCGTTTGAGATAGTCGGCCTTGGTTTGTGCGTTCATCGCCATGGTGCGCCAGGCCACCACTATGCCCGCTTGCGCGGCGCCTGCCTCTCCGGCCTGTTCCAACATGTGCGCTTGTGCCAACGCGCCTTCGGCCGTCTGCGCGTTGCCATGCACAAAGAAGGACATCGCAATTTCACGGCTCACCCCTTCAAAAGCGGCTTCAGATTGTTTGCGCAGATAGGGCAGGCCGGGCCAGTCGCCGCGCCGATCCAGAAAGGCCAGCACCTGATCCGGGCTGCCTTCGCCTGCGCGCAGACGGTGCCATTCGACGATGTCGCGCGCCACCTGATCGGTGTTGCGCACCGCCCGTGCGGCCCCCTCCCAATCTTTTGCGCGGATAGAGCTCATCGCGGCGCGCAGCTCTTCACGATGCTGGGCGGTGGCGGGCAGGGCCATAAGCAAGGCCACAACAACTGTCAGAAAAAGACGCAACATGGCTTGCATTTTCCCATGCCAAACAGGATAGAACCCGCACGATACGACGCGCCTTCCCCAGCCTCAACTCACAATCTTGGCAAGCGGGCAACTTCCCGCTAGGGTCCGCGCGATTTCATACCACGGGCAATTCCGCCCAGCTGCGCAAAACAAAGGAGCGTGCCATGTTCAAAGGGTCTTACCCCGCACTCGTCACGCCGTTCACGAACGGCGAGCTGGATTTGGAAACGCTCAAGAAACTGGTGGAGTGGCACATCGGCGAAGGCACCAATGGCTTTGTGCCCGTTGGCACCACCGGCGAAAGCCCCACCCTGAGCCATGCTGAGCATGAAGCTGTGGTAGAAGAGGTGGTGCGCGCCGCTGCAGGCCGTGTGCCGGTGATTGCAGGCGCGGGCTCCAACAACACGTTGGAAGCCATCCATCTGGCGCAGCACGCGGAAAAAGTCGGCGCAGACGCCATCCTCGTGGTGACGCCTTACTACAACAAGCCAACCCAGCGTGGCCTGATTGCGCATTTCACCGCGATCCACGATTGCTGCACGCTGCCGATTGTCATCTACAACATCCCGGGCCGTTCGGTGGTCGACATGACCCCGGAAACCATGGGGGAGCTGGCCAAGCTGCCGCGCATTGTGGGTGTGAAAGACGCGACCGGCGATCTGGCCCGCGTAAGCCAGCAACGCGCCACCTGCGGAGCTGACTTTGTTCAGCTGTCCGGCGAAGATGCCACGGCCCTCGGCTTTAACGCCCATGGCGGCGTGGGCTGCATTTCTGTGACGGCAAACGTTGCCCCAAAACTCTGTGCTGAGTTCCAGGCGGCGACGCTGGCGGGCGACTATGCTAAGGCGCTCGAATATCAAGACAAGCTGATGCCACTGCATGAGGCGATCTTTGTCGAGCCGGGTCTTGTGGGCGCAAAATACGCGCTGTCGCGTCTGGGTCTGTGTAACGAGGAGGTGCGCCTGCCGCTCACCTGCCTGACCGATGAAACCAAAGCGCAGATCGACGCAGCCATGGCCCACGCCGGCCTGCTGTAAATCGCACTTGTATAGGGGCTCTTGCCCACAAAGAAGAAGCGCCCCTGGGGCGCTTCTTTTGTTTTGATTTGTTGGTGAAGGTCAGGCCAGATCTCTCAGGCCGGATTTCAGTGCCAGAGCTCGTAGCCCAGACCAATCAGCATTGCGGCGGCAAAAGCCCCGGCCACGGCACCAGACACCACCCAAGGCCAGACCTTTGGGGATGCGGGCTCTTTTTGATCGGATTGTGCAATCAGGGCCGCTTCAACCATCGCAGGCAATCGTGGCCCAAAGCGGGTCATCACACGCGCGGTTTTGGCCAGATCGCGTAGCAGGGCGCGCGGGCCGATGCTTTTCTGAATGTAGGCGCTGACCACGGGTTTGGCGACATCCCAGATGTTGAGATGCGGATCCAGCGAACGGGCCACGCCCTCAACCACAACCATGGTGCGTTGCAGCAGGATCAGCTCGGTGCGGGTTTCCATGCCAAAGCGCTCGGTCACTTCAAACAGGTAGTTGAGCAGCCGACCCATGGAGATATGATCGGCATCCATGCCAAAGATCGGCTCGCCCACCGCGCGCAGGGCGCGGGCAAATTCATCCACATCCTGATCCGCAGGCACATAGCCGGCTTCAAAATGCACCTCGGCCACGCGTTTGTAATCGCGCTGGATGAAGCCAAACAGGATCTCCGCGTAAACCCGGCGGGTGTATTCATCGATGTGGCCCATGATGCCAAAGTCATAGGCGATGATATCGCCATTGGCGGCGACCTTCATGTTGCCCTGATGCATATCCGCGTGGAAATACCCGTCGCGCAGCGCGTGGTTCAGGAACAGCTCCAGCACCCGCGCGCCCAGTTTGGCGCGGTCATGGCCTGCGGCATCTAATGCGTCATTGTCCCCAATTGGGGTGCCTTCCGCCCAGCCCAGCGTCATCACGCGTTTTGCAGAATAGGCCCAGTTGATGGTGGGTACCTGAAACATTTCATCGTCTTGGGTGTTGGCCCCAAACTCGCTGGCCGACGCGGATTCCAGCCGCAGATCCAGCTCGCCTGTGACCACGCCGTCAAAATGCTCAATCACCTCCATCGGGCGCAGACGACGCGAGGCTGGTGAGAGCGAGGCAATCACATTGGCGGCAAAGTAAAACGCATCCACATCCTTGCGGAAGGCCCGCTCAATGCCGGGGCGCAGCACCTTCACAGCCACCTCTTCACCTGTCGCAGCCAAACGTGCGCGATGCACCTGCGCGATTGAGGCTGCTGCGACCGGTTCGGAAAACTCTGAGAAGATCTCATCCGCATTCACGCCCAGCTCCTGCTGCACGGCGGCCTTGGCCTCTGCCACAGAAAACGGCGGCAGCTTGTCCTGCAACACGCGCAACTGGGTGGCCAGATCGCCGCCCACCACATCGGGGCGGGTGGAGAGCACCTGACCAAATTTGATGTAGGCCGGGCCAAGCGCAGTCAGCGCGCGCGGCAGGGGCGGGGCCTCAGGGTCGCCTTTGATCGCCAGCCACTGAAATGGCCAGGCCAGCCCGCGCAGCACCATGCGCACATGACGCGGCGCTTCAAACGCATCCAGTACCACGCCCATGGCGCCGGTGCGCTCCAGCGTGGCACCGGTGCGGATCAGGCGAATGATATTGTGGGGGCCTCTCACAGTTTCCAGCCCGAATGCAGCGCCGCGATGCCCATGGTCAGGTTGCGGTATTTCGCGTTCTCAAACCCAGCGGTCTTGACCATATCAAGGAAGGTGTCCTGATCCGGGAATTTGCGAATGCTCTCCACCAGATACTGGTAACTGTCGCGGTCATTGGCGATCACCTGCCCCATGCGCGGAATGATGTTGAAGGAATAGAGGTCATAGACCTTCTGCATCATGTCATTTGGGATCTGGGAAAATTCCAGCACCATCAGGCGGCCACCGGGCTTCAGCACACGAAACGCCTCATTCAGCGCCTCTTGCGGGCGGGTCACATTCCGGATGCCAAAACTGATCGTGTAAACATCAAAGCTGTTGTCGGCAAAAGGCAGCGCCATCGCGTCGCCCACCACCCAATCAAGGCTGTCCGCCATATGATCGGCCTCAGCCCGCTTGCGCCCTTCCACCAGCATTGGCTCGGTCAGGTCACAGACAGTGGCATGGCCGTGGCCCGCCCGTTTGAGGAATTTGAAAGAGATGTCGCCGGTGCCACCCGCCACATCCAGCAGGCGCTGGCCGGGGCGCGGCGCAAGCCAATCCATCATCGCGTCTTTCCAGATGCGGTGGATGCCCATCGACATCACATCATTCATCACATCGTATTTGGAGGCCACCGAGCCAAAAACGCCCTGCACACGGCCAGCTTTCTCGCTTTCCGGCACGGTTTCAAAGCCGAAATGGGTGGTGTTGTCGTTGTTCGCCATCACGCGCAATCCTCTTGGTTGCTCTCTACATATAGAGCGTGTGGAACGGGTACAATGCGTCGAATTGGTGTTGCTTTGGCGGGGCACGTTTGTCCCGCTTGCATCACAAGCTTGGCTGCACCCACCCAGGCAGACACCGCCCTATCGTTATGCCACAGCCTCAGCTACAACCGCTAAAGCGTCGTCCTTTAATCTAAACCGCTCGAACTTCATCATCTCGCCGGAGGCGAAGCCGACCAGCCCCCGACCCTCCCCCAGAGAGGGGGCTTCACCCCCACCCAGGGCCGGGGACTGGTCTATGTGACTGATTTCAGGCGTTCCAGATTTATTGGGCGATCCTCTAAAACACGCGCAACAGGAAAGCCAAATGCCCGAACTCCCCGAAGTTGAAACCGTCCGTCGCGGCCTGCAACCGGCCATGGAAGGTGCGGTGATTGCCAATGCGGCGGTGAACCGCCCCGATCTGCGCTGGCCATTTCCGGAGCGTATGTCTGAGCGGCTGACCGGAGCGAAAGTCCTGCGGCTGCGCCGCCGCTCCAAATACATTCTGGCGGATCTTGATACAGACGAGTCGCTGCTGATCCATCTGGGCATGTCCGGGCGCATGACGGTGTCGGGCGACCCTCTGGGCCAGTTTGCCCATGACCACCCACAGGCCGAGAAACACGACCACGTGGTCTTTGACATGGACAATGGCGCGCGCGTCACTTTCAACGATCCCCGCCGCTTTGGCGCGATGGATCTGCTGCCGCTTGAAACCGCCGAAACCCACCCGCTTCTGGCCAAGCTGGGGCCGGAGCCTTTGGGCAATGACTTTCACGAATCCTACCTTGTCGAGCAGCTCTCAGGGCGTAACACGCCGATCAAATCCGCCCTGCTCGATCAGCGCATCGTGGCGGGCCTTGGCAACATCTATGTCTGCGAGGCGCTCTATCGCGCAGGGATAGCGCCAAAACGCAAGGCAGGCGCCATTTCCAAAGAGCGCACACAGTCTCTTGTGCCGATCATCCGGCAGGTCCTCGCAGAGGCGATTGAGGCCGGGGGCAGTTCGCTGCGTGACTTTCGTCAGGCGGATGGGGAACTGGGGTATTTTCAACACAGCTTTGATGTCTATGGACGGGAGGGTGAACCCTGCAAAACCCCTGCCTGCACAAGCAAAATAAGCCGAATCACCCAGTCTGGCCGCTCATCTTTCTATTGCGCGCAATGCCAAAGATAACTTGATCGAATTGCCTCAAATGGTAAGGAATCACTCCTGACCGGAACAATGAAAGCATCACTCATGGCTTTTGAGACGATCATCGTCGAAATCGAAGAGCACGTCGCCCTTATCAAGCTCAACCGCCCTGACGCGCTCAATGCGCTCAGCCAACAGCTGGTGGGGGAATTGCTGGAAGCGCTGCAAAGCGCGGACAAAAACGACAAAGTCCGCTGCATCGTCCTGACCGGCTCTGAGAAAGCCTTCGCCGCAGGCGCTGACATCAAAGAAATGTCGGAAATGAGCTTTGCGGATGTGAACCTGTCCAACCTCTTTGCTGAGTTTGGCGACCGCATTCAGGATATTCGCAAGCCGGTGATCGCGGCAGTGTCCGGCTATGCGCTGGGCGGCGGCTGTGAGCTGGCGATGGCCTGTGATTTCATCATCGCGGCTGAGAACGCGAAATTTGGCCAGCCGGAAATCAATCTGGGTGTGATTGCCGGGATCGGCGGCAGCCAGCGTCTGACCCGTGCGGTGGGCAAAGCCAAATCCATGGATATGAACCTGACCGGGCGTTTCATGGATGCCGCAGAGGCAGAGCGTTCTGGCCTTGTGAGCCGGGTTGTGCCACCCAAAAAGCTGATGGAAGAAGCGATGGGCGCGGCCCAGAAGATCGCAGAGAAATCGCTGATCGCCAGCCAGACCGCCAAAGAGGCCGTGAACCGCAGCTTTGAAACCACCCTGCGCGAAGGCCTGCTGTTTGAGCGTCGGGCGTTCCATTCGCTGTTTGCCACCGAAGATCAGACCGAAGGCATGGCCGCCTTTGTTGAAAAGCGTGAACCACAGTTCCGCGACCGCTGATCGCAATTGGTGCATCACAGGTTACGAAGGCCGCCCTCTGGGGCGGCTTTTTTGTTGGCGGTTTGGCCCCCCTGCGACAATGGGCACAGATTGACTCTGACGGCACGCGGCGTGAGAACCTGATAAAACAACTCAGCCAATGGAGTGCGTCATGAAATGCGTGTTGGCCTCTTTCGTCTTCTTTGCTTTTGGGTCCGGTGTGGCACTTGCCCAATCCGATGTGCCGCAAACGCTGGAAGACTTGGGCGCGCTTCTGTTTTTTGACGTGAATTTATCGGCCAACCGCACGCAGTCCTGCGCCACGTGTCACAGTCCTGACTTTGGTTTCGCAGATCCACGCGGGATGGCATCGATTGGGGATGATGGCGTGTCACTCGGGGATCGCAACGCCCCCAGCGCCACTTATGCAGCGTTTTCCCCAGCGTTTCACCAGAATGAAGATGGCAACTGGGTCGGTGGCCAGTTCTGGGATGGCCGTGCGGCGGGGCTTGCCGCGCAGGCGGGCGGGCCGCCGACCAATCCTGCGGAAATGGGGATGAAGGACGCAGCTGCCGTTGTTGCGCGTTTGTCCGAAAACGCAGTCTATGAACAAGCGTTCGCGACCCTGTTTGCACCTGATACGCTGGCAACGGCAGAAGCTGGGTATGCGGCGATGACGCAAGCGCTTGCCGCCTTTGAGCAAACCGAGCTATTCGCCCCATTTGACAGTAAATATGACCGTTTCCTGCGCGGCGAAGCAGAATTGACCCGCGAAGAGGATCTGGGGCGGGTGTTATTCTTTTCGCAGCAGTTCACCAATTGCAACCTCTGTCATCAGCTGCGTCGCAGTGCGACCGATCCGCGCGAGACCTTCACCAACTACAAGTTCCACAACATTGGTGTGCCAGAGAACACCACGCTGCGTGCGGCCAATGGGGTGGAACTGGGCACTGTGGATCTTGGTTTGATGAACAACCCTGCGGTTGGCGGCGATTCAGATCAACGCGGCAAATTCAAAACCCCCAGCCTGCGCAATGTCGCGGTGACGGGCCCCTATATGCACAACGGCGTGTTCGAAGATCTGCGCACGGTGGTTCTGTTTTACAATCGCTACAACACCTTTGATGAGGCGCGACAAATCAACCCAGAGACGGGCGAACGGTTTGGCCGACCTGCAATGCCCGCAACACTCGCGGTCAAAGAGCTCACACACGGTCCCGCCCTTGATGATCGACGTGTTGACGCAATTGTGGCCTTCCTGAAGACCCTGACCGACGCGCGCTATGAGACGCTTCTGGAGCGTTAATCTATATTTTCAAGGTATGTTTGTTGGCCTTCTCGCCCAAAAAGTGAATACCTAGTGAAACAATAAGGATTGACCTTTCTGAGTAATTTTCTCAGTAATGCGCGAGAGTTCAACCTTGGGATCGAGTTTATGACACGTGCATTTCTGACCACAACCGCGGCCGTTATGGCCTTCGCCGCTCCGGCCTTTGCTGCCACCAAAGCGGACGTTCTGACCAACTACGCCGATATTGCTGCGGCAAAATACGAAGACAGCCTGACCACCGCGAAAACCCTGCAAGCCGCAGTGAACGCGCTGGTGGAAGCGCCTTCTGCTGAGGCGCTGCAAGCCGCCAAAGACGCATGGCTGGCCTCCCGCGTGCCCTATCAGCAGACCGAAGTCTACCGCTTTGGCAACGCCATCGTTGATGACTGGGAAGGCAAAGTGAACGCATGGCCGCTGGACGAAGGTCTGATCGACTATGTGGACGCCTCCTACGGTGGTCCAACCGATGAGAACCCGCTGGCGGCGCTGAACGTTGTGGCAAACGCAACGCTCGACATCTCCGGCACCTCTGTGGATGCCACCAACATCACACCTGAGCTGCTGGAAAGCACCCTGCACGAAGCAGATGGTGTTGAGGCAAACGTGGCCACCGGCTACCACGCCATCGAATTCCTGCTCTGGGGTCAGGACCTGAACGGCCACGCCCATGGCGCAGGCGCGCGTTCCTGGACCGATTTCGCATCCGGTGACGACTGCACCGGCGGCAACTGTGACCGTCGCGCAGCCTACCTGAAAGCAGCCACCGACCTGCTGGTGAGCGATCTGGAATGGATGGCGGCACAATGGGTTGACGGCGGCGAAGCACGCACGGCTGTGACCGGTGACGAAGACGCAGGCATCGTGGCCATCCTGACCGGCATGGGCTCCCTGTCCTATGGCGAGCAAGCCGGTGAGCGTATGCGCCTTGGCCTGCTGCTGAACGATCCAGAAGAAGAGCATGACTGCTTCTCTGACAACACCCACAACAGCCACTACTATGACGGCCTGGGCATCCAGAACGTCTACCTTGGCGAATATGTGCGTGTGGATGGCTCCCTCGTGTCCGGCGCGTCCCTGTCTGATCTGGTGGCCGAAGCCGACGCGGGCCTTGATGCAGAGCTGAAAGGCAAACTGTCTGACACCATGCTGGGTCTGGGCCGCATCAAAACCGCCGCTGAATCCGGCTTCTCCTATGACCAGATGCTGGAGCGCGGCAACGAAGCCGGCGAAGCGCTGGTGATGGGCGGCGTGAACGGCCTTGTTGAGCAGACCAAATCCATCGAAGCCGCTGTGGCTGCGCTGGGTCTGGACCAGCTGGCATTCGAAGGCTCCGACAGCCTCGACAATCCGGACGCAGTATTCGAATAATACCACCCAACAACAGGGGGCGGGATGGTCCCGCCCCCTTTTCTTTCTGTAGCGACGATGCCAGCCAAACCCTTTCTTCTAGCCGCGGCATTCGGAACCCTTGCGGGCGCAGCAGGCGCGCAAGAGCTGGATGACCGACACCTGAACATTGTGCCGCGCACCGCCAAAGAGGCCGCGCGCATTGCCAAAGTCACGGCGCCGCCCACTGATTTCTCCAAACCCCAGAAATTTGAAAGCCGCCCCGGTGGCGCAGCTTCCGTGCCTGTGCGCCGCGACAATCTGGTGTTTGATCAACCCTCCGCAAATCTCGACATCGACGCCGGGCTGGATTTCCGCCTTGGCGAGGCGATGTTTGACAAGCTTTGGGTGTCTTCTCCCACTTCCACGCTGGCCTCTGATGGCCTTGGTCCGCTCTACAATGCGCGCGCTTGCCAAAGCTGCCATATGCGCGGGGGGCGTGGCCATGCGCCCGAGGGGCCCGAAGATGACGCAATCTCCTTTGCCCTGAAACTTTCCATCCCAGGCACACAGTCCGAGCAGATCTATGAGATAGCGGAGTTTGTCGGCACCCGGCCAGAGCCCAATTATGGCCGCCAAATTCAGGATTTCAGCCTGCCCGGCCAACCGGCAGAGGCGCGGCTTGAAGTCACCTATGAAACCTTTGAGGTGGCGCTGTCTGGTGGCGAGGTTGCGACCCTGCGCCGCCCCACCGCCACCGCACAGGATCTGGGCTATGGGGATTTTCACCCCGACACGATGTTCAGCGCGCGCGTGGCCCCTCAGATGATTGGTCTTGGTCTGCTGGAGGCCATTCCTGCTGCGGATATTCTCGCCAACACAGACCCTGACGACGTGGATGGCGATGGCATTTCGGGCCGCGCCAATATCGTCTGGTCGCGTGAGTTTCAGCGCCCGATGCTGGGCCGGTTCGGCCTGAAGGCAGGCGCCCCAACCTTGCGCCAGCAAACCGCCGGCGCCTTTGCCACAGACATTGGCATCTCCAGCCCGCTGTTCACCAAAGGTCACGGCGATTGCACCGAGGCGCAGCAGGCCTGCGTCAACGCCATCCATGGCGACAAAGACGTGCGCGTTTTTGAGGTAGATGACGTTGGGCTCGACCTCACCACCTTTTACAGCGCCAATCTCGCCGTGCCGATGCGCCGCGATGTGGACGCCCCCGAGGTGCTGCGCGGCAAAGAGGTCTTTCACGACACCGGCTGTGCCAGTTGTCACCGCCCGGCCTATGTCACCCACCGCCTTGTCGATCAGCCTGCCCAGAGCTTTCAGCTGATCTGGCCCTACACGGATATGCTGCTGCATGACATGGGCGAGGATCTGGCCGACAACCGCCCCGAAGCCCGCGCAACAGGCCGCGAATGGCGCACGCCCCCGCTCTGGGGTGTGGGGCTGACCGAACGTGTCTCTGGTCACAGCGACTTCCTGCACGATGGCCGCGCCCGCTCGCTGCTGGAGGCCGTGCTCTGGCATGGCGGCGAGGCGCAGCCGATGAAAGAGCGCGTCATTGCCATGCCCCCCGCTGACCGCGACGCCCTGATCCGTTTTCTGGAGAGTCTTTGATGCTGAAATCCTTTGCTTTTGTGGCCAGCTTTGCCCTCACGGCCCCTGCCTTTTCCCAAGAGGCTGTGCGCGTTGATCAGGGCGCCTTGGTTGAGGCTGCGGTGGCGCAGCACATACTGCCGGGGTTTGAAGCGCTTGCAACAACCACTCTGGCGCTGAGTGCGGCCGCTGAGACAGAGTGCAGCTCCACCTCAGAACCGCTGCGCGCCGCCTTCCACACGGCGTTTGACGCCTGGATGGGCGTCAGTCACCTGCGTTTTGGCCCCACTGAGGTGGATGAGCGCGCCTTTGGTCTGGCGTTCTGGCCCGACACCAAAGGGTTCACCCCCAAAGCGCTGGGCCGCCTGATTGCAGATGAGGATCCGGTGATCGCGGACGCAGCCGAATTCCAAACGGTTTCTGTCGCCGGGCGGGGCTTCTTTGCGCTCGAGCAGCTGCTTTATGACCCCCGCATCAGCACGCTGGGTGCGCCTGACTATCATTGCGCTCTGGTGCGCCGAGTCGCGGCGGACATCGCTCTGTCCTCAGGCGCGATCCATACGGATTGGGTGAACGGCTTCGCCACCCTTCTGACAGAGCCGTCAGAGAGCGGATCTTATGAAACCGATGCCGAGTCGCTGCAGGTGATCTACAAGGCGCTGGATTCCGGGCTGCAATTTGACGCTGAGGTGCGCCTTGGCCGCCCGCTTGGCTCCTTTGACAAACCGCGCCCCACCCGCGCAGAGGCGCGCCGCTCAGGCCGCAGCCTGCGCAATGTGACCGTGTCCACCGCAGCCCTTGCAGAGCTGGCGCACATTCTATCCGCAGAGAGCGACACCATCCGCGCTGACTACAGCGCAGCCTTTGCGCTCATTCAGGAGCAGGCGACGGACTTGCAGGATGATCCTGTCTTTGCCGGTGTGAAAGAGGTGCAGGGCCGTTTCCGGGTGGAGATCCTACAACAGTACATCAACCGCGCGTGGGACATCACCACGCTTGAACTGGGTCCGGCCTTGGGGGTCAGCGCAGGGTTTAACGCGCTGGATGGCGACTAGAATGGTCAGCCGACGCCGTGTGCTGGCCGGTCTTGCCGCCAGCAGTCTTTTGCCCTCCGCTGGCTGGGCGAGCGTCGGCGCACCTGCCTTTCTGTCCGCTGCACGCGCCCCGGACGGGCAGTTTGTGCTCACCGGCCTGACAGAGACCGGTGACATCAGCTTCACGATTCCTCTGCCCGCACGCGGTCATGCCGCTGCGGCACATCCCACGCGTGCCGAGGCGGTTGCCTTCGCCCGCCGCCCCGGCACCTTTGCGCTGGCGCTGGATTGTCGCGATGGCACCGTGCTTGCCCGACTCAACGCGCCAGAGGGGCGCCACTTTTATGGCCATGGGGCGTTTTCCCCGAACGGCACGCAGCTGTTCACCACAGAGAACGACTATGAGGCCGGTCTCGGCGTGATTGGCGTCTGGGATGTGGGAGCGGGCTACAAACGTCTGGGCGAGGTCTCCTCGGGCGGCGTTGGCCCGCATGAGATGCGGCTGATGCCAGACGGGCAGAGCCTTGTGGTCGCCAATGGCGGCATTGAAACCCATCCCGATATGGGGCGTGCCAAACTCAACATTCCGACCATGGCCCCCAATCTCTGCTATCTGGATTTTTCTGGCACGATTGTTGAAACCGCGTCGCTGCCAGCCACCTTTCACAAAAACTCCATCCGCCACCTCGCCTTACACAGCGACGGCACCGTGGCGCTGGCAATGCAGTGGCAGGGCGCAGAGGGGGCCGCACCGCCGCTGCTGGGTCTACACCGGCGTGGAGGCCCCATCACCCTGCTGGCGGCCCCTGAGCGCCTCCACGGCGCTCTTGATGGCTATGCAGGCAGTGTGGCGATCTCTGGTGATGGCCGCGAGGTGGCGATCACCTCCCCACGTGGTGGGGTTGTGCATGTGTTTGATCTGGCCAGCGGCACTTTTCTGCGTGGGGTGGATCAGGAAGACGTCTGTGGAATCGGCGCGCGTGCAGCGGGATTCTTTTTCACCACTGGTACGGGCGCAGTGGGCGCGCTGGGCGACTCGGTGCGTCAGCAACCAGTGCAATTTGACAACCACCTCGTGCCCATCGGCATGTAAGGTCGCCGCACAGGACAATCTCTAGCTTTGCGGGGTGTTTGCGGGGAGAGTGCAGGCACCATGTCCTAGAAAAGCGAAAACCGGCAGCGAAATCGCTGCCGGTTTTTCGTTTACCGATCAATCGGTTAAAGTGGTGAGCCGTGTAGGATTCGAACCTACGACCCACTGATTAAAAGTCAGTTGCTCTACCAACTGAGCTAACGGCCCACTCTGTGAGGGCGGCTTTTAGAGTTAGCTACGGGGGGGGTCAAGCGGATTCTGAGAAAAAAATCGCACCACTGGAAATTAATTTGTGGCGGGCGTATATGCGCGCCATGGATACACGTGCTCAAACCCCTATTTCCTTCATGAAAATGCATGGTCTCGGCAATGATTTTGTCGTGGTGGATGCACGCGCGCGCACTTTTGCGCTGACAGAAAATCAGATCATGGCGATTTCTCATCGGCAAAAAGCTGTGGGATTCGATCAGCTTGCGGTGATCACTCATGGCGCGACAGGCAGCAATGCGGATGCACATCTGACGTTTTACAACGCAGATGGCTCCACCTCTGCGGCCTGTGGCAATGCCACCCGCTGTATTGCCCGTCATCTGATGGACGAATCCGGCGCCAGCGCGCTGACCCTCACCACAGATCGCGGCACGCTGTTTGCGCGCGAGGCAGGCGACAGGCTGGTTTCAGTGAACATGGGCCATCCGCAGCTGATCTGGGATGAGATTCCCCTCTCTCATGAGATGGACACGCTAGAGCTGCCCATTGACGGTACCCCAACCGCCACCGGCATGGGCAACCCTCATTGCACTTTCTTTGTTGAGGATGTTGCCGCTGTGGATCTGGCGGGTTTTGGCGCAGCGCATGAACACCATCCCCTCTATCCCGAGCGCACCAATGTTCAGGTCGCGCAGATTGTGGGGGAAAATCACATCCGTATGCGGGTCTGGGAGCGGGGTGTGGGCATCACGCTGGCCTCTGGCTCCTCAAGCTGCGCCACCGCCGTGGCTGCCGCGCGCCGGGGCCTCACAGGCCGTAAGGTGCAGATTGATCTGGACGGCGGCACGCTGTGGATCGAGTGGGCCGAAGATGGCGTCTGGATGACGGGCGCGACCGAGCATGTCTTCACCGGCGAATTCACCGCTGCCTTTCTGGAGCGCGCCAAATGACTGTCGCCCCGCCAAAGTTCACCACGCTTGGCTGCCGTCTGAATTCTTACGAATCTGAGGCGATGAAAGACATGGCGCAGTCTGCTGGGCTGGAAAACGCCGTGATCGTGAACACCTGCGCGGTGACCGCAGAGGCAGTGCGCAAGAGCCGTCAGGAGATTCGCCGCCTGCGCCGTGAAAATCCGGATGCGAAAATCATCGTCACTGGCTGCGCGGCACAAACAGAGCCGGAGACCTTCGCTGCCATGGGCGAGGTCGACAAGGTGGTCGGCAACACCGAAAAGATGCAGCCCGGCACATGGCAGGATATGGCCCGCCCCCGCGGCCCGGATTTCATTGGTGAGACCGAAAAGGTACAGGTGGACGACATCATGTCCGTCACCGAAACCGCAGGCCACTTGATTGATGGCTTTGGCACCCGCTCGCGCGCCTATGTGCAGGTGCAAAACGGCTGTGACCATCGTTGCACCTTCTGCATCATTCCCTATGGCCGGGGCAATTCGCGCTCTGTCCCGGCCGGTGTGGTGGTCGATCAGATCAAGCGGCTTGTGGACAAAGGCTTTAATGAGGTGGTGCTGACCGGTGTGGATCTCACAAGTTGGGGCGCGGATCAGCCGATGCAGCCAAAGCTTGGCGATCTGGTGATGCGCATTCTGAAGCTCGTGCCGGATCTGCCGCGCCTGCGCATCAGCTCGATTGACAGCATCGAGGTCGATGAAAACCTGATGATGGCAATCGCAACCGAGCCGCGTCTGATGCCGCATCTGCATCTCAGCCTGCAACATGGCGATGATCTGATTCTGAAACGCATGGCGCGGCGTCATCTGCGCGATGATGCGATTCGGTTCTGTGAAGAGGCCAAAAAACTGCGCCCCGCCATGACCTTTGGCGCGGACATCATCGCAGGCTTCCCCACCGAAACAGACGCGCATTTTGCCAATTCACTGAAGCTTGTGGAGGACTGCGACCTCACGTGGCTGCATGTCTTCCCCTATTCCAAACGCGAAGGCACGCCAGCGGCGAAAATCCCCAGTCAGGTCAATGGCAAGGTGATCAAAGCCCGCGCCGCAGAGCTGCGCGCGGCAGGCGAGGCCAAGGTGGCCCGGCATTTGGCTGCTCAGCTGGGAAAAACCCATAAGGTGTTGATGGAAAACGCCCATATGGGCCGCACAGAACAGTTCACCGAGGTTAAGTTTGATGCGCTGCAACAGGAAGGCGCGATTGTCACGGCGGCGATCACCGCTGTGCAGGGCACGCAACTGCTGGCATCATAAGATTGGGGGGCAGCCCCCATCGCGCAGGCGCGATTCCCCCGGCATATTTTGGGCAAGAGGAAACGTGAGACCATGACAGAGGCCCCGATTCTCTATTCTTTCCGGCGCTGTCCTTACGCCATGCGCGCGCGATTGGCGGTGGCGGTCTCTGGCGTCTCTGTGGAGCTGCGGGAGATCCTGCTGCGCGACAAGGCTCCCGCGTTTCTGGAAACCTCCCCCAGCGGCACGGTGCCTTGTCTGAAAGACGGCGCAGAGGTGATTGATGAAAGCCTCGATGTCATGCTCTGGGCGCTGCGCCAGAAGGACCCCGAGGGATGGCTTGCGATGCCAGAGGCTGGCTTTGCGCTGATCGAAGAAGCGGATGGCCCGTTCAAACGCGCGCTCGACCGTACGAAGTATCACACGCGTTATGCGGACGCGGATCCCGAAGAGAGCCGCGCCGCCGCGATGGGGTTCTTGAATGGATTGGACGCACAGCTGAGCGAAGGCTGGTTGTTTGGAAACAAGCCGAGCTTGGCGGATATGGCGATCCTGCCCTTTGTGCGCCAGTTCGCCTTTATCGACAAAACCCGCTTTGATGCGGAGGCGGGGCCAAACCTCGCCGATTGGCTGGCGCGGTTTCTGGCCTCTGAAGCCTTTGCCACCATCATGACCAAACTGCCGGTCTGGCAGGCGGGGGATGCGCCCACAGTGTTCTGCGGGCACATTGAAGCGCTTTAAGCCGCTTTCTGAAGCGATTCGCGGGTTTGCAGAATGCCAAGCGCGGCGCGGGCGGCTTCGCGGCCTTTTTCCACAAAATGCGCTTTGTAGATCGCCATATGGTGCTCGGTTTCCTGGAAATGGTGCGGCGTGAGCGACACGGACAGCACGGGAACACCGCTGTCCAACCCGGCGCGCATCAAGCCATCCACCACGGCCTGCGCCACAAAATCATGGCGGTAGATCCCGCCATCCACCACCAGCGCGGCGGCGGCCACTGCGCCATATTGGCCGCTTTCGGCCAGATCGCGTGCCAGTAGGGGCATTTCAAACGCACCGGGCACGTCAAAAACATCCACTTGGGCTTCTGGAATCAGCTCGCAAAACCCTTTGAGCGCCTGATCGACGATATCGGCATGCCATTGTGCCTTGATGAAGGCAAATCGGGTGTGTGTCATCGTAATCTCCTTTGGTTCAGACACGTCACCCAAGGCGATTACGCGCGCATGAGGCGCAGCCCCACGGCCACACCCATCGCACGTTCTCTTCCATCCGGACTATCACCGTCGGCTCTGGCCTCTCACCAGATCTGCTGACACATCTTTTCTGGCGCCACATCTTATCCCAAAACCGCTTCCCACTTTTGGGGATGTGGATGCATCCAAACAAAGACGCCGCTCGCGGGCTTACGGGGCGTGCCCGCATACCGCCGGTGGGGAATTTCACCCCGCCCTGAGAACGATCGCACCTTGCCAACATGAGGCAAGCTTTGCAACATCGCGCACAACGAACGACGTGAGGTTTTTATGCACCCCAACCCAGCCTTTCGCGGCACGGCAACCGAGAAAAACCTCGCTTTTGCGCGCGAGCGTGGCTTTGGCACGCTGGCGCTCTCCGCAGCGGACGGCGCCCCCCTGCTGTCCCATGTACCGTTTCTGGTTTCTGAGGCGGGCGATTACGCCGATCTGCACCTTGTGCGCTCAAATCCGATGGTGCGCGCGGCCAAATCCGCAGTGCCTGCGCGCCTCGCCGTGACGGGGCCTGACAGCTATGTTTCACCTGACTGGTACGGCGTGGCGGATCAGGTGCCCACATGGAACTATGTGGCGGTGCATCTCACCGGGCAGGTGGAGCCGCTTGCCTCTGAGGCGTTGCCCGATCTGCTGGACCGTCTCTCCGCCAAGTTTGAGGCAGAGCTCGCCCCCAAGCCGCTCTGGACAAGGGATAAAATGAGTGAAGGCGCCTTTGAGCGCATGCTGCGCATGATCCTGCCCTTCCGCCTCCACATCGAGGATGTGCAGGGCACATGGAAATTGGGCCAAAACAAACCCACCGAGGTGCGCCACGCAGCGGCGTCACAGATGACGGCCTATGGTTTTGGCAGCGAATCGCGGGAGCTTGCGGCGTTGATGCAATCTCCCTTTGCAGACCCTGATACGGAGTGAACAATGTCGAAGTTGCAACTGATCCATTCCCCGGCCTCGCCCTTTGTGCGCAAGGTGAATGTCACCCTGGCAGAGACCGGACAAACCGATGATGTGGAGCTGGTGCGGGTCAAAACCACGCCTGTTGCCACAGCCGATGCGGCCGCAGCGGCCAACCCCTTGGGTAAGATCCCCGCACTGGTGCGCCCAGATGGGCCAGCGATCTACGACAGCCGTGTGATCTGTCGCTATCTGGCGGCGCGCACGGGGGCCGATCTTTACCCAGAAGACCGTCTGTGGGAGGTGTTCACGCTGGAGGCCACCGCAGACGGCATTCTGGATGCGGCAGTGCTGGCGGTCTATGAGCGCCGTGTGCGCCCGGAGGAGATCGTTTCTGAGGCTTGGATCGAGGCACAGTGGGGCAAGGTCGCAGGCGCGCTGGATGCGATCAACGAACGTTGGATGAGCCATCTGTTTGGCCCGCTGGACATGGGGCAGATCGCTGTGGCCTGTGCGCTGGGCTATCTGGATTTCCGCCATGGCGATCGCAACTGGCGGCAGGGCCGGGACGGGCTCGCAGGCTGGTACGCGGAATTTGCCAAGCGCGACAGCATGCAGGCCACAATGCCTTCTGACTGATCCCCAGACTTTAAAGCGCCGTTCTGAAAATCTGAAACGCTTGGTCTCCACCAACGCGCAGGAGGCGGAGCCGACCAGCTAAAGTCGTTGCAGATTTTTGGCACGATGATCTAGAAACGCAAAAGGCCGCGCTCCTTCCCGAAGCGCGGCCTCTTTCTTTTGTGGCGTGCCTTACTCTGCCGCGATGGTCGGGCTCTCTGCCCGCTCCACGCGCAGGGCGGAGAACTTGAACTCCGGGATCTTGCCATAAGGATCCAGCGCTGCGTTGGTCAGGATGTTCGCCGCCGCTTCCACATAGGCAAACGGCAGGAACACATTGTCCTCCGCCACAGCCCGGTCCGCCCGCGCCATCACGGTGACAGAGCCACGCCGCGTGCTCAGGCGCACATAGTCGCCGGCTTCCACGCCCAGCTTGCGCAGGGTCGCCGGGTGCAGCGAACAGTTCGCCTCAGGCTCCAGCGCATCCAACGTGCTGGCGCGGCGGGTCATTGACCCGGTGTGCCAATGCTCCAGCTGACGCCCGGTGATCAAGACCATCGGATACTCCGCATCCGGCGTCTCATCGGGCGAGATCACCTGCGCCGGTGCAAACCGCGCGCGCCCTTCGGCCCGCGGGAAGCCATCGCCAAACACAATCGCCTGACCCGGATCTTCCGGGGTGAGCGACGGATAGGTCACAGCGGTTTTTTCCAGTCGATCCCAAGTGATGTTGTTCAGAGAGCCCATGTTGAGCTTCATCTCCGCAAACACCTCTTTGGGGTGGGTGTAGCTCCAGTCCAGACCCAGACGTTTCGCCAGCTCGACCTCGATCCACCAGTCTTCCTTGGCCTCGCCCGGAGGCGGGGTGACAGGGCGGCCCATCTGGACCTGACGGTTGGTGTTGGTCACCGTGCCGGATTTCTCATACCAGGCAGAGCTTGGCAGAATCACATCGGCGTAGTTGGCGGTCTCGGTCAGGAAGATATCCTGCACCACCAGATGATCCAGCATTGCCAGCGCATCACGGGCGTGATCCACATCCGGGTCGGACATGGCCGGGTTTTCGCCCAGAATATACATGCCTTTGATGTCGCCCTCATGGATCGCATCCATGATCTCCACAACGGTCAGACCCTTCTGGTTGGAGAAGTCTTCGCTTTCCCAAACCTCGGTAAAGGCAGAGCGCACACCATCATCCATCACCGACTGATAGTCAGGCAGGAACATCGGGATCAGACCCGCATCAGAAGCGCCTTGCACGTTGTTCTGCCCGCGCAGCGGGTGCAGACCGGCGCCGGGACGCCCCACATGACCGGTCATCAGCGCAAGGCTGATCAGGCAGCGGGCGTTGTCTGTGCCGTGAATGTGCTGGCTGACGCCCATACCCCAGAAGATCATCCCGGCCTTGCCACCAGCAAAGGTGCGGGCCACCTCGCGCAGCGTATCAGGTTCGATGCCACAGATCGGTGCCATCTTTTCAGGGGTATAGTCCTTAAGATGCTCCTTCATGGCCTCCCAGTTTTCGGTGTAGGCCTCGATGTACTGACGGTCATACAGCCCTTCTTCGACGATCACGTTCATGATGCCATTCAGCATCGAAACGTCCCCGCCGGGTTTGAACTGCAGCATATGGGTGGCAAAGCGTTTCATGCCATGGCCGCGTGGGTCCATCACAATCAGCTTGCCGCCGCGTTTGACGAACTGTTTGAAATAGGTCGCCGCCACCGGGTGGTTTTCCACCGGGTTACAGCCGATCACGATCGCCACATCGGCGTTCTCGATTTCATTAAACGTCGCCGTCACCGCGCCAGAGCCCACATTCTCCATCAGCGCCGCCACCGAGGAGGCGTGACACAGGCGGGTGCAGTGGTCCACGTTGTTGTGGCCAAAGCCCTGACGGATCAGCTTCTGGAACAGATAGGCTTCTTCGTTGGAGCATTTGGCAGAGCCGAACCCGGCCACATTGGTGCCTTTTTCGGCGCGCAGCTTCGCCAGGCCACCGGCGGCGAAATCCAGCGCCTCTTCCCAGCTTGCTTCGCGGAAATGGGTCATCAGGTTGCCCGGATCCACGTTCAGACCCTTGGCTGGCGCGTCTTCGCGACGGATCAGCGGTTTGGTCAAACGGTGGGGGTGGTGGATATAGTCAAATCCAAAGCGGCCCTTGACGCAGAGCCGGTTTTCATTGGCTGGCCCGTCAATGCCTTCCACATATTGGATCTTGTCGTCTTTGACCTTGAATTTGATCTGGCAGCCAACCCCGCAATAGGGGCAGACGCTTTCCACTTCGCGGTCAAAATCGGCGCTGTCTCCGGCCTGATTTTCGTCCAGCATGGTGGCAGGCATCAGCGCGCCGGTTGGGCAGGCCTGCACACATTCGCCGCAGGCCACACAGCTGGAGGTCCCCATGGCGTCATCCTGATCAAAGATCACCTTGGAGGTGCTGCCACGGCCGCCCATGCCAATCACATCATTCACCTGAACCTCGCGGCAGGCGCGCACACAAAGGTTACAGTTGATGCAGGCATCAAGGTTCACATTCATCGCCACATGCGAGGCATCCAGCAAAGGCACCGTGTCTGGCGCTTTTGCGGGGAAACGAGACTGGTCTACGCCCACCTGCTCGGCCATCTTGGAAAAATGGCTGGAGGCGTCATGCTTCACTTCTGGCTGATCTGCCGCCAGAAGTTCGATCACCATCTCGCGGGCCTTTTTCGCGCGGGTGCTTTCAGTGTGCACCACCATGCCGTCGCTTGCTGGGCGGATGCATGAAGCGACAAGCGTGCGCTCGCCTTCCACTTCCACCACACAGGCGCGGCAGTTGCCATCGGGGCGATAGCCCTTGGCCGGTTTGTGGCACAGGTGCGGGATCACAAAGCCGTCGCCATTGGCCGCGTCCCAGATTGTTGTGCCTTCCGGCACGGTCACATCTTTGCCGTTCAGGGAAAAGGTCACCATGTTCAGTTGTGCGCCGTCAGCCATCTCAGATCTCCTCCCCAAAGTGTTTCATCACAAGGCGGATCGGGTTGGGGGCCGCCTGCCCCAGACCACAGATGGAGGCATCGCCCATCACCTGACACAGATCTTCCAGAAGTGGCTGATCCCAGCTGTCCGCCTGCATCAGCTTCACCGCTTTTTCACAGCCGGTACGGCAAGGGGTACATTGGCCACAGCTCTCATCCTCAAAGAACTTGAGCATGTTGAGCGCCGCATCTTTGGCGCTGTCCTGATCAGACAGCACAACCACAGCGGCGGAGCCAATAAAGGTGCCATGGGGTTGCAGCGTGTCAAAGTCCAGCGGCACATCATTCAGCGTTGCAGGCAACAGACCGGAGGAGGGGCCGCCGGGCTGATAGGCTTTGAACACATGGCCCTCTGCCATGCCGCCGGCCGCTTCGATGATGTCATCAATGGTTGAGCCAGCCGGCAACAGGTAAACGCCGGGTTCCGCCACACGGCCGGAAACGGAGTAGTTGCGCAGACCCTTACGGCCGTTCTTTTCCACCGCATTCAGCACCTGAGGGCCAAAACGGGCAATCCGCGCCACCCAGTAAAGCGTCTCCACATTGTGCACGAGGGTTGGCTGGTTGAAGATGCCAACCTGCGCCACAAATGGGGGGCGGTGACGTGGCAGGCCACGCTTGCCTTCGATCGATTCGATCATCGCGCTTTCTTCGCCGCAGATATAGGCACCTGCACCGCGGCGCACCTCGATGTACCCTTCGGCCACAATGCCTTCTGCCACCAGATGCGCGATCTCCTTTTTCAGGATCTTGATCACACCGGGGTTTTCGTCACGCATGTAGATAAAGCAGGTCGCCGCTTCCACAGCCCAGGCCGCAATCAGCATGCCCTCAAGGAACATATGCGGGTTGCGCTCCAGATGGTGACGGTCCTTGAACGTGCCGGGCTCGCCCTCATCGCCGTTCACGGCCAGATAGCGGGGGCCGGGGTTGGCACGCACAAAGCCCCATTTGGTGCCAGACGGGAAGCCCGCGCCACCAAGACCACGCAAGCCAGCCTCTTTGATTTGCTCCTGCACTTCTTCCCAATTGCCGTTTTCACGCAGGGAGCGCAGGGTCTGATAGCCGCCATCAGCCTTATATTCCGCCAGCCCTTGGTAGTCGCCGATCTGCGGATGGGTTTCCCCGGCATGGATCGCGGCATTCACCTTTTCATGGGTGGCGTGCAGAATGTGGTTGTGGCCCACTTCGACGACAGGGGCGGTGTCACAGCGGCCCATGCAGGGCGCGCGCAGCACGCGGACCTCGGATGGGTCCATACCAATTTCGAGCGCTTTGCGCAGCTGCTCGGCTCCGGCCAGCTCGCAAGACAGCGAATCACACACGCGAATCGTCAGTGCAGGGGGCGGGGTCTCATCCTCTGCCACCACATCGAAGTGCGCATAGAATGTCGCAACCTCATAGATCTCTGCCTGTCCAAGCCGCATTTCGTCGGCCAATGCGCGCAGATGTGAGGCTGACAAATGCCCATAACGATCTTGAATAAGATGAAGAAATTCAATCAGCAGATCGCGGCGGCGCGGGCTGTCGCCCAGCAATGCCTGCACCTCGTGCAGTGCCACATCATCGACCTGTCGCCCCTTTGGTGTGCGACGTGATTTCCCGGTGCCTTTTTTCTTCCAAACGCCTTTGGAGTCGTCCAGCGGTACCATAGTGCTCTCCCTACTAGATGGCTCAAGGTGGCATCACGAAGGGTGATAATCAATCAGGCATTTTTTATGTTTAGATAAGTTTTGTTTATCACTTTTCGAGCGCAAGAACGCGCCGCAGCGCTTCCACCGTCGACAGGCCAGGCAAGCGGTGTGGGGTCAATAAACTCACGTCTTTTTCCAACGGTGGGTCGCTCAGGGGCAGGGCCACAATGCCGGGCATTTTCCCCAGGCTGTTCAGCAACCCTTCGGGAACGACGGTTGCCGCAACACCGCTCGCGGCCATCAGCATCGAAGAGGTGAATTCCCCCGTCTCCGCCACCACCTTCGGCAGTGCGCCCACCTCCCGAAAAACCAAATCCAGAATGCGCCGGTTCTGCATGCTTGGCTCCAGCAGGCTGAGCGGCAATTCCGCCGCCTCAGCCCAGCTCGCCTCTCCGCTCTGACGCGGGGCCAAGGATTTTGGAGCAAGCAGCACATAACGCTCGCCATACAGCGCTTCCACCCGCAACATTTCCGGTGACACGCCCTCCCCATAAGAAATTCCGGCATCAAACACGCGTTTTTCCAAACCCTGCTGGATCGTCAGAGAGGAGGCCGTCTGCAAGCGTACAGTGATTCCCGGATGTTCAGCACGCAGACGCCCAACAGCCTCCGCCGCGAAACCAACCGCCGTGGGAATCACCCCGAGGGACAGCTGCCCGGTGACCTCCCCGCTCGCAGACCGGAACTCTTCCTCCATCAGTTTCACGCCGTCCATGATCTTGCGGGCATGCCGCATCAGCGCGTCGCCTTCCGGGGTGAAGCCCTGAAATCGATTGCCGCGTTTCACAATCGCTGCGTTCAACCGCTCTTCTAGCTTGCGAATCCGCATGCTGAAGGCCGGCTGGGACACGCCGCAATCCTCTGCCGCACGCGCAAAATGCCCATGCCGGGCCAGCGAGGTCAGAAATTCCAGATCTTTCAAGCTGATCAACGGATGGACCTCCTTTTGCCCGGCCACGGTCGAATGTTACGGTCGGGCGCTTTTGCTTCTCTAGCCAATTTGAACGCAACGAGCCAGTGTCACGCGATTCTGTGCACATTTGGGCATGCCATTGGAAAAGCACCGAATCTGCTGCTGTGGTCTTCTCGCCGCGGTTTGCGCGGCCTCTTGAGCTTTGCAAAAACGCACATAAATACACGTGTCCCCCCCCTGCCGCCGCGCGGTTGGAGCCTGCACGGCCCGGCAAGAAGCGCGACACAGGGACGCGTCCCCCACCTTTGGTCATTTGTTTTCTGGACGCAAAGCGTCGCCTTGACTAAAAATTGATCGCAATCAGCTGCGGGAATCCGCGGCCGTATAGCTATTCAGGCCGCCCGGTGCGGTCGCTAAATGGAGAATACTCGTGTCCCACGCAGAAGATCACGAAGGCACCCGGAGAGATTTCCTCTACTATGCCACAGCAGGGGCGGGTGCGGTAACCGCTGGTGCCGCCGTCTGGCCGCTCGTGAACCAGATGAATCCTTCCGCCGATGTGCGTGCGCTCTCCTCGATCCGCGTCGACACCGCCGGGATCGAGCCGGGCACACAGCTCACGGTCAAGTGGCTTGGTAAGCCGGTTTTCATCCGTCGCCGCACGCAGGCCGAAATCGACGATGCGCGCGCTGTGACCATGGAAGATCTCTCGATCGACGCCACCAGCCAAAACGCCAACAAACCAGGCACCGACGCTGCGGATGAAAACCGCGCGATGGATGACAGCGGTGAATGGCTTGTGATGATGGGGGTTTGTACCCACCTTGGCTGCGTGCCTCTCGGAGATGGCGCCGGTGACTTTGGCGGATGGTTCTGCCCCTGTCACGGCTCCCACTACGACACCTCCGGTCGGATCCGCAAAGGTCCGGCTCCCGAAAACCTCCATGTTCCCGTTGCCCGTTTCGAGGGCAGTGAACTGGTTCTAGGCTAAGGAGACGCACGCATGTCTGGTATTCCTCACGACCATTACGAGGCCAAATCTAAGGGCACAAAATGGGTCGAAAGCCGCCTGCCGGTGATTGGCCTGCTCTATGACACCATCATGATCCCAACCCCCAAAAACCTGAACTGGTGGTGGATCTGGGGCATTGTGCTGGCGTTCTGTCTCGCGCTGCAAATCGTAACCGGCATTGTGCTGGTGATGCACTACACCCCGCACGTCGATATGGCCTTTGCCTCCATCGAACACATCATGCGCGATGTGAACGGGGGCCATATGCTGCGCTATCTGCATATGAACGGCGCGTCGCTGTTCTTCTTTGCGGTTTATATCCACATCTTCCGTGGCCTCTACTACGGCTCCTACAAAGCCCCGCGTGAAATCACGTGGATTGTCGGCATGGTCATCTACATCCTGATGATGGCAACCGGCTTCATGGGCTACGTTCTGCCTTGGGGTCAGATGTCCTTCTGGGGCGCAACCGTGATCACCGGCCTGTTTGGCGCCATTCCATTTGTTGGGGAAAGCCTGCAGACCTTCCTGCTCGGCGGCCCTGCGGTGGACAACGCCACGCTGAACCGCTTCTTCTCGCTGCATTACTTGCTGCCGTTTGTGATTGCCGCACTGGTGATCGTCCACATCTGGGCGTTCCACACCACTGGCAACAACAACCCAACCGGTGTGGATGTGCGTCGCGGCTCCAAAGAAGAAGCCGAGAAAGACACGCTGCCGTTCTGGCCCTACTTCGTGATCAAGGATCTCGTGGGTCTGGCAATTGTGGTCACCATCTTCTTCGCGGTTGTTGGCTTCATGCCAAACTACCTCGGCCACCCGGACAACTACATCGAAGCCAACCCGCTGGCGACACCTGCGCACATCGTGCCTGAATGGTACTTCCTGCCGTTCTACGCGATCCTGCGTGCCTTCACCGCCGACGTTTGGGTTGTGATGTTCGCAAGCTGGATCACCGGTGGCATCATCGACGCGAAATTCTTCGGGGTTCTGGCGATGTTTGCTGCGATCATCGTGATGGCGCTGGTGCCATGGCTGGATACCTCCCGCGTGCGCTCTGGCCGCTACCGTCCAATGTTCAAATGGTGGTATGCGATCTTGGTTGTCGACTTCGTGGTGCTGATGTGGCTGGGTGCCATGCCTGCAGAAGAGCCTTATGCAACCTTCTCGCTGATCGCTTCGGCCTATTGGTTTGCATACTTCCTCGTGATCCTGCCGCTGCTGGGCATCATCGAAAAGCCGACCACACCGCCGGCCACCATCGAAGATGACTTCAACGCGCATTACAAACCAAAGCCCGCCGACGAAGCTGACGCCAGCTTCCAGCCTGCCGAATAAGAAGGACACAGGATAATGCTTAAGAAACTTAGCATGGCTGCATTGGCCGCCTTGTCCCTGACCGCAGGTGGCGCAATGGCTGCAGGGGACGCAGGTCACATTCACGATGTGGACTTCTCCTTCGAAGGCCCCTTTGGCAAGTTTGACCAGAACCAGCTGCAACGCGGCCTTCAGGTCTACACCGAAGTCTGCTCCGCCTGTCACGGCATGCGCTATGTGCCTCTGCGTACATTGGCGGATGAAGGCGGCCCACACCTGCCCGAAGATCAGGTGCGTGCTTATGCGGCGCAGTTTGACATCTATGATGCAGAACTGGACGAGGATCGCCCGCGCAAACCCACCGACCACTTCCCAGAAAGTGGTCTGGAAAGCGCGCCGGACCTCAGCCTGATGGCCAAAGCCCGTGCAGGCTTCTCCGGCCCCTATGGCACCGGCATCAACCAGCTTGTCAAAGGCATGGGTGGCCCGGAATACATCGCCTCCATCCTGACCGGTTACACCGGCGAGGAGAAAGAGGAAGCGGGCACCACCTTCTATGAAAACACCGCCTTCCCGGGCGGCTGGATCGCGATGGCGCCACCGCTTTACGGTGAGGATGTGGAATATGCCGACGGCCACTCCACCTCCCTGCACCACGAAGCCGAAGACGTCTCTGCCTTCCTGATGTGGGCGGCGGAACCCAAGATGATGGCCCGCAAACAGGCGGGTCTGACCGGGGTTCTGTTCCTGGTGGTCCTGAGCACGCTGCTCTACCTGACCAACAAAAAGCTCTGGGCGCCGATCAAAGGCAAAAAGCTGGATCTCTGATCCCAGTCTGATCACACCATCAAAAACGCCGTCAACGCAGGTTGGCGGCGTTTTTTGTTGGGGGGAAGCGTGTCAGAGTAACTGTCGAAGAGCATCGACGTTGCGCATTTGAAAAGCTTCAGCGCTCTTCAGCGTAAGCCTGTTCAAGAAATTGAAGTTTACGGGCCTTGAACAGGCCCATAAAAGTGTCCGACACCGCAAATTCGACTCGTAAATAACGCATACGCCACAGGTGTTTCCCCGCCACTGCCGCGCGATTGAGCACCATCCCTTTGGTATATATGTGCGGGCGGATATACGAAATGCTGCCATCGGCATACCGCGACACCCTCATCAAATCGCTCTGCTCCAGACCGAGTTCAGTCGCTCCCAGAGAGCGTCGCCATCAAACTCGACATTCACATACCAAGGTGGGTTTACTGTGCCGGAAACGATGTAAGCCAAGTCTTTGATCCACGCGCTCATAGCGGTCTTCCGCCCGCCGTCACTCAATCAGCGCGAACGCGCATCGTCAACGCACGTTGATGGCGTTTTTCGTTTCTTATTTCCCTTTTAAGGAATGTGCTTATGCTGAAGGGAGGTTTGGTATTGGGAATCGATTGGATGCGTTATCTGAAGTTTTTGGGTTTGGGGTTTGTGATCATTGGTCAGCAGGCGGTGGCAAACCCACTGGTGCTGACAGACAGCGACAGTTGGCGATATCACGGATCGCTTGCACTTTTTGCTGCGACGAGCACCACCGGGACCGTCACGGTTGATGGCAGTGCAGCGGACGTCGATCTCGATCTGGGCGATGCGCTCGACTATCTGGACTTAACCGCCACTGGCCGGTTTGAGGCTTGGAGGGGCAATTTTGGTCTGATTGCGGAAGGTCACTATATCGGCCTCAGTGAAAGCGCGACAGCAACCGAAGGAGATTTCGCAGGCAATTCTGTGGACGTCGAATCAACGCAGGCCTGGCTCAGCCTCATGGCGGGGTATCGTCTTGCCCTTGGAAGCTTCGCCAACGGCCGCCCCTACGCTTTTGATGTGCAGGGCGGGGCCCGGTATAACCGTCTGACCCAAAGCATTGTGGGCTCTGGCGGCGCGCTCGATGCCGGTGGCACCGAACGGTGGTGGGAACCGGTTGTGGCCACCCGTTTCACCTGGGGGCTTGCCGACGGCTGGGATGGTTCTTTTGTGGTGGATGCCAGCGGCTTTGGTGCAAATGGCAACGACCTCGCCTGGAGTGCGACCCTCGGCGTGGCGCGCCGCTTTAATGACAGATCTTCTCTGGTCTTTGGCTGGCGCCACTACGATATCGACTTCCAGACCAGCCGCGCAGGCGGCCCGTTTGGCGCGGATCTGTCTTCTTCCGGCCCGTTCATCGGGTATGCGCATACTTTCAATTGAGCTCTATGCGCTGTGTCACCAAACACAAAAAAGCCGCCCAAAAAGGCGGCTTCTTCAATTCTGTGATGCAAGTCTTGCGACTTAGCCCTGACGTGCTTTGAAGCGACGCTGGGTCTTGTTGATCACGTAAACGCGGCCCTTGCGGCGCACAACGCGGCAATCGCGGTGCCGGTTCTTGAGCGAGCGGAGCGAGTTCTTGACCTTCATGGGCCTTCTCCTCATTTCGCGGCGCTGCATTGCGCCTGGGGTTACGGGACCTCTCATAACGAGAGGCGATGAATTCATGGTGGGCGATACTGGGATCGAACCAGTGACCCCTTCGATGTCAACGAAGTGCTCTACCGCTGAGCTAATCGCCCTTTACCGACGTATAAGTCCTAGCCCCTAATGAAAGGGGCGCGGAAATCCGCGCCGGTTGCGGTTCTATAAAAGGAGTCGCGAGGGGGATCAAGGGCTTTTGGCACAGTAATTTTTGCGTCTATAATTTAGGGGAACAGGAGAGACGATGCAAAAGCAGGCTTATCACATATTTGCCCCCAAAAACCGCCGCACTTCGGTGGTTTTTGCCTCTCCGCACAGCGGCAATGACTATCCGGATTGGTTTGTGCAGCGCTCGTTGCTCAATGCGCATACGATTCGATCCTCGGAAGATGCCTTTGTAGATAAGCTGTTTGCCGATGCGCCAGGCTTTGGCGCGCCACTTCTGGTCGCCACGGCTCCGCGCGCCTTGCTGGATCTCAACCGCGCCGCCGAAGAATTGGACCCGGCTCTCATTCAGGGCGTGCGCAAAGTGGGCCACAATCCGCGCGTGGCCTCTGGCCTTGGGGTGATTCCCCGAGTCGTCGCCAACGGGCGGGCGATTTATCACGGAAAAATGAGTCGCGCAGAGGCCGATCACCGCGTCGATCACTACTGGCGGCCCTACCACACAGCCCTGACGAATCTCTTGAAGACCGCACATGCCAAATTTGGCGAGGCGATTCTCATTGATTGTCACTCCATGCCACATGAAGCGGTCGCAAGCGTCTCGCGCCGGGGCGGCACCCGGCCGGAGATCGTGTTGGGGGATCGCTTTGGCGCCGCCGCGGATGTGGATATCGTCGATCAGATCGAAGCCGCCTTTGTACGCGCCGGTTTTCGCGTGTCGCGCAACACCCCGTTTGCCGGTGCCTATGTGACGCAGCAATACGGCCGCCCCCATCGTCGCCAGCATGCCATCCAGATAGAGATCGACCGCTCTCTCTATATGGATGAGGTCGAGATCACGCCAAATGCGGATTTTGAAACCTTCCGCAACCGCCTGCGCGGCGTGATTTCAGAGATCACAGAGCTGGGCGCCGATACCCAGAAAGATGTGGCCGCCGAATAACGCGCCAGCGCTGCGCCTGTCACATCGCTTCGGCAGCACCAAACAGACGTCATCATTGACCTTGCGCACAGGCTTCTTCACCTTGCTGTCAAAAGCAATGAGGAGAGCACCATGTCCGAAGCATTGATCGTCATCGATGTGCAGAATGATTTTTGCCCAGGTGGCGCATTGGCGGTGCCTGAGGGCGATCAGATTGTGCCGGGCATCAATGCGCGTATGCAGGATTTTGGCACCATAGTGCTGACCCAGGATTGGCACCCATCGGGGCATTCCTCCTTTGCAAGCAGCCACAGCGGCAAGGCGCCTTATGATATGATTGAAATGCCTTATGGACCACAGGTGCTCTGGCCAGATCACTGTGTGCAGGGCAGTGCAGGGGCGGCCTTTCACAAGGATTTGGATATTGACCGCGCGGATCTCATCATTCGCAAAGGCATGAACCCCGCGATCGACAGCTATTCCGCCTTTTTTGAAAATGATCAAAACACGCCCACCGGGCTGGAGGGCTATCTGCGCACCCGGGGCGTCACGGCGCTGACACTTGTAGGCTTGGCCACTGATTTCTGTGTCAACTTCTCCGCGCAGGATGCGGCGCGACTTGGGTTTAAAGTCCGTGTTCAGGCGGACCTATGCCGCGCGATTGATTTGGACGGCTCGCTTGCCGCCGCATGGCAAGCGATGCAGTCCGCGGGTGTTGCTAAAATTTAATATTAACAATTTGGAATTTGTTAACTCTTTCGAGGCATTAACAGTGTGTTACTTTTAGGGATCTGCGCATGTCAGCAGGCATACGAGAACTAAGACAAGCGCTTGCCAACTTTGATCGCAGCAACACGCGGTCCGGTCGGCTGGCGCGATACGCGCGGGGGCGTCGCCGTCATTTCGTAAACCGTCAGATGATCGTCGCAATTGGCGCTGTCATGCTGATGATGGCATCCTCTATCGAGATCGGATTGCTGGCTTTCTCTGCCGCGCTGATTGGCGAGATCGTGGATTTGATGCTGCTCCGTCGGGTCAGCGCGCGGCTCAAGGCGGGTACCTCCCCCGATACCATCTTCTTTCAAACCAGTCTGACTGCGCTGTTTCAGGCCTGCGGTCTGTCGATTTTTGTCTCAGTGATGTGGTTCAACATCCCCGGCGAAGCGGGGCTACTTGTTTGTATCAGCTACTTTATCGCCGGTGCGATCAACGCCATCATGTCACTGGCGTTCCATCGCACCGCCTCACTGATCCGGCTGTCGGTCTTTGCGCTCGCGTTGTCCCTGCTTTACTTGGCGAATTTCTATCTGGGCAGTCACGATGGCACGCAGCTGCTGTTTGATATGGCGGCCACAGGGATGGTGGTCTATGCGATGCTGCCGTTCGTGGGATATGTCACCAAGGGCCGCTTTCGCGATCTCAAGCAAAAGCGTCGGCAGATTGAACAAGCGCTGGCGCTGGCCAAGGCAAACGCCTCACTGCTTGCCCAGCAGCGCGAAACCCGTCGTCTTGCCTCCATTCCAGAAAATGCCGCCGAAGGCGTGCTGATGCTGGACAAAGAAGTCCGCATACTTTGGGCGAATCCCGCCTTCACCAAACGCACCGGCTACACATTGGATGAGGTGCTCGGCAAACGTCCCGGCGAATTTCTTTATGGCCCAGAGTCTGATTACACAGTGCAAAAGAAACTTTCAGATACGGTATTAACCGGTGAAAGCGCACAGACGGTCAATCTGAACTATACCAAATCCGGCAAACCTTTTTGGGTTGAAAGCAATGCCGCGCCTGTCTTTGATGAGGACGGCCAATTGGAAGTGTATGTCTCAATCGAGCGCGACATCACAGAGCAGAAAAATTACGAAACGGACATGGCAGAGGCCAAGCGCGCTGCGGAGATTGGTGAAAAGGCAAAGACCATTTTCTTGGCCAATATGAGCCACGAAATCCGAACACCTATGAATGGGATCATTGGCATGGCGGATCTGCTCGCAGACTCCGACTTGGGGCCCGAAGATGCGCTCTACGTGCAAACCATCCGGCATTCCTCTGAGGCGCTTCTGACGATCATCAATGACATTCTGGATTATTCAAAGCTGCAAGATGGCAGTGTCACAATCAATCCCACCCGCTTTGAGTTGCCGACCTTCATACAGGAAATCAGCACCTTGCTTGGTCCACAGGCCGATGCCAAGGATCTGGCACTGAATGTGAACATTCAGGAGGGGCTGCCGCAGTATCTGCTGGGGGATCATGGCCGCCTGCGTCAGATCCTGCTGAACGTGATCGGCAACGCGATTAAGTTTACGGAATTTGGCAGCGTCGATGTTGATGTCGCATGCCGCAAGGGCGGAGGTGGCCTTACCATTCAGGTGCGTGACACAGGCATGGGGATCTCATCTGACAGGCTGTCGCATATTTTTGAGCAATTTGAACAAGCGGACGCCGAGACCACCCGCCAATTTGGCGGAACCGGGCTTGGCCTTGCGATTTCGCGTCAGTTGGCGCGGATGATGGGCGGCGACGTTACCGCGACCAGCACGCTGGGGCTTGGATCCTGTTTCACAATTGATGTGAACATCTTGAAGGCGCGCGCGCCTGAGCAAAGCAAAACCTGCGCCCAGAATCTTCCTGATGAAACTGTGTTCAAAGGGATCACCTTGTTGCTGGCAGAGGACAACCGCACCAACCAGCTGCTGATCAAAAAAATGCTGAAGTCACTGCCGATCCGGCTGGTGATTGCCGAAGATGGGTCAGAAGCGGTGGCAAAAACCATCTGTGAAGAGCCCGATGTTGTGCTGATGGACATGTCTATGCCGGTGATGGATGGTCTGGACGCCACGCGCGAAATTCGTCGGCTCAGCATCCCGCAGCCAAAAATCATCGCCATCACCGCAAACGCCTATCGCAGCGACAAAGAAGCCTGCATGCAGGCGGGAATGGACAGCTTCCTGAGCAAGCCTTTGCGCCGTGCAGAACTGCTTGAGACCCTCGCCAGCGTGCTGGAAACACGCGATGCGGAACCTTTAGAGGCCTAAGCCCGCCTTATGGGCTTGGAGCCGGGTCTTATTGTCGGTATCAAAAGCAAAATCTGTGAATTTGGGGGCCAGTCAAGATGGTCGATATCGCAACCCGTGTCTGGAATCACAAATGGAAGATTGATCCAATTGTGCGCTCTCTCATCGACAACGACTTTTATAAGTTGTTGATGTGTCAGTCGATCTTCCGAAACCGCCCCGATGCCCATGTCACATTCAGCCTGATCAACCGCTCCTCCAAAGTGCGGCTGGCTGATCTGATCGACGAAGGCGAGCTGCGCGAACAGCTCGATCACATCAAGTCACTGTCGCTCTCACGCGGGGAAAGCACCTTCCTGCGCGGCAACACCTTCTATGGCAAACGCCAGATGTTCCGCCCCGACTTCATGGAGTGGTTTGAGAACATGCGCCTGCCAGACTACCATCTGGAAAAGCGCGACGGCCAATATGAGCTGACCTTTGAGGGCAAATGGCATGAGGTCATGCTCTGGGAAATTCCCGCGCTGGCCGTACTGATGGAGCTGCGCGGCCGCGCCGTGCTGCATGACATGCGCAAGTTTGAGCTGCAGGTGCTCTATGCCCGCGCCATGACCAAACTCTGGGAAAAAATCGATCACCTGCGCACCCTGCCGGATCTGCGCATTGCCGATTTTGGCACCCGTCGCCGCCATTCTTACCTATGGCAGGATTGGTGTGTGCAGGCCATGGTCGAGGGGCTTGGCGACAAATTTGTCGGCACCTCCAACTGCCTGATCGCCATGAAACGCGATTTGGAGGCGATTGGCACCAACGCCCATGAAATGCCCATGGTGATCTCTGCTCTGGCGGACACCGATCAGGAACTAGCCCGCGCGCCCTATAAGGTGCTCGAAGACTGGCATGTGGAACATGACGGCAATCTGCGCATCATCCTGCCAGACACTTATGGCACCGAAGGTTTCCTGAAACGCGCGCCGGATTGGCTCGCAGGTTGGACCGGCATCCGCATCGACAGCGGCGATCCCGCCACAGGTGCGGAAACCGCGATCCGCTGGTGGAAAGAGCGCGGCGAAGACCCCACCAAGAAACTCATCATCTTCTCCGATGGTCTGGACACCGACAAAATCGCCGAGCTGCACACCCAGTTTGCCGGCCGCGCGCGCGTGTCCTTCGGCTGGGGCACTTTGCTCACCAATGATTTCCGCGGTCTCACCCCCGATGATGGCCTCGCGCCGTTCTCGCTGGTCTGCAAGGCGATCAAGGCGGATGGCCGCCCTACGGTCAAACTCTCTGACAACCCCAACAAGGCGATGGGGCCGCAGGACGAAATCGACCGTTACAAACGTGTGTTCAGCGTCGGCGCACAGGACAAAATGGATGTGATCGTCTGAATGCGCCGACTCTGGTCTGTGGCTGATTTACACGATCAGCCCAGCCACCGCCGCGCCATTTCCAGCGCTCGTTCTGCATAGTCGCGCACCGCTGCGTCCTCATCTGCATAGCGCCCGATCGTCCAGCCACAGCTCGCCAGACCGCGCATCAAAGTGAACGCTTCCAGCAGCGCAGCCGCGTTATCCGGCAGCGTACGCACAGAGGCATAGCCGCGCAGCAGGGCCGCCCCCAGCGCATCCTGATTGGGCTGGTCATAGTTCTGCGACATGGCCACGCCCAGCTCATACATGCGGAAGCCAAAGACACCGTCGTCAAAATCAATCAGCCGCACCTGATCACCCTGCACCAGCACGTTTTCCCGCAGCGCATCCGCATGGATCAGGCCAAAGTCACCGCCTGCCTTAGCATGGGCGGCAATCACGTCGCGCAACGTGTCACGGGTGGTTTGCAGCAGCGCGGATTCCTCTGCGGTCAGGCTGGGGTTCTCCCAAAACCGGCCCCATGCCGGATTATCACCCAGCAGCGCCTCCAGATCGAGAGTGACCCGTTCAAAGGCGTCAGGCCGCGTCATCGCATCGCTCGCCACATGCAGGCGGGCCAGCTCTGCGCCAAGCGCTTCATGCAGCGCGTCTTGCCTTGGCGCATCCATCGCTAGCGGCACACCGCCTTCGCCCAGCGGTTCGCCCTCAAGCCATGTCACCAGCGAGGCCACCCGCGCGCCACCCGTGGCGAGCACATCCTCGGCGAGGGTGCGGATCGGTTGTGGCACGGTCATGCCCGCCGCCACCAGCGCTTCTGACCACCAGAGTTCAGAACGGATCGCATCATCGCTCTGATAGCCGGGCCGATGCAGGCGCAGCGCCGCGCGTTGCCCATCAGGGCCGACCGCCTCCAACACGATGTTTTCACGGTTTTTGATCAGCCGGGGTGCTGCGGACACGCCCCATGCTGTCAGTGCGTCCTGCGCGGCGGTCAAGGCTTGTGCTTCGTTCATGCCACTGCTCCCAGTGCTGCACCGAGTGCTGCGTCCATCACATCGACCAATTGATCCGCGTTTGCCTTGTCAAACACACAGGGCGGGCGGATCTTCAGCGTGTTGTCAAACCGCCCTTCGGTGTGCAGCAGGACCCCGCGATGGCGCATCGCTTCAACCACAGCATCGCACAACTCGGTCGCAGGTTTGCCATCACGCCACAGCTCTACGCCCAGAAATAGGCCAGAGCCGCGCACATCCGCAATCACATCATAGCGCGCCTGCAAGGCGCCAAGCAGATCCAGCGTGTAGTCGCCCACCGTCTTGGCATTGGTCACCAGCTGCTCGTCCTCAACCACATTCAGCACAGCCATCGCCGCTGCCGCACTCACCGGGTTGCCGCCGAAGGTGTTGAAATATTTGAACCCTTCCTGAAAACAGGTCAGGATTTCTGGGCGCGTGATCACTGCCGCCACCGGGTGTCCGTTGCCCATCGGCTTGCCCAGCGTCACGATGTCAGGCGCAAAATTCAGTTTCTGATGCCCCCACCAATGGCTGCCAATCCGGCCAAAGCCCGGCTGCACCTCATCGGCAATGATCAGGCCACCCGCCGCTCGAACCAGCGCAATCGCCTCATCCAGAAACCCCTCTTCCAGCGTCGGAAAGCCTTCATTGGCAAAATAGGGGCACACGATCAGCGCCGAAACGCCGTGGCCGTTTTCTTCCAATGTGGCAATCGCCTGTTTCACGCCTGCGGCAAAAGCCGCCGCCTGACCTTCGCGTGTGCCGCCGGGCGGCATCATATTGTCTGGCGCCGGCGCCCGCTGCACATGCTCCTGAAAACCGCCAATCGGCACTTTGGAGCTGTTCAGCTGGCTCACCGCAGAGGTGTTGCCATGATAGGTGTTGTCGGTGGTGATCACCCCGGTCTTACCGGTCATCGCCTGCGCCATGCGCAGCGCCACATCATTGGCTTCAGAGCCGGAACAGACCATCACCATGCTGCTTAGATCATGGTCAAATTTCGCAGTCAGCGCTTCGCCGTATTCCAGAATGCCGTCATGCACGTAGCGTGTATGGGTGTTTAAAACCGCTGCCTGTTTGGCAATCGCCTCCACCACTTTGGGGTGGCAATGGCCCACATGGGGCACGTTGTTGTAGCAGTCCAGATATTGCGCGCCATCGGTGTCCCACAGCCAAACCCCTTCGCCGCGCGCCACATGCACAGGCTCTTTGTAGAAGGTGGTCATATGTGGCCCCAAAAGCCGGGCACGGCGTTCAATGCTGCTGGTCATGTCAGTCTCCCCAATTTGGGCGCGACCCTAGGTTGATCGTCCGGGCATGCCAAGCGGGGTTTTGTGGTAATTTCGTAATGGCACGACGCGTGGTTGGGTTCAGCTGTCCTCGCCGCGGATTTTGCCGCGCATGGATTTCACCTCGCCCCGTTCCTTTTTGGCCTTCAGCCGCCGTTGCTGACTGCCATAGGTGGGTTTGGTTTTGATCCGGCGTTTGGGTGCCACCAGCGCTTTGCGGATCAACTCGGCCAGACGCTCGCGCGCGATGTCGCGGTTGCGGGATTGGCTGCGGGTTTCATCACATTGCAGGATCAGCGCGCCGTCTTTTGTCCAGCGACGTCCGGCCAGACGTTTCAGCCGTGCCTTGATCGGCGCGGTCAGATTCGGCGAGCGCGCCGCCTCAAATCGCAGTTCAACAGCGGTGGAGACCTTGTTCACATTCTGCCCGCCGGGCCCACTGGCACGGACGAACTGTTCGGTCAGCTCCCAGTCCTCAATCGTGATGTCATCGCTGATTCTCAGCATGGGGCTCCCCGCGTTGCGCGGCCGGTGGGTTAAGATCTGTGCTTTTCTATGCGCCCAAAAATTCCACCTACGCAATACAGTCGCAATACCGACGCAATACCGATGTGGGGTTTTTGCCGATAAAAGCGGTTAACACGCCAGCAAAAAGGGCTGCTTCCCGCGTTGGAAACAGCCCTTCGAGATGATTGGAGGTGCGCCGGTTAGGTCAACACCAATTCGGATCTTATGTCAGCCAAGGGCTGCCTCAGCTGCACTCCTTCCAAACTGTTCCGACTCCGTTCTCCATAGCTTCTCTAGACAATGGGCACCTCCTTTCAGATTGTTTCGCGTATCTTCAGCCTGCCACAGGTTGGAGATATGTCAAACAAAATCATGTGGTGCGCGCAGTCAAAGACCCCACGATGATGCGGAATGGCACAAGAGCGAGCAAAGCAAGCGATAGTTTGACCATCCAATCAGCAAATCCAAGACTGACCCACAGAGGGGCCACTGGACCAGCGCCCAGAAGCGGCAGCATTTCACCGGCCCAGCTCACGTCGTTGCCAGATTCGATGAAGGAGAGTGCGCCGCTAAAGGCAATGGTGAAGAAAATCGCGGTATCCAGCGAAGAGCCGATCAGCGTGGACGCCAGCGGCGCCCGCCACCAAGCTCCATTGCGCAGGCGATCAAAGATAGCAACATCAAGCAGTTGCGCGGTCAGGAACGCCAAACCAGAGCCAATCGCAATCCGCAGCGTCACGGCCGGATAGGTGAAGCCATCGCCTTCCAGCATGATCTTTGTACCGATAAAGGAGCAGATCACACCAACGATGAAGCCGACCAGAACCACACGGCGCGCAGCGGAAACGCCGTACACCCGGTTCATCACATCGGTCACAAGGAAAGCGAGAGGATAGGTAAATGCACCCCATGTCAGCCATTGGCCATAAAGGAACTGCACAAGGATGTTGGAGGCCACCACGATGGCAGCCATGGCAAGAATGCCAGGAAGATAGGTCTTGTTCATAAGCTTTAGCCCGTTTTGACAAGGTAGCGGCGACTTGGCCCCACGCGCATCGCAGGACGTCAGGCGTGTATAAGTGAGGAGAGGGCAAATCAAGTTTTATTGAGGAATGACATATTCCACAATTTCTGTACGCTGGATCAGTCTGAAGTTGTCATCCGAGATCATGGTAAGACGAATGCGCCCATCACTGTCGCGCCAGACCGAAATGCCTTCGAGGTTGTCATGGCCACCTATGCCATTGCGAAACAGGAGTTTTTCATCGTTTGCCTCGGTGCCATCGATACGGAAACTGCGGGCACGCGTGCGGAAACCGATCCCGTTGAAGCCACGTTCGAGAACATAGAATCTGCCATCCGGTCCGAAATCAGCACCCACGGGTTGAAACTTTGCATCCCGGCTCAAAGTAAAGGCAGGGTGCCAGTGAGACCCCAGTAGCGTGTAGACCTGAATGCGATTCGTGTCCTCGACAGCGGCTTCTGGCATTGCAAACAGTCTCCCATCGCTGCTGACAGCGAGCGCTTCAAAGCCTGAGTTCGCTGCCATGGTCTTGAACCACGCATCTCGAGGAAGTGGGGCAGGCAGCGCATCTGGGGATGCCCTGCGTTCCAGCCGATGGTGCCCCTCATAGGAAACGACCAATTGCCCGCTCGGAAGCTGCGCCAACCCTTCGCTATCGCGACGGGTCGGTTGCGCCGGAAAGGCGCCCTCTGGGTTCAGAAGTTTGAATTGTGTGACATTGACCAAACCAACAATGTCGCCACGCGCACGTGAAATATCGGCGGCCACAATGTGGCCTCTGTCAGAAATGGTCACCAGCCGCGTCCCGTCGTCAGACACTTCAAGGCCTGAAAACCCGCCGAACCAGCCCTCATGTATTTGCCAGCGATAGGTCGACAGGTGGTCCGCCTCACCAGTCTTTGGGTTGCCCGCTTCCGCCCAAAGCGCAAATCCCGCAGAAAGCGTGAGGCAGGCAACTATTGAGATTGCAAGACGGCGATACATTGGCGAGGCAGATCTGTCATTTGAAGGTCACGGCGTGGTTTCGGCTTGGGCGCATTGGGATCTGGCGGTGGCGGCGGCGGTGGGAAGAGAATGTCCTGCACCCATTTTCTGGCATCATCACAGCCGTCACCTGCTGGCGGAGGATCTTGATTGATGCATCCTTGCGTCCCTGCTGGGCAATTCAGGCGCACATGGAAGTGATAGTGATGCCCCCACCACGGTCTGATCTTCCTAAGCCAAGCGCGATCGCCTTTTTCGTCCTCGCACATTTGCACCTTTGCGCCGGGAAACACAAAAATCCGGGCCACGCGAGAGTCCTTCGCAGCGGCCCTCAGGATCTCGTGGTGCTGTCGCGTCCAGCTGCTGTTGACATAAGCCCCATTGCTGCGCCGCATGGATGTCGAGGAAATACTCTCGCGTTCACCGACACTTAGATTGAGCCGATCCGCCGGTCGCATCCAGATATCCACATCAAGACCAAGCTGGTGGCTACGGTGACCTGACAACATCGGCCCGCCGCGGGGCTGGCTGATGTCTCCAATGTAAAGGCCGTTCCACCCCGGCTGCTGGGCAGCTTTAACGGAGAGGTCCTGAATGTAGGAGATCGTTTCAGGATGGCCCCAATTGCGGTTTCTTGAAAGCCGCATCGCTTGCCAGGTTGGGCCCGTTTCAGCAAGTTCAGCACCGCCTGCAAGGCATCCTTTTGCATAGCTGCCAAAGGATGCACTGCTTTGATTTGAACCATCAGACTTTGCGCCAAACAATTGTTTGGCGGCAATCCCTTGCATTGTCGCGGGCACTTCTTGCTGCGTCGAAACCGCAAGTGTGGGTTTTGTATCCGTATCGCTCTGACAGGCTATCAGGCCAAACAGTGTTAGGAGGATGAGGAGGCGCGGCCCCATTTTGCATGATCTCCTTCTGGGTCAACCCAGCGTAGCAGGATCAGGCCTAACAAGAAAAGAGCGATGAGCGGCGTGACGCCAATCTGTTGGCTGCCTGATACCGTGGTCATGATACCGATCAAAAATGGGGCGATGAAAGACGTGGCTTTGCCCGCCAGAGCATAGAGACCAAAAGACTCTGCAGTGCGTTCCGGAATGGCTTGGCGCACCATCATTGTGCGGCTTGCGGACTGAATCACACCGCCCGCCGCGCCAATCACGATGCCCAGCACATAGAAGGCATAGTCTGGCAGTTTGGACTGAGGCTCCACGGCGATGCCCAAAACGCTTTCTCTCGACACAAAGATGGTCGCAATTGCGACCCCACAGAGCATCAGGATACAGGTTTTGATCACCGGCTTTGGGCCAAATTGTGTGTCAGCCTTCCCGCCAAGCCACGCAAAAATAGCGCCGGAAATGATTGCCAGAATGCCGAAGATGCCCACATCCACAACCGACCAGTTCAGCACGCCCGCCGCATAGATGCCTCCGAAAGTATACATGCCATTGAGGGCGTCGCGGTAAAACATTGAGCTGCCAAGATAGGCAAAGAGGGACGGCGTTTTGGGCAGGCTGCGGACCGTTCCCCAAACATTGGTAAGTGCTTTGCCCACGGCGCCTTTTCTAGGCTTGGTCGGCCGCGGATCGCGAACCCAAAGCACAAAGGGGATCATGAAAATGGCATACCAGATTGCCGTAAGAGGACCGACAACGCGGGTGCCTTCGCGTTGCTCTGCATCCAGACCAAACATTGGGTCCAGACCTATCAGCGTTTTGCCGCTCTTTGCGTCTTCGGCAAATAAGGTGAGCATGATCACAAGCGCGATCAGACCGCCCACATAGCCAAAGGCCCAACCATTTCCTGAAATCCGTCCGATTTCTTCCTTGCTGCCAAGATCCGGCAGCATCGAGTTGGTAAAAATTGTGGCGAACTCCATGCCGATCATGCCGATCGCAAAGAGCGTTAATGTCCATGTCAGGTTGAAATTGTCTGGCGCCGCCCACCACAGCCCAAAAGATCCAACCACATACATTACCGAGAACAGCCAGATCCAGCGCAAGCGATTGCCTGAGGTGTCTGACATAGCACCCAACACAGGGGCCAGAACGGCAATGATCACACCTGCGGCGGCAATGCCAAAACCCCATGCTGCTTGTGCTTTCGCGCCATCGCCGATCAAGTCTTTGACATAGGGCGCAAAAATAAAAGTGATCAGGAGCGTGTTATATGGCTGGCTCGCCCAATCAAAAAAGAACCAACCCCAAATGCGCTTGCGCGTCGTTGTTTTTTCCATCCGCATCCCCTTCGGATTTTGACGTCAATTAGACAGGGATACTCAACCAGAGCAAGCTATTCCTGCATGGGGGGCCATGGTCTGGTGGTCTCCGCCTCAATCCAGGCGAGGATCCATTCCGGCGCAGGAGGCGGGCTTTCTGCACTGCCAAGCGCTTCCATCACACGCGCCGGTGATACGATGCCATTTCGATCTGTCACTGCCGCACGATATAGCGCGTGGTTTGCGCACTCCCCATTTTGTTTCCACATCGATTGTTCGATGTAGACAAAGCGCTCATCCCAGAAAGCGGTTCGACTGCGCATCTCGATTTTCTCAAATGTGCGAATGCGGCGGCGGTAGCGCACAGACGCACCCGCCATGGTGAGGCTCCATTTGTTTTGGCGGAGAACAGGTACGAGCCCGATGCGGCTGGCCAATGGGATGCGCCCCAGATCAAACAATGTCAGGGTGCGGCCATTGTTGAGTTCCATCCAGAGATCAATATCTGAGGGCCAGCAACGGTGAGAGGACACATGTGTGCCAGTCAGCGGTAAAGGCGCAGCGTTGCGGTATTTGATCAGCTCTTTGACCATGCGCATGATTGGATACATCGGTCTCTCCTTTGGCGCTCTTGAACGGCGCTTTATACGCTTCGTCAACCGACTTCCTCGCGTCAGTCTTGTGCTTTTTGCCCGTCGCGCTTAACTGTGAGCCAATCAAAGCAAAGGAGCCTCTCATGATGGCAATTTACGGTCCGCTGAAGCTGATCTTGGACATCGCCTTCTTCTTTATGCTGGCGCATATCATCATGAGCTGGTTGATCAATTTTCAGGTGCTCAACTTGCGTCAGCCGATTGTGGCGCAAATCTGGACCGGTCTGAACCGTTTGCTGGAGCCAATCTATGAACCTGTCCGCCGGATCTTGCCGGACACGCGGCCTCTGGATCTGGCGCCTTTGGTGGTCTTTGTGATCATCATTTCTCTGCGTGATTACATCCTGCCTGCGATCCTGTTCTAAATCGTTGTTCGGGCTTGAGCCCGCTTGGACACTATGGGACAACTGCTCAGAGCAGATTGCCCAGATAAATAAGGTGAACAATGCGGGCCGCCAGCACCGTTCTCAGTGATGTTTTTGGCTTTGACGCCTTCCGCCCTGGGCAGGAAGAGATCGTCAATGCTGTAGCTACGGGCGAGAATGTCCTGGCCATCATGCCCACGGGTGGCGGTAAATCTCTCTGTTTTCAACTCCCGGCCTTGCTGCGGGATGGTGTCACGGTTGTGATATCCCCGCTGATTGCTCTGATGCGGGATCAAGTGCGTGCGCTGCGGGAAAGCGGTGTTGAGGCCGGCGCGTTGACGTCTGGCAATACCGATGAAGAGACAGCCCAAGTTTGGGACGCAATCGAAGCCGGGCGGCTCAAACTTCTTTATATCGCGCCTGAGAGATTGGCCTCCGGCGCCGCGTTGGGCATGCTGCGCAAGATTGGCGTGAGCCTGATTGCCGTGGATGAGGCCCATTGTGTCAGCCAATGGGGGCATGACTTTCGCCCAGATTATCTACGCATCGGAGAATTGCAGCGCGCGCTGAATGTTCCAATTGCCGCGTTCACCGCCACCGCAGATGCAGAAACGCGCGACGAAATTGTTGAACGCCTGTTCGACGGGCGTACGCCGCAGGTGTTCCTGCACGGTTTTGACCGCCCCAACTTACACCTTGCGTTCGCTGCGAAAGACAACCCGCGCCGCCAGATCCTGCAGTTCGCGGCAGCCCGCAAGGGGCAGTCCGGTATTGTGTATTGCGGGACCCGCGCGAAAACCGAAAGCCTTGCCAAAGCGCTGCGCGAAGACGGTCACCAGGCGCTGTTTTATCACGGGGGCATGGACCCGCAGGAACGGCGTGAAACAGAGGCGACGTTTCAGCGTGAAGATGGCTTGATCGTTGTGGCCACTGTGGCTTTTGGCATGGGGGTAGATAAGCCCGATATCCGTTGGGTGGCCCATGCCGATTTGCCAAAATCCATTGAGGCCTATTATCAGGAAATTGGCCGGGCAGGGCGGGACGGTGCGCCAGCAGAGACCTTTACGCTGTTTGGCCCGGATGACATTCGTCTGCGCCGTTCCCAGATTGATGAGGGGCTTGCCCCGCCGGAGCGCCGCGCCGCAGATCATGCGCGGCTCAACGGGTTGTTGGGGCTGGCCGAAGCGCTGAAGTGCCGTCGTGAACAGTTGCTGAAGTACTTCGGCGAAGATGAGGTCACTTGTGGCAAATGTGACCTCTGCGATACGCCGCCCGAAGTTTTTGACGGCACAGAAGCTGTTCGGAAAGCGCTTTCGGCGATCTTGAGGACAGGCGAGTGGTTTGGCACCGGCCATTTGATCGACATTTTGCTTGGTAATGAAACCGATAAAGTGCGCGAACGCGGCCATGATGCGCTGCCAACCTTTGGGGTGGGCGGCGAATTTGACAAGCGCCAGTGGCAAGCGGTGTTCCGGCAGATGATGGGGCACGATCTGGTGCGACCAAATCCCGAACGCCACGGTGCCCTGACGATGACAGAGCGCGCGCGTCCGGTATTGCGTGATGAAGAACGCGTTGAGCTGCGTCGCGATACCATTCGTGTCACGTCGCGTCGCCCCGCCGCAAAGACACTTGTGAGCGAAGAAAACACCCCGTTGATGTCTGCGCTCAAAGCCAAAAGGCGCGCCTTGGCAGAAGCAGCCAAAGTGCCTGCATATGTGATTTTCCCTGACCGCACATTGGCAGAAATGGCAGAAACACGGCCTGCAGATCTTGATGAGATGGCAAGGGTGAGTGGGGTCGGAGCCAAGAAACTTGCCAATTATGGCGATGCGTTCTTGGAAGTGATCAACGGCGAGGCAGAGCAAATGCACCCCAGCCGCCGTAAAATTGCAGGACGGCAGGATGCTGACCTCTATGACCAATTGTTGGAGGCGCAGTCACAGCTGATGCGTGGCCCTACCGGAATTGACAAACCAATGAGCTGTTCAGCTTCGCTCTTGGCGAAAATCGCGAGCCAAAAGCCGCGTACCTCTCAGGACATGGAGCGATTGCTTGGGGATCGGCGAGCAGACCGATTTGGTGCAGCTTTTCTGGACGTTCTGCATCGAGCGGATTAGAAGAGTTCTAAACCAGATGGAGCTGCCGAATGCTTGTTGTGATTTCTCCGGCCAAACGCCTGAATTGGGACGTTGTTGACGGCCCTGTGACCGCGCCAGATTTTCAGGAAGACGCTGTACGCCTTGCGAAAACAGCGCGGAACCTGACATTGGGTGAGCTGCGCAAGCTGATGGATTTAAGCGAAGATCTGGCGCGCCTGAACCGCGACCGATTTAAAGCGTTTGAGGCAGAGCCCGATGCAGACATGACGCGCCCTGCGGTTCATGCTTTTGCTGGTGATACCTATGTGGGATTGGATGCGGCCAGTCTTGAACCAGAGGAAATGACCTGGGCTCAGGACCATCTGCGCATTTTGTCAGGTTTATATGGTGTGTTGCGGCCGCTGGATGCGATTCAGCCTTATCGGCTGGAGATGGGCAGCCGTCTGAAGACCCGCCGCGGAGCGTCGCTCTATGACTACTGGCGGACTGCTCCGGCAAAGGCCCTGCATGCACAGGCAGAAGCTTTGAATACCGACACGCTCGTCAACTGTGCCAGCCAAGAATACTTTGGAGCGGTGGATCTTAAGGCGTTGAAAATGCGCGTGATCACCCCGGTCTTCATGGAAGAGCGAGATGGCAAAGCCAAAATAGTGTCTTTCTTTGCCAAGAAAGCACGTGGTTCAATGGCGCGCTTTATGATCCACAATCGCATTCAGGATCCCGAAGGGCTTAAGAGCTTTGACTATGGCGGCTATCGTTTTCAGGACGACATGTCAGAAGGGGACCGTTGGGTGTTTCTCAGGGACTACCCTGAAGCCAAGTGAAGGGCGTCAGCTGGCGATTGCCTCTGAATTGTCTTTGAACGGATCAATCGTTTCTTCTGGGTGCATTTCTGAGATCACTTTGAAAATCTCAGATTTGCGCAGGGGTTTTGTCAGGTAGCGATCCAACCCGTTACTGAGCACATGCTCTTCGTCGCCTTCATTGGCCAATGCTGTGAGCGCCACAATTGGGGTCCGGCGGTTGTTGTTTGTCTCCAGCGCCCGGATCTTCTTTGTGGCCTCGGTGCCATCCATACGTGGCATGGAAATGTCCATAAAGATAAGGTCCGGTGAGTAAGAAACGTACCGCTCCACCGCCTCGACACCGTCATGCGCAAACATCAATTCGATGTCGAGTGGCTTGAGCAATTTCTCCAACACCAAGCGGTTGGTTTTGTTGTCCTCTGCTGACAGAATGCGCATGCGTCGCCGGGCACTTGAATTGCCTGGAATGCTGTTGTTGGGGCTGGCCAAAGCCGCCTTTGCAATTCCGAGATTCAGCTCTGCGCGGGAACCGGGTTTGGGCAGCAGGCTTTTGATAAGCCCGAGGTCATCAACATCCGCGAAACTGTTGGGATCAGAGGTCAACGCAACAATGGGCGTCGCCAAATTCTGCTCAAGCATGTCACGGTTCAACTGTCGGGCATCAATGTCGCCCGCCGCATGATCTGCCAAAATCAGGTCCACATGAGGTGCAAGCAACATTGCCTGCGACTGATCTGTGCAGATCGTTACCGTTGCGCCCATTTGCTCAAGCTGCTTTCTGAGCAGATCGCTGTTCACTTCGGTGTCGGAGGCAACGAGCACATGCTGAATATTGTCGGGCAGTGGGATGGGAAGATGATCGCAGTCTTCTTCGATCGGTAGCGTCAGTCGGAACCCAAAAGACGTACCCATGCCCAATGCGGATTCGACCCAAATTTCGCCGGACATCAGGTTGACCAACTGTTTTGTCAGTGCAAGACCAAGCCCAGTGCCTTCGAATTCACGGTTTTGGCTTGTATCGACCTGATTGAATTCTCCGAAGATGTGTTCCAGCTGTTCGTCTGCAATACCGATGCCTGTATCCTCAACTGTGATATGCAACACAGCGTTAGACCCATCGTTTGTGATTACGCCAACAACCCGCACCAAGACATGGCCGGTGTGTGTAAACTTCACTCCGTTTCCAACAAGATGCGTGAGAATTTGACGGAAGCGTCCAATGTCGCCAACAAATTGGGTTGGCAGGAACAGGTCGTAGTCGACCAGCAATTCGAGCCCACGTTCGCGGGCAGACACCTGATGCAGCGTCATTACCTCATGGATGCAACGCTCCAGATCGAAGGTCTCATTGCGCAGCCCGACATTTTCGGTGCCCAGTTTTGAATAGTCCAAGACATCGTTGATGATGTTCAGCAGTGCCTCGCCCGAGTTCTTGATGGTTGATGCAAACAAACGCTGTTCTTCAGTCAGCGTTGTGTCCATCAACAGGCTGGCCATCCCGACAACACCGTTCATTGGTGTCCGTAGTTCATGGCTCATATTGGCCAAGAACGCAGATTTGGCCTGGCTCGCCGCTTCGGCTTCATGCTGCGCACGCTGCAACTCCGCTTCGTTGCGAACCGACTCTGTGATGTTCATGGCCAAGCTGGCCCGGTCATTCCCGAGGTCGCGTTGATCGATGAGCTTCAGAAACTCTTCATTCCAAAGCTGAACGATCACAGGTTCTGGCTCTTCTGCGTGCCAGCGCTGCTCCATCATCGTGCACCAGTCTTCCGGAGAGGTGTCTTCGAGAATAAACAGCCCTTCATGTGCCGCAAATTCCATGATCTCTTGATAAGACACGCCCGGTTTTATGTGGTCGGCACCCTCAAACATTGCCAGATAGCTGGGATTGGCGGCAATCATTTTGCCGCTGTCGTCAAAGAAGGCAAAGCCATCTCGGATTGTGGAAAGGGAATGCCACAGACGTCTTTCTGCCTTATCTGCGCGTTCCTGAGCTGTTTCCAGATCAGACCGAAACTTGTTGTTCTCTTTGGTAACAGTCTCAACTGTCGCGCGGGCTTCCACAATTTCGTTTGAGAGTTGCGCAGCATGTTTGCCCAACTTGCGGTTGGCGGCATAAAGCTCACGCTTTTTCAACTCTAACAAGCGTTCTGCCGCCAAACGGGCACGCCGTTCGTCAGCAAGTTTTTGCGCCAGCGACATACGCCGATCCTCAAGCCGTCTTATCGTTAGAGGCCATATTCCTGTCAGTCGATGAACATCTGCTTAATACCGGGATGTGTTTGCATCGTTGCAATGCAGGTTTGTGACATGGCACGATCAAGTTATTGATTGTTGGAGAATAGAATGCTGCGGATTTTAGCAATTGGGCTGTTTGCGATGGCGGGAACGGCGGCGAAAGCACAAGAAAGCTATGTGCCGGAGAAGCGCCTGGTGGTGAGTCGCGATGTCGATTTCTACGGATCCGATTTGCAAAACCTGTTTGATACAACTTATGAGGCTTGCGCACAGACCTGCCTCAGCAGGCCAGAATGTGTGGCTTTTACGTTCAACCAGCGCTCCAATGCGTGTTTTCCAAAATCTGAAGTCAATGAGCGGCAGCCCTACGATGGTGCCGTGTCGGCTGAGGTGTTTTCGGCTTCGGATACAATCCTGAAGACAGCTCGGGCTCGGGGCAAAGATTTGGGGTTCCTTTCCGAGAATGATCTTACTCGTGCCAAAGACCTCGCTGCCAACATCGGGCGCAGGCACGCAGGCGGCCCTTGGGCGGTTGCTGATATGCTTCAGGCGGCCAAAGAGCGGCGCGCCGAAGGCAACATGTTGAGCGCAATGCGTTGGACAGGTGGCGCGCTGAGCAAAGCGGATCGCAGTGACCTTTGGCTGGAGTATGGTCGGCTCAATGCTGGTTTGCGCGGTGATCGCACTTCTGAGACGCGAAGGTATCAAGAGCAAGCTTACCTTGCCTCTATAAATGCATACCTGCGCGCCACCTCAGACGCGGAGCAAGTGAACGCTTTGGTGTTGATGGCCGAGCGTCTGGAAGACCAAGACCGGGGCAAAGCGGTGCTGCGTAGCCTGCGTCTTGCCGAGACGATCAACCCACGCAGTGAGATTCTGGAGAAACTGGAAGATGCCATTGGAAAATACGGTTTTCGCGTCTCTGATCACCAAGTTGAAAGCGACTTGGAAGCCCCGCGCTTGTGCGCGGAATTCAACGAAGCGCTCATCGAGGCCGGTCAGGATTACACGCCTTACGTGAAATTGCCCGATGCCCGATTGGCACTTCGTGTGGAAGAGCGGCGTATCTGCGTGGAAGGTTTGGCACACGGGCAGGACATTCAGGTCACCTTCAGGGAAGGGCTGCCGGCAAAAAGCGGGGAGAGCCTTGTACGCGACACCGATGTCCGTGCGTATGTACGCGATCGAAGCCCGCGCGTTGCGTTTGCAGGCAGAGCTTATGTTTTGCCGCGCAGTTCTGATGCGGGGATACCCATTGAGACTGTTAACCTCAACGAAGTGTCCCTGACGCTTCAGCGGGTGAACGATCGCAATATTTTGCGTGCCATGCAGGACGGGTATTTTGGGCAACCTCTGAGCTATTGGCAGATGGAGGACTTTGATCGTGATGTTGCAGAAACCGTATGGACCGGCACTGGACAAGTAGAAAACACGCTCAATCAGACCATGACAACGCGCCTGCCAATGGCTGATCTGGTCGCTGGACAGGCTGCAGGTGTCTACGCACTGACGGCGGATGTGCCGGGCGCCGACAAATATGATGAAACATCGGCGACGCAGTGGTTTCTTCTGTCTGACATCGGGATTTCGAGCTTAAGTGGCAGCGACGGTTTGCACGTGTTTGTGCGACAGCTGTCCGATGCAGGGGCGTTAAGCGGTGCGACGGTCACGTTGCTGTCGCGCGCCAATCGCATTTTGGCGGAGGAAGTGGCTGACAATGAGGGGTATGCTGTTTTTGATGCAGGTCTGACCCGTGGTGCCGGCAGCGCGTCGCCTGCACTGCTTATGGTGCAAAAGGGTGATGATTTTTCTTTCCTGTCCCTGACAGACCCTGCCTTTGATTTGTCAGATCGCGGTGTTGAAGGACGCCCCGCTACGCCGCCAATTGATGTCTATGTCACCACAGATCGCGGGGCCTATCGTGTGGGTGAGACGATTTATGTGACCGCCTTGGCGCGCGGTGATCGTGCCCAGGCGCTGCCGGCCTTGCCCTTGACGGCCATTCTCACGCGTCCGGATGGTGTGGAATACAGTCGCCGGATTTCCGTTGATGGTGTCGCTGGCGGGCATGTTTTTGAACTGCCCCTAGGCGCAACTGTGCCGCGTGGGCGCTGGTCACTGGCGCTTAAGTCCGATCTGGAAGCGCCTGCCTTGGCGACAGCCAAGGTGCTTGTTGAAGACTTCCTGCCTGAGCGGATCGACTTTGACCTGACCCCGCCAGATGGTGCTTTTGACGTGCAAAATCCGAGCCCATTGGCGCTAAGTGCCAGATACCTTTTTGGCGCTCCTGCTGCCAATCTGGATGTGGAAGGGCAGGTGACACTGAAAGCGCGCGACACGCTTGAGGAATATCCGGGCTTCCGTTTCGGCCGTTATGATCTGCCGTTTTATGGCCAGACCGAGTATTTCTCTGGCGATGTGACAGACAGCAAAGGTCAGGCAGATATCTTTGTGCCATTGCCGGAGCAAGAGGCCAAAGGCCGTGCCCTGATTGCGGAGGTGGCCGTACGCGTGTTGGAAGGGTCTGGCAGACCAGTGGAACGCCGCATTGGCCATCCGGTCGCCGCGACAACACCGATGGTGGGGATCAAGCCGCGTTTTGGCGAGGACGTTGTGCCGGAAGGCAGCCAGGCCAGCTTTGAGCTCCTTGCGCTTGATGCCGATCTGACCCCCGCCGCCATGCCTGTCAATTGGGCCGTGAACCGTCTGCGCACGCATTACCAGTGGTATCAGCTCAATGGCGGCTGGGAGTGGGAGCCCACAACCACGCGCGAGGTTGTGGCGAGCGGGTCCGTAACGCTCGACGGTGCGCCGTTGGAGGTCAGCGCAGATGTTGATTGGGGCCGCTATGAGATCGTTGTGACCCAAGACGGCGGTGACTATGTTTCCACCGCGATCACGTTTGATGCGGGGTGGTACGCGCCTGTTGATGCGACCGAAACCCCCGATACGCTTGAGTTGTCTCTGGATGCAAAGCGTTATCGCAGTGGCGAGGCCGCGCAGTTGCGCCTTGTGCCGCGTTATGCCGGGACAGCCTTGATTTCTGTGATGTCCAACCGGCTCATCGCGATGAAAACCGTTGAGGTCCAGGAGGGCGAGAACCTGATCGACCTGGATGTGACAGACGAATGGGGGGCGGGCGCTTATGTCACCGCATCTGTCATTCGGGCCGGGAACGCGCCAGCAGGGCAAAACCCTGCACGTGCGCTTGGTTTGCAATATGCGCAGGTCGATCCGGAAGAAAAGCAGCTAGCGGTGACTATCGCTGCACCTGATGTGATGGATCCGCGCGGTCCACTTGATGTGGCGCTGCAAGTGGATGGCGTGAAACCTGGCGAAACGGCCTATGTGACTTTGGCAGCTGTGGATGTTGGGATTCTCAACCTCACCAGTTTTGAAAGTCCTGATCCGTCGGGACATTACTTTGGTCAACGCCGATTGGGTATGGAGGTCCGCGATGTCTATGGTCGCCTGATCAACGGCTTGAGTGGGGCCATGGGGCGCTTGCGGTCTGGTGGTGATGCCAATGCGGCAGGAGATTTTGACTCGCCGCCGCCAACCGAAGAATTGGTTGCCTACTTTAGCGGTGTTGTCACGGTTGGCGAGGATGGGGCTGCGAATGTGCAGTTTGATATCCCCGAATTCAACGGCTCGGTGCGCTTGATGGCGGTTGCGTGGTCTCAAACAGGCGTTGGCCAGGCAGAGGCTGAGGTGCTGGTGCGTGATCCGGTTGTTGTGACGGCCAGCTTGCCGCGGTTCCTTGCGCCGGGTGATCAGAGCCGGTTGCTGTTGGAGTTTGTTCATGCCGAAGGTGCCGCTGGCCGGATGGGACTAGATGTGGAAGCCGCGAGCGTTGCCCTTGATGCGGCTGCGATTCCTTCGGGGTTTGATCTCGCTGCGCAGGGGACACAGAGCTTCTCTATTCCGCTCACCGCGCTGGAAACTGGCGATCATGCTGTGCGGGTTTCGCTGACGACACCCGATGGTAAGACCTTGGTCAAATCTCTCACGCTGCCCGTGCGGGCCAATGATCCGGCGGTGAGCGAAACTCGGCAACTCACGCTGGCCGCAGGTGAAACACTGTCGTTGGGGGAGGATTTGTTCGCCGACCTACGCGTTGGTAGTGCGGAAGCGGTGGTATCCTCTGGCGCGCTGTCGCGCTTTGATGCGCCGGGCTTGCTGCAGGCGCTGGACCGTTACCCCTATGGCTGCACTGAGCAGGTGACCTCTCAAACCCTACCGCTGCTCTATTTTGAAGATGTGGCAAGTGGTTTGGGGCTTGGAGTGGATCAAGATATTGATGCACGCGTAGCTGAGGCGATCTCGCTTGTTTTGACGCGTCAGGCGAGCAATGGCAGCTTTGGTCTTTGGCGTCCTGAGTCCGGTGACTTCTGGCTCGATGCTTATGTCACTGACTTTCTGTCGCGCGCACGCGCGCAGGGGCATGCGGTTCCTGATCCGGCATTCAAGCAGGCGATGAACAACCTGCGCAATCGTGTGAACTATGCCCCGGATTTTGACAGCGGTGGCGAGGACTTGGCTTATGCCCTGATGGTGCTGGCACGTGAAGGTGCCGCTGCTATGGGCGATCTGCGCTACTACGCCGATGTGAAAGGGACAGCTTTTGCCACGCCGCTGGCTGCTGCGCAGTTGGGAGCAGCCTTGGCGCTTTATGGTGATCAGATGCGTGCGGACGAAATGTTCCGCACGGCAGCGCGTAAGATCGAAGCGCAGGAGGGTCGCGAAGAGACACCGCTTTGGCGCGTCGATTATGGCACCGACCTGCGCGATGCTGCAGGCGCGGTTGCGCTGGCGGTTGCAGCCGGTAGTGAGGCGATCGATATAGACGGCTTGCTGCACCAAGTGGCCGCGGATAGGCCGGAGCGATCCACTCAAGAGGCGGTGTGGTCGCTGATGGCGGCGCATGCGTTGACTGAGGATGAACGTCCCAATGGGCTGATTCTGAATGGGAAAGCGTTGAATGGGCCGCTTTTGCAGCGTTTGAAGGATCAAGATGTGTCACAAGAGGTCGCCCTTACGAACGCGGGCGACGTGCCCCAGGTCGTGACTGTGACCACCGTGGGTGTGCCAACCTATCCAACGGAGGCGCGGTCCTATGGCTATCGGCTTGAACGCGCATATTTTTCTTTGGAGGGTCAACCTGTTGAGCTCGAAACAGTACGCGCTGGAGAGCGCTTTGTGACTGTGCTGACAGTTGCGCCAGCAAGCGACGGTGGGGCGCGTTTGATGGTCAATGACCCATTGCCGGCAGGTTTTGAAATCGACAATCCCAACCTGCTGGCGGCGGGGGATTTGCGTGACATGGATTGGCTGCAACCTGTGGAGGCGGCCAACACTGAGTTCCGCGCAGATCGCTTTCTGGCGGCGGTGGATTGGCGTTCGGCGGAGCCGTTTCAACTGGCTTATATGGTGCGTGCTGTAAGTCCCGGCAGCTACCACCATCCAGCGGCGTCTGTTGAAGACATGTATCGCCCGCAGTACCGCGCCAACACCGCGGCGTCGCGTTTGGTTGTGACCGAATAACATGCGGTTTTTGCCCGGTTTTCTGGTGCTGGCGCTTCTGTTTGTAGCAGGGGCGCGAGACGCTTTTGACAAATGGGTCGAAACGACAGAGCTGCCCAACCTTCTGGCTGATACCTCTGTGGAAGTTGTGGATCGGAACGGTTTGCTGCTGCGCGCCTATACGGTTGAAGGGGGATTGTGGCGGCTTGGTGCGGGCTATGGTGAGGTGGATTCGCTCTACATAGATGTACTTCTGGCATATGAAGACAAACGGTTTTGGGATCACCAAGGCGTTGATTTGCGGGCGCTTTTACGTGCCGCAGCGCAGTCTCTTTGGCGCGGTCGGGTGGTCTCTGGCGGCTCCACGCTTACCATGCAGGTGGCGCGGTTGATCGAGGATTCCGGCACCGGATCCTGGGGGGGCAAGCTGCGCCAGATCCGTGTTGCGCTCGCGCTGGAGCAGCGTCTAAAGAAGCGCGAGATCCTTGAACTTTATCTCACCCATGCGCCATTTGGCGGCAATCTCGAAGGCATACGGGCTGCCACTCTGTCTTGGTTTGGCAAAGAACCTCAACGACTTACAGCTGCGGAAGTGGGGCTTTTGGTGGCTTTGCCGCAAAGCCCAAATGCGCGGCGGCCAGATCGCCATACCGCTGCGGCTGTGGACGCGCGGGAAAGGGTTCTGAGGCGGGCTGAGGAAGCCGGTGTTTTAGATCAGGAAAGCGTCGCTGGAGCGTTGATGACACCGGTGCCAAGGGGGCGGCGGGCGTTTCCCTCGGTGGCCATGCATTTGGCGGATCGGGCACTGGCTGAGACGCCGGAGCTTCAGAGGCATGAGGTGACGCTGGATCGTGCGCTGCAGACTTCGTTGGAGGCTCTCGCACAGGACGCACTGCGCGGGCTGGAGGCGCGGGTGTCGATTGCGATGGTTGTGGCGGACCACACGAGCGGAGAGATCCTCGCCTCAGTTGGCTCCGCTGGGGTCACTGGTGCGGATGCGCGGCAGGGGTTTATTGATATGACCCGTGCTAAGAGGTCTCCGGGATCGACGCTTAAGCCTCTGGTTTATGGACTTTCTTTTGATCGTGGGCTAGCGCATCCAGAGACGATGATTGCGGATCGGCCCACGCGGTTTGGGCGCTATGCGCCGCAGAATTTTGACGGGCGTTTTCGCGGAGAGTTGCGGGTGCGGGAGGCCTTGGCGCAGTCGCTGAATATCCCGGTTGTGATGCTGACGGATGAACTGGGGCCGGCCAATTTGATGGCGGCCATGCGCGCGGCGGGGATGGCCCCTGAGGTGCCGGGAGGGACCGCTGGGTTGGCGGTGGCGTTGGGCGGCGTTGGGGTGTCGTTGGAAGAGCTGGTGACGCTCTATGCGATGATCCCGCAGGGGGGTGTTTCGACACCTTTGTTGTGGAAGATTGGGGGAAATACCTCACAAAGGCAGAGGGTTATGAGCCGGTCGGCGGCCTGGCATCTGGGGGATATCCTGTCTGATATTGCGCCGCCTGCGGGTGCGCCGCGCAGTGGCTTGGCCTATAAAACCGGAACCAGCTATGGGCATCGGGACACTTGGGCGATTGGCTTTGATGGGCGGCACGTGGCTGGGGTCTGGATTGGCCGACCGGATGGGACACCTGTGCCGGGGGCTTTCGGCGCTGAGGTGGCGGCGCCGGTGCTGTTTGATGTGTTTCAGAGGCTGAAACCTACGCTTGATCCGCTGTCAGCGCCGCCGCCTGAAACGCTGATCGTCAATACGGCGCAACTGCCTGAACCGCTTCAGAAATTTCGAGGGCGCAATGCTGTTTTTGAGAGCGCAGCGGACGCCCTTGAGGTGGCGTTTCCCCCAGAGGGAGCGCGGCTTGCCAATGCGGTGGGGGGCATGACGCTCAAGGTCAAAAATGCGGTTTATCCGCTGACCGTATTGGCCAATGGCGCGCCAGTTGTGAGTGGGGTGCGCAGGAGTGATGTGACCGTTCCCACGGTTGGGCGGGGCAGTGCAACACTGACCGTGATCGATGCGCGTGGTCAGTCAGATCGAATCACTGTCTGGGTCGATTAGGGCCCAAATTAACCATTTGCAGAGCTGTCGGTATTGCGTCGGTATCGCGACTGTATTGCGTAGGTGCAATTTCGGTGGGCGGCCAAGGCGTTAACATTTGACCGCCCACCAGATTCTGAGAGAGATTTAGATCCGCTCAATCGCCAGTGCGATGCCCTGACCGCCGCCGATGCACATGGTGGCGAGACCTTTGGAACCGCCGGTGCGCTCCAGTTCATACATCAGCTTTACGGTGATGATTGCGCCGGTTGCGCCAACCGGGTGGCCCAGAGAGATCGCGCCGCCGTTTGGATTGACCTTGGCGGTGTCGAGCCCCAGCCCCTTGTTCACGGCGATGGCCTGTGCGGCGAAGGCTTCGTTGCTTTCGATCACGTCAAAGTCGCCAACGGACAAGCCGGTTTTGGCCAGCAGGTTTTCCACGGCTGGAACAGGGCCAATGCCCATCACCTCTGGGCGCACACCGGCATGGGCATAGCCGATCACACGGAACTTCGGTGTCAGACCTGCTGCCTCTGCTGCCTCTGCGCGCGCCAGCACAACAGCGGCGGCCCCGTCGTTCAGGCCGGAGGCGTTTCCTGCGGTCACACGACCGTCTTTCTTGAAGACCGGGCGCAGGCTGGCGAGTTTCTCCAGAGTGGAGGCGGTTGGGTGCTCATCACGCGCAAAAGCCACCATGTCGCGCTTCACTTTTACGTCGACCGGGGTGATCTGTTCGTCAAAGTACCCTGCTGCGATTGCAGCGGCGGCGCGTTCCTGACTGGCGAGCGCGAAGGCGTCCATGTCCTCGCGGGTGACATCGTGCTCATCGGCGACGTTTTCGGCGGTGATGCCCATATGACCGGTGCCAAACGGGCAGTTGAGCGCGCCGAGCATCATGTCGAGCGTTTTCACATCGCCCATTTTCTGGCCCCAGCGCTGTTGCTGCATGATGTAGGGCGAGCGGGACATGTTTTCTGCGCCACCGGCCAGTGCGAAATCCGCATCGCCCAGCATCAGGGACTGGGTGGCAGACACGATCGCTTGAAGGCCAGAGCCGCAAAGACGGTTCACGTTCATGGCCGGGGTGGTGTTAGGCACGCCTGCTTCAACGGAAGCAACGCGGGACAGATACATGTCGCGGGGCTCGGTGTTGATGACATGGCCGAAAGCCACATGGCCGATTTGGTCGCCCTGAACGCCCGCGCGTTCGATGGCGGCTTTGGAGACCGCGGTGGCCAGCTCAATAGGGGGGGTGTTGGCAAGCGCGCCGCCAAAAGTGCCAACAGCGGTGCGTGCGCCGCCCAGAATTACGATGTCCGACATGGGTGATCTCCTCTCCGTCGTATTTGCGCTGCACTATGCAGATGCAGAAAGGGGGCGTCACCAGAAACGGGGCGTCACAGCGCGGCACCCGTAGTCTTACGGATGGGGGCGTGTTGGATGGCGGGCTGTTGATTGACAAATTGGGGATGTTCGCAGCATCTGGGGGCATGGATACCGATTTGCCCATTCTGGATTTGCTGCCGAGCCGGTTGCGAGAAGCGCGGCGTGCGCAAGGTTTGTCACTGGATGCTGTGGCGAAACTGTCCGGCGTGAGCCGATCTATGGTGAGCCAGATTGAACGTGGTGAAAGCAGCCCAACCATAGCGACCCTGTGGAACCTGACGCGGGCTTTGCAGGTGGATTTTGCCGGGCTGCTGGATGCGGAAGCCGCAGACAAGGTTGAGGTTCTGCGCGCCAGCGATGTGCCGCGGTTTGACAATATGGGCGAAGGGTGCCTGATCCATATTCTGTCACCGCCCGAAGATGTGGGCGGGCATGAGGTCTATGACATTCGCTTTGAGGCGGGCGGGCGTTTGATGAGCCAGCCCCACAAACGCGGCGCGACAGAGCAACTGACCGTGCTGGAAGGCGCTGTTCGAGTGAGCAGCGGATCGGCAGTGCAGGATTTGGCGGAAGGGGATACGGCGCGGTATGCGGCGGATGTGACCCATGCCATTGAGGCCAGTGAGGCCGCGCGGGTGTTTTTGATTGTGAAGAATGGGTGAGGTTTGGCGCGTAGGGGTGCGCCTGCCTGAGTAGGTGCAGTCAGACGGAGGTTTTGGATCAAAGCCTGTCAAAACCCGCAACCGATTCCACTTCATCTAGCGTTGCCAATGCACCTGCCGAGGGGCAGGCCCGCTTTCGGGACATTGCCTGTTGCAATACCCTGTCGCGCGATTGGTGCGGCCCGACCTATCGGCCGGCCGATGCTGCCGTTTGTATGATACCTTGAAGTTAAGTGAATTCCGAAATTAAGGATTTTTATCCGTTATAGTGAAATTCCCTCTTCACGGAGGTAAATCCGCTATGGTAGATGATTGTCCATCATTATGGAGATTCCCATGTCAGACGCTTTTTTGAACGACATCCGCGCCACGCTCAGAACCATTGAGGCGGAGGGGATGATGAAGCGGGAGCGCATGATCACTTCGCCGCAGGCCGGGGAAATTGCGGTTGGAGAGCGCGAGGTCATCAATCTTTGCGCCAACAACTATCTTGGGCTGGCGGACAATCCGGCGCTGATTGAGGCGGCCAAGGGGGCGATGGAACCACGCGGCTTTGGCATGGCTTCTGTGCGCTTCATCTGTGGTACGCAGGATATTCATCGGGAGCTGGAGCAGAAGCTGGCAAGGTTTCTGAAAAAGGATGACGCGATCCTGTTTGCCGCCTGTTTTGATGCCAATGGCGGGCTGTTTGAGCCGCTGTTGGGGCCGGAAGATGCGATTGTGTCTGACAGCCTGAACCATGCGTCGATCATTGACGGCATCCGGCTTTGTAAGGCGAAGCGCTATCGGTACGCCAACAATGACATGCATGATCTGGAAGAGATGCTGAAACATGCGCGCAATGAGGGCGCGCGCCATATCATGATTGCCACCGATGGGGTGTTTTCCATGGATGGCTACTTGGCGAACCTGCCGGAGATCACGCGGCTGGCGAAAGAGTATGACGCGGTGGTGATGGTGGATGACTGCCATGCGACCGGGTTCATGGGGCCAAACGGAGCGGGCACGCCGGATCACTTTGGCGTGGATGTGGATATTCTCACCGGGACTTTGGGCAAGGCACTTGGCGGGGCAATCGGCGGTTACATCGCGGGGCCGCAGCCAGTGATCGACCTGCTGCGGCAGCGGGCGCGGCCCTATCTGTTTTCCAATTCGCTGCCGCCGAGCATTGTTGCTGCGGGGATCGAAGCGCTGCGGCTGGTGGAAGAGGGCGCAGAGATGCGCGCGCGGCTGTTTGAGAATGCGGCTTATTGGCGGGCCGGGCTTGAGGCGCTGGGCTTTGACATTCTGCCGGGGGAACATCCGATCATTCCGGTGATGCTTGGGGAGGCGACGCTGGCACAGGAGATGGCGGCGCGGCTGTTTGAGGAGGGGGTCTATGTCTCTGGTTTCTTCTTTCCGGTGGTGCCACGCGGGCAGGCGCGCATTCGCACGCAGATGAATGCGGCCTTGAGCAAAGAAGAGCTGGACCGGGCGCTGGCGGCGTTTGGCAAAGTGGGCAAAGAGCTGGGAGTTTTGACATGATCTTACCCTCTGTTGTTGAGGCAATTGGCGACACGCCGCTGGTGGAGCTGAGCCGGATTTGCGCGCGGTTGGAGCTGGACGGGCGGATTGTGGCAAAGCTGGATTACCTGCTGCCGGGGTTTTCCAAGAAGGACCGTGCGGCCAAGGCGATCATTGAGATGGCGCGCAGGGATGGCACGCTAGCACCGGGGCAGATGGTGGTGGAGCTGACCTCTGGTAATATGGGCACCGGGCTGGCGATTGTGTGCGGCATTCTGGGGCATCCGTTTGTTGCGGTGATGAGCGCGGGCAACTCGGTTGAGCGCGCCCGCATGATGCGGGCGCTGGGCGCGGAAGTGGTGATTGTGCCGCAGGCCGCGGGCAGCAAGCCGGGCGAAGTCTCTGGTGCGGACCTTGCCATGGTGGATGAGGCGGCGCAGCGGATCACCCAAGAGCGCGGGGCGTTTCGCGCAGATCAGTTTGGACATGTGGGCAACCCGAAGGCGCATGAAAGCGGTACAGGTCCGGAGATCTGGGCGCAGTCTGACGGGGCGGTGACGGCTTTTTGTGACTTTGCCGGGTCTGGCGGCACATTGGCGGGGGCGGCGGCATATCTCGGCCCCAAAGGTGTGCGCTGTTATGCGGTGGAGCCGGAGGGCGCGCGCGCGATTGCAGGGGAAACTGTGACGCAGGCAGAGCATCCAATTCAGGGGGGCGGCTACGCGATGGGCGATCTGGTGCATCTGAATGGTACTGCGCTGGCGGGGCATCTGTCGGTGACGGGGGACGCCGCGCGCGAGGGCGCGCGTTTGCTGGCGCAGAGCGAAGGGATTTTCGCAGGCTTTTCTGCAGGGGCCAATCTGGCGGCGGCGGTGGATCTGCTGCGCGGGCCGGAAAAGGGCGGCTGTGTGGCGATTGTGATGTGTGACAGTGGTTTGAAGTACCTGTCTACCGATTTGTGGGAGTGAGCAGATGCGCGCAAACACAATGAGAGCGCTTGAGAAATCCCACCCTGAGGAGGGGCTGTGGATGGTGCAGGCGCCGGTGCCTGAGATCGGGCCGGATGAGGTGTTGATCAAGGTCAACAAAACCGGGATCTGTGGGACGGATATTCATATCTGGAACTGGGATGACTGGGCCAGCGCCACGGTGCCGGTGCCGATGATCACTGGCCATGAATTTGCCGGGGAGATCGTTGAGATTGGGCGGCGCGTCGAGGGGCTTGAGATTGGTCAGCGCTGTTCGGGGGAAGGGCACATCATTGGCCATGAAAGCCGTCAGGCGCGGGCGGGAAAGTTTCACCTTGATCCCGGCACGCGCGGCATTGGTGTGAATGTGCAAGGGGCCTTTGCGCAATATCTGCGGCTGCCGGCGTTTAATGTGGTGCCTTTGCCCGATGATATTCCCGATGAGATCGGGGCGATTCTGGACCCGCTTGGGAATGCTGTGCACACGGCGCTGAGCTTTGATCTGTTGGGGGAAGATGTGCTGATCACAGGCGCGGGGCCGATTGGGATCATGGCGGCGGCGGTGGCCAAACATGCAGGGGCACGTCATGTGGTGATCACGGATATCAATCCGGATCGGCTCGCGCTGGCCACACATGTGGTGCCCAACGCACGCGCGGTGAATGTGGCGCAGGAAGACCTCAATGACGTGATGCACTCGCTGGGCCTGAAAGAAGGCTTTGACGTGGGGCTTGAGATGAGCGGCGCGCAGGTGGCGCTGGATCAGATGGTGGAGGCGCTGGTGATGGGCGGCAAGATTGCCCTGCTCGGTATTCCGCCCGGGCGGTCGCCTGTGGACTGGAGCCGGATTGTGTTTAAGGCGATCACCATCAAGGGCGTCTATGGCCGGGAGATGTTTGAGACCTGGTATAAGATGATCGCGATGCTGCAAAATGGCCTCGATGTCAGCCGGGTGATCACGCATCAATTGCCGATGGCAGACTTTAAAGAGGGGTTTGCGGCGATGAAATCCGGCAAGTCGGGTAAGGTGGTGCTGGACTGGCGATAAGGCAAAGACATTGACATTTTTTGACAAGCCTATATGTGAGGCGCGTCGTTGCGCAGCCGCGTGAGCAGGCCGCGCCGCGCCCCCAAGAGGGCGGACAGGCGCATCAACGACGCTTTCGTTCCCATCACGCAGGGTTCTGACGGATAGGCCGGGTTGGCGCAGAATGGGTCTGTGCAATGGCGGTGCTGTCAAACCTCTGAGCGGATGCCGCTGGCACCGCTGTTTGCCGTGCGTCCTGCGTGCGGTTGAAAGGACATATTGTGGCGCAATTTGAAGATCTGGGCCTGTCATCCACCCTGCTCAAAGGGTTGAAGAAACACGGCTTTGACGCCCCGACACCGATTCAGGCCAAGGCGATACCGTTGGCGCTTGAAGGACATGACATTCTAGGCCTTGCACAGACAGGCACCGGGAAATCGCTGGCCTTTGGTCTGCCGATGATGGATCGCCTGCTGGAACAGCCGGGTAAGCCTATGCCGAAATCCGTGAAAGCGCTGGTGCTGGCCCCGACGCGCGAGCTGGTCAATCAGATCGCCGACAACCTGCGCCCGATGGTGCAGGGCACACCGATGAAGGTTATGACTGTGGTGGGCGGCCAGTCGATCAACCGCCAGATCGCCATGCTGTCGCGTGGCACCGATATTTTGGTGGCCACACCGGGGCGGTTGATTGATCTGCTGGACCGCAAGGAAATCAACCTGTCCACTGTTACCAACTTGGTGCTGGATGAGGCGGATCAGATGCTGGACATGGGCTTTATCCATGCGCTGCGCAAAATCGCGCCGCATCTGGGCACGCCGCGCCAGACCATGCTGTTTTCGGCCACCATGCCCAAGCAGATGGAAGAGCTGAGCCAGAGCTATCTGACCAAGCCGAAACGGGTGGAGATCGCGCCTCCGGGCAAAACCGCGGATAAGATCACGCAGAGCGTGGAGTATCTGGAAAAGGGCGAAAAACGCGTGCGCCTGCGGGAGATCCTGTCGGAGAACATGGGCGAGAGCACGCTGATTTTTTCGCGCACCAAACATGGTGCGGAGCGGATGATGAAGCAGCTTGTCTCTGATGGATTCAACGCGGCTTCGATCCACGGCAACAAGAGCCAGGGGCAGCGGGACCGCGCGATCAAGGCGTTTCGCGATGGTGAAATCACTGTGCTGGTGGCGACAGATGTGGCGGCGCGCGGGATTGATATTCCGGTGATTTCGCTGGTGATTAACTTTGACCTGCCCAATGTGGCTGAAAGCTATGTGCACAGGATTGGCCGCACCGCGCGGGCGGGCCGCGACGGGCGCGCGATTTCCTTCTGTGCGCTGGATGAGCGGGATTATCTGAAGGACATCGAGAAGCTGATCGGGCGCAAGTTTGACCGCCCTACCGATGAACTTCGGGAGATGAAGAAAGAATACGGGGCTGGGCCACGCTCCGGCGGGCCGGGGCGCAAGCGCGGAGGCAGCAAACCCGGCGGCGGAAAGCCCGGCGGTGGTGCCAAACCTGCTGGCGGACAGCCCAAAAGCGCGGCCAATGGCACTGACAAGCCCGGTGGCGGACGCCCGCGTCGGCGGCGCAATCGTTCGCGCAAGCCAGCCGCATAAATACAGCATCAATAAAAAAGGCCGCAGCGGTGTGCTGCGGCCTTTTGTTTTGTTGGAGCCTTCCGGTCAGCCCATTGGCACGCCGGAGATCGCCTTGGTTTCGCAGAACTCTTCGAGACCCCAGCCGCCGCCTTCGCGGCCATTGCCGGATTGGCCGTAGCCGCCAAAGGGGGAGCCGTTGACGCGGCCCACGCCGTTGGTTTCCACCATGCCGGAGCGCACCTGACGGGCGACACGCAGGCGTTTGTCGTCATCCTGCGTCTGGATGTAGTTGGTGAGGCCATAGACCGTGTCATTGGCCATCTGAACCGCCTGCGCCTCGCTATCAAACGGGGAGATGGCGAGCACTGGGCCGAAGATTTCCTCGCGGTAGATGGTCATGTCCGGGGTGACATCGGCAAAGACCGTGGGGCGCACATAATAGCCTTTGTTCATGCCTTCGGGGCGGCCAAGGCCACCGGCGACGAGGGTTGCGCCCTCTTTGATGCCGATCTCAATCAGGCCCTGAATCTTGTTGAACTGCACCTCGGAGACCACTGGGCCGATGTGGCGGCCCGCCTCTGTTGTGGCACCGACCTGGACCGCTTCGGCGGCGGCTTTGGCCTGTTCCACGGCGGCGGCATAGGCGCTGCTTTCCACCATCATGCGGGTGGGGGCGTTGCAGGACTGGCCGGAGTTTTGCATGCAGTGGATCACGCCGCGTTTGACGGCCTTTTCATCCGCATCGGCAAAGATGATGTTGGCACCTTTGCCTCCGAGTTCCAGGCTGACACGTTTGAGCGTGTCGGCGGCGGCTTTGGAGATGGCGATGCCTGCGCGGGTGGAGCCGGTGAAGCTGATCATATCCACATCGGGGTGGGATGAGAGCTGGCTGCCGACGCCGACGCCATCGCCGTTGACCATGTTGAACACGCCCGCAGGGAAGCCCGCTTCGTCCATCATTTCGGCAAAGACGATCGAAGAGAGCGGCGCGATTTCAGAAGGTTTCAGAACCATGGTGCAGCCCACCAGAAGCGCGGGGATCGCTTTCAGGAAGACCTGATTCATGGGCCAGTTCCAAGGGGTGATCATGCCGCAGACACCAATGGGCTCTTTGCGCATGCGGTCTGCGCCCATGGCGTATTCAAATTCGAAGTTCTCCAGCGCTTCAATGAAACCATCCAGATGCCAGACACCGGCGCCCCATTGGTTGTTGCTGGCCAGATCAAGCGGCGCGCCCATTTCGGCACGGATGGCTTCGGCCATGTCTGCACGGCGGGCGACGTAGATCTCGCGCAGTTTTTTGACCAGTGCCACACGCTCTTCCAGTGGGGTGTCCGCCCAGGCGGGGAAGGCGGCGCGTGCCGCGGCCACGGCGGCGTCTGTATCTGCCTGATCACCGAGAGAAATCACCGCGCAGGGCTCTTCGGTGGATGGGTCGATGACAGTGAGGTCATTGGCAACCACGGGATTAACCCATTGGCCGTTGATGTAGAATTGGCGTTTATCGATCATGGTTCCCTCCCTATCGATCCTTGCGGGCACTCTGCCCGCGACATCCGGGCGGTGCAAGAGTGTGTACACTCAATCGGACGCCGGGTTATTTTGGATATATCCTGATCCCAAAAGGGGTGGTGCTTAGAAGCTGGTGATGTAGTCTGTGCCTGCCTGCGGATGGAAAGGCCTATTCTGAGCTGCCATTTCCTACGAGGTATTTTTTACTGCGACAGCATTTGCCGCTGACAGACAGACCCGCGAATAGGGAGATTCAGATGGGCCTTAGAATTAATGATACTGTGCCAAATTTCACGGCAGAAACGGATCAGGGCACGATTACGTTTCATGATTGGATAGGTGACAGCTGGGCGATCCTGTTTTCGCACCCCAAGGACTTTACGCCGGTTTGCACGACTGAATTTGGTGCCGTGGCGCAATTGGCAGATGAATGGGCCAAGCGTGGTACCAAAGTGTTGGGTGTTTCCGTTGATGGTGTCGAAGACCACAAGGGCTGGAAGAAGGACATTGAGAGCTATGGCGGTGCGGATGCTGGATTTCCGATCATCGCAGATGAGGGGCTAGAGGTGTCCAAAGCCTTCGATATGTTGCCAGCAGAAGCCTACTTGCCAGATGGGCGCACGCCTGCTGACAGTGCCACTGTACGTTCTGTTTTTATCATCGGGCCTGACAAGCAGCTGAAGCTATCAATGACCTATCCGATGAATGTGGGGCGCAATTTTGCGGAGATTCTGCGGGCGCTTGAGGCATTGCAGACCGCGGCGAAGGAAAACATTGCGACTCCGGCAAACTGGACACCGGGTGGTGATGTGGTCATCCCGGTTGCTGTGAGCGATGCGGACGCGACTGCCAAATACGGGGAGTTCACCACGCATTTCCCTTATCTGCGCACCACTAAGTTGCCAGGTTAATTAAATGACGTCAGTACCCTGACGGTGCTACGGCATACAAACAACCCATTGAGAAGGCGTCGTGCGATATGTGCGGCGCCTTTTTCTTTACTTTGATTGATTTGCTCCAACTGCACCGTCTTCTCTGTGAAAACCGATAAATTCTTAGGCGTTTGTCTCTGCGCTTGCTGGCATCGATTAATTTGGTGGCAATTATTTTGCGCGCAGATGGACGAATGACCCGACCTGTCCAATTTCTGCCTGCGATTCTTGGAATCGTTTTCTGCCTGACGGTAACCCCGGTTCTGGCAGTTGTGGGCGCGCCGTTGAAAGAAGGTGCGCCGGTGGTGGTGGTGGCAGCGCCGGGCGCTGATCTGGACCGCATAGTTGAGGTTTCTGGTGGCTGGGTGATTGGCGTCTCGCGTGCGCCAATGGCGGTCATGGGCGCATCTGATGCCGAAGATTTTGAAGACAGACTTAAGGAAAACGGGGCATGGGCCATTTTGGACGGCGAAGCGCTATCCTGGCTCTGCGGAGTGAAAACATGATTGAACATCCCAAACTTACCCAATCACACCAGACTGGTGTGAAAGTCGTCGCAATTGTCACAGCGCTCTTGGGTGCGTTGGCCTTTGGCGTCGCAATTGTGCGCGGCGGCAATTTTGTGGCGCTTGGCGGCGCCTCGGCGGTGCTGGTTGGCCTGTCGGTTTATGCGATGCGCCTGCAAGGCAATTTGGCTGCGCGTTTGAGCGTTGCCGTTGCAAGCTCTGGCCAAATTATGGTGCTGCTTGCAGCTATGGCTGGCCATGCATGGCAGCTCGACATTCATATGATGTTCTTTGCGATGTTGGCGGTTTTGACGGTGATGATCTGTCCGGTTGCGATTTTGGCCGCCGCTGGTGTTGTCGCGGTTCACCATCTGGCGTTGACGTTTCTGTTCCCAGTGATGGTTTACCCGTCTGTTGATTTGGTTGAGAACCTTGGGCGAACCATTGTGCACGCGCTGATTGTGGTTGCGGAGACTGGTATTCTGGTTGTGTCGGTGAACAACTATCGCAAGCAGCTGCAGGAGCTGGCCAAAGAGCAACAAGCGCAGCAAGATCTGATGGATACGCTGAATGAGGAAAAGGCCAGCATTGAGACCAAAGAGAAAGTGCAAACCGAAGTGGTGGAGACGCTGCATGACAAGTTGACGCTGATCTCTGAAGGCAATCTCGACGCTTATGTGCGTACTCCGTTTGAGGACAGCTATGAGGATCTGCGCAAAAGCTTCAATGCGTCGGTGACGTCGCTGAGTGGCATTGTCAGCTCTGTGACCACGATTTCTAATCAGATCGAAACAGACAGCCGCGAACTGCGTGAAGTGTCTTTGAATGTGGCGCACAGCACGGAAAAACAAGCGGGTGAGCTGCAGCATGTCACTGAGGCTGTTGAGCAGATCGCGGATGCCATGAAGGGCGCAGTTGATAAAGCTGTCGATACCCAAAACCGGTTTGACAACACAACAAAGCTGACCCGCGAAGGCACTGAAGTTGTGCGCAAAGCTGTCAGCACAATGGATGAAATCGAAGCGAGTTCAGCGCAGATTGACACGGTTGTGGCGCTGATTGAGGACATTGCGTTCCAGACCAACCTATTGGCGCTGAACGCCGGGGTGGAGGCGGCGCGGGCCGGGGAAGCGGGCGCAGGGTTTGCGATCGTGGCCTCGGAGGTGCGCGAGCTGGCGCACCGGTCGGCTGAAGCTGCGCAAAACATCAATGGGCTGATCAGCCAAAGCAACGGGCATGTGTCCAGCGGCGTGTCGCTGGTGCGTGAAGTTGGTGAGGCGCTGGAGACCATTTTGGGCGATGTGAGCGAAGTGCGCACCAATATTGCCGAGATTTCCGAGATCTCTGACAAGCAAGCGCAATCGGTGGCTCAAATCCGAGACAGCATGCAAACGATTGGCTCTGAGACGCAGGCCAATGCTGCGCGGTCTGAAGAAGCCTCTGCGGCGACCTCCAGCCTGGATATGGCGGTGGATCGTCTGGTGGATGGGTTGTCCGGGTTCCGTGTGGCGGAAGCGGTTGAGGAAGCCTCTGAAGACGCCATCTTGTTTGAAGATGATGATGACGAAGAGTGGGTGGCGGCCTAAAGCCATTAGCCGCTGAGAAAAATATGACCGCTCCTGTTTCCGGGGGCGGTCGATTTGTTTGCGGCCTTCAGCGTTCGGTTCATCGATCCGTTTGCTACGAAGCCCGGAAGAGGCTCTTGAGTTTGTTCAGAAAAACCCACCCGTAGACTGGGAGCTTTCGCCGCAGAATCTGCTTTGAGCGTGGCAAAGTGCTTGTGGACCGGGATCCCATTGCGTCTATGGAGCTTGCAACCTGCCGCGGAGGTACAAGGACTGGGTCCAGGTGCATGCCGCCACCTGTCTTGGCGAACCAAGCGCGCATGCGATCGTCAAGTGGGCCGTCAATGCCGCCGTGATGCACTTGGTTTACAAACGCGCGTGCGCCTTCTTTGGTCCACAGGCAAGCGGTCGTGAGAACCGGGAAATACCAAGACCGCAATAGTTGACGACCTGACAGTGCCGCGAGCGGTGTGTTTCGTTTGCGAGATGCATTGCAAAGATTGACGCAATCCAAACGGTGTTTGGGATTTGCTTCGTGCCACTTTATTATTTCATATACGTCTCGGGCCAATGATTTCGGAACATCGGCGTCGTCTTCCAGAATGAGAAGGTATTCTTCGGAGCCGGCGGCAAATTTTTCGAGTGCATGTAAGTGGCTGAGGAAACACCCAATTTCGCCACTGTTCAACTCACGCCCAAACAAATGGGATTGTCGCTTACTATTGTTCAGGTGATGGGTTTTCAGATTGGTTGCCCGACCATCGACAGCAGGAAAGCGAGACCATGGGAGGTCCGCGTCTTGCAATAGGCTGCCTGTTACGCGAAGCCTCTCAGCGTCCGTTTCCAAATTGATGACCCAAGTCGCCACTTGTGCGAGTGGAGCTTCATCTTGTTGCTGTGGCATGTTTTGTCCCACACTGTCGCCAAAGCCGTTAAGCAAGAGAGCCCCGACCAATGGCCGGGGCTCTCTGGTGTCTTAAATTCAAGACTTAGTCGTCAGACTTTTCTTTTTTCTCAGGAACGATCTCTTCGCCGGTTTCCTGATCCACAACTTTCATGGACAGGCGCACCTTGCCGCGGTCGTCAAAGCCAAGCAGTTTGACTTTCACTTCCTGGCCTTCTTTCAGAACGTCGGAAGGGTGGTTCAGGCGGCGGTTCTCGATCTGAGACACGTGCACCAGACCGTCGCGCTTGCCAAAGAAGTTCACGAAGGCACCGAAGTCGACGATTTTCACAACTTTACCGGTGTAAACCGCGCCTTCTTCTGGCTCTGCCACGATCGCGTGGATCATGTCGTAGGCCTTCTGGATCGAGTCGCCGTTCGGGCTTGCGATCTTGATCACGCCTTCGTCGTTGATGTCGACTTTCGCGCCGGAGACTTCAACGATCTCGCGGATCACTTTACCACCGGAGCCGATCACTTCGCGGATCTTGTCGGTTGGGATGTTCATGGTTTCGATGCGCGGTGCGTGGACGGAGAATTCCGATGCGCCGGAGAGAGATTTGTTCATCTCACCCAGGATGTGCATGCGGCCTTCTTTCGCCTGCGCGAGCGCTTTTTCCATGATCTCAGGTGTGATGCCTGCGACTTTGATGTCCATCTGCAGCGAGGTGATGCCGTTTTCGGTACCCGCCACTTTGAAGTCCATGTCGCCGAGGTGGTCTTCGTCACCCAGGATGTCGGTCAGGATCGCGTAGTCACCGCTGTCTTCCAGAATGAGGCCCATGGCCACACCGGCAACGGCGGATTTCAGAGGCACACCTGCGTCCATCATGGAGAGGGAGCCACCGCAAACGGACGCCATGGAAGAGGAGCCGTTAGATTCGGTGATCTCGGATACCACACGCACGGTGTATGGGAAGTCGGTTGCCGCTGGCAGAACTGCCTGCAGCGCGCGCCATGCCAGTTTGCCGTGACCGATTTCACGACGACCCGGGGAGCCCACGCGGCCAACTTCACCCACGGAGTAGGGGGGGAAGTTGTAGTGCAGCAGGAAGTTGGAGCGGAAGTTGCCGTGCAGCGCGTCGATGATCTGCTCATCGTCGCCGGTGCCCAGAGTGGTCACCACGAGGCCTTGAGTTTCACCGCGGGTGAACAGAGCGGAGCCGTGGGTCCGTGGCAGCATGCCGGTTTCACAAACGATGTCACGGACTTCGTCGGTTTTACGGCCGTCAATACGGACGCCGGTTTTCACAACGTCGCCACGCAGGATGCCTGCTTCGAGCTTTTTCAGCGCGGAACCGAGGTTTGCGTCTTCGAGTTGCTCTTCAGACAGCGCTTCTTTGATCGCGTCACGGGCAGCGGCAACAGCGGAAGTGCGCTCCTGCTTGTCACGCAGAGCGAAAGCTGCGCGCATCTGCTCTTCGCCAGCTGCTTTCACCGCGTCAAACAGCTCGGTGTATTCTGGTGGCTGGAAGTCAAACGGCTCTTTTGCCGCTTCTTCGGCCAGATCGATGATCAGGTCGATCACTGGCTGGATCTGCTCGTGGGCGAAGGTCACAGCGCCGAGCATTTCTGCTTCGGTCAGTTCGTAAGCCTCAGATTCAACCATCATGACGGCGTCTTTGGTGCCGGCCACAACCAGATCCAGACGCTGGTCTGGGTTGGAGCGCAGGTCCTGCATGTCGTCAACGGTTGGGTTCAGAACGTATTCGCCGTCTTCAAAGCCCACACGTGCGCCCGCGATTGGGCCCATGAATGGTGCGCCAGAGATGGTGAGCGCGGCAGAGGCTGCGATCATTGCCACGATGTCTGGGTCATTGACCAGATCGTGGGACAGCACGGTGCACATCACCAGAACTTCGTTTTTGAAGCCATCAACAAACAGCGGGCGGATCGGACGGTCGATCAGACGCGCGGTCAGGGTTTCTTTTTCAGTCGGGCGCGCTTCGCGCTTGAAGAAGCCACCCGGTACTTTACCGGCGGCGTAGTATTTCTCTTGGTAGTGTACGGTCAGCGGGAAAAAGTCCTGACCGGGCTTTGGTGCCTTTGCAAAGGTCACGTTGGCCATGACGGAGGTTTCGCCCAGAGTGGCGATCACGGTACCGTCGGCCTGACGGGCAACCTTGCCCGTTTCCAGTGTGAGCGTCTCTTCGCCCCACTGCATGGATTTCTTTGTTACTTCGAACATCATCGTATCCTAGCTGGGAGCCCTCCCGGGCGTATCCCGGGTCTCCCGTTTGAAATAGCGGCCCCATTGCCGCCGATCCCCCTTATCTTGCTTCGAGCGCCGGGATCAGAGCGCAAGCTTTCAGATGGCTGGCCCATATCGGAAAATAAGGCTTTTGGAAACCTGATTTTGCATAAGCTGAGCAGGCGGCCCGCGCACATGCACGTGTTTCTGACCTGCGATTGTGCTACTATGGCGGGAAGCGCAACAGATTGTTCACGACCTGATCGTGGCAATTAACCATAAATTGGGTGAGACTGTGCCGAGTTGATGCGGCTTGGGGGCTTGCCGTGATCGATTCGATATTTGTTGGACCAGGCGTGCGTATGCGAGAGTATTTGATAAGAGCCCCATATACCCTTTTGTTGGCCATCGGCTTTGCCGTTGTGTTTCTTGTTGCGGGATGCGCATCGACGCCGCCGCTTGAGGCCATGCCCGACGAGATTTCTGAGGATGCCAATGCGGCCGTTGCGGCAAGCTCCACGACGGATGTTGTGGCCAAAAACGCGGTGACTGCGCCCGAGGATGCCCCGCGCATTCTGGCGATGGGCGACAGCATGATGGCCTGGCACAGTGTGACGCAAAAGTCGGTATCGCACGCGATGGAGATCGCGCTGGGTGAGCCGGTGGCAAGTACTGCGGTGAGCGGGGCGCGCATGCTGTATAATTTGCCGATTTCCGGGGCAATGGGCATGAAGATCGCCAGCCAGTATCGTAAGGGAGACTGGGACTGGGTGGTTCTGAATGGCGGGGGCAATGATCTTTGGTTCGGCTGCGGCTGTGGCAAATGTACGCGAAAAATGGACAAGCTGATCAGTGCAGATGGCAAGCGCGGTGCAATCCCCATGCTGGTGCAGGACTTGCGCAACAAAGGTGCTCAGGTGGCATGGGTCGGCTATTTGCGTAGTCCCGGCGCCTGGTCGCCGATTGAAGGGTGTCGCGACAATGGGGATGCGCTGGAAGCACGGATCGCCAAGCTCGCCGCCTTAGATAGCGGGGTGCATTTTGTGTCGCTGGCGGATCTGGTGCCGCATGGCAATCGCAGCTTCCACAGTGGCGACATGATTCACCCCTCGCTTAAGGGAAGCCGCGCCATAGGCAACCGTGTGGCCGGAGTGATCAAGGCGCAGGACAGCGGGCGCTGAGCTGTTAAACATTTGACGTTGATTGAAAATGTCGTGGTCCGGGGGCCGCGGCATTTTTCGTTGCGGTGTGCGAAATTCCGCTATTGCAATTTCTGACTAATTTTGTCAGAAAGCGCGCACCTAGCCAGTCTACCCTCGAGCATAGCTGTGGTTTTCCAATTCATGAAGTGACGGTGCGCGCGTCTTTGGTGCTGTGCATCGCCATTTCGAATGTCTCTGTGAAAGGACCGAGCATGGCGACTATTTTCCGGGATCTGTTGGCGGCTGATGCCTTGGCACAAAAGGCCGGTTGCGGCTTAAAGCCAGAGTTGCGCGCGGCAATGGAAGCAAGCCTGCGGTTTCCTGCGGTGGCGGCCTCTCCGATGCAGGCAGGGCCGATTGCGCCGAGCGATTTGCCAGACAATGTGGTGCCAATCACTGAAGTGCCCGGACACGAGAGGAAGCGGGCATGAGTTTGGTTGAAAATACCGACGCCCTTGCGCGCCCGATCGAAGCTTTGCGCACGATTGGCTGTGACGAATTCGAATTTGGCTTGCTGGCGGTTTTGCGCCACATCATGCTGGGTCTTTATGAAGCCGATCCACACGGATGGACCCGAGGGCAAGATATTGCAGTCGAGCGGTGGGGCGAGGCGGTTGGTCTGCCTGCTGCCTACTTGCTGAACAAGGTTGCGCTGGCGTTGGCTGAAAGCCGTGAAGATGGGCCTGAGATGATGGACCCGTTGTGCACAGAGGCGCGGCTGAAAATGACAGATGATGAGATGCAGATTATGTCGATGCTGCATCACATGCGCCGAGACAAAGCCTCTGGCGCGCGCAGCGCAGTGGCGTTTGTGACCCGTGGCCGAATGGACCCTGATCTGATCCGCGCGGGGCTTAGTTTTTCACACCGCTTTCCGGCTGGGGTGAAGCCCACCCATCGCAAAGTGGGCAGGCCGAAACTTTCAGTGGTGGCTTAGGAAGACGCTTTTTTGGCACCGGGGCGGCGGTTGATGCCAAAAGCTTTGCGTGCGGTCACAAGGCGCAGATCTTCGGGATCCATGCCCATCGACAAAATGGTTTTGCGATCAAATCGCTCTTTTGCCACGTCTTTGTCATGGGCGGTGCCAAACAGGCGGTCGATCCAATCAAAGCCAAAGCTGACCTGAAATGTGGCGTGATGGTCCTGAAAGTGATGGGCAAGGTGCTTGCGGGTCACATATTGGCCAAAGCGGCCCTTTTTCACATTCAGGTGCGACAGGGTGTGACAGTATTCATAGGTGGCAAAGGCGGTCACGGATCCGACAAACAACGCAATATACGCAACCATGAACGCCATGCTGAGACCCAGCAGTGGCCATAGCAGGGCCGTGTGAATGGCAACAGAGATCAGGCCGAAGCGCACCGGGTACCAGTGGTCGCCGCCGGTGAAAAACTCTGCATCGGATGGGTATTCGTGATGGCCGATGTGGCTGCGGTAGAGTTCGTTAAACACGCTTTGTTCGGTGGGCGGTTCGCGGTGCAGCAAGAAACGGTGCATGGCGTATTCCACAAACAGCTGCGCGATGTAGCCATAGACCAGCGCGACCGGGATCCACCACGCCAGATTCTGGGTGATCAGCCACAGACCAACAAGCCAGAACGGCAGCAGGCGGTGCAGGCTGCCCATACGGATCAATACCGACAATGCGTCTTTCATGATGTGCTCTCCCTTTGGCAGCATAGTCTGTTTGCTTGTGCCGGGACTGTCAAATTTGACTTTGCGTAAAGCCGGACAGGCGGCCCAACGCAAAACGCCTGCTCGTGGGAGCAGGCGTTTCAGATAATCTCGCAGTCGGCGACGTCTTAGCGACGGATGCCCAGACGCTTGATCAGGTCCTGATAGCGCGCTTCGTCTTTGCCTTTGGTGTAGTCCAGAAGCTTACGGCGCTGAGCAACCATTTTCAGAAGACCACGGCGGCCGTGGTTGTCTTTCTTGTGGGTTTTGAAGTGCTCGGTCAGGGTGTTGATGCGGGATGTCAGGATTGCAACCTGGACTTCCGGAGAACCGGTGTCGCCCTCTTTGGTTGCGAATTCTTTCATCAGGCGTGCTTTTTCTTCAACAGTGATCGACATCGGGGTCTCCTATATCAAAGGGTTGCGGGCACAAGCCGGGATGTCGTCCAGCAGGGTCCATAGAGATCCCTCCGGAGAATCTCCGAAGGATGGGCGTGTTTAGTCCCGAAAGGTCAAAAAGAAAAGGGTTTTGTGCGTTATACTGCGGGCAGATCCCAGAGCTCGGGCTGCTGGGCATAGGCAATATAGAGTGGGTGGCGTGGGTGTCCCGCTTTGGTCAGGCCCAGCGTGTGCATCGGTTTGTCCAGCTGCGCGAGCACGTCGCGCATTTCAAAGCCGCGGTTGAGGTGATCGCCATGGGCGCCCCAGGCTGCGAGGATCACATCAGCCCAGTCACAGCTTTCGGCCACGATGGCGTCATTGTCCGGTCCGGTGGGCGCGGGATGGGCGCGCATTTTCTTGGGGTCGGTTTCGCGCAGCGCAAAGATGTTGACCGCCCGAAAGCCGCCAAACCCCAGCGCACGCGCGCGGCGTTCGCAGCGCTCTATGGTGGGGTCGTTCTGCTGCTCTGTAGCCTTGGAGGGGTTCAGCATGATGAAGAGGACGCGCTGCTGTCCTGCGTCCCACACACGGGTCAGGGCGTAGCGATAGGTCTCGCAATCAGAATAGATCGCGGAGGAGGTGGCATCCTCTTTTTGGAAATGGCGCGTGATCATGCCGCAGTGACCAGGGTTATCCGGCTTTCACAAACACGCGGTTGGGGTGCAGCTCGCCTGCTTTGAAGATGCCCACGGCCACGGCCTCACCCTCATAGCTGGCCCAGCATTCCTCGCCGTATTCCACATCATGGGCGATCACCATGCCGGGGTTGCCGTTGCGCAGACGGGCGGCACCATCTGGTGTGGCTTTGACTTCGGTGAGCTCCTCTAGACCTTGCTCAAGCGGGCGCAGGTGGGTGTCGAGTTCGGGCTGTTTCGCCATTTCGTCGATCTGCTCGATGGTGAGGCCGTCGGCGGCGTCAAAAGGGCCGGACCAGATGCGGCGCAATTCGCGCACATGGCCGTGACAGCCAAGTGCGGCGCCAAGATCGCGGGCAATGGAGCGCACATAGCCGCCTTTGCCGCAGGTCATTTCAAGGGTGACGTGGTCTTTGTCTTCGCGGTCCACCATCACCAGCTCTTCAACCCAGAGCGGGCGGGCGGCGATTTCCACGTCTTCGCCATCGCGGGCCAGCTTATAGGCACGCTGACCGTCGATTTTCACTGCGGAAAATTTGGGGGGCACCTGCATGATGTCGCCAACAAACTGACCGAGTGCGGCTTTGATCTCCTCGTCAGAGGGGCGCAGATCGGAGGACGCGATCACTTCGCCCTCTGCGTCATCGGTGTTGGTGGCTTGACCGAGACGCACAGTAAACGTGTAGGCCTTCAGCGCGTCGGTGATGAAAGGCACGGTTTTTGTGGCCTCGCCGAGCGCGACGGCCAAAACGCCGGTCGCGTCTGGATCAAGCGTGCCTGCGTGACCTGCTTTCTTGGCGTCAAAGGCCCATCGCACTTTGTTCACCACAGAAGTGGAGGTCATGCCTGCGGGTTTGTCGACCACGAGCCAGCCAGAAATATCACGTCCTTTGCGCTTACGTCCCATGACCCAACCTTTGTCTGTTTTGAAAATGCCGTGAAGGCGGCGAGGTAGCGGATTGGGGAAGAGGTGTCAATTTCTGCGGGGGAGGCGGCGTTGAAAACCGGCGCGCAGCGCGCGGGGTCGCGCCTGCACTGACGGAAAGCTTAACACGCAGTTACGGAAGAATCGTTCATATCCTAAGAGTTGGGATGAGTGGTGGTCTGACCGATACACCTCAGAGTGCATGAATCTCTATGATTTTTGGGGATTGATAAAATTGAAGCAAGTTTCGCGCCCGCTGTGCGCAATTTCATTTCGCGATTAACTGAAATTTATCGCCCGGCTTCAAGGCTGCAATTATCAGCGAACCGGAGATTTATACATGTTTTCGAAAAACACGATACTCGCGGCAGCCATTTTTGCCGTATTGCCCATGTTTGCCAGCGCAGAACAGGGCATCACAGACACCAGCGTGACCTTTGCACAGGTGGCCGCGCTGGATGGCCCTGCGGCTGCGCTTGGGACTGGCATGCGTCTTGGAATTATGGCCGCTTTTGAGGAGGCAAACGCGGCGGGCGGTGTGCATGGTCGTATGCTCAAACTGGACAGTATGGATGACGGCTATGAGCCGGATCGTTCGGCCACGCTCGTCAAATCAGTTGTTGAAGGGGGCAACCATATCGGTCTGATCGGTTCGGTGGGGACGCCGACGTCATCGGCGACGCAGCCTATTGCGACCGAAGCCAACATGCCGTTCATCGGTCCATTTACCGGTGCAGGTTTTCTGCGGGATGCGAGCCACGGCAACATCTTCAATGTGCGTGCAACATATGCCGCTGAAACAGAAGCGTGGATTGAATATCTGGTCGATCAGCAGGGGCTCCAGAACATCGCAATCCTTTATCAGGACGACGGCTTTGGCCGTGTGGGGCTTTCCGGTGTGAACGCAGCGCTTGAAAAGCGTGGCATGAGCCTTGCGGCGGAAGGCACCTACACCCGCAACACTGTTGCCGTGAAAAAAGCCCTGCTGTCGATCCGCAAAGCAAAACCAGATGCCGTTGTCATGGTTGGGGCGTTCAAGCCTGTTGCCGAGTTTATCAAGCTGGCGCGGAAGATGAAAATTGATGCGGAGTTTGTGAATATTTCTTTTGTGGGCTCCTCTGCGCTTGCCAATGAACTTGGGGCCGATGGTGAAGGGGTCATCATTAGCCAGGTGGTGCCATTCCCATGGGATGCCTCCATTCCAGTTGTGGCGCAGTACACTCAAGCTTTGGCCGCGATTGATGCGGAAGCAAAGCCGGGTTTCGTGACCCTGGAAGGCTACATGGTTGGGCGTTTGGCGATTGAAGGTCTGAATGCAGCGGGCAAGTCGTTGACGCGTGAGAGCTTTCTGTCTGCCATGGGCGGTCTTGAGGCCGTCGATCTTGGCGGCGTGACCATGATGTTTGGGGCCGATGACAATCAGGGCATGGATGATGTGTTCCTGACACGTATCGCGGCCGATGGCAGCTTTACGCCCATCGTTTCCGCAGGCGGTTCCTGAAGACAGCGACTGACACCCGCCAAATTGCCCCGCCTGTGACGGGCGGGGCACTTAGCCAAAGAATTTCAGAGGTACACCCATGCTCCGTTCAAGGTGGTTTCAAATCCTGCGCAAGCTGAATGTTCTGTCGAGCATTCGCGGCAAAATCACGTTTCTTTTGCTCACGCTCATGGCTGTCGCCTTTGGGGCAGGTTATGTGAACTATCAGTCGTTTGACCGCGTTGATCAAAGTGTGCGTCAGATGACTGACAGCGATTTGCCACAGCTGGCACAAAGTAGCGCGCTGATCATGTCTGCGAGCCATACCAAAGATGCGATGATTGCAGTGTTGGTTGCCAACACGGCTGCGGAGCTTGGAGAAGCGGCACAAAAGGTGCAAATGTCGGGCGATGAGTTGACCCAAGCTGTGGGCGCGCTTCCGGAGGAGACAAAAGCGGGCTTTGAGGCGGATCTTGCGCAAGTTGTGCAGAGGTTGAAGTCTTCGATCACTGCGCGCACATCAGCATTTGCGCATACAGAACAATCCAACATGATGATCGAGGCGTTGCAGCAGGCAGGTGCGGAGTTGACCGGCGCATTGCTGGAAATTGCTGACGATGCGTATTTTGATATCGTGATTCAGGGCGAAGATACGATGGCATCGATTGATGCCACGCTGCTGGATCTGGTGGACACGCGGTTTGCGACGCTTCAGGCGTTGCTGGACACACGTGCAGAGATTAACTTTCTGACCGGGGTGTCCTTGGCAATGTCGACCTCCAAGGATCGCGCCATGCGTTCGATCCTTTCCGACCTTGGCATTTCCTCTCACAACCGTTTGAAAGAGGCGCTTGTGACTTTGACAGGATTTGAAGCGGGTGCGCCGGTTGCGGAGTCTCTGCAAGAGGTTTCGGATGGGCTGCTGAAAGCGATTTCTGCGGGCCTGATTGGGCGTGGGGTGCCGCGTGACGAAGTGCTGTCCATTCGTCAGCGTGCGGATGCGATCTTGGTGAGCGCCGTGGATGACATGCTGTTTGAGCTGACCATTGCGGCCGATGATGCTGCCACCGGCAACCGGGATGCCATTCAGGGACTGTTGGACAATGAAGTTGCGTTTATCAACGCGCTCTTGGAGATCAATTCGTCGCTTGGCGTGTTTCAAAGTGAAGCTTTGAAAGTTGTGACGGCGCACACAGTTGAGGATGCGCTGGGCAAAGAGAAAACCATGGCTGCTGCTGCGGGCAAGCTTGCGTCCTATCGTGATTTTGGCGATGGCAGCATTGCCGAGAGAATTGACAAGATCACGGCAATTGCAGTGCCGGGAGAAGGCCTCGCAGCGCTGCGCATCAAGTCCATTCAGGCGGATGAAGCCGCGAGTGACGCGGCACATGCCACTGTGAATGCGGTGCTCAAAATTGCGGGACAGGCGTCGATGCTGGGGCTCGACAGTCAGGAGACAATCACAACGCAGGCGGTGGCGCTGGCTGGGGATGCCTCAACAGTCAAAGAGCATCTCAAACTTATGGGATGGGCGGCGCTTGCCCTGATCGGTGTGGCATTGCTGTTGACCCATTTCCTGATCATTCGGCCATTGGATGGGATCAGCAAGACAACCGAACGCCTGTCGCAGGGTGACATGAGCCCGGTGGCAGGATTTGAGCGGGCCAGCGATGAGATTGCACGCATTGCCACTGCGCTGAAGGTTTTCCGCGATGGTCTGGTGGAAAAGGAAGAAAACGCGCGTGTCGCGGATGCGGAGCGGGAGAAGAGCCGGGCTGAACAGATGGCTGCGGTGGATGCAATTGGCACGGGCTTGGCCAAGCTTTCTGAAGGGGATTTGAGCTACCGGATTGAAGCGGAGCTGACAGAGGGCTACGCCAAATTGAAGGATGACTTCAACACAGCGGCGGAAACACTGAATGACACCGTGCAGGAAGTTGTGAGTGTTGCGGAATCTATTCGCAATGGCTCTGCGGAAATCAGTCAGGCCTCGGATGATCTGGCCCATCGCACGGAGAGCCAGGCCGCGACGTTGGAAGAGACCGCATCGTCGATTGAAGTGCTGACCAACAGTGTGAAATCGGCTGCTGATGGCTCACAGGATGCTGCGTCCACCACGGAAAATGCCAGTGAAGAAACCGCAGAAAGCCGAATGGTTGTGGAAGATGCCGTGCGCGCGATGCAGGACATTGAGACCAGTTCGTCGCAGATCGCACAGATCATTGGTGTGATTGATGATATTGCTTTCCAGACAAACCTCTTGGCGCTGAATGCGGGTGTTGAGGCGGCGCGTGCTGGTGATGCGGGGCGGGGGTTTGCAGTGGTGGCCTCTGAGGTGCGGAGCCTGTCACATCGCACGACAGACTCAGCAAGTGAAATCAAAGCGTTGATTTCCAAGAGCACGCAGCAGGTGGAACATGGTGTTGAACTGGTTGCCAAGACCGGTGAGGCCCTGCGCAGCATTTCTGATCGTGTTGGCCATATTTCCGGATTGGTGAGCAATATCGCCCAGTCTTCTGCGGAGCAGGCCAGCGGGCTGGCAGAAGCGAATAAGTCCGTCGCGCATCTTGATCAAGTGACGCAGCAAAACGCAGTGATGGTGGAAGAAACAAGCGCAGCGGGGCAACTGTTGAGTCAGAACGCAGAGAAGCTCTCTGGTTTGATGGCGCATTTTGCAGTTTCGGACGCGCAGGACGCCCTGGATGAGCTTGCCCAGCAGGACGATGGATCGCAATGGGCCGCGGAGTGACCGCGCACAGCCCATGAAAATGACAAAGGGCGCTGAGAGATCAGCGCCCTTTTTTGTTTCATCAGTCGCCTGATGATTACTCTTTTGGTCCCAATGCAGAGAGACCTTTGAGGATGTCGAGCGCGTAAGCGAGCTGATAATCCTCTTCGCGCAGCTTGGCCGCTGCTTCAGCCTTTTCGCGGTCTTCTTCGATTTGGCGACGCTCATCCTCGGTCAGGCTGTCGTTGTTGAGGCTGCCGCGCAGATCCGCTTCGCTGCGGATATTGCGGGCGTTCTCCTCTTCCTCCTCGGTTTCAGGGGCGCGGCGTGGCTGTTCAACCACGATGTCCGGGCTGACGCCGAGGGCCTGAATGGAGCGGCCTGAAGGGGTGTAGTAGCGCGCCGTGGTGAGACGCATTGCACCTTCGCCGCGCAGAGGCATGACGGTTTGCACAGACCCTTTACCAAAGCTCTTGGTGCCCACAACGATGGCGCGGCGGTGATCTTGCAGCGCGCCTGCCACAATCTCAGACGCCGAGGCAGAGCCGCCGTTGATCAGCACCACAAGCGGCTTGCCTTCGGCCAGATCGCCAGGGGTGGCGTTGTAGCGTTCACCATCCTGCGGGTTGCGGCCACGTGTGGAGACAATCTCGCCTTTTTCAAGGAAGCTGTCAGAGACGCTGATCGCCTGTGTCAGCAGACCACCGGGGTTGTTGCGCAGATCGAGCACGATGCCATTGACGTTGTCGATGCCGCCGAGTTCTTCGACCTGTTTTGCAAAACCGCTCTCAAGGTTTGGTGTGGTCTGGTCGTTGAATGTGGTGACACGCAGCACAACGCTGTCGCCCTCCGTGCGGGAGCGTACGGCGGTGAGCTTGATGGTGTCGCGGATGATGGTCACGTCAAACGGTTCCGGCTCGCCTTCGCGCACCACGGTGATCACGATCTCGCTGCCCACCGGGCCACGCATCTTTTCCACGGCTTCGTCGAGGTTCAGGCCCAGAACGCTTTCGCCATCCACATGGGTGATGAAATCGCCTGCCTCAATACCAGCAGAGGCCGCCGGGGTGTCATCAATCGGGGAGACAACTTTGACAAAGCCCTCTTCCTGCGTGACTTCGATGCCGAGTCCGCCAAATTCGCCCCGTGTCTGCACGCGCATGTCGTTGGCGTCATCGGGGGACAGATAGCTTGAGTGTGGGTCAAGTGAGGTCAGCATGCCGTTGATGGCCGCTTCGATCAGGTCGGCTTCGTCCACCTCTTCGACATATTGAATGCGGATGCGTTCAAAGATGTCACCAAACAGGTCAAGCTGTTCATAGACGTTGGTCTTGCGTTCGGTTTCTTGCGCTAGGAGCGGACCAGCCACTTGAGTGGTGACCAATAGCCCCGCTAGGATGCCTCCTGTCGCGGCGGCGACGAACTTCTTCATTGCTTATCCATCCTCATTCGTTTGGAACCACGTTTCCGGGTCCACGGGCGCCTTGCCCTCTCTGACTTCTATATAGAGCGTTTCTGGCCGTGCATTGCCAGCGTCATCACCAGACTGTGAGAGAATTGCACCGGTTTCCAATTCATTTCCTCCCATCAAGCCCACAGGTGCGCCTTCGGACAGCACCTGACCCACATCGCCAAACACCTGTGCAAGACCGGCGAATATGAAGAGTACACCCGGTTGCGGCTCAAGGATCATCACGTTCCCGAAATTCAGGAATGGACCGCGGTAGCGAATTGTCGCCGGGGTCGGGCTGACCACCAGAGCGGCGGGGCGTGTTGCCAGCACCAGCCCGGGGCGGCGAATGCCGGCTGCGTCGGCCTCTCCCGAGCGGCGCAGAACGGTTGCGGCGACAGGCAAGGACAGCGCTCCTTTGCGGTCGCGCACGTCAGGCAGATGGATTTCCTGCAGCCCTTCGACCTGCAGATCCACCAATGCGCTGGCAAAGCCTTCAAGCGTTTCGGTGGACGCAATCAGCAATGCGGTCTGCACAGGATCTTCGGTGAAGCGGAGTGGCGGATCTTTGCGGTCTGCAATGGCCTTGGACAATGCGGTGCGCGCATCCTGTGCGCCGGTCAGGCCATTCTGAAGGGTTTCTGCGGCGCCCTCTTGCAGGCTGCGCAGAATGGAGACTTCTTCGAGGTCGCGACGCACCTGTGCGGCTTTGGCTTCAAGAGCGGGAGCGACATCGGCAATGATCATCCCAGAGCGCGCTGTGCCCATAGGGCCACCGGGATGCACCAAAATCACCGGGGCTGGGCCTTTTGACATGGACTGGAGCACGCCGAGCAGGCTCGCGATTTCGACCTCTTGTGCCTTGAGCTGTCGCGCAAGCTGTGCCTCGCGAATGGAGGCGCGTCGCAGCCCCGCGCGTAGGGCCGTAAGACCGGTTTCGTAGGCTTGCACCACAGATGTGAGGGATTTGACCCGATCACGGCTGGTTTTGGCCTGCGCCAGGGCGACGGTGGCCTCTTCCAGTTGCAACGCTGCCTGGCGTGCGGCCTCTGCGGGATCGGTCTCTGCATGCGTCAAGGACGCGGCAAGACTGAGGCCAAGCACAGCCAGAAAGGTGCGGAGATGTCTCAAGAGATCAGGCTCTCCCCGGTCATCTCAGACGGTTGATCCAGATCCATCAGCTGCAGCAGCGTTGGGGCGAGATCGGCCAGACGGCCATCGCGCAGTTTGGTACCCTCTGGGCCATTGACCATAACCACAGGCACCAGATTGGTGGTGTGGGCGGTGTGCGGCCCGCCGGTTTCGGGATCCACCATGACTTCGCAGTTGCCATGATCGGCGGTGACAATCATGGTGCCGCCAGCGGCCTCAAGTGCGGCGCGCACTTTGCCAAGCCCGTTGTCCACGGCTTCGCATGCGGCCATCGCGGCCTCAAGGCTGCCGGTGTGGCCGACCATATCGGGGTTGGCAAAATTGGTGACGATGAGATCATAGCCATGCTCAATCGCGGCCACGAATTTCTCGGTCACCTCATCTGCGCTCATTTCCGGCTGCAGGTCGTAGGTGGCAACCTTGGGGGACTTGGGCATGAAGCGGTCTTCGCCTTCAGACGGGGTTTCTTCACCCCCATTGAGGAAGAAGGTCACATGCGGGTATTTCTCGGTTTCGGCGAGGCGAAACTGCGTTTTGCCGTGTTTGGCGACCCATTCGCCCAGCGTGTTTTTGATATCCTGTTTGGGATAGGCGGTGGTCATATAGGCGTTGTGGGCCTCAGAATAGTCGACCATGCCCAGCACAGTGGCCCAGTTTGGGCGGGCAGATGCGTCAAAATCGGTGAAGTCAGGCTGCGCCAAGGCTGCGAGGATTTCGCGCGCGCGGTCAGCACGGAAATTGAGACAGAAGAAGCCGTCGCCGTCTTTAGCACCGGTATAGCCGTCAATCGCAGTGGCGACGATGAACTCATCGCTTTCGTCGCGGGCGTAGGCGGCTTCCACCGCGGATCTGGCATCGGCGGCGCTGTGGGCCGCGGTGCCGGATGTCCAGGCTGTGAAGGCCTGAGACACACGTTCCCAGCGGTTGTCGCGATCCATCGCATAGTAGCGTCCGGTGACGGTGCCGACGGAGGCGCCCTCTGGCAGGTTTGCCATGAGCGTGTCGATATAGGTCAGCGCGGACCTTGGCGCGACGTCGCGGCCATCGGTGACCGCATGCAGCACCACGGGCACGCCTGCGTCTGTGATCGCCTTGATCGCTGCGATCACATGGGTGATGTGACCGTGCACACCGCCATCAGAGACCACGCCCATCAGATGCGCTGTGCCGCCGGTCTGTTTCAGCGTTGCGATAAAGGCCTGCAAGGCAGCGTTTTCAAAGAAGGAGCCATCCTCAATCGCCAGATCAATTTGACCAAGATCCATGGCCACAACCCGACCTGCGCCGATGTTGGTATGGCCGACCTCGGAATTGCCCATTTGCCCGCTGGGCAGGCCCACATCCGGGCCATGTGTGATCAGTGTGGCATGGGGGCCATCCGCAATCATGGCATCAAAATTTGGCGTTTTGGCCAGAAATGGCGCGTTGGCTTCGGTTTGCTCAGACAGGCCCCAGCCGTCCAAAATGCACAAAACAACGGGCTTGCGTGCCATGATCTTCTTGCTCCAGTGGGATTATACGCCTCAATCACTGGCGTTCTAGCGTGCCACAGAGGGTGAAGAAACCCGTTTTTGGCAATTGCCCACAGGCTGAGCGTTTGGTGGCACATATGGCTGGCAATTTGTGGTAAACGCATCCTTAACCGCGCTGTGCGATAAACGGGGCAACTTTTGCAAAGAGAGCTTTCGTCAGGTGGCCAATATCAAACCGTCCCAACTTCGCCCGTTTGGTGAGTTGACGCCGCAGGGGCTGCGTGTGGTGCAGGGGATTGATACGCGGGGCAAACATCTGCATGTGCGGTTTGAAGCACCCAGTCAGCTGAACAATGCGCCAGCGTTTTACTATCAAGACCTTGAGATCGGGATGTATTCCTATCTGCGCACGGGGATTGTGCGTTATGTGGATCGGATCGGGCGCTATTGCAGCATTGGCCCTGGCGTGACGATTGGCGAAGGCGAACATCCCACCAACTGGCTGTCGACCTCGCCAAGTCAGTACACCTATGAGCAGTTCAAGTTCTATCCGCCCGAAAAAGAAGCCACCAAACGCCGCCGCGTGGCACGCACTGCCAAAAACAACACCGGTGCGCAGGGACATGTGACCATTGGGCATGATGTCTGGATTGGTGGCGGGGCGACCATTCGGCGGGGTGTGAAGATCGGCCATGGGGCGATCGTGTCTGGCAATGCCTTTGTCACCAAGGATGTGCCGCCCTATGCGATTGTGGCGGGGCTTCCCGCGCAACACATGCGGTTTCGCTTTGACCGTGCAGTGATTGAACGACTGCTGGCCCTGCGTTGGTGGCGGTTTGATATCAATGACCTTGCCGGTGTTGCCTTTGATAACATTGAGACCGCGCTGGATGAGATTGAGGCGCGTGAAGCTGCGGGTGAGATTGCGGAAACCCCTCAATCTTTCAAGAGTGTGCAGATCTACACCAAAGGGCATCATGGGCTGGGCGTCGAAGTGAGCGCGCCGCGCAGCTTTCCTGCGCCGGAAGCGGATCCACTGGGCTTGTCGATGTTGCAGAAATTTGAGGCTGAGCAGGCCAAAGCCGTGCGGGAGGCGCGCCTGTTGTTCCGCCTAGGGCGCAAAGCGCGTACGCTGTTGCCACGTCGCGGCTAGGTGCGGCCTTCGCGCAGCCATCCTGTGAGAATGAAACCTGAGGCGAGCAGCAGAACCAGCCATGTTGGCAGCAATGATGCGCGTGCAACATCGAGCGTTTCATAAGCCTCGCGCGGGGTGAGGCCGATCCAGTTGCGGCCGGCAGCGGGGCGGCCCGCACGCACGTTGCGCAGGCTCGGTACGCCGTCCTCAAGGCGCAGAACGCCGCCGCGGGTGGCCTCTTGCAAGGGGGCGAGCACCTCGGCGCTGGCGATGGTTTGCTCAAACTCACGGGGGGCCGCAGGGCCGAGGCCGACCACAGTTTCTTTGTCATCCTGATTGAGGCGGTAAAGGCCGATCTCTGCGCCGTCATAGCGTGTTTCAAATTGGCCCGGGCTGGTCTCCTTCATGGAGAGGGTTTCGGTGTCGCCAGACGGGGTGGTGATGATGACCTCGCCAACCTCCTCAGACAGGCTGCGTCGGATGATGCGCAGGCTTTGACCCGTCGGCTCGGCCCAGAGCGCCTCCTCTTCGAGTTCCGGCTCGCCCATCATCCAATGGGCCAAGCGGCGCAGGAGTTCGAGCTGCGGGCCGCCGCCCTCAAATCCTCGCGCCCAGAGCCAAGCGTGATCGGAGGCCAGCAGGGCAACACGGCCTTCCTCGACACGGTTGAGCACCAGAAGGGGGCGGCCTTCGGTGCCGGTCATGAGCACGTCACCCGCATCTGGTGTGACTTCAATCTGGCGCAGCCAGCGGCCCCATTCGCCCTCCATGGGCAGCCCTGCGGTGACCGGGTGACGCGCGCCAAGGTCGCTGACTTCTGCCCGGAAAGCCTCTTCGACCACGCGGGCGGTGGGGCTGGCGGGCAACACATCGGCAAGGGGCGAGCGATAGATGCTGTCGGCGCTGGCATAGTCTGGTCCTGCGGCCACAAGCACGGCCCCGCCGCCACGCACGTATTGGGCCACATTGTCGAGATAGAGTGAGGGCAGGATGCCCCGGCGCTGGTAGCGATCAAAGATGATGAGATCAAAATCGTCGATCTTTTCCAGAAACAACTCGCGGGTGGGAAAGGCAATCAGGGAGAGTTCGCTGACCGGTACACCGTCCTGTTTTTCCGGGGGACGCAGGATGGTGAAATGCACCAGATCGACAGAAGCGTCTGATTTCAGAAGGTTGCGCCAAGTGCGCCCGCCGGGGTGCGGCTCACCTGAGACCAGAAGCACGCGCAGGCGGTCCCGCACGCCATTGATCTGCACAAGGGCGGCATTGTTGCGGTCAGTGAGTTCGCCTTCGGCAGTCGGCAGGGAGAACTGGATCACATTGCGCCCGCCATGGGGCAGGGTCACAGGCAGTTCAATGTCGCGGTCAATGGGCACCATGAAGCGTTGCGGTTCTTCGCCATCCACGGAAATGTCGAGCGGCACGCGATCTGCGTTTTGCGGCGCGGCCCCGCTGTCTTCGACACGCAGGGTCAGGGTGACGGGTTCGCCCAGAATGGCAAAGGCCGGTGCGTTGCGCACGATCAGACGACGGTCCCAGTCGTCTGATTGTCCGCTGAGCAGCAGGTGGAAGGGGGCTGGCAGCTCTGGGGCCATTTGCATGTCGTGGACCTGACCATCGCTGAGGGCGACGATGCCTGCAATACGGCCTTGCGGCTCTTGGGCGAGGGCCTCTGACAAAGCCGCCATCATTTCGGTGCCACCATCCCCGCTGGCGTCGCGTACGGGGACCCGGCGCACTTCGGTGTTGGCGCGGGCCTCAAGCCGGGCTTGCAACTCAGCGGCGGCGGCGTCGGTCTGACTGGGGCGGTCTGCAAGGCGCTGGCTGGCGGACTGATCGACCAGCATCAGGACAATGTCGCTGAGGGCGGCGCGGTTTTCGGTTTGCCAGACGGGGCCTGCAAGGGCGGCCAGCACCACAAACGCTGCCAATCCACGCCAGCCCCAGCCGTTCAGTCTGCGCCACAGCGCGAAGGAGACTGCAACGGTGCAAAGCGCCACGAGCGCAGCCAGCAGCCACAGTGGCACGATCGGGTCAAACATCAGAGATCCGGTCATGAGCAGCCTCGCGTCATTGGCCCAGCCGATCCAGCAGAGCAGGCACATGAACCTGATCGCTTTTGTAGTTGCCGGTGAGCACATGCATGATGAGATTGATGCCGAAGCGGTAGGCCAGCTCGCGCTGGCGCTCTCCCGCGCGGCCCCGGCCCACGGGAAAAAGCGTGTTGCCGCGTGTGTCAACAGCCCAGGCGGCGGCCCAGTCGTTGCCGCCGATGACCACAGGTGTCACGCCATCATTGAGATTGCGAAACGGCATGCCTTCGATCCGCTCGGCATCCGCTGGGGCAGCTTCGACCCAGACATCGCGGTTCATGTAGCGGCCTGGAAAGTCTTGCAGCAGATAGAACGTGCGGGTGAGCACGTGGTCTTCGGGCAGAGGGTCCAATGGTGGAATGTCGAGACCTGCCGCAAGGCGTTGCAACATGCGGCCTTCGGGGCTGGCGGTGCCAAAACGCGCCACGTCGGCATCGCGCGTGTCAAAGAGGATCATGCCGCCGGAGCGCAGATAGGCATTCAGCTTGCCATAGGCCTCACGCGAGGGGATCGGCTGATCGGGGGTGATGGGCCAGTAGAGGAACGGGTAAAATGCCAGCTCGTCTGTTTCCAGATCAACGGTGGTGGGATCTGCGGGTTCAATTGAGGTGCGGAAATACAGCACATTGCTGAGGCCGCGCAGGCCAGCAAGGGCTGTGTCATCGACTTGCGGGTTGCCAGTGCGCACGTGGCCCAGCACCACCTCATAGCTGTTTATGGCTTTGGCGGGTGGGGGCAGGTCCTCTTGGGCGAATGCGTCTGGCGACACCAAAAGCAAAGCCAGCACACTGGCCGCAGCGCGCGCGCCCCAAAGGCGACCAGAGACCAAGAGCGATGCCAGCAAGTCGATGGCCAAGAGGATCAACGCGGCGGAGAGGAACAATCCTGCGAGGTCACGTGTCACCGCACCGCGCAGCCCCTCGACAGGGACGGTGACGGGCCAGCTTTCTGGGCTAAGCGTGGCACCAGCTGCAAGAACCGGAAGCGCAAGGATTTTGTCGCCGTCCCGATAGAGGCCGGGACGCAGGGTTTCGCCGAGCCTGGCCGTGGCGAGGGCTTCGCCGCTGACACCGGGCAGAGTCTGTGCATCTTCCAAGCGGCCAAAGCCGTCGAGCACTTTCAATGGTTGCCATGTGGTGCCTGTGAGCCGTGTTTCGGAGTCGGTGCCCACAGCGCTGAGCACGGCAAGACGATCCAGCATCTGCACAAACAGGCCAGACAGCGGCAGGCCGGACCATTCTGCATTGGCGGTGACATGCATGAGCACAACCTGGCCTTCGCCCACAGGCTTGCGGGTGACAAGAGGGGTGCCGTCGCTCAGGCTTGCGATCACACGATCCGCCAATGTGGGATCCGGCTGGGCCATGACCTGTGCGGTGACGGTGACCTCTTCGGGCACATCAAGACCAAAGAAGGGGCTGTCCTGATCAAAGGGGGCGAGGGATTTCGGCTCTCCCCAACTCATCGCGCCGCCAATGCTGCGCCCGCCAGCGCGCAGGCGCACGGGCAGCAGGGGATCCTCTTCGGAGCGGCTGATTTCACTGGCGGCAAGGCGGGGGCCGGCAAAGCGTAAGAGCAGACCGCCGGTTTCAAGCCAGGCCAGCATGGCCTCTGTTTCGCCATCTGAGAGGATCGCGACATCTGCCATGACGATCACATCCGGATTGGCGGGCAGGATGTCCGCAAGCGGGCCTTCGATCACGTCCGCGCTGGGCACAAGAGCCTGACGCAAATAGTGCAGGGGCGAGAGCAGTTGCAGCCCTTCGCGATCGTCGCGCCCTGCAATAAGCGCGATTTCGCGGCGGCGCAGGCTGTCATCACTCAGCGCCACTGCGCCCGCGGAGCGCAGGCCCGCAAGTTCGAAGCGGGAGACGCGGGCGCGCAGCTCTGAAGGTAGCACAATGGCGTTTTCGGTGGAGGTGGCGCCAAGATCAAATTCCAGCGGGAGGGTTGCGAGCACGCGTTCTGCGCCGCTGGGATCGGTGCCGATCACCTGTGCGGTCACATCCCGCGCAGGGCCGCTTTGACTGCGGATCGCGCTGAGCAGCAGGCGCCCATCTTCGTATGTCGCTGGCAGCAGGCCGGTGGTGGGCAGGCCGGTTTGAATGACGCGCACTGCCCCGCGCGCTTGCAGCGCTGTGAGCAGGGTGCTGCGCCCTTCACGTGCAAGGCCATCTGACAGCCAGACCGTGTCAAAGGTTTGATCTGCAAGGGTTTCAGACAGGTTGGTGGCGAATGTCTCCATCGTGGCGCTGTCTGGTGCCCATGCCATTGGCGTCACGCCCGCGAGGCGGCTTTGCAGCGTATTGGCTGGCAAGAAGCGCAGCTGTTCTGGCATGGTAAGCCGCTGCACTGAGGCGGTGCGGCCATCGCGGGCGGCTTCGTCTAGCAGCGCGGCCACCATCTCGCGGCGTGCTTCCCAATCAGGGGCCGAGGCCCAACTTGCGTCCATCAGGATCAGGAGAGGGTCCTTGCCCGCTTCGCGGCTTTGCGGGTTGAGGAGCGGGCCAGCCAGCCCGATGATCAGAGCCGCGAGCGCCAATGTGCGCAGTAGCAGCAGCCACCACGGGGTGCGGTCTGTCACGGTGTCTTCGTCAGACAGGCCCAGAAGCAGAACCACACCGGGGAAGCGACGTTTGATCGGGGCGGGGGGGATTGCGCGTAAAATGAGCCAGAGCACCGGCAGCGCAATCAGGGCCGCCAACAGCCACGGGGTGGCAAAGCCGATGGCCAACCCGCCAATCATGCGCGTTTCTCCAAGGCGCGGTGCGCCCAGAGCAGGGCCGATTGCGCGCTGTGTTGTGTGGTGTGGTAGCCATAGAGCCAGCCAGTGACGCGGCAGAGATCTTTCAATGCCGCCTGCCGTTCGGCAAGGCGCTCTAGATAGCGGTCTTTCAGATCATCGGCCTTTTTGGTGTCATGGCTGAGGCCGCCGCCCATGCTTTCAAAAATCGCGCGTCCACGATAGGGGAAGCTTTCCTCAGCGGGATCGAGAATTTGCAGGCACACGCCGCGCACACCGCGATCAGAGGCTTTGGCAAGGGCTGCGGAGACGGCTTCAAAATCGCCCATGAAATCAGACACAAACACCGCGCGGGCATGGGGCAGCATCGCGCGGGCTTCTGGTGTGCCGTAGTCGGGCAGGTCGCCCTCCAGATCATCGCGCAGGAACATTTCAGCAAGCCGCAGGATCTGGGCTTCGCCTCGACGGGGGGGCAGATCGGTGCCTGTGAGGCCCACGCGCTCGCCGCTGCGAATGAGCAGGATGGCAAGCGATAGCGCCAGAAGACGCGCGCGATCGGCCTTGCTGGGCAGGCCGGTGTCGCTGGCAAACTGCATCGACGGGGCGGTGTCGACCCACATCATGATCGATTGCGCCACCTGCCATTCACGTTGACGGACAAACTGCGCATCCGATTTGGCGGAGCGCCGCCAGTCGATCATGCGCAGGCTGTCACCGGGCTGAACCGGGCGGTATTGCCAGAAATCGTCGCCCATGCCTGCGCGGCGGCGGCCATGTTCGCCCAGAAGCACCGTGCCCGCCAGATGATCCGCCTGCGCTAGCAGGGGCGGCAGGCGCGCGGCCTCCGTCTCGGCGCGGCTGCGCAGATGCAGGGCTGCGTTCACGCGGCGGCTCCCATGGTGTCAAACCGGGCGACGGTTTGCGCGATCAGGTCGGGCAGGGATTCGCCCCGCGCACGGGCGGCAAATGTCAGCGCCATCCGGTGGCTGAGCACGGGGCCGGCCATGTCGATCACATCTTGCGCATTGGGCGCAAGGCGGCCCTGTAAGAGGGCCTGCGCGCGGACGGTCATCATCAGCGCTTGCGCTGCACGGGGGCCGGGGCCCCAGGCAACGTTTTCGCGCACGGCCTCGCTCGCGCTTTCATCATCGGGGCGGCAGGCACTCACAAGATCAAGGATCAGCTCCATCACGCTTTCCCCCACTGGCATACGGCGCAGTAAGGTTTGCGCGGCGATCAGCTCGTCTGCGGTGAAGACTTCATGGGCCTCATCCTCTTGCACACCTGTGGTGGCCAGAAGGATGTCACGCTCTGTGTCGCGGTCTGGGTAAGGCACATCAATTTGCACCAGAAAGCGGTCAAGCTGTGCTTCGGGCAGTGGGTAGGTGCCTTCCTGCTCAATCGGGTTCTGCGTGGCGAGCACGTGAAAAGGGGCCTCCAGCGGGCGGTCTTCGCCGGCAACAGTGACCTGTTTTTCCTGCATGGCCTGCAAAAGGGCCGACTGTGTGCGCGGGCTGGCGCGGTTGATCTCATCGGCCATCAGAAGCTGGCAGAAAATCGGGCCGGGAACGAATCGGAAGCTGCGCGCGCCGCCTTTGGCTTTCTCCAGAACTTCGGAGCCAAGAATATCGGCAGGCATCAGATCGGGGGTGAATTGCACGCGGTTGCCATTGAGCCCCATCACTGTGGAGAGGGTGTCCACAAGGCGGGTTTTGCCAAGGCCCGGCAGGCCGATCAGCAGGGCGTGGCCCCCACATAGCAAGGCGGAAAGGGTCAGATCGACGACACGTTCCTGACCGATGAAACGGCGAGTTATGGCCGCCTTGGCTGCGGCCAGCTTGGTGCCCAGAGTTTCGATTTCTGCGACCAGATCGTTCTCATCCGCCATGCTGACTCTCCCGTATGGTGACTTGCCTACGTTGACAGTAGCGTTCTCAGATGAAATGGCAAAAGCAATGAGGGAACAATTTCCTGTGAAAGTGACTGCAGACACCATCGCCAGCTCCGCCAATGCCGCCGCCAAAGGGCGCGGCCCGGCGCCTGTGCACCTTTGGAACCCGCCCCATTGCGGCGATCTGGATATGCACATCGCGCGCGATGGCACGTGGTATTATCAGGGCAGCCCGATCAATCGGCCTGCGATGGTGCGGCTGTTTTCCAACATTCTGCGCAAAGATGGTGACGCCTATGTGCTGGTGACGCCAGTGGAGAAGGTTGGCATCACGGTTGAAGATGCGCCTTTTGTTGCTGAGGATTTCGAGGTGAGTGGCGCGGGCGCAGATCAGGTTCTGACCTTTGAAACTCATGTGGGCGATCATGTTGCAGTGGGGGATGAGACCCCGATCCGGGTAGAGATTGACCCCGAAAGCGAAGAGCCAACGCCTTACGTGACGGTGCGCGCCAATCTGGAGGCGCGGATCACGCGCAAGGCGTTTTACAGACTTGTGGAGCTGGCTACCCATCAAGAGGTGGATGGCGAGAGCCAGTTTGGCGTCTTCTCCTCAGGCGTGTTTTTTCCATTTTTGCCCTCAGAGGCGGTTGCGTAAGGCGATATCCTGCCGATCTTGCTAAAAGTGACGCAAAAACAGACTGTTTGGATGGCTTCAAAGCTGGAATACTCCGCGTGAGCAGGAGGAAGACATGCCAAAATTTGCCGCCAATCTGACAATGCTGTTTACCGAGTTTCCCGAAATTGAGCGCTATGAGGCCGCCGCCGAGGCTGGGTTTGATCGGGTGGAAGTGTTGTTTCCTTATGATGTGCCAGCGCCTGACACACGCCGGGAACTTGTGCGCAATGGTTTGTCACTGGCGCTGATCAATTGCCCGCCACCAAATTACACAGGTGGGGAGCGGGGGTTTGCCGCTGTGCCGGGCTTGTCTGAGCGGTTTCAACGCGATTTTCGGCGCACGTTGCGTTATGCTGAGGCGCTGGGCGCGGATGTGGTGCATATCATGGCGGGCGCGGCGAGTGGAGAGGCGGCGCGCGCAACATTTGTTGAGAATCTGAAATGGGCCTGCGCCTTTGCGCCCAAGCAGCAATTGACGATTGAGCCGATCAATGACGTCGATATGCCGGGGTATTTCCTGAACAGCTTCGACCTTGCGGCAGAGATACTGGACGCGGTTAATGCCCCCAATCTGGCACTGCAGTTTGACACTTACCATGCCCATCGCATTCATGGCGATGTGCTGGCCTGCTGGGACAAGCATAAGGCGCGGGTGAAACACATTCAGATTGGCGGGCTGCCAGATCGGCATGAACCGTTGAAAAGCAAACACCTCGACTACCCCGCATTTTTTGAGATGCTGGATGCGAGCGGATATGCGGGCACGGTGAGCGCGGAGTACAACCCACGCAAACGCACAGATCAGGGGCTTGATTGGCGGGGGTAGTGGCCTGAACGCGCTGCACAAGGAGCGCAGCGCGTTTTATGTTGGAAAGAGGTGAAAGCGGCGCTGGTGGGTTAGTGCGCTTCTGCCCAGTTTGCGCCGCGGCCTGCATCGACAATCAGAGGCACATCCAGCTTGATGGCCGGTTCTGTGGCGGTTTGCATCACGTCGCGAGCGACTGCGATGGTATCGTCAACGGCGCTGTCCTCGACCTCAAAGATCAATTCGTCGTGTACCTGCAGCAGCATTTTTGCCGGCAGGTCTTTGATCGCGGCGGGCATGCGGATCATGGCGCGGCGGATGATGTCGGCTGCGGTGCCCTGGATCGGTGCGTTGATCGCAGCGCGGTAGGCGAAGCTCGCGCGTGGGCCCTTGGCGTTGATTTCCGGCGTGTGGATTTTGCGGCCAAACAAGGTTTCGACATAGCCGTGGGTTTTGGCAAATTCCTTGGTTTCATCCATGTAACTGCGGATGCCGGGGAAACGCTCAAAATAGCGGTTGATGAAATCTTGCGCTTCGCCGCGCGGGATGCGCAGGTTGCGGGCGAGACCAAAGCCGGAAATGCCGTAGATCACACCAAAGTTGATCGCTTTGGCGCGGCTGCGGACCTCGCTTGTCATCTCTTCCATCGGGACACCAAAGACTTCTGAGGCGGTCATGGCGTGAATGTCGAGACCGTCGCGGAAGGCAGTTTTGAGCGCGTCGATTTCCGCAATATGCGCGAGGAGGCGCAGCTCCACCTGAGAGTAGTCGAGCGAGATCAGTGTCTTGCCTTCTTCAGCGACAAAGGCTTCTCGGATGCGGCGCCCCTCCTCAGTGCGGATAGGGATGTTTTGCAGGTTGGGATCGGAAGAGGCGAGGCGCCCGGTGTTGGCCCCGGTCTGCACATAAGAAGTGTGCACGCGGCCGGTGTCGACGTTGATGTGTTCCTGCAACGCGTCGGTGTAGGTCGATTTCAGCTTGCTGAGCTGTCGCCAGTCGAGCACCAGACCCGGCAGAGCGTGTTCGGTTGCGAGATCTTCGAGCACATCGGCCCCGGTGGCATAAGCGCCGGTTTTGCCTTTCTTGCCGCCGGGCAGGGCCATTTCATCAAACAGGATTTCGCCAAGCTGTTTCGGACTGCCCACATTGAAGCTGCGGCCTGCGATTTCGTGGATTTCAGCCTCCAGCCCCGCCATTTTCTGGGCAAAGGCGTTGGACATGCGGCTGAGGGTGTCGCGATCCACTTTGACGCCGTGGCGCTCCATTTGAGCCAGTACTGGCACCAGCGGGCGCTCCAGTGTTTCATAGACGCGCGTGACCTGACGCTGGTGCAGTTTCGGCTTGAACAGCTTCCAGAGGCGCAGGGTGATGTCGGCATCTTCTGCGGCGTATTTGACAGCATCTTCGATGGCGACCTTGTCAAAGGTGATCGCGCTTTTGCCGGTGCCCAGCAGGGATTTGATCGGGATCGGCTGGTGGCTGAGGTAGCGCTCGCTCAGCGCATCCATGCCGTGGTTGTGCTCGCCTGCGTGCAGGGCGTAGCTGAGCAGCATGGTGTCATCAATCGGCGCAACGGCGATGTTGTAATTGGCGAAAACCTTGCAGTCATATTTGGCGTTCTGGAAGATTTTCAAAACAGAGGCATCTTCGAGCACAGGTTTCAGCGCATCAAGCACCTCATTGAGTGGCATCTGCCCCTCTTGCGGCTCATCGCCACCAAAGAGATCGTCGGTGGCCCCTTTTTTATGGCCCATAGGGATGTAGCAGGCTTCGCCCGGCTCAACGGAGAGGCAAATGCCGGCCAGTTCGGCCACCATTTCGTTGAGCGAGTTGGTTTCCGTGTCCACCGCCACATAGCCGCGTTTCATGATGGCGGCGATCCAGCGATCCAGCGCGGCACGATCACGGACCCATTCGTATTTGTCCGCGTCAAAGGGCACATCTTCGGCGCTGTCCTCAACAGTTGCGGCCGCTGATGCCACTGGTTCGGGTACAACAGGTGCTTCGACACCGAGCTTATCTGCGGCGCGTTTCAGAAGGGTGCGCAGCTCCATGTCGGCAAGGAAACCGAGCAGCGTGTCAGGCTCTGCGTCCTGCACTTCCAGATCATCCAGCGTGAAATCGAGCGTCATCTCGCAGTCGAGCTGCACGAGCTTCTTGGACAATTCGATCTGGTCGCGTTTGTCAATCAGGGTCTGGCGGCGCTTGGGCTGTTTGATTTCTTCGGCGCGGTCCAGAAGCTCTTCGAGTGAGCCGTATTCGTTGATCAGCAGCGCGGCGGTTTTGATGCCGATGCCGGGCGCGCCGGGCACGTTGTCCACGCTGTCGCCCGCAAGCGCCTGTACATCCACCACACGCTCTGGGCCGACGCCGAATTTTTCATGAACGCCGTCACGGTCGATGCGTTTGTTTTTCATCGCGTCGAGCATTTCGACGCCATCACCAACCAGCTGCATCAGGTCTTTGTCAGAGCTGATGATGGTGCAGCGGCCACCGGCCTCGCGGGCCTGACAGGCCAAGGTGGCGATGATGTCGTCAGCTTCAAAGCCTTCGATCTCTTTGCAGGCGATGTTGAAGGCGCGGGTGGCGTCACGCGTCAGGGGGAATTGCGGCACCAGATCTTCGGGTGCGGGGGGGCGGTTGGCTTTGTATTGGTCATAGAGATCATTGCGGAAGCTTTTGCCGGAATAATCAAAGATCACAGCCACATGGGTCGGGGCATCGGGGCCAGAATTGTCTTCGATATAGCGCTGCAGCATGTTGCAGAAACCAGAGACCGCGCCAATTGGCAGTCCGTCAGACTTGCGTGTGAGGGGCGGCAGGGCGTGGTAGGCCCGGAAAATGAAAGCCGATCCGTCGATCAGATGCAGGTGACATCCTTTGCCAAAACCCATCGCGTGGTCCTCTTTTTGCTTGGCTCCGTTGTGCCATGTGGCCATCGGCACCGCCACCCGGAAATTGCGAGATCGGCGCAACCTCTTGTCATTGACGCGGCGGGCTGATCTATGGGAGCGCAACTATCAGGGGAGCACAGATGACACATCTTTGGGTGCGGGCCGAGCAGCGGCCGAATGAAGAGCGCGTCGGGCTGACGCCAGATGGGGCGAAGGCGCTGATTGAAAAAGGCATTCGCGTCACCGTAGAGGAAAGCTCTGTGCGTGCGATTGGGATCGACGGATACAAGGCTGCGGGCTGTGAAATCGCGGCAGAGAACAGCTGGCCGGATGCCCCCAAAGAGGCGATCATCTTTGGTCTCAAGGAGCTGCCCGAAGATGGCTCACCGCTGCCCCATCGCCACATTATGTTTGGCCATGCGTTCAAAGGGCAGCATTCCGGTGTGGCGCTGCTGAAGCGCTTTAAGGCCGGTGGCGGCACGCTTTATGATCTGGAGTATCTGGTGGATGAGACCGGGCGTCGCGTTGCGGCCTTTGGCTATTGGGCGGGCTATGCGGGCGCTGCTGTCACGTTGAAGAGCTGGGCAGCACAACAGCGGGGCGCGCTGTGTGGGCCGGTTGGTGTCTATGGTGGCAAAGAGGCGTTGCTGGCCGACCTTGGCGCTGAGCTTGATGCGCTGGATGCGGTGCGCCCGTCTGCGATTGTGATAGGCGCGCTGGGTCGGGTCGGCACTGGAGCCGCAGATCTGCTGACGGCGATGGGCTGTGACGTGACCAAATGGGACATGGCGGAAACCGCCTCCGGTGGGCCGTTCCCTGAAATTCTGGCGCATGATCTGTTCCTGAATTGTATTTTTGCGCGCCCCGGTACGCCTGTGTTTGTGCCGCAGGACGCGCTGAGCGCGGCGCGGCAGTTGACGGCGATTGGCGATGTGGCCTGTGACCCGGACAGCGATTACAATCCAGTGCCGGTCTATGACCGAGCCACAACCTGGGAGGCGCCCGCACTGCGCGTGGCGCAGGATCCGGTGCTGGATGTGATGGCAATTGACAACCTGCCCTCCATGCTGCCGGTGGAAAGTTCGGAAGATTATGCGGCGCAGCTGCTTGAGACCTTGATGACGCTTGATGATCTGAGTGGCGGGGTGTGGACCCGCGCAGAAGCTGATTTCATCACGCATTCCAAAGATTTGTGAAAAGACCTTTGAGGGGAGAAGAAAGATGACCATTCATTGGTGTGGCACCGGCCTATCAGCCATTCCCGGCCTCCGCCGCCTGATTGAAGCAGGCCGTGAGGTGACTGTGTGGAACCGGACGGTGGAGAAGGCACAGGAAGCGGTGGGCGATCTGACCCAGGATATCCGTGCGTTTGACATTGACGTGCTGGGCGGTGTTCTGGCCAAAGGCGACGTCGTGGTGTCCATGTTGCCGGGGGATTGGCATGTGCCGCTGGCGGAGCTGTGCATTTCTAAGCAAGCGCATTTTGTGAGTTCGTCTTACATTGCGCCTGAGATGAAAGCGCTGGATGCCAAGGCCAAAGAGGCGGGCATCGCTTGTGTGAATGAGGTGGGTCTTGATCCGGGGATCGACCACCTGATGGCGCATGCGCTGGTAGCGGACTACCGCGCGTCTGAGAGCTTTGATGCAGACAACACCCTGAGCTTCATCAGCTACTGTGGCGGTGTGCCCAAACATGCCAACCCGTTTCGTTATAAATTCAGCTGGTCACCGCTGGGCGTGCTGAAGGCGCTGCGCTCACCGTCTCGTTCGATCCGCGATGGCAAACCGTTTGATGTGAATCGTCCGTGGGATGCGATTTCAAGCTATGAAGCGCCGCTTGTGACGCCGGAGAGCTTTGAGGTTTATCCAAACCGCGACAGCATTCCGTTCATGGAAGACTATAAGTTTGATCCCGCGTGGAACGTGAAAGAGTTCGTGCGTGGCACCTTGCGTCTGAACGGCTGGGCAGAGGCTTGGGGCGATGTGTTCCGCGAAATCGAAACGCTGTCCGGCCCCGAAGGCGACGCGCGGCTCAAGGAAATGTCCGACCAGTTCTGGGACGAAAACTCTTACGACGAAGGCGAGCCGGATCGGGTGATCCTCTGTGTGGGGCTGAAGGCGGAGAAAGACGGCGCGGAAGTCTATCACAAGACCTATGCAATGGACGCCTGGGGTGACGATCGTGGCACGGCGATGGCGCGACTTGTGTCCATTCCGGTGTCACTGGCCATCGAATCCGTTCTGGATGGCGCGATTGCACCGGGTGTGCATGCGGCGCCGTCTGAGCCTGCGTTGTTCAACAGCTGGCTGGATCACATCGGCACCTTGGCACAGCATCTGGAAATCGTCGATCACAAGGAGTGATGGTTTCTAAATGACATTGCAGCGGGCCTGAGGGGAACACTCTCAGGCCCGTTTTGTTGCGTGGTCACGCCGCTTGCGCCCCAATTTTGGCTGCGCGCTTGATCCATTTGTCTACGACACCGTCTTTGGGATGGCTGGCCCCTGCAAACTGCGTGACTTTGACCGGCTTGATGCCGACAAACTCCAGAATTTGCTGCTGGATCTGCACAATCAGAGCGTTGCGGTAAAACAGGCGGAAGAACCAGCCTGGCGTGTCTGACAGTAAAAGCACGCGGCCAGTGCGCCCTGTGAGCAAAGGGGCGGGCAAACCCAGTTTTGTGGTGTTGCGGGTATCGAAGGTGCGCCCCGGCAGGAATGCGCGGTCAAACACCCCTTTGAGTTTGGCCGGCAGACCGCCCCACCACATGGGTGTGGCCACCACCACATGTTCGGCCCATTCGATGTCTTGCAAAAGCTTTTCCAGATCTGCCTCCAGTGGCTTTTGATTCACGTAACCGCCAAAGCCGTAGTCCGGGTCGAATTTCAGATCATGCAGGTTGGTGAAGCGGACCTCATGCCCCGCTTTCTGTGCGGCATTGGCATATGATTTGGCCACAGCGCCCGTCAGGGAAGCTTCGGCGGGATGGCCGTTCAAAACGAAAATACGTGTGCGGGTCATTGCGATTCTCCTCAATACTGACCGTGGTCAATTTAAATGCAGTCAAAAATGACCTTGGTCAATATAAATTTGACCGCAGTCATTATTTGTGTGAGAAGTCGGTATGAGCAGAGCTGTCCAATCCCGTACCTTAAAGACCCGCGCCAAGTTGTTGACGGCGGCAACGGCCATCATTTCAGACGGCGGCTATGAAGCTATGCGAGTGGAGGAGGTGGTGTTGCGCGCCGGTGTGGCAAAAGGCACCTTTTTTGCCCATTTCAAAGACAAAGACGCGTTGATGGATCACCTGATTGGCGTGGAAATAGATCGCCATCTCGACACGCTGGAACAGTTGCCCAGCCCGCGCAGCGTGTCAGATATGGTTGAGGCGCTTATGCCGCTCACCGCGTTTATGAGCTGCGAACGTTACGTGTTTGATGTGATCCTGCGCCATTCCGGGGCGGCGGCGAAAAGTGAGATTGGCGCCATCGCCATGACTTTTGGGCGCCATGCACAAGTGATTGCCAAATGGCTCAGCGCACGCCCGTTTCGAAAAGACATCTCAGCAGAGCTGCAGGCCGAAGGCGTTCAGGCCTTTATGATTCAGGCGGTTTCACTGATGTTTTGCTCTCTGCACAACGCAACCACCCCCCGAGACCGGATGGAAACTTACTTGGCTGCGTGGCTGGTGCCCCAGATAGATGCGTGATTAGCCGCGTCGCACCAGCTCGTCTTCGGCGTCGCTCAGCGAAAGACCAAGCTCTTCCATACCGTTCTCCAGATGGTCGGATACATGCGGTGAACCGAGAAGGTAATCCGCGGTTGGCACGGTTTTCTCGGTCTTGGCTGTCATAATCGCCTCTGCGAGGTCTTCGGCAGCGAAGCTGTCGCGGCCAATCCACATGATCGCAACAAGGCTGGCCTGTTCGTCTTCGTTCAGGCGGTCAATAAAGGCCCGCAGTTCCCCTTCAGCGCGGTCAAGCTCACGCGACATGAGCACCACTTGCGCCACTTTCCAGGCTGAGATTTCAAGCATTTTGCGCCTCCATAAAAGTCCTGCAGTCAGATTGATACGATGATCATGCAGCGTCTTTGATATGGCGCAAACTTGTATTTGAATGTGATTTTTGCGGATTGGTTATACGTCGGGCTTGGTGAGAGGGACAACTTTGCCATCATCTGGCTGTGCGAGCTCTTCGAAGTCGAAATTGTCGAGCCGACGTGCACGCCGCCCGGCTTTGTCCGCGCTGATCTTGATTTCGCTGATGTCCTTGGCGGCCTGACCAAAGTGACGGTCCAGATTGTCCACGCGGTTGCCGAGGCGGTCAACATCGGCATAAAGCAGGCCAAGCTCCTTGCGGATGGCCCCGGCCTGCTCCCGCATGCGGGCGTCCTTCAGAATGGCGCGCATAGTGTTCAGCGTGGCCATGCAGGTGGTGGGGGAGACGATCCAAACCCGTGCGGTGAACCCTTCATGCACGAGCTCTGGGAATTTGGCGTGCAGCTCTGCGTAGATCGCTTCGCTGGGCAAAAACATCAGCGCGCCATCAGCCGTTTCACCCTCAAGGATGTATTTCTCCGAAATATCCTTGATGTGTTTGCGCACCGAGGTTTTGAACATCTGGATCCCCGCCTTCAGCTCAGCCTCTGTTTCTGAGCGCAGCATCGCCTCATAGGCTTCCAGCGGGAATTTGCTGTCGATCACGATGGGGCCGGGTGGATTAGGCAGGTGGATCAAGCAGTCGGCGCGGCGGCCATTTGAGAGCGTGTGTTGCAGGGCGTAGCTGTCGCTGGGCAGCGCTTTAGACACGATATCATTTAACTGAATTTCGCCAAAAGCCCCGCGGGTTTGCTTGTTGGACAGAATGTCCTGCAGGCTCAGCACATCGCCCGACAGGCGGGTGATGTTTTCTTGCGCTTTGTCGATGGTTTGCAGGCGTTCCTGCAGCTGTGTGAGCGATGTTGCCGTTTGCTTGGCGTTGCCCATGAGCGAGGTGTTGAGCTTCTCCTGCATGTCATTGAGCGCGGTGCCGGTGCGCATCTGCATGTTGGAGAGGTTTTCCTGCATCTGCAGCTGTTGGGCGGCCAATGTGTCGGTCATTTTCTGCTGCATGGTGGCGAGGTTTTCGCCGGTACTGCGCTGCACTTTGGCGAGGTTCTCGTGCATGTTGACCTGCACTTCGCCCAGACGTTGCTCCATCAAGGTGGCAATCTGGCTTTGTGTTTGCGCCTGTGCGCGCAGGCCGCCATCAAGCTGAGCCTGACCGGTGGCCAGTTGATCCACGCGTTGCGCCATCTGGCCCATATGCTGAGCGATAAAGTCTTCGGTCTGGGCTGCGCGGTTCTGCGCGCCATTGCGCAGCAGCACAAATAGCACCAACACGGCAAAACCAATGCCGCCGAGAAGGTAGAGCGACGCTGTGTCCGTGTTGGCAAGCAGGGTGGTCAATTCGGTCATCAGGTCCGTCCAAACAGCCGCTCGATGTCGGCCAATTTCAATTCCACATAGGTTGGGCGCCCGTGGTTGCATTGGCCGGAATGCGGCGTGGCTTCCATTTCGCGCAGCAGGGCATTCATTTCTTCGGCGCGCATGCGGCGGCCCGAGCGGATCGAGCCATGGCAGGCCACGCGGCTGAGGATGGCCTCAAGCTTGGCCTGCACCAGCATGGTGTCGCCGTCTTCGTCCAACTCGTCCAAGATGTCGAGCACCATGGCGCGGGCGTTCACCTCGCCAAGCAGGGCCGGGGTTTCGCGCACGGCCACTGCCCCGCCACCAAAGGCCTCTATCGTAAGGCCAAGCTTGGAGAGCGGCGCGGCCACGGCCAGAATGCGGGCGCAGTCGCCGTCTGACAGTTCAATGATTTCCGGGATCAGCAGCGCCTGTGCCGCAACGCCATTCTCTGCCATCTGGCGCTTGAGTTTTTCATAGACCAACCGCTCGTGCGCGGCGTGTTGATCGACAATCACCATACCGGTTTCAGTCTGGGCAACGATGTAGTTCTCATGCACCTGCGCGCGGGCAGCTCCGAGCGGAAGGCGTTCGGCAGGCGCGTCCTGTGGGGCGTCGTGTGCATCAACGGGCTCCACACGTGCGCTGTAGGATTCGCTGAGTTCGGCAAACCCCGGTTCCTGAGAGACAGGTGATTGTGGAAAAGGAGCCTGTGCCTGATAGGCGGCGGTGCGCGCACCAAGGGAAGGGCGATCCATTTGATAAACACGCGCGGGGCCTGACGAATAGGGCTGCGGTGTTGCGCCAAGTGCGCCCATCGGTTCGGGGCGGAAGGCGCCAAGCGTGGCCCCGGCAACGGTGGTGGAGGCGCGGTGGCCGGCCTCTGCCAGCGCGTGACGCAGGCTGGAGACGATCAAACCGCGCGCCATGCCCGGATCGCGGAAGCGGACCTCGGATTTGGCCGGGTGGACGTTTACATCCACCAGATGTGGATCGCAGTCGATGAACAGTGCCGCTGCTGGATGTCGATCCCGGCTGAGGTAGTCAAAATAGGCCCCACGCAGCGCGCCGACCAGAAGTTTGTCTTTCACCGGGCGGCCATTCACAAAGAGATATTGCGCCACAGATGAGCCGCGCGAATAGGTTGGCAAAGCGGCATAACCAATCAGGCGCAGACCTTCGCGTTCGGCATCAATCTTGAGCGCGTTTTCGGCAAACTCTTTACCCAGAATGCGCGCAAGGCGACCGTGTAGCGCGTCAAAGAGATCGCCGCTTTCGGCCTCTGCGCGGAAAGAAATACGCCCTTCGCCGCCGCCGGTCACATCGCGCAGGGTGAAGCCAATGAAGGGTTCCGCCATGGCAAGGCGCTTGACCACATCGGTGATGGCCTGTGCCTCTGCCCGGTCGCTGCGCATGAATTTGAGGCGTGCAGGCGTGGCATAAAACAGGTCACGCAGTTCAACGATGGTGCCACCCGAAAGTGCGGCGGGTTTGACGGGGCCCATCGCGCCGCCTTCCACGCTGATACTGGCGGCGGGAGCGCGACCAACCCGGCTTGTTATGCTGAGACGCCCGACTGCGCCTAGCGAGGGCAGCGCTTCTCCACGAAAGCCGAAAGTGTGGATATCCAGCAGGTCGCTTCCATCAATTTTTGAGGTGGCATGGCGGGAAAGGGCGAGAGGCAGCTGCTCTTCGGTGATGCCGCAGCCATCATCGGTGATGCGGATCAGGGTTTTGCCGCCATCGGCATAGGCGATCTCAATGCGCGTTGCGCCTGCATCGATTGCGTTTTCAACCAGCTCTTTGACTGCAGAGGCGGGGCGTTCGACCACTTCGCCAGCGGCGATCCGGTTGATCGCGGCATCATCAAGTTGGCAGATCACGGGCTGCATTGGCGCGTTCGAAGAGCTTATATTGGGGTTATCCACAGGCATGTCACGAAATGTAGCATGTTCTCGTTTGATTCTACCACCGAGATTGCGGGTTTTCGCCAGTCGTTTTTGCGCCAGTTTAATCTGGTGACATGTCGCACTCTTACTGGACAGTTCGACAGGGCAACCGCATAATTTGATCAAATTATTGAGTCGATGCACACGGGTAGAAACCGCCGCACGCAAGGGAGCACCAGAATGAAAGACGACAACTTTCTGAAAGAGAACAACGCCCGCCATCTTTGGCATCCTATGGGTGCGCCGGGGGATTTGCAGAGCCACGCGCCCAAAATCATCAAGAGCGCCGAGGGTGTGAACATCACCGATCTTGAAGGGCATTCCACGGTCGATGCCGTGGGCGGTTTGTGGTGCGTGAACCTTGGCTATTCCAATGATGTGGTGAAAGAGGCGATTGCAAAACAGCTTTATGACCTGCCGTATTATTCTGCCTTTGCGGGCACCTCCAATCCGGCGGCGATTGAGGCGTCTTATGCCGTGCGTGAGTTCTTTGAAGCGGATGGCATGACGCGGGTGTTTTTCACCTCGGGTGGGTCAGACAGTGTGGAGACTGCCCTGCGTCTGGCGCGGCAGTATCATCGCTTGCGTGGCGAGCCGACACGGACAAAGTTCCTGTCGCTGAAGAAAGGCTATCATGGCACGCATTTTGGCGGTGCGTCTGTGAATGGCAACAACAGGTTCCGCATCAACTACGAGCCGCTGCTGCCGGGGTGTTTTCACCTGCCAAGCCCATACACCTATCGCAATCCTTTCCATGAAACCGACCCCGCGCAACTGGCGCAGAATATTGCGGCGGCGTTTGAAGATGAGATCACCTTTCAGGGGGCCAACACCATTGCCGCCTTTATCATGGAGCCTATCCAGGGCGCCGGCGGCGTGATTGTGCCGGATGCGAGCTTTATGGGGCTGATGCGGGATATTTGTGACCGCCACGGTATTTTGCTGATTTCCGATGAGGTGATCACCGGCTTTGGCCGCACCGGCGACTGGTCCGGTGCGCGGCACTGGGGTGTGCAGCCGGACATGATGACCACGGCGAAGGGGATCACCTCTGGTTACTTCCCGGTTGGAGCCTGTCTGGTGGGCGACAAAGTGGCAGAGGTGTTTGAGAAAGACGAAAGCGGCGAGGCCGGGATTTTCCACGGCTATACCTATTCGGCGCATCCTGTTGGCTCTGCGGCGGTGGTGGCCTGTCTGGCGGAAACCACGCGGCTGGATCTGAAAACCAATGCCGCTGCCCGTGGCACGCAGCTTTATGAGGGCGTCAAAAAGCTGGCGGAGAAACATGACATCATCGGTGACATCCGTGGCGGGCACGGGTTGATGACGGGCATCGAGCTGGTCTCTGACAAGGCGGCAAAAACCCCGATGGATATGGCGACCATGAAGAAAATTCACGAGGTCACCTATCAGGCGGGGGCGATGGTGCGGCTGGGGATGCACAATATCCTTATGTCACCACCGCTGACGATTTCGGAGGCGGAGGTCGACACGATCCTGTCAGCGCTGGATGCGGGGTTCTCCGCAGCGTAACGCCGGACCAAAATGAAAAGGCCGCCGAGCGTTTCGGCGGCCTTTTGTTTTTGCGGTGGGGGATGCATCAATCCCCGTCTGCCACACCTTGAGCCCGCAGGCGTGCACGGCGGGCACGGTAACTTGGCAGCAGCACCAGCAGGGCTGCGATCACCAAGAGGCCCAGTGTCATGGGGCGTTCCCAGATGAAGGCGATGCCATCATAAAGCTGCATGGAGCGGGCGAAGTTGTCTTCCAGCATGCCACCAAGGATGAAGCCGATCAGCAGCGGGGCGAGCGGATAATCCGCAAAGCGCAGTGCTGTTGCACAGACGCCGAAACCCACAAGGATCAGCAGTTCGGTGGCGTTGTTCTGCCCGATATAGGCCCCCATCAACGTGAAGAAGAGTATGAAGGGGATCAGGTAGTTGCGCGGGACCGAGAGGACTTTGGCGATGTAGGGGATCAGCGGCAGGTTCAGGACCAGCAGGACCAGATTGCCAATGAACATCGACATGATCACCGCCCAGAACACTTGTGGCTCATCGATCATCAGGCGCGGGCCCGGGGTGACGTTGAGCGCGATCAGCGCGCCGAGCAGAATGGCGGTGGTGCCGGAGCCTGGAATACCGAGTGTCAGAAGAGGCACGAAGGAGCCTGTGCAGGCTGCGTTGTTGGCGGTCTCTGGGGCCGCGAGGCCCTTGATGGCGCCTTTGCCGAATTGCTCCTGCTCTTCTTTAGGGGCGATGTTGCGCTCCACCGCGTAGCCAAGGAAGCTCGCGATGGTGGCGCCCGCGCCGGGCAGCACGCCGATGAAGAAGCCCTGAATGGATTGACGTCCGATCACCGGGGTGATGGCTTTTGCCTCTGCACGGGAAATGCGCAGGTCTTTGATCTCACCTTCGCCGCCCTCTTTGGACACCCGGGGTTTGAGCACGAGGAACAGCGCCTCGGGCAGGGCAAACATCGCCATGGCCAGTGTGATAAAGCCAAAGCCGGATTGCAGATCCATAATGCCCATGGTGAAGCGGGGCAGGTTGAACAGCGCACCTTCGCCGACGGTGGCCATCATCAGGCCCAGAACCGTCATCATCAGCGCCTTAGCCACTTGCCCTGTGCCAGCAAAGGCTGCGATGGCGGAGAGGCCGACGACCATCAGGGCGAAATACTCTGCCGAATGGAACAGCAGCGCGACGGAGGACAGCATGGGGGCGAAGATCATCAGCAGAAGCGCGCCGATGGTGCCGCCGGCAAAGCTTGCGATGGCGGCGATGGTGAGCGCTTTGCCGGCCTTGCCTTGTTTGGCCATCGGGTAGCCATCAAAACTTGAGGCCACAGTGCCCGCGACCCCCGGCGCGTTAAGCAGGATGGAGGAGGTCGAGCCACCGAAAATGGCGCCGTAGTAGACGCCCGCAAGTAAGATCAGAGCGGCAGAAGGGTCGCCCATGGAGATGGCCACGGGAATCATGATGGCGATGATCGACATTGGGCCGAGACCCGGCAGCATGCCGATGAATGTGCCGATCAGACAGCCGCCAATCACCATCAGCAGGTTTTGTAGAGAGAAGGCCGTTTGCAGACCAATCAGAAGTCCTTCAAGCATGTCAGCCTCCGATAAAGCCCGGCAACGGGCGCAAGTAGATGCCAAGCACTTCTTGCACGAGGTACCAGACGATGAGAGTGGCGGTTGCGGAGACAGGCACCATGACGTGCCATTTGCGTTCGCCCAGAATGAAGGAGCCCAGGATCAGGAAACCGCTTGTGGACAGCAGGAAACCTGCGGGGCGCAGCAGAAGTGCATAGGCCACCATCAGGGCGAGAAGAATGATTGCCTGACCGAGTTTGTACTCATGCAGCCGGCGGTAATCGATGTCCGCCTCTTTGGGTTCACTTTTTTCAAAGCCCAAGAGGATGATCGACGAGGCGATGATGCCAAAGAGGGACAGCAGCTTTGGGAACGTGCTGGGCCAAATGGGGTTGCGTCTCATGAATGGTGCGAGGCTGCCATCCATCGTGAACCAAGCGGCGTAGCCATATGTGAGGCAAATGCCGAGCAGGATCAGTGCGATCCAACGATCAAGAGCCATCCAGCCCTCCTGCATCTTTGTATGAAAAGGAAGGCAGAGCGGGGGTCCGCTCTGCCTTTAGAAATGTGAATTCAGGCTCTTAGAGGAAGCCGAGCTTTTTCATCAGGTCGCCGATGACCTTTTCCTGCTCCTCAAGGAAGCTTTGGAAGTCTGCGCCGTTGTTGTGGATGTTGACCCAACCGTTGCGCGCGCGAACTTCTTCCCACTCGCCGGTGTCATACATTTTGCCGATCGCGTCCTGGTACATCGCAAGCTTGTCGTCTGGCAGGCCGGGGGCCGCGAAGAAGCCGCGCCAGTTCACGAAGGATGTGTCGATGCCCTGTTCTTTCATGGTCATGGCATCTGGAGCTGCTGACACGCGGTCATCTGCGGTGACGCCGATGATTTTCACTTCGCCTGCATTGGACAGATCAACTGCTTCGGAGAAACCGGTGGACAGCGCGGCGATTTCGCCAGACAGCAACGCGGCCATGGCCTTACCACCTGCGTCATATGGGATGTACTTCACACCCAGCGCGTCTTTGCCTGCCGCTTCCATCACCATGGCAGCCACGAGGTGATCCATGCCGCCCGGCACAGAGCCGCCGCCGATGGCGGTGCCGGATGGGTCCGCGTCAAATGCGGCCAGGAGATCGTCCATGGAGTTGATTGGGCTGTCTTTGCCCACAACGATGGCGGCGTAGTCACCAATGGTACCCGCAACAAGTGTCAGGTCACGGAAGTTGTGTGGGAACACGCCAGTCAGTGAGCGGATCACGATTGGGGTCGAGTTGACCATCAATGTGCCGTGGTTGCTGTCGGCGTTTTCGATCAGATAGCCGATGGCTTTGCCGCCGCCACCACCGGACATATTTTCGTAGGATGCATTGCCCACGATGCCCGCTTTGGTGAGCGCTTCACCAGTGCCACGTGCGGTGCCATCCCAACCACCACCAGCGCCGCCGGGGATCAGAAAGTGGATGCTGTCCACAACTTTGTGCCCGTCTGCAAGAGCAGGACCGGCAAATGCCATTGCGGCGACAGCCGTCGCCATTAGGGCGCGACGGCCCATGTCAAATTTCAACATTGTTTCCTCCCAATTTGACAACTGTCCGAAAGCTGGCTCAGTTGGGGCGACTCAATCACTGCAACCTGTCACAAACCTGTCACGGATGAAGAAAGGCCGCGCTTCGATGAAATTCTTGCTGGTCGAAGACAATCTCGATCTGGCCAACGCGGTGTGCGAACGGCTGAAAATGGATGGTCATGTTGTTGATCACGCAGATAAAATTGCGGATGCATCGGCTTTTGTCGATACCGGGGATTATGATCTAATTTTATTGGATATTATGCTGCCGGATGGCGATGGGCGCGGTTTTCTAAAGCGGCACCGTGCCGGAAACAATGACACGCCCGTCATTGTTCTGACAGCGCGGTCACAGGTGAGTGATCGAATCAGTATGCTGGATCTTGGGGCCGACGATTACATGACCAAGCCCTTTGACTATGAGGAACTGCAGGCCCGGTGCCGGGCGGTTTTGCGCCGCAATGCGGGGCATGCGCAGGCGTCCGTGCAATTGGGAGACGTCACACTGGATCCGGTGGCTGGACAGCTGAGAGTGGGGGCGAAAACGGTGACTCTGCGCAACAGAGAGCTGCGCTTGCTGGAGCTGCTGATCAACGCGCCCGGGCAGATCTTTTCCAAGGCAAAATTGGCAGACAGACTGTTTTCTTATGACGAGGACGTCTCTGAGAACGCGATCGAAGTCTACATCGGACGCCTGCGGCGGCATCTGGCCTCTTCCAACCTGCAAATTACCACGCTGCGTGGGCTCGGGTATCGGCTCGATCATGCGTGAAACGGCCAATGTTTCCGGTTCGCTGCGGGCGCGGCTGGCGCTGACCCTGATTGGGGGGGCTGCTGGCATTTCAATCCTGATGTTTGTGGTGGTGCGCAGTTATGCGGCGCAAATTGCGCAGCAGGGTCAGGATCGCATTTTGGAAGCCTCTGTCACGTCAATCTTGGACGCTGCGATCTTGCGCGATGGTGTTGTTGAGGTGGATTTTCCTTACGCTGCTTTCGCCATTTTGGGCACCGAAGAGGATGATCGCGTGTTTTATGCGATTCATCAGGATGGTGCCTTGCTCTCTGGCTATGAAAGTTTGCCCGTTGTGCCGGCGCGTGCCGGCGCGGAGGTCACGCATGTGTCAGGCGAAATGCGAGGGGCTTCCATTCGCCTCGCATCGGCGTCGCGCATTTTGGTTGGGGCCGACTTGCGCACGCAGGTAACAGTATCTGTTGCTCAAACACGGGACGCGTTGCAGGTGACGTTGAACCGAATTTCATCGAATGTTGCCTATTATGGTGTGGGCTTTTTCCTATTGTCGGTTTTGGTTGCGTCATGGGCCACGTCAACCACGATACGTCCGCTGGAACGACTGACCCACTCGATCACAAGGCGGGGACCCAAGGACCTGACACCAGTGGCCCAGCCCGTGCCGCAGGAAATGGGGCCTCTGGTGTCTTCGCTGAACAATTTCATGGCGCGCCTGAGCACCTCGTTGTCTCAGTCAGAAGACTTCATCGCAGAAGCGGCGCATCGGGTGCGTACGCCATTGGCCACGGTACGCAGTCATGCAGAAACAACGTTGCAGAGGGTTGAGCGAGAGGACAATCGTCAGGCCCTGCGGGCGATGGTGCGGGCGATTGATGAAAGCTCCCGTGCGGCTGGACAGCTTTTGGATCATGCGATGATCACCTTTCGCACCGACCATCTGGAGCGAGAGGCGTTGGATCTGGTGGCGATAGTGCAGGATCTTGTGATCCGGCTGACCCCGATTGCAGAGATGAAGGACATCGCGCTGACGGTGGTGAGTGACGCAGAGGTGAATGTTGCTGCGGATTCGATCCTGCTGCAGAATGCGCTGCGTAACTTGGTGGACAACGCTCTGAAATATTCGCCTGTCGAGAGTGAAATCGTCATTACTGTGAGTGCTTCGCCCAGCCCACGGGTGCTGGTAGAAGACGAAGGACCAGGGTTTCCGCCCGATCAAATAAACAACCTTGCCACGCGATTTTTGCGTGGCACAAATGCGACCGGTACAATTGGGTCGGGGTTGGGGCTTACGATTGCACAGGACGTGGCGCAAGCACACGGTGGGACGCTCAGCCTGGAAAACCGCCCGGAGGGAGGCGCATGCGTTACTTTTTCTCTTTGATCGTCTGTTTGTTGCCAGCGGCCCTTTGGGCGCAAGATTGGGAAGAGCACACCCACTTTGGCCCACAGACCGCGGAACGCAAACTTCGGGTACTGTCGAGCACGGATACTTCATTTTTTGCGCCAATAATCGAGGCGTTTTTACGTGGGAAAACCGGCCTGTCTGTTGACTATTATGTTATTGGAACCGCGCAAATCGATGAGATCTACAGGGCGCACCCCAATGACTATGACGTTGTGATTTCAAGCGCGATGGACCTGCAGTTGAAGCTTGTGAATGACGGCTACGCTTTGCAAATTTCCAACTTGGGCCAGCCTGGCTGGGCGCAGTGGCGCGAGAGCTTATTTGCATTTACGTCTGAGCCCGCAACGGTGGTTGTGAACCGCGCGGCTTTTCCCGATGGCGCCGTTCCCAAGTCGCGGCAAGAGTTGATTCAGGCGCTGCGTGCGCAGCCGGAGTTGTTTCGTGGGCGCGTCGGAACTTATGACGTACGCGAGTCTGGTTTGGGGTATCTTTTTGCAACTCAGGATGCGCGCGCCTCTGAGACATTTTGGCGGCTTATGGAGGTGATGGGCGGTCTGGGGGCCCGGCTATACTGTTGCTCTGGTGATATGATTGATGATCTGGAAAGCGGTGAGTTGCTTGTGGCGTATAATGTGCTGGGCAGTTACGTGGCCGCGCGTTTGGATGTGGCCGATCATTTGGAAGTTGTTTTACCTTCTGATTTTCCGACCACGATGATGCGCACAGCTTTTGTAACGGCACAGACCTTTGTGGAAGACGATGCCGTGGCCTTTGTCAGGCATCTGTTGGCAATGCAGTCACAGCCCCGCAACCGTGATGTTTTTCCTTTGCCCTCGCTCAAGCCTATGAGCGACGCAAGCGGGCATACGGTGATCACGCTGGAGCCTGCTTTGATGACCTATCTTGATCCGCTCAAGCGGCGCACGTTCATAAAGGAATGGAGCAGCGCAGTTATTCAGTGACAGCTGGTGCCGTTTCGACCACGCCAACGATTGGTCCCATCCAGAAACCGGCGTCGGAACGATCCAGCTGTGGCGCATAGAGGCGGCTGATTTTGCCGTCAAAATAGAGCGCGTTGGGCGTTTGCAGCAGATCGCGAAAGAAACGCCCAAATTCGTGGAAGGTCACCGCGTTGTTGGAGATCACAAATATGGCAGTTTTGCCATCAGATGTGGTGCCAACGCCGTTGCGGATGAATTTTGAGGTGCTGTCGACCAGAAATCGCGGATGCAATGCGCCGTCGATCACCAGCATCGGACCGGATTGCGTGGCATCACGACAGATGGGTTTCTGTGCGGCAAAATCGAGGGTCTCGTAGACCCGGGCACTGCCGTCAGTGAGGCAGAAAACACCATTGGGCAGGAGGCCAAAATTACCGCGACTTTCTCCAGTCAACAGCCGCATCTCCTCCGCGCCATCTTGCACATAGTGGCCGACGGGGCTGCGATCTGCGTGGTACATACCCGCGTTCATCGCGAATGTGAGGGTTTCTTGCGGGGGAAGACTGCGGGCAACATTTGGGAACTGGCCCAAGACTGCGCCCTCATCATCGCGTAAGAACAGCCTCAGGTTTTCCTGAGATGCGTCGACGGTGCAGAAGGTGAAGCTTTTGCGCTCAAAGCTCACGTTTTCGCAGCTCACAGCGCTTGCCAGAGTGGGCAGCGCCATGAGTGCGAAACAGAGCCAAAGCCGGATCACGAGGACGTGCCATCCTCTTCGCTGTCAGGTTTGGCGACGTCGGCTTGCACACGGTCGTCAGCCAGCATGCGCCGGGTTGCGTCCATCTGATCGAAGGTTGTGTCGATGCGGAAGCGGAGATCAGGCGCGTGCTTGAGTTTCGCCTTGCGACCGATGATGCGCCGCAGCTCGCCCTTGTGGCTTGCCAGAAGGCTGATCGCCTCATCCTGTTTGCCGCCGCCCAGGGGCAGCACAAAGGCCGTTGCAATGGATAGATCAGGTGTCACGCGCACCTCGCCGACGGTGATGGACAGACGGCTGAGATCGGGGTCGTGCAACTCATCGCGCATCAAGACCTCCGACAGGGTGCGTCGGATCACTTCGCCCACTCGAAGTTGGCGTTGGGAGGGGCCACGGCCCTCAGAAAATGTGTTCTTTGCCATGCTTCCCCACTTAGGGCTTCTGTCGCCCTTTGCCAAGCTGGATTGCTTTCTGTAAGCAGAGGCAGCGCCGATCCACCGGCCGGAACATTGGAGAATGCTATGCAAGACTTGCCCGGAATCGTCATCACAGGAGCCTCTGGCCGTATGGGGCAGATGCTGATCAAGACGGTTTGCGAGAGCGATAAGGCCAAGCTTGTCGGCGCGGTGGAACGCAGTGGTCATGACTGGGTGGGGCGCGATGTGGGAGAGGCCATGGGTGGCGCTCCACTTGGCGTGACGGTTACAGACCAGCCGTTGGAGGCTTTTGCCAAAGCGCAGGCGGTGATTGACTTTACGGCGCCAGCGGCCACGATCGCCTTCGCCAAACTGGCTGCGCAGGCCCGTGCTGTGCATGTGATTGGCACCACCGGTATGACTGATGAGGACATTGCGCATCTTGAGCCCTGTGGCCGACATGCGGTGATTGTGCGTGCGGGCAATATGAGCCTGGGGGTGAACCTTTTGACCCGCCTGACGCAGAAAGTGGCCGCCGCGTTGGATGAAGACTTTGATATCGAAATCATTGAAGCGCACCATCATCATAAAGTTGATGCCCCAAGTGGTACGGCGCTGATGCTGGGCGAAGCCGCAGCGGAAGGGCGTGGGGTTGATTTGGCTGATGTCGCCGATCGTGGCCGTGATGGTATCACTGGTGCGCGCAAACGCGGCGATATCGGTTTCACCGCCATCCGTGGTGGCGACATTGTCGGAGAACATGATGTCCTTTTCGCCGCCGCAGGCGAGCGCATTGTGTTGCGTCATCTGGCGACGGATCGCGCGATCTTTGCCCGTGGCGCGCTGAAAGCCGCGCTGTGGGGGCAAGGGCAAAAGCCCGGCGAATATGACATGATGGATGTGTTGGGGCTCTAACACCCGGTTGTCTGCAATTCAGATTTGGCCTGCTTAAATCGGGTCGGCTTGCCTGGGCAATCGTGTTAGATTGCCCATGACAAAAACCTGCGCGCAGATTTCCGCTTAAGCGCGCGGCAACTTTGCTGCGCCAAAGCGCTCTTTTTCTCAGCGTGCTGTTGCCCACCCGACGTTGTGAGCAATGGCTGCGTCTTTTTTGTTGGCAGGTGCGCGCCCCTGTGTTTTTATGCCGACAGTCAAAAAATTAAATGACCATTTAAAAAACGATGACAGGGAGAAGATCATGACGACCATTCTGAAGGCGGGACTGTCCGCACTGGCGGTCATTGCGGTAGCAGGATCTGCGCAGGCAGCCGAACTGGGCGCGGCCAACGAGCCCATCAAGTTGGCACTGAACGAGTGGACAGGTCAGCATGTGACGACACATGTGGCAGGGGAAATGCTGAAGGCGGCAGGCTATGATGTGGAATATGTCACCGCAGGCATGATGAACCAATTCCAAGCGATTGCAGATGGTGACATCCACGCGACGCTTGAGATCTGGTCTTCTAATGTGTCTGATCAATACGCTGTGCTCAAAGATGAGGGGAAGCTGGAAGAGCTGTCTGATCTGGGCCTCAATGCACGTGAAGGCATTGCCTACCCTGCCCATGTTGCCGATCTTTGCCCCGGCCTGCCCGCTTGGGAAGCCCTGAAAGCCTGTGCAATCAACTTCGCGACCGCTGAGACCCTGCCAGCGGGGCGTCTGGTGGATTATCCTGCAGACTGGGGCACGCCTGGTGCAGACCGGATGACGGGTCTCGATTTGCCATTCAAGGCTGTGCCAGCCGGTTCCGAAGGTGCATTGATTGCGGAACTGCGTGCATCCACCGAAAAGAAGTCCCCTCTGTTGATCACATTCTGGCAGCCGCATTGGGCGATGTCTGCCTATGACGTGCAGTTTGTAGATCTCCCCGCAGGCGAAGACGCTTGCTTCTCCGATCCTGCGTGGGGGCCGAACCCGAATGCGATCAACGATTGTGATTTCTCTCCCAGCCGCATCTTCAAGGCGGGATGGCCGGGACTGAAAGACAAGTGGCCAGCGGCACATGAAATTCTGGTGAACTATCAACTGGCCGTGGAAGATCAGCAGCCGATGATGGGCGCAGTTGATGTGGACGGCGAGTCCGTTGAGGACGTTGTGGCGGCCTGGATGGGGGCAAACGAAGACAAGTGGAAGTCCGTCGTGGACGCCGCAATCAAGTAACTCCGAATGACCGAACAGAAAACGACCGCTCCGGCGATTGCAGTCGAAGACCTCTGGCAGGTCTTCGGCGAAAACGCCCAGACGGCTCTGCGTGATGCACGCGGAGCCGGAACCGATGCGTCCACCGCTCAGGCACTCAAGGACAAAGGCCTGATTCCAGCCGTACGGGCCGCGAACTTCGAAGTGAAATCCGGCGAACTCTTTGTGATTATGGGCCTTTCAGGGTCTGGCAAGTCTACGCTGATCCGCTGTATTTCGCGCCTTATTGAACCGACTGCAGGTTCGGTGCGCATTGATGGTGAAGACATTCTTCAGGCCGATGAAAAGCGTTTGATTGAGCTGCGTCGCCGCAAGCTGGGCATGGTCTTTCAGCACTTTGGCTTGTTCCCTCATATGACGGTGGCGGACAACGTTGGTTTCCCCCTGAAAATGCAAGGCATGGGCAAGGCAGAGCGGCGCGCACGCGCGCTGGAAGTTCTGGAACTTGTGGACCTGAAAGGCCGGGAGGATACATATCCACGCAATCTGTCCGGTGGACAGCGCCAGCGTGTGGGCATCGCCCGCTCTCTTGCTGTGAACCCTGACATTTGGTTCCTGGATGAGCCATTTTCCGCGCTCGACCCGTTGATCCGACGGCAGCTGCAGGATGAGTTTCTCAACATTCAGGCGACGCTTAAAAAATCTATTGTGTTCATCACGCACGACATCCAAGAGGCACTGAAACTGGCCGACCGCATTGCCATCATGAAAGACGGCGAAGTGGTGCAGATTGGCACGCCCGAAGAGATCGTCCTGCACCCGGTGAATGATTATGTTGCCGAGTTTTCCAAAGATGTTCCCAAAGGCCGACACGGCTGCGTTGAGAACGTGATGACGCAGGATATTCCTGAAAACATGCCAGATGATCCGGGTCTGAAGGTGGGGATGACCATCGAAACTGCGCTCGCGAAATGCATGTCATTGTACGAGCCTGTGCCGGTGCATGACGCACAGGGCGCGCTTGTGGGGGCGGTGAATCCGTCTGATCTGGCGGCGGCTTTGCAGGCGGAAGAGACATGAGTATCGCAGAGGAAGCGCCCGTTTCTGGACAGCGCGGATTGCAACTGAGCAAGGGTGGCATTGCAGCGATTGTTGTTTTGGCTGTGGCCGTTATTTGCCGTTTGTTTGGGGCGCAGTTTGAGTGGCTTGTGACTTGGCCTGCCGCACTGACGGTTCCGATGACGGATTGGGTCGGTGCCGTAGTGGGCGGGTTTCTCGATGTCTTCAAGCCCATTGCGCGTTTGTTCTCTTATCTCTTGGCGTTTCCGATGACATGGGTTGGCGGTCTGCTTGGTGGTGCGCCCTGGCCTTTGGTGCTTGGCACGGTGACCGCTTTGGGTTGGCTTGTCGGTGGCGCGCGCATGGCGGCGCTGGCGTTCTTTGGCTTTGGCTTTGTGGTCATCAGTGGCTACTGGCTGGAAGGGATGAACACGCTTGCGCTTGTGGCGGTGTCGGTGCCGCTGGCGGCGTTGCTCGGGGCCGGAATTGGGATCCTTGCGTTTGAATATCCCAAGCTCAAAGGCAGTGTGAATGTTGTTCTGGATGTCATGCAGACCATGCCGACATTTGCCTATCTCACACCTTTGCTTGTGCTGTTTGGCTTTGGTCCCGTTGTTGGGCTGATTGCATCTGCGATTTTTGCAGCTCCTCCGATGGCGCGCAACGTGCTGCTGGGGCTGGAGCGGGTTGAGCCGGAGATCCGGGAAGCGGCGGTGATGTCGGGTGGCACGCGCCGCCAACAGCTTTTCCTTGTGGAACTGCCTGCGGCCTCTCAACAAATCATGATTGGTTTCAACCAATGTCTGATGGCCGCGCTCAGCATGGTGATTATTGCCGCCGTGATCGGTGGGTTTGAAGACATCGGTTGGGAAGTGCTTCTGACCATGCGCAAGGCGCTGTTTGGTCCAGCGTTTCTGGCAGGTTCGGTGATCGTGGTCTTTGCTGTGGTGATCGACCGGATGTCTGCGGCGCTTGCAGAGCCACGCCCGGCTCAAGATAAGCGCGTGGCGGCGGTGATCTTTGCGATTGGCGCTGCTGTGGCGGTATGGGCGGAGGTTGCTGAGTGGAACCCGGCTGGGTTTGCAGCAATGGACGGTGTGGCCGAAGCTGTGGACCAAGGGGTTGGGCAATTCACGGCAAGTTATGGCACAACGTTAGACGCGCTCAAAAACTCAGCGATGTTTTATGGGCTGCTTCCGCTGCGGATTGGCCTGTCTGACGCCGTGTTGCCCTTCACCTGGGGATTTGCCTGGACGGCCACGCATACGTTTGTGTTCTACGCGGTCTTTGCTGCTATTTCGGGCCTAATGGTGTTGCGTGGTCATGTGGCCGGTGCGGGGTTTGTGATGATCGCTGCGATGGTTCTTGAGATTGGCGTGGCGCAACTGCCTTGGCCGATCCTCGTATTTGGCGTTGCCGCACTTGGCTGGGTTGCGAGCGGCCGCAAGCTTGCGTTGCAGGTGACGCTGCTTTTGGGATTGATCCTGATCTCAGGCCTCTGGGAACGTGCACTTCTGTCACTCTATCTGAGCGGAGCGGCGGTCGCGGCCTGTGCGTTGGTTGGCGGTTTTCTGGGGTTCTGGTCTGCGATGAGCCCGCGAGCCTGGCTGGTGATCCGGCCCATCTGTGACACGCTCCAGACCATCCCGCTTTTTGTGTTCTTGATACCTGTGCTGATGTTCTTTCAGATTGGCGAGTTTTCTGCGTTTCTGGCGATCTGCATGTATGCGGTGGTGCCGATGGTTCGCTACACGCGCCATGGCCTGATCACGACACCGGATGAAATGATCGAGGCGGCGACAGCCAGCGGCGCAGGGCGTTGGCAGACGATGCTTGAAGTGCGCGCGCCTTATGCCGCGCCAACGATCCTTTTGGGGCTCAATCAAACCATCCTTTATGCATTTGCAATGCTGGTGATTGCAGCGCTGATCGGAACCACGGGTTTGGGCCAATCGATCTATCTGGCGCTGGGTCAGGCGGATGTGGGGCTTGGCGTAACAGCGGGTGCTGCGATGGCGATTCTTGCACTTGTAGCGGATCGCCTGGTGCAGGGGTTCGCAGAAGAGCGGCGACAAGCACTGGGGCTGTAGCGTTTTGCACGGAAGAAACAGATCGGGGCGCCAGCCCCGATTTTTCTATCAGGTGTCGAGTCCGGTCCTAGCCAGCGCTGACTGAAAGTGGCCGCATCGGACGAGACGTGTTTTTTACTGAGATGCTGAATTTTGTATTTGACCTGCATCAATAGTGTCAGGGGCGCAAACAGCTATGGTGGGTAAAATACTGTAGAGCGCAAGCTGCGCCCAGCCTGTGAGTTTGCAGCTATTTAATCGTTTCGAACTAGATAGGTTACGCACCTTTCAGGGGGAGCGTTTGAATGCCCATAAGAACGTGATTGTTGGACAGAAAGTGATGTATGATAGCGATGAAGATCTGCACGCGTTGGATGCAATAGCGCCTGAAATTATTCGCGTCGCCGTGGCGCGCATTATTGCGAGTGATCGGTTCCATAAAATTGTACGCGTTGACGCTTTGTTGCACTTTCTGGCTGAAGAACACATCGCAGGGCTCGAGGAACAAGTTTCCATTCAGACGTTGTTGCCCATTCTCTATGCGGATTTTGACGGTGAGGAAGCGCAGCGCTTGGCGCGCGCCGATGTGCACCGTTTGGCGGCTTTGCTAGAGAGCTATTTCGCCGAGGAGGGGCGTTGGGATGCTTTGCATTTCCGGCTGGATCCCTCAAGTTTAAACCTAGAGCTCACCTTCGCAGAGTTGCAGGAAGATCCTGAATCGTCGTTTGAGCGGCCAAAGTTAAAGAGGCATTGGGCCTTGGCGTTGGTTGTTGCGATACTTGCAATCGGTTTTGTCGTCGTTCCGCAGTATTTGCCGGATGCCAAGGAGGCTGAAACGGTGTCTCAATCCGCTGGGGCCAGTGTGACGCAGTCGTCGCGCCAGCAGTCAGAAGGCGTATTGTTGCCAGATGCGGCCAAGTTAGAGGCCCCAACTGCGATCAGTTTAGACGCGCTTGGACGCGATCATATGTTTTCGTTTATGGACATCGCGCGTCAAAAGCGGGTGATCGCCCATTCGCAGGCGGTGATTGCGCAATATCCCGACTATTCAGGCAGCTTTGCCACCGCCGCCCACAGCTTAGGCAGTATCGCGGTCTTAATGCGTGGATCCGGCAAGTCTCAGGTTTTTCTGGGGCAGGCTGAGGCGATGTTAGATCAGGCTCGCGCCTTGGCACCTGAAGATTCCTGGACACTTTCCGCAGCGGGATGGGTGGCTTACGCCCGTACCGATTGGGACTTGGCCAGGGACCTTAGCAAACAGGGATATGAGCTTAGCCAAGGGCAGTGGCATCAATTGATTTTCCACGCGTTGATCTCGCTGTTTACCGGAGACTTTGAAAATGCTGCGCTGGTCACGGACCCAACTCAGAGCGCATTTGGGACAGGCAATACAGCCATTCGCGGCTTTGCAGCGTTTTACTTGAAAGACTACGCCATCGCCGTTGAGTCTTTTGAATTGGCGCTGCAGCAAGGTGTTGAACAAAACGCAGTGCGCGCAGCGTACCTTGCCGCTGCGTACCAGGCTGAGGGGCGCCTTGATGAGGCACAGCAAATGATTTCGATGTTAGGGCAAACCTGGCCAAACTTCCGGCCAGAACTGGTTCATGGTGTATTTGCGCCAGATATTGGCGCTGCACATGAGCAACGTTTCTTGGGTCTGTTGCGCGCTGCGGGATGGGAGAACCCTGAGTAGGCGTCTTTAGAAATCGATCGCGAGGCCCTTTTTTTCCCAATCCCCATAGCGCACCGGCTCCGGCCCATCTCGTCCGCCAAGCTCCGTCGGCAGTTCGAGCTCTTTTGCTTTCTTGCGGCGGTCTTCGGCCTCCGCCAAAGCGCGCTTTGCAGCTTCGGGCAAATCATCGCGGGTTTGAGATGTGTCGCTCATAGAAGGGTTCCTTTTAAGCCTGACCCTTGATATACGCGCCCGTCTGACAACGACAAGTCCCCTGTCGCCACGCATGTGTTGTGGCCACCATCTCTGAAGGTCTCTTACATGTCCAAATCCAGCTACCCGACCCGTCGCAGTGCGGTTTACCTTTTGGATCAGGTGATGGGCGAAGGGCGTTTGCTGTCAGATGTGATTGCAGGCGGGGCATTGCAAAAGCTGGAGCCAGCAGAGCGTGCGCGCGCGCAACGATTGGCCACCGACACATTGCGCAATCTGGAGCGGGCGGATCGCGTGCTTCAGAAGCATCTCAAAAAGATCCCGACTTTGACGGTTCAGAATGTGCTGCGCATGGCAACTCTGGAGATCTGTCAGGGTGGCGCAGCGCATGGCGTGGTCAATGACGCGGTAGAGATCGTCAGCAAATCTAAACGCACTGCGGGCATGAAGGGCCTTGTGAATGCGGTGCTGCGCAAGGTTGATGATAAGGGCCGCGATGAGTGGGCAAAGCTGCGTGTGCCACGGTTGCCCAAATGGCTGCGCAAGCCTCTGACGCAGGCTTATGATGCTGAGATCATGCTTGAAATTGAGGCGGCACATTATGCGGGCGCGCCGCTTGATCTGACCGCCAAGGAAGATGCAGAAGCTGTCGCAAAAGCTGTTGGCGGGGAGGTGCTGCCCACAGGTTCCGTGCGTCTGCGCGAGGGGGGGCAGGTGACTGCGCTCGAAGGGTTCAAACAGGGACTATGGTGGGTGCAGGACGCAGCTGCGGCAATCCCAGCGCGTGTGCTCAATGCCCAGCCTGGCGAGACTGTGCTTGATCTCTGCGCAGCGCCCGGCGGTAAAACCATGCAAATCGCCGCAACAGGTGCGCAGGTTACGGCGGTGGATGACAATCCCGCGCGGATGGAGCGCCTGCGAGAAAATCTCAAACGCGTGCAGTTGAATGCCGAGGTTGTGGTAGGCGATGTGATGGCGCAGGACGGTCAATATGATGCGATCCTGCTGGACGCACCTTGTTCAGCCACAGGGACGATTCGGCGCCACCCGGATTTGCCTTTTGCCAAGGATGGCAGTGAATTTGGTGATCTGATCGGTATGCAGGAAGTGTTTCTCGATCACGCCATTGGCCTGTTGAAACCCGGCGGGCGCTTGGTGTTTTGCACGTGTTCCTTGCTGCCTGACGAGGGCGAGGTTCAGATCGAAGAGGTGGTTGAACGCTGGGCGGATGTGACCGTGGATCGAGGCGCGGTGTTGATCGACGGGATTGATCCGTCTTGGGTGACGGAAGAAGGCGGCCTGCGCTTGCGGCCTGATTTCTGGGCTGACAGAGGCGGCATGGATGGCTTTTACGTCGCGATGTTGCGCAAAGGCATCTAGCGACGTGAAGAGACCAGCCCGACGTTTGTCTATGGGGCACGCACGATTTCTATTGGCAGATTGAATCGGTGACTTGCGGCGATCTGCTCGCTACACTCCCGACAAACGCCAGCAGAGCGTAGAGGCAGAGTGGATGTCCAGAACACATAGTTTTTCGGCACGATGGACGCGGCTGATGCACCGCGTGGCTGCGCGCAGCAGTGCGCGTGCGCGTCCTGCCACCGGTTTCACCAGCACGCCTGAGCCACGCACCATTGGGCTGTTTGCTCGCGGTAAGCAGTTGGTTGCAGGAAATTTTCTATTTGCCGGGCATCTGGTGAGCGCCCCAAAGACGCTGATCTGGGACATTGATGTGCCTGACGACGTTTTCGCGCAGGAACTACAAGGATTCGCTTGGCTTGATGATCTGGCCGCTGTTGGTGATATGCCGGCGCGGGATCGTGCGCAGGAATGGGTCTGGAGTTGGATCGACCTTTATGGACGTGGAACGGGCCCCGGATGGACTCCTGATCTGACTGGCCGTCGCCTGATCCGCTGGATCAGCCATGCGATTTTTTTGTTGCGGGCGCAGGGATCCGACCCATCGGAAGCCTTTTTTCAGTCACTGGGCCAGCAGACCATTTTTCTAAGTAAACGGTGGCACAAAACGGCACCGGGCCTGCCGCGTTTTGAAGCGCTGACCGGGCTGATTTATGCAGGCTTGGCGCTTGAAGGCATGGAGCATCATGTGGCGCCTGCCTGTAAGGCACTGGATAAGGAATGCGCGCAGCAGGTGGATGTGCAAGGCGGTATTCCGACACGCAATCCTGAAGAGTTGTTGGAGGTTTTCACGTTGCTCACCTGGGCGGCCACCGCGCTGAGAGATGCGGGACAGACGCCTTCGGATATGCATCTGCGGGCGATAGAACGTATTGCCCCAACCTTGCGGACCTTGCGCCATTCGGATGGTGGCTTGGCGCGGTTTCATGGCGGGGGGCGCGGTCTGGAGGGGCGGTTGGACCATGCTCTGGCGGAAAGTGGAAACAAGACGCGACAGGCGGATGGGTTGGCGATGGGTTATGCCCGCCTAAGCGCTGGACGCACCAGCGTTGTGGTGGATGCAAGCGTTCCGCCCAGTGGCATGAATGCCCCCAATGCGCATGCCTCCACATTGGCTTTTGAGCTGACTAGCGGACGGCGGCCGGTGATTGTGAATTGCGGATCCGGCGCGAGCTTTGGTGAAGATTGGCGGCGGTTTGGCCGGGCAACGCCATCACATTCCACCGTGACGATTGATGAGCTTTCCAGCGCACGGCTTGGCCAAGAGGGCAAAGGCTGGCGCGAGGAGCAGCTGGTCGACGCGCCCACAGATGTGCCTATTCAGATGAGCAATGCCAGTGACGGATTGCGGTTTGAAGGTGGGCACAACGGCTATGTAAAGACCCACGGTCTGACCCATGCGCGCACTTTGGAGCTGACCTTTGATGGGCGGGGCATGGCGGGCGAAGACTTGCTTGTCACAATGGATGACGTGGCCAAGCGCCGGTTTGACAAGGTGATGGATGAAGGCGCCCTGCAAGGCGTGCCTTATGAAATTGCATTTCACCTGCATCCAGAGGTCGATGCGAGCCTTGATATGGGCGGTGCTGCCGTCTCGATTGCCCTAAAAAGTGGCGAGACATGGGTGTTCCGGCACGATGCGATCGCCAAAATGCGGCTGGATGCCAGCGTTTTTCTTGAAAAAGGGCGATTAAAGCCGCGTGCGACCAAACAAATCGTTCTATCTGGCGTGGCAATGGAGTATGCGACCCGCATCCGGTGGTCGCTGAGCAAAGCCCATGAGACCAACATGGCGATCAGGGACTTGAACCGGGATGAGATGGATTTGAACAGCTGAGCCCAAGGACCACGCCCCTATGACCGATCTCCACCCCATTCGCCGCGCATTGCTATCCGTATCCGACAAGACCGGATTGATCGAACTGGCCACCGCGCTTTCCAACCGGGGTGTCGAGCTCCTTTCTACAGGCGGATCCGCCAAAGCGATGCGCGATGCGGGGCTCGTGGTGAAAGACGTTTCCGAGGTGACCGGATTTCCTGAGATGATGGACGGTCGTGTGAAGACCCTGCACCCAAAAGTACATGGGGGTCTGTTGGCGCTGCGCGACAACGATGATCATGTTGCGGCAATGGATGAGCATGGCATCGGTGCAATCGATCTCTTGGTGGTGAATCTCTATCCGTTTGAGGCCACCGTGGCCGCAGGCGGTGATTATGAGACCTGCATTGAAAACATCGACATTGGCGGCCCGGCAATGATCCGTGCGGCGTCTAAAAACCATGGCTTCGTGAACGTTGTTGTGGACGTCGAAGACTACGATGCGCTTCTGGGCGAGTTGGAGGCCAATGATGGGCAGACCACATTTGCGTTCCGCCAAAAGCTGGCACAGACCGCTTATGCGCGCACCGCAGCCTATGACGCCGCCGTGTCCAATTGGATGGCCAAAGCGCTGGAAGAGAAAGCGCCGCGCCGTCGTGCCTTCGCCGGTGAGATCAAACAAACCTTGCGCTATGGTGAGAACAGCCATCAGGAAGCGACCTTCTACACCGATGGCACTGGCCGCCCCGGCGTTGCAACCGCCACTCAGCTGCAGGGCAAAGAGCTAAGCTACAACAACATCAATGACACCGATGCAGCCTTTGAGCTGGTGGCGGAATTTGATCCAGCCAACAGCCCAGCTGTCGCGATCATCAAGCATGCCAACCCATGCGGTGTGGCGGTTGGCACGACCTTGGTGGAAGCCTATCAGAAAGCGTTTGATTGTGACCGCACCTCTGCCTTTGGTGGGATTGTGGCGCTGAACCAGCCGCTGGATGCAGAGACCGCCAGCAAGATTGTTGAGATCTTCACTGAGGTGGTGATTGCGCCGGGCGCGTCTGATGAAGCCAAAGAAATTTTCGCGGCTAAGAAAAACCTGCGTCTCCTGCTGACTGACGGTCTGCCAAATGTGCGTGAAGCGATCACTGCTTACAAGCAGGTCGCCGGAGGCGTGCTGGTGCAGGACAAAGATGTGGGCTACGTCAGCCGAGACGATCTGAAGGTGGTGACCAAGGTTGCGCCATCGGATGAGCAGCTGGACGATTTGTTGTTTGCCTGGAAAGTGGCAAAACATGTGAAGTCCAACGCCATCGTCTATGTAAAAGGCGGGGCAACTGTCGGCGTAGGTGCCGGCCAAATGAGCCGTTTGGACAGCGCCAATGTGGCCGCAGCGAAGGCGCAGCGCATGGCCGATGAGCTGGGTCTTTCTGAGAGCCCCGCAAAAGGGTCCGCTGTGGCGTCTGATGCATTCTTCCCATTTGCGGATGGTCTATTGGAAGCCGCTGCTGCGGGCGGTGCCTGTGTGATTCAACCGGGCGGCTCCATGCGTGATGACGAGGTGATCAAGGCCGCTGATGAGGCTGGTCTGGCGATGGTCTTCACCGGCATGCGCCACTTCCGCCACTAAGCTTAAGCGTGCGTGGCCGGCGTTTGTCCGGCTGCGCCTTTCTTAACTGATCTTGGCAAGCCGTTGCTTGGCGGGTGCGAAAATCCGCCAATGCGCTTGTTCCATTCAACAAATGTGACATAGAGTACCGGCAAAGTTAAAAATCAGCGTTTCTGTGATCAACACAGAACATTGGGGCAGTTAGGCAGAAAGGGGGCGCAGGACATGCGTCTTGTGTTTTGGGCAGGCTTTTGGGCCTTCATCACGGATCAGGCGAGCAAGTTTCTGGTTTTGAACGCATTGAATCTGCGTGAGGTGATGCAGATTGATGTCCTGCCGCCTGTTTTGCGGTTTCATATGGCGTGGAACGACGGGATTAACTTTGGCCTGTTTTCCGGCAGTCCGGCCGCCGCAAAATGGGTTCTGATCTCGCTTGCTGTTTTGATTTGTGGCTTTGTGATGCATTGGGTGCGCAAAGATCCGCCGGGCAAATGGGGCATGATCAGCGCAGGGCTGCTGATCGGGGGCGCATTGGGCAATGTGGTGGATCGACTGCTATTTGGCGCTGTTGTGGACTTCCTGAACATGTCTTGTTGCGGAATTGACAACCCTTACGCGTTCAACGTGGCGGATGTTTGGATCTTTGCCGGGGCATTTGGCCTTATCCTTTTTGGGAGTAACAAAAGAGAGACGTGACCTCCGCTTTGGGATCGGGTAAAGCTGTGCCAATGGCTCTTGGAGAAGTGAATATGAGCGTGGCGCGTTTGAAGATTTTGGGCGTTTCTGTCGTGTTGGCGCTGGCCGGATGCACATCGGGTGGAACGTTGCATTCCAATGTGAGCTCGGGCAATGGCCCAGATGAGTTTAGCATCTTGCCAAGCAAAGAGCTCGTGGTTCCCAGTGATTTGTCCGCGCTGCCGCCTCCCACGCCCGCGGGCGTGAACCGCACAGATCAAGATCCGCTTGGGGATGCTGTTGCGGCTTTGGGTGGGTCTGCTGCGGCGCGCAGCCCTTTGAACACAGCTGTTCCAAACTCTGATACTGGTCTTGTGTCCTATTCCTCTCGTTATGGGCGTGATGCGAACATTCGACAGGTTGTTGCTCAGGAAGACGAAGAGTTCCGTGATCGCAGAGGGCGGTTTACCAGCATTCGGGTCTCCAAGAAGGGGCTTTACGAACAGGTCTATAAGCCTCAAGCACTGGACTACAGGCAGGAATGGTGGCGCTGGAAACGCGCTGGCGTGCGCACCCCTGCTGCGCCAGGCAATTGATCTCAAACGCCAATGCGCAGCTGCGCCTAGCCAATCGTGTGAGCCAGACATTGGTTGGCTCACAATCACGTAAGTGATCTTGAAGCGCCCCTCTTGGGGCGTCACTCTTTATATAAAGTGAGCTGCTGGCGGCGTGTCCTGCGTATCGATGTTAAGCGGCGATTGGTTGGGAGACATTTTGATGTTGCGACGCATAGTGTTGGCGGTGGCCGTCAGTGTGGGGATGTCAACGCCCCTGAAGGCTGCCGATGATTTGGTAACCACCTATGAGCTTGAAAATGGCATGCAGGTCGTTGTGGTCGAAGACCACCGCGCGCCGGTGGTGATGCATATGGTTTGGTACAAAGCGGGTTCTGCCGATGAGCAACCCGGTGTATCCGGCATCGCACATTTTCTCGAACATCTGATGTTCAAAGGCACAGACACCATGGAGTCGGGCGAGTTCTCGTCGACGGTTGCGGCCAATGGGGGGCGCGACAACGCCTTTACCAGCTACGATGTGACGGCTTATCACCAGCGGGTGGCCTCTGATCGTCTGGAGCTGATGATGCGTATGGAAAGTGACCGCATGGTCAATCTGCGTATCGGCGAAGAAGAGATTCTGACCGAGCGTGAGGTGATCATCGAAGAACGCAATCAACGGGTTGAGAACAACCCCGGGGCCCTGTTTCGGGAGCAACTGACTGCGGCGCAGTATCTCAACCATCGCTATGGCATTCCCGTAATTGGCTGGCGTCATGAGATGGAGGCGCTGGATATGGATGATGCGCTTTCGTTCTATGAGACGTATTATGCGCCCAACAATGCAATCTTGATCGTCGCGGGCGACGTAGAGCCTGAAGACGTGAAAGTATTGGCCGATCAATATTATGGCGTCATACCAGCCAATCCGGATTTGCCGTCACGCCTGCGACCCAGCGAACCGCCGCAATCCAGCGCAAGACGCATGGTGTTTTATGATGCGCGGGTGGCGCAACCCTATGTAACACGCAGCTATCTGGCTCCTGAGCGCAACAGTGGCGATCAACGCAAAGCGGCCGCGCTGACCCTTCTTGCCGAACTTTTGGGAGGTGGACAGACGTCGGTGCTAAGCCAAAAACTTCAGTTTGAGACAAAGCAATCGGTCTATGCTGGCAGCTGGTATCGCGGCACCTCACTTGATGCGACGACCTTCAACCTCATCATGGTACCGGCCCCCGGCATTGGGATGCAGGAGGCCGAAGACGCGATGGACGAGGCGGTTGCAGAGTTTATGGCGGAAGGTGTTGATGCGGCGCATCTGGATCGTCTGAAGATGCAGCTGCGCGCCAGCCAGGTGTATGAACGGGACAGTGTCGAAAGCGTGGCCAATCGGTACGGTCGAGGGCTGACCTCAGGTCTCACCATAGCGGATATCCAAGAGTGGCCCGAGATTTTGCAGTCGATCACGAGTGAAGACATCATGGCTGCGGCGGAAGAGGTGTTCGATCTGCGCACTTCCGTCACAGGCTGGCTGTTGGCTGAAGAACAAGAGGTGAGCCAATGATCCGTTTTGTTTATGCATTCATTGCCATTGTCGTTATCGCGCCAGCAGCGTGGGCGGAAATCAAAATCAAAGAAGTCACCTCTGCTGGCGGCATCACGGCATGGCTTGTTGAAGAGCCATCCATTCCTTTTGTGGCCTTGGAGCTGCGTTTCAAGGGCGGCACATCCTTGGATCTTCCTGGGAAGCGTGGGGCGACCAATCTAATGGTCGGTTTGCTGGAAGAGGGCACCGGCGATCTGGATGCCCAAGGTTTTGCACGGGCCAGCGAAGAGCTGGCGGCTCAGTTTGGTTATGACAGCCATTCAGACGCGGTTTCTATTTCCGCACGCCTGCTCACAGAAAATCGCGCAGAGGCCGTTGAGCTGTTGCGGCGCTCCCTAGTGGCGCCGAGCTTTCCTCAGGATGCACTGGATCGTGTGCGCGAGCAGGTTCTGTCTGGCATTCGCTCTGATTTGAAAGATCCTGAACAGATCGCGGGCGCACGTCTGGCTGAATTGGTCTATGGCGACCATCCTTATGGCACGCCCGGTGAAGGCACACTTGAAAGCGTCGCTGCTCTGACACGGGCAGACATTGCAGCGGCTCATAGGGGGGCGCTCGCCAAAGACAGGCTGTTTGTGGGTGTTGTTGGTGACATCACTGAAGAAGAGCTGGGCCCCATGCTTGATGCGCTTCTGGGGGATCTGCCTGAGACGGGCGCGCCCCTGCCTGGGCCAGCAGATGTTGCCATCACGGGCGGCATCGACGTTGTTGACTATGACACACCACAGTCTGTCGCCCTGTGGGCGCAAAACGGCATTGATCGGAACGATCCAGATTTTTTCCCTGCGTATGTGCTCAACACCATATTGGGCGGCGGGGGCTTTGAAAGCCGTTTGATGACAGAGGTGCGTGAGAAGCGTGGCCTGACCTATGGGGTCTACAGTTATCTGGTGCTGCGAGATCTGGCGAACGTCTACATGGGCAGCGTGTCATCTGCCAATGATCGCGTTGCGCAGTCGGTCAGCGTTGTGAAAGACGAATGGGCCCGTATGGCGAACCAAGGGGCCACCGCAGAGGAAGTGGACAAAGCCAAGGCGCTGCTGACCGGTGCCTATCCGTTGCGGTTTGATGGTAATGGGGCGATTGCCCAGATCATGGTGTCCATGCAGATGGATGGCATGCCCATCGACTACATCGCGACCCGCAATGACAAGGTGAATGCTGTCACGCCTGAGGATATTGCGCGGGTTGCCGGCGAGCTCTTGGACAGTGATGCCCTACAGTTTGTCATTGTCGGGCAACCGGAGGGGCTATAGCGCGCCATACATCTTTTACTGGGGGCTGTGTGCGATCTGACGCGCGCAGCCCTTTTTACCTGTGAAAAGGCCGTTGCTAGAGGTTTGAGACTTAGCCAAACCGTTCTCTTGGAAAGCCCGCGATATTAAATTTTTCCCAGATCTTTTTGTGGAGTTGCCCGCTGTTTATCGGGATGCATTTTTTGAGGAAGTACCAAGTCAAGTAGCGTTCCAAATCCTCCTCCGAGGACAGCGCATTTTCCAGAGCATGTGACATTTTGCTCAGATCGGTAACGGTTTGCGCGAGATGGTGGAAGTCGGCTTTGCCGCACAAAATTGCAGGCACACCGTGAAGATACCCTTCAAGGGCAACGGTCGAATTTATTGAAACCGTACATATGCTTGCTCTGAGAATGTCATGGACGTTCGCGTGTGTCAGCGTGATGCGTGAATCGTGCTGCGCCAGAGCTTTCACTTCGTCCATTGTCGCTGCGTCACTTGAGATTGGGTGTGGCTTCACCACAATCGGCTGATCGCCCGTCGCGCGGAGCGTTGCCTTCAGCACCTCAATGTCTGAGTGCTGCGTTGCGCCTGAGTTGAGGGGATATTGGCCTTGAAAGAAAACCGCGACCGCCTTTGGCACGAAGTTTTCGCGAATTTCGGGCTGGTCATATTTCGACTTCCGCTTCTCCAAATAGCGTCGCTTAATATTGCGAGCAAACGTCTCCGTGCGCTGATCTGAAATCATGGAGGGGGCGTAAGTGTCTTCTCCTATTGATGAGAAGGCTTTTGTTCCATGCGGATCTAGGTGCCAAAACTCCCACAGGTATGCGACGCCAGCATTCAGAACACCGGGTGCCCTGATGGATCGATCATCGATGATGTGAAGGTTTCTGTCGTTAAACCGGTCATCTGGAACACTGCGCGTGCCAACGCGTATGTCGCTGTCACGCACGCGAATATCGACTGCGATGCCTTCAGCATGCCCTAAATTTACAATCTCTCGATAGAGACGGAGATGCCACCCATTCAGCTCTGGGTTGGCGTCATTTGATTTGAGATGCAGGATGATCTTGGGCATTTTGCGGAGCGGGGAGCTTAGTAGAATTCTCAGCAAGAACTAGCCGGATTTGCTTTGACGACCGTAAAGCGCAGTCAGCTCCGACAAGGGCATTGGCTTTGCAAAAAGAAACCCCTGTAACTCAGAGCAGCCAGACTCAGTAAGAAAATCATGCTGTTCCTTGGTTTCGACACCCTCCACCACAACCGTCATGCCGAGCACCTGTCCAAGGTTGATCATGGTCGACAGAAGGCCTTTTGCGTCCTCGGACAGGTCAGGGCCGGACAGAAAGCTCTTGTCGATTTTCAGTGTCTGGAAGTCATACAGATGCAGGTAGCTGAGGCTGGAATAGCCGGTGCCAAAATCATCAAGGGCAAAGCGAACGCCAATGTCTGTGAGCTCTTTCTGGACGGATTTGGTGTCGTCGATTCTGTCCAGAATCTCGCGCTCTGTGATTTCGATTGTCAGCTGATCGGGGGGCAGCTTGCTCTTGGCCAGCAATGTGCCGATCTCTTGCGGAAACCCTGCATGTAGCAATTGTGATGTGTTCACATTGATATTGACGCCAAAGTCCATCGGCCATTCGGCCGCATCCTTGATCGCGGTTTGCGTGACCCATCGGCTGATTTCGGGCATCAGCCCACTGGCTTCTGCCAATGGTAGGAAGCGATCCGGGGGAATGCGGCCACGCGACGGGTGGTTCCAGCGCAGCAGGGCTTCTGCGTGGGTAGGTTTGCCGTGCTGCGCGCAGATGATCGGTTGGTAGAAAAGCTCAAGCTCGCCGTTTTGTACAGCTTTCTGGAGGTCGGCACGCAGGTCCCTGTTCTCTTTCAAGCTGGCGTCCATTGTTGGGTCAAAGACGGCGATGCCAAACTGGCTGATGTCTTTGGAGCGGTTCAGGGCCACATCAGCGGCACGTACCAGTTCGTCGATTGTGCTGCCATGTTCCGGGAAATAGGCCACGCCAGCGCTTGCGGATGTCTCAATGAGATGACCTTCAAACCGGAGTGGTTGTTTGAGGGCGAGCAAAACCTCCCTGAGTTGCGCTTCGATTTCCGCTTGCTGCGCAAAGCCGCTCACAAGGATGAGGAATTCGTCTCCCCCAATCCGTCCTGCGATCTGATGCGTGCCCAGACGATCTGTGATGCGATTTGCGACGGAATGAACCAGATGGTCGCCAGCTGCATGCCCCCACGTGTCATTCACGTGCTTAAGGTTGTCCAAGTCCAAATACACCAGCGCCTGTAGCTCCGTCGTTTGCGCCTCCAGAGCAGTTGTTGCTCGCGCGAAGAAATGGTCGCGCAGGGAAAAACCGGTGAGATTGTCGTGGTCGGCGTCATAGCGTGACTGCAGCGCGATTTCCGCGAGTTTTTCTTGTGCCGCAGCGTTGCTACGCACCACCCGCCAGCTCAACCACGTGATCGTGAGAATGAGCAATACCAAAAGCGGGGCAGCGGCGACGATGATGCGCGTGCCCTGTCCCATGGGTGGCCATGTGATGTAGCCAAGCGGCGCCCCGCTTTGGTCAGTGATCAGCAAAGCGTTTTGGTCTGCACGTATGCTTGACGCCTCTGAAATATCCACCATCGAAACATTCGGGGCTATCCGGGACAGTTTAGCTGGGTCCAAAACACATAGCGCTGTCAGGATGTAAGGTGGTTCATCAACCAGCGGTGCTGCGCCAGGGTCGGGGACGACGGCGTAACTCGCGGCGAGTGCGATGTGCTCTCCCCATCGCAGTGCATGGATCTCAGAGAGTTGGCGCAGTTTTCCAGAGAAATTGCTGTCAGAAGGGGCGCGCGTTTTCGCCTCTGCCAGATAGGCGTTTCGAATCGTTTCCGCCGCTTGCCAGACGCTCTGCATGTCTGATCGCTCAATGGTTTGCGGAAGATCGTCTCGCGATAGGTCCTGAAATGCGATGCTGTCGTCTGGTGCAATCATGAACACGGCGCTGAAATTTGTTTCAGCCCCCATGTCACGACCGAAGCGTTGTTCGACCCAAGGCAAATCGAAATTGATGGAAACGTTGCGATAGGCGGCATCTGAGGCTGCATAAGGTTTCAGAGCAGCGAGCATGCTGCTTTGAACGCGATCATACATCTGTACGACAAACCTGCTTTCACGAATGGCAGCGGTCTGTTCGGACACCCAAATTCGGTAAAACACAAAAACAAAGGCAACGATAACGGCCGCCAATGATAGAATCACAACAGAGCCCACAGGAGGCGAAAACGGCAGTTTCCCCAATCGCTTCTGCACCATGTGGGCCTTTCTTGGTTCCACAGCAGGGGCTGTGTCGCCCAGTGCTGCGCTTTCTAATGTCCAGCGCCTCAAGTCGGCTAAATGGGTGGGTCTTTTTATATTCCGTTTCCAAAAATGTGCGGGAAAAGCCAAGTAAATTCAACGAAGAACTGTGTGCTTATTGTTTGTATTTGATCGATTTCCCACCCCGCAGCGACAAACCAATGGTGCTTTCCATCGCAACAAACGCGTTTCCACATAGCACAACAGGCCGTTCAGAACACCTGTGTTTGCTTGTCTATGGAGGATTTGGTGGAGCCTAGGAGGAACTCCAGAAAAAACCTAAGTCACTGTTATTGAACACTATTGAGGTGCAGTGTTTCGTTGTGTGTCACACCTTAGTGTCACACCAAGAGGGGCTTCAAGTGGTTTCTTAAATATCCCATCCCTTGGGTACGTATTTCTGTGGGGGTGATGGTTCCGCTTCTTCAACAAAGCTCATCGTGATGCTACCGTCTGCATGTGCTGTTATGCTGGTAGGGGATAAGTCACAGTTGAGAGCCGCGCTAAGCATCTTCTCAATCTTGCTTTGAGATAAACTGGCCCGCCTAACTCTTTGTCTGGGCTTAGTGTGTTTGGGTCTTGTGGTGAGTGTCGAACTCTGGGCCATGGCTGCTCTGAGCTTTTCCATGAACTCCTCACTTCCGTATTCTGAGCCTAGTGCAACGTGGACATTCGCTTTGCGGTATCGCCAGCGTCGCTTTCCGTGCCGGTCTTTGAAGCTCGTAACATTGGGGTAGTCGTCCGGGTTGTGTGGAGAAGTTGTCTTCATCCGGTTCTCATCTCTGTTAAGGTTGAAGCGGTCTTCACGGTATTCATCTAACTGAGATTGTAGCCGTTAGTATCATTGGGGTGTGGTTCACTACCTCTGGCAATCCATGCTGCATGGTAGCGCCTCAATGGAAAATGGATGTGATATTTATGTATTAATATCATACATTTATGTGTGGGTTGCTTTGTGATTTTAGCCATAGTGATATTAGTTATGTGCCACCGGATTGATGTAGTATCTTTAATGCTTTGATATCACCAGTATGTATCCAAGCCGAGACAGATACCGGATTTCTCTATGTCTACGAACGGAGGATTAGTTAGCTGGGGCGTTAGGTCAACTGGGCTCCGGTGCGGACCAACGTGTATCTCGTCTAGGAAGGGAGGGCTTTCCAAGACGGGGTAGAGCCGGATTTCGCTTTGTCTGTGAACGGAGGGTTAAGTGGCTGGGCGATTGACCGTCGGGATAGCTTCGCCCCGCTTTGGAGAATGCGGGTGGAGCAAAGGGCATCGGCGTTCAGTGCTCTCATAAGGGCTCCGAGCTGCATTATGGAAAACAGACAGATACCTGCCACACGCCTCATGCCGAGTAAGCAATTTCGGTCGGCCTCATCAAATTCGCCATGGACCTTCTTTGCGCCAGTCGATAGACCGCCGCTCGCGGAGCTCTCAGGCACCGTAGGCTGAGCTCTGGGGTTTGCTTCTCAGGCTCCCCCCAGAGTTCAGTCAATCTTGCTTCAACACCCGCGTCACGAATGTGAACTTGTCGAAAGTCAATTCGGCCAAAAGCGCCGCTGTGGAGCCGCCTTGTGCTCTCGGCAGGGGTTGGTTGCCAAAGAGCCCAAAGCCTATCTGGTGGCGACCTCAGTCGCTCTCAGGCAGCATCGAGGCGGTCCAGAGTTCTCTTGATCTGGGAGGCTTGCCATCTGCCACCCCGAGCGGTTTGAACGCCCGCAGTGTTGAGGTGTTCTGCTATTTCTCTCAATGACTTACCAGCATCACGCAAAGGTATGACAAGTCCTGCTATCTTCTCAGCTCGTGCTCTCGCGTTGGCCTTGACGGCATCATTGCGCTTCATGGTCTTGTCTCGCAAACCACCCAGCTTGGCTCCCCGCGCTTTCGCCTCGGTTAGTGCTGCCTTTGTGCGTGCTGAGATGAAGGCGCGCTCTTGCTCCGCCAGCGCGGCATAGATGTGAAGTTGAAAGTTGTCTGCGTTTGGCATCTGGGCAACGCGGAAGGCGACTTTCTTGTCCTCCATGAGTGCCGCGATGGCAGAGACCTTTCGGGATAGCCTGTCTAACTTACTGACCAAGAGTGTTGCCCCGGTCTCGCGTGCGAGTGCGAGCGCGGCATCCAGCTCAGGTCTCGTGTTTTCCGCTCCGCTTAGCACATCAGCATAGATGCCTAGAACCTCATATGGCGCTGGGCTGAAGTTCTCCAGAAAGAGTTCGATGTCTCGTTCTTGCGCATCAAGTCCTAGTCCGCTTCGTCCCTGCTCTTTGGTGCTGACACGCTTGTAGATGATGTATTGCTGCATGTCCGAGCCTCGCTGTTTGGTGGTTGCGGGGCACGCTAGATCGGCTTGTTGCAATCGTCAACGATGGTTGTGAGTGTATCGTTGAGTGTAGTTGTCGAAATGATCCAAAGGGGTAGGGGGCTATGGGGGAATTTGGTCTGATGGAGCATATAGATGCCCCTTCGAAAAAATATGTCGGAAATTCTCGGGGGAATGAGCGTGCGAACTTCGTTGGGGGGGCTGCGGGGTGCCCAAATCCTTGGAGTGGCAGCCCTAAAGCTCGTGACGCCGAACCATTGCTACGGCGACTACCACTCCCAGCCCCCCAGAGAGAGTGGTCTGGCCGTGAAGGTTCTAGGCATCAACTGGAGCCTTCCTGCTATGCTTAGGATTGATGAGGTCATATCGATTTCAATTATGTCTTTGCTGTGCAGACCTTATCCCCTACTACCTATGCATGAATGACCAAAGCAGCTTTGTGGCGATAGGAGGCGATACCTCTGAGCCTCTAACAGCTACGAACAACGAGTGTAAGTGAATGCCGAACCAAGTCAGCCGTGTTGTCGCTAAAATGGATGACCTCACGTTGCATCAATCGCTGTTGAGAGTTCTTGAGTTGCTTGGTCCCGAAGGTACGCCTCTCGAACTCATAACTCGATGGGACTACTCGGTAGCTGGGGTGACTAGTGTCGGTGGACAGGATGTTGAAGAGGAAACCCTCACTGGCCGATATGCATTTGAAACTGCGAATTTAGACCTGGAGACCAGTGGCGGCGATGTATTCATCGTCTTTCGTCGTAGGATAAATCCAGCCGGTAGCGCAAGCTTGGTGCCCTCCGCCAACTTCGACCAGTTCGATATTACCTTTGGCGACGGCCGAACCAATTTCGAAGATGCTGGGATAGTTGAGGCTGTCATGCAGGGTCTGTTCGAAAACAGGTCCGTACCGACAGACGTGCGTTCTGGCGATGTGGACATCGTTGCTCAACAGATTGCCGGGTTCGGGGCGGCTCATCGACAGATGCTCCAAGACCTCCATAAGCAGATGTCAGAGCTAGCTGAGCGTCGTGCTGAGATCGAGGCGGAACTTGATGTCAAAAAAGCGGAAAACGAGAAGTCCCTTGAGGAAGCAATGCAGGCGCTCGAACGTGAGCGGCAGAAGCTCGAGCTAGAAAGCTATAAGGCTCGACGCCGGAATCTGCAGTCGATCATCACAGGGAAAACCGCTGCGCAGCGCCGCAATGAGTATGTGTCCAAGTACGCACGCATGTTCTCATTAATTGTTCCGATGCTTGGCATCGCGGCCTCGGTGGCAGGATTTACAATGTCAATCCAAGCAGTAGAGCAGATGGGGTTAAACGACTTCTCTATATCTCAAGCAGCGGCAGCCATGGCCTCGGAGGGGGTCGACCTCGCGCAGGCAAGTGATGCTCTTCGAAGCTCCTTAACTGCTTCGACCATTTACCTCATGGTCAAGTCAATACTGTCTTCTGTAGTCGGGGTCGGCGGCCTTCTGTATGCTGCAGGCTGGTTCCGTCGCATCTACAACTCGGAAGTGGAGACGGCCCATGAACTCGACAGGTTCAACTATGATATTCTGAGGGCAAATTGGGTGATTGAAAGCGTGCTTGAGGTCACTCAGGAGCACGATGGCGAGGTTCCGCAAGAATGGCTCGAAGGTGTAACTCGTGGCTTGTTTGAGGCAGGGGAAGGAAAGCCATCCGAGGACAGTGGTGACCTCGCTATGCAAGCTCTCCTTGGTATGTCCTCGTCTGCTAAGGTCGGCCCAGATGGTGTTACGCTCGACCTGAACAAGAAGAACCTCCGGAGCATAGTCAAGGCCGCTGAAAGAGCTGAGTAGAGCGTGCAGTGCTATACGGTCGGCGGTGGGGTGAACACGGCAAATCGCTCCACTGCGTCCACCGTCTGTTGAAGTGTGTACCCCTCTTTCATGTAGACTTGGTGTGTTACCCCTTGTCGCTCGTGGCCGATGATGAATTGTAAGCGTTCGGTCTCAACGTCTGCCTGTACGAGCCGGGTGGCAAATGTGTGTCGTAGCCCGTGAAAAACATGGGCTTCGGACTTGATGTTTAGGCCAGCAGTGAATGTGCGGTTGAACCACTTACTGAGTTGGTCACCGTAGCCTGCCTTCTCGGTGTACTTGAAGTCTTGGAACAAGCGGGAATGGCCCTGCGACTGGCGGGTCTCTATAAGTTCTAGGAGGCCCAGTCTAAGCAACTGACTGTGCACGGGGACACGTCGCTGTGCTGCGCTTGTCTTAAGCCTTTTGTGGGTGTCGCCGTTGTCGGTGAAATCGAATATCCAAAGCCCCTCAACCTGTTTGATGTCTTCCATTGCAAGCTGACAGACCTCATTCAGGCGTGCGCCAGAGAACATCGCTATCAAAGTTGCCCAGCGATGGCTAGTCTTCTTGTAGAACTTACTCTGTGGCTCTGTGAGGGCCTTGTGGGTTGTCTCCAAGGCGGCTTGGCTGAAAGGTTCACGTTGCTTGGACCGAGTGCTTTTCCTGCCCACATTCATTCCGGCGAAGTGGACTTCGTCAGTGTAGCCGTGGGCTTCTGCCCAGACCCACAAGTTCTTGCAGGCGCTGAGGTAGCTGTTGATCGTGGCATTGTCGATTTTCGAGATATCCTCCACGGCGAGCGCTTCGCGCAATGTGAGCCCTCGCGTTGCTTCCGACTTGCCGCGATTGGCGGGCAAATTCAGGAGCACCCGGTTCTTGAAGTCCGCTGCCTCGGCCTTGCCTATCTCGGACATGATGGTGTCTGCACCAAACCATTCCTGAGCTATGTCAAGAATGACCCGGCGCTTCTGGACCGTTCCGGGTCGCCACCCCTCAGCTTTCGCATGGAGCGTCAGAAAGTCGTGTATGGCCTCTGATAGGGTTCTCTGGCGCAAGGTTGGCTTGGGTGGTGCAGAGGGCCTCACAGACTCTCTCCGTGGCCCTGAGAGGTCATAGCGCTCCAAGCTTTCGCCGTGCTCCAGCATCGCTTCTGACACTGCGATTTGCACCCGGCGAATTTCATCCAAGAGCATCTGGGATTGTGCAGGTGTCTTCGGGATGTCTACACCTATTGCTTCGCAGACCTTGCTGATCTCAGCCTGAGCGTTGTCGCGCCCCAGCAACCGCCAGTATTCCATATTTGGCATGCTACGAAAGTCGATGCTGTCCCGCAGTTGCTGCTTTTCGGTCGGGGTGTAGGGGCCGCTTGCGTTGCGCTCTTGTTGCGCGTCTGCGAGTGCCTTGCGGAAGTGTTCTTCCATGCGAGCCTTGAGGTCGGCGTAGTTAATGCCACTCATATCCATAGCGTTGCGCAGCATGTCTCCGCATACCGCGAGATGTCTTGCTAGCGTTATTGCCTTGCCGGATTTCGCGTTCCAAGTGAAAGCCGAATGGACCTTCTTGAGGAAATTGCGCCGATGCATGGTATCGGCCAGCGGAAGTAAAAAATGCCGTGTCGTGAGTTGGTCAGATACGCAGGTAGCCGCATGATGTGTCACACCAGTGTGTCGCACCACTCGAATGTACAACTAACATATTGACCTAGAAGGATTTGGTGGAGCCTAGGAGGATCGAACTCCTGACCTCTACAATGCCATTGTAGCGCTCTCCCAGCTGAGCTAAGGCCCCAAACCTGTCAGGCCTCTCAGCCTGTGTGCGCCTGATTAGGCGTATCCCGGGGCGGGTTCAAGCGAAAAATTCCGCCCCGGAGAAGTTTTTTGTCAGTTTTCTGACGATCAGCTGTCGTCGTCTTCCGAGGCCACGTCCGCGATCTCATCGAGCGAAACGTTGTCGTCCTCGTCATCGTCCAGAACATCATCTTCGAGGTCCAGATCAACGGCGTCGTCATCATCAAGCACGTCATCTGCATCGTCCAGATTGGCGGCTTTGGCTTTCAGTGTTGCGGCATCCTCGGCGTCTGCTGCAATCATGCGGCTTTTGCCCGCATCTACTTCCACGATGTCGCCTGTGTAGGGGCTGACAACGGGATCTTTGTTCAGGTCATAAAAACGCTTGCCAGTGGTTGGGCACACGCGTTTGACGCCCCATTCTTCTTTGGGCATGGGTAATCCCCTTCAATCGGTTGAGTCGCTCTCGACGGTTTGCGCCACGTGCCATATCAAGGGCCGCGTGTCAAAGGGTATCACAGCAAACGCGACCAAGGAGCGTATATGACGCAACATATCATCCCCGGAACACCACCTGTGACGGTGGCTCTGCGCCAGTCTTCGCGCGCGCGGCGCATCAGCCTCCGGGTGTCGCGTTTGGATGGCAAGGTCACTCTGACTGTGCCTCGCGGCGTCAGCACGCGAGAGGCGCTCGGTTTTGCCGAGGAAAAGCAGGCCTGGCTGCGTCGGCAGTTGGCGCAGCAACCTGAACAGGTGCTGGTTGCGCCGGGGGCCGTGTTGCCCGTGGCTGGGCGGGATCGATTGGTTGTTGCGGCGACTGGGCGGGGTGTTGTTCTGGGGCACGATGAGATTGCCGTGCCGGGGCGCCCGGATTTGGTCGGGCGAAAAGTGCAGGGTTTTTTGAAAGAGCTGGCAAGGCATCGCCTCTCCGAAGCGGTGGATCATTATGCAGCGCTCTTGGGCAGACCTTACAGTCGTATGACGCTGCGGGACACGCGGTCACGGTGGGGATCCTGTTCATCGGCTGGGGCTTTGATGTTTTCTTGGCGCTTGGTGATGGCTGCGCCAGATGTGTTGGACTATGTCGCTGCGCACGAGGTGGCGCATTTGAAGGAGATGAACCACTCTCAGGCGTTCTGGGATGTTGTGGCGCAGCTTTATGGTCCCTACGAGGCGTCGCGCCGCTGGCTGCAGACCGATGGGCAAGTTTTGCACCGCTACAGGTTTGATGGCGCCTGATCATCTTTTGGGGTGAGCCATTGACGTGGCGGGGCTTTGTGATCACAACGGCACCATGATCCCACAACCGCGCCCGTCTCAAGATCAATCCACTTCAGCGCATGATCGCGTTTACCGCGCTTTGCGCACAAAAATCATGTATGGCGAATTGGCGCCAGCCGAAGCGTTGACCCTGCGCGGAATTGGCAAAGACTATGAGGTCTCCATGACGCCTGCGCGCGAAGCCGTGCGACGGCTGGTTGCGGAGGGCGCGCTGACGCTCTCAAGCTCTGGACGGGTGGCGACGCCCGAACTTTCAAGTGAGCGCTTGGAAGAACTTGCGGCACTGCGTGCGCTGATAGAGGTGGAGCTTGCAAGCCGCGCTTTGCCCCGCGCCCATATGGCTTTGATTGATCGGTTGACAGCGATCAATAGCACAGTGGCGGATGCTGTGAGTAAGCGGGATGCTGTGGGCTACATACGTGCCAATTTGGATTTTCACCGCACGCTGTATTTGCGCGCGCAGGCGCCGGCGATGTTGGCTATGGCGGAGACAGTTTGGCTACAGCTTGGCCCGACCATGCGCGCGCTTTACGGACGGTTGCGCCGCACAGAGCCGCCACATTACCATCGCCTGATCATCGCTGCGCTTAAGGCCGGAGATGAGCCGGGGCTAAGGCTCGCTGTGCGCTCTGATGTGACGCAAGGCCTTCGGCTGCTGGCACGCTGAACGGACTGTTTGTCCCGGCTGGGCGTGGCCGGGTGCTTTTCGCGCAACATGTAATTTAGATGGGCGTATGTAATCAAATACTGTAGTTAGAGATGTCTGTGCAGTATCGCTTGCCTATCGATGGCAATCCGGAGTGGTGCTCCGGATTGCGCGTCTGCATTCAGGGGCTCTTATGCGGCCAAGCCCTTGGCGCCAATGTTCAGGAACTTCTTGCGACGATTGGCGATCAGCTCTTCTGCGGGCATGTTTTCCAGTTCGCCAAGCATATCAGCAATGGCTTTGCGCACATTGTCCATGGTCGCTGCACGGTCGCGATGTGCGCCGCCAGTGGGCTCTGTAATGATTCGATCTGCCACACCGAGCTGGTGTAAGTCTTGCGCAGTCACCCGCAGAGCTTCAGCGGCTTCGCGCATCTTAGTGCTGTCTTTCCAGAGAATCGAAGCGCAGCCTTCGGGGCTGATCACCGAGTAGACAGAGTGCTCAAGCATTGCGACCCGGTTTGCCGTCGCAAAGGCCACAGCCCCACCAGATCCGCCTTCTCCAATGATGACAGATACCAACGGCACGCCGATTTGCAGACACATTTCGGTGGAGCGCGCGATCGCCTCTGATTGCCCGCGCTCTTCGGCGCCTTTGCCCGGGTACGCACCCGCCGTGTCCACCAGCGTGACAACAGGTAGGCCAAATCGACCGGCCATTTCCATCAGGCGCACCGCTTTGCGATAGCCCTCTGGGCGCGCCATGCCAAAGTTGTGAGCAATGCGGGACTTGGTGTCGTTGCCCTTTTCCTGACCGATCACCATCACGGGTTTGCCGTCAAAGCGTGCAAGACCGCCCATGACGGCCAAATCATCCGCAAAGTTCCGGTCGCCAGCGAGTGGCGTGTAGTCGGTGAAAAGCGTGTTGATATAGTCGCCACAGTGCGGCCGCTCCGGGTGGCGCGCGACCTGGCACTTCCGCCATGGTGTCAGGTCCTTGTAAAGCTCTTCCAGCAGATCGGCGGCCTTGCGGTCCAGTGCCGCAGCCTCGTCGCTCACGTCCATCTCTTCGTTCTGGCGCGCCAGTGCACGCAGTTCTTCGGCTTTGCCCTCGATCTCTGCGAGTGGCTTTTCGAAGTCGAGATAGTTGGTCATTGGGCACTCCCAGCGCAGTCTGTACGTCATCGCTATATGACGCTGACGGAGGGTAATTGCAACGGTGCGTGCCATGGCGCGCTATGGAATTGGGCCTTTGCGCAAGTTAGCAAGATTTGTGAATTGGCTTCATGTCATCTGGGTTGTGTCAGGATCGCTTATGATGCTGCCCTGCAAACCTAAACCACGTGCAATGGGAGTTGCCACCAATGGCTGCCAGCTACGAAGATCGGATCCTTAGGGTTTTGGCCTATATCCATGACAATACCGATGGAGATCTGTCACTGGATGCGCTGGCGGATGTGGCGGCAATGTCGAGGTTTCACTGGCATCGCGTGTTTCACGCATTGACCGGTGAAACCTGTGCACAGGCGGTGCGTCGTATTCGTCTGCATCGCGCTGCGATTTGGTTGGCGCAGGGCGAAATGTCTCTGCCGGAAATCGCCAAGCGCGCAGGGTATGGCAAACAGGGCAGCTTTTCGCGTGCGTTTTCTGACGCTTATGGCCTCAGCCCCTCCGCCTATCGCGCAGAGGGTCAGGTGGCATTGCTCAACCCAGATTTAAAAACAGGACGTTACCCCATGCATGATGTAGATATTCGCAATGAACCTCGCCGCCGTTTGGTCGGATTGCCACACAAGGGCGCCTATCATGAGATTGGCAAGAGTTTCGAAGCCTTCGGGGCCATGTGTGAAAGCCGCAATCTCTGGCCCCATACGCGCGCGGTGATCGCGGTGTATCGGGACAGCCCCGAGGTTGTGCCCGAGGCGGAGCTGCGCAGCTTGGCCGGTGCTGAGTTTGTCGGAGAAGGCACGCCGGAAGGAATGGAAGACTTTGCGCTCCCAGGCGGGAAAACTGCGGTGCTGACTTACAAGGGGCCATATTCCGGCATAACCGCGGCCTATCATTCGCTCTATGGCAATTGGCTGCCTGCGTCTGGCGAGGAGCCCGCAGATCAGCCATGTTATGAGATCTATCTCAACAATCCGCGTGATACGGCACCAGAGGACCTGATCACGGAGATCTGCATGCCATTGGCAGAGAAATAAAACGCCTGGCCTCAGCCGGAGAACACCACCGGGTAAAGAGAGGCCACAAGCAGCGCCGCCATTGTCCAGTTGAACGCCATGAGGCGGGCAGGTGAGGTCAGCAGGCGGCGCATTTGCTGACCCAAAACGATCCAACTTGAAATGCAAGGCAGGTTCACAGCTCCAAAGGCTGCTGCGACGAGCAAGATCGCCACAACGCTGCGATCTGGTGCATAAAGTGTGATCGCAGTGAGCGCCATGGTCCATGTTTTGGGATTGACCCATTGGAACACTGCCGCCTGCAAAAAGGTCATCGGCGTGCCAGTTGTCTCGGTCTCGTCAGGTGCACCTGAGCGTGCGATTTTGAAGGCAAGCCACATCAGGTACGCCACCGATGCTACTGTCAAAACAGTATGTGCCATAGGGATGTGGTCAAAAACCTGCATCAGGCCGAGACCTACGAGGGCGACCATCACAACAAAGCCGACACCGACCCCCAGCATATGGGGAATCGTGCGGGCGAACCCAAAGTTCGCACCAGAGGCCATCAGCATTAGGTTGTTGGGGCCTGGCGTGATTGTTGAGGCAAAGGCAAAGAGGAGGAGGGCGGTAAGTACATCGTTGGTCATTTCGGCAATTTCGCGCAGCTCGTACGCTATTTGATTGCGTTTTTGTGCGTCTGTAATTTATTTACACAACCTATGACTAAGTTGGATCAAATTGACGAACATATATTGCGTGAGTTGTCACGCGATGGACGGATGAGCAATCTGGCCCTGGCAGAGAAGGTCGGCCTGTCGCCTTCTGCGTGTCTGCGCCGAGTCGCGGCACTGGAGAAGGCTGGCATTATAACTGGGTACCGCGCCGTGCTTGACCGCGCCGCGTTGGGCTCAGGATTTGTGGCCTACATCACGGTTGGGTTGAGTAAGCACACCAAAGATGCGCAAAAGGCGTTTGAGCGTGCAATGTCCCACGCACCGGAAGTGCGGGAATGTCACAATATCACCGGGCAGAAGGAATATCTGCTGCGGGTCGAGGCTGCGGATCTCGCAGCCTATAAGTCGTTTCACACAGATGTATTGGGCACTGTGCCACAGGTGGTGTCGATCACCAGCTATGTGGTGATGGGGTCTCCCAAGGATGAGCGGGCTTGAGGGGCGGCAAAAGGCCCCGCCGGACCAGCGGGGCCTTTTGATCAGTTCATGACTGGCCTTAGCTGGCTGCGATCAGTTCGGCTTGTGCCACGATCACTTCGGCCTGTTTGATCGATGCGATATCCACCAATCGCCCTTTGTAAACCGTGGCGCCTTCACCATTGGCTTTGGCCTGCTCCATCGCTGCAAGAATTTCGCGGGCCTCGGTGACAGCCGCTTCAGATGGGGTGAAAACCTCATTGGCCAGCGCAATCTGCTTGGGGTGAATGGCCCATTTGCCGACCATGCCCAGCGTGGCAGAGCGTTTGGCCTGCGCGATATAGCCTTCGTCGTCAGAGAAGTCGCCAAATGGTCCATCGACTGGCAGCACACCATGTGTGCGACAGGCCGCGACGATCGCAGCCTGCGCCCAGTGCCAAGGGTCAGACCAGTGTTTCTGCCCGTCACGCAGCATGTAGTAATTTTCCTGCGTGCCACCGATGCCCGTGGTTTGCATGCCCATAGAGGCGGCAAAGTCCGCAGCGCCGAGGCTCATGGCTTCCAGGCGTGGGGAGGCTGCTGCAATCTCTTCCACATGTGCAATGCCCGCGGCTGATTCGATGATAACCTCAAAAGCAATCGGCTTTGTGCGCCCCTTGGCGCGCTCAATCGCTGTGACCAAAGCATCTACAGCATAGATGTCTTCGGCACAGCCCACTTTGGGGATCATAATCTGATCGAGGCGCTCGCCAGCTTGTTCGAGCAGGTCCACTACATCGCGGTACCAGTATGGTGTGTCCAACCCGTTGATGCGCACAGAAATGGTCTTGGTGCCCCAATCTACAGTGTTGATCGCTTCAATTGCGTTTGCGCGTGCAGTGTCTTTGTCCGAGGGGGCTACAGAGTCCTCCAGATCAATATTGATCACATCAGCTGCCGAAGCGGCCATCTTTGCGAACAGTTTTGTGTTGGAGGCAGGGCCAAACAACTGACAACGATTGGGGCGGGCTGGGGCGGCAGGCTGGATACGGAAGCTCATCTCTGTCGGTCTCTCGGTAATGAAATTACATTTTGGGTCCCGTTTGTGGTATGAAGTTGCGCTGTCTTTCGCAAGGATATTTTGCACATGCGGCGATGCGACGCCGCGTTGCAGCGCAGCCGGCGCACCAGCGGAGAGTTTGCTGTGATACCATCGAGATATAGAAGAAAATTCATAAATGACGCCCTATATCGAATGAATCTTCGAAGTCGAAGGGGATTTGAGCAGGCTTCACAAGGAAATTGCATCAAAATTCGCAGATTATAGGTCAACAAGACTTACGCGATGACGATAGGGAAGGACGCGCGATGATCGAGACACCGTATCTACTGTTTTTGGGTGACGCGCCTGACCAGCTGGCGGGCAAAGTGGCGCAGGGCATCAAGGACTGGCGCCCGGAAAATGCCGTTGGGCAGTTCCGCATGGAGGGCTGCAAGGCCGATATGGGCCTGACAGACATGACGCTGGTTGAGGCGCGCGAAGCGGGGGCCAAAACTCTGGTGATCGGCGTGGCCAACCGCGGTGGCGTGATTTCCCAAGAGTGGAAAAAAGTGCTGGTGATGGCACTGGAAGAGGGCTTTGATCTGGCATCCGGTCTGCACAATCTGCTGCGTGACGAGCCGGATCTGGTGGCCGTGGCCGAAGCAACGGGCCGCACTTTGCATGATGTGCGTGTGCCTGAAGTGGACTATCCGATTGCCAACGGCAAAACACGCAGCGGCAAGCGCTGCCTCGCGGTGGGCACTGACTGTTCCGTTGGCAAGATGTACACGGCGCTTTGCATGGATGCGGAAATGCGCAAGCGCGGCATGAAATCTTCGTTCCGCGCCACAGGTCAGACGGGCATCTTGATCACCGGCGACGGCGTGCCACTGGATGCGGTGATTGCCGATTTCATGGCCGGTTCTGTGGAATGGCTCACACCAGACAACGACGCAGATCACTGGGATCACATCGAAGGTCAGGGCAGCCTGTTCCATGTGTCCTACTCTGGTGTGACCATGGCGCTGATCCATGGTGGCCAGCCAGATGCGTTGGTTTTGGCACATGAACCCACACGCACGCACATGCGTGGCCTGCCAGACTACGACCTGCCAACTCTGAAACAACTGCGCGACACAGCTTTGCCGCTGGCCAAAGTGTCTAACCCTGCGTGCGAAGTTGTTGGCATTTCCATCAACACCCAGCACATGGCAGAGGACGAAGCCAAAGCCTATCTTGCTGAAGTTGAGGCAGAAATGGGCCTGCCCGCCACTGATCCGTTCCGCTTTGGTGCAGGCAAACTGGTGGATGCGCTGGCCGCACTGTAAGTTGGCTTAGACCAAGCCGGGGGCGCTGCCCCCGGACCCCCGGGATATTTTGGGCAAGAGGAAGAGGCGCGTCCTGCGTATCGCGCCCTTCAGTCACAGGACTTAGAGGATCGCATGAAAATCACCGTCACCCCCGATGTGTTCAAACTGGCGCAGGTGTTCACCATTTCGCGCGGCTCCCGCACCGAAGCTAAAGTGCTGACTGTGCGCGTCGAAGAAAACGGCGTTGTTGGCTGGGGCGAATGTGTGCCCTATGCGCGCTACGATGAAACACTGGAAAGTGTGACGGAAGAGATCGAAGGCTTGCCCGCGAAGATTGACCGCGAAGCACTCTACGATTTGTTGCATGCGGGTGCCGCGCGTAACGCGGTGGACTGCGCGCTTTGGGATCTGGAGTGCAAACAGGCTGGTAAGCGGGCTTGGGATCTGGCCGGACTGCCAAAGCCGGGGCCAGAAATCACCGCCTATACGCTGTCGCTGGCGGACCCTGCCGATATGCAGGCGCAAGCGGCAAAAAATGCCCATCGCCCATTGTTGAAAATCAAACTTGGCACCCCCGATGACATGCCAAGGCTGGAGGCTGTGCGGGCTGGTGCGCCGAAATCCACAATCATTGTGGATGCCAACGAAGGTTGGAGCGCGGAGGTCTATGCTGATCTGGCACCGCACCTTGTACGCCTTGGTGTTGCCTTGGTGGAACAACCGCTGCCCGCGGGCGAAGATGACGCCTTGATCGGCATGGAGCGCCCTGTGCCGGTTTGCGCCGATGAAAGTGCACATGACTGCACAAGCCTGCCAAAGCTCAAAGGCAAATATGATGTGGTGAACATCAAACTTGATAAAACCGGTGGCCTGACAGAAGCATTGCGTCTGCGTGAGGCGGCAGTGGCTGAAGGCTATAAGGTGATGGTGGGCTGTATGGTGGGCTCTAGTCTGGCGATGGCCCCCGCGACCTTGCTGGCGCAGGGTGCAATGGTCACTGATCTCGATGGGCCGCTGTTGCTTGGCGAAGATCGCGACACACCGCTGTTGTTTGATGACAAAGGCGTACATCCGCCCAATGCCGCGCTTTGGGGCTGATTGAGACCTCGTTTTCCAGATTTTTGTTCCATTGCGCAGGGGCGTGGCGTACACGCATCGCGGTGGAGTTGAAACAACCCGTAAGGAGCATCCAATCATGACCCGCACCGTCTATGTGAACGGCGAATACCTGCCAGAAACCGAAGCCACAGTCTCTATCTTTGACCGGGGATTCCTGATGGCGGACGCGGTGTATGAGGTGACCAGTGTTCTGGGCGGCAAACTGATTGATTTTGAAGGCCATGCGGTGCGTCTCAAGCGCTCGCTGGATGAGCTCGACATGGCGGAGCCCTGCACCAAAGAAGAGCTGCTGGAGATCCATCGCAAGTTGGTGGAACTGAACGAGATCGACGAAGGGCTGATTTATCTTCAGGTCACACGCGGCTCAGATGGGGATCGTGATTTTGTTTTCCCAAGCGAAGACACAAAGCCGACCATCGTGCTGTTCACGCAGAACAAACCCGGTCTGGCTGACAGCCCAGCCGCCAAGAAAGGCGCCAAGATCATCTCGATCGAGGACATCCGCTGGGGCCGTCGCGACATCAAAACGGTGCAGCTGCTTTACCCCTCCATGGGCAAGATGATGGCGAAGAAAGCGGGCGCAGATGATGCTTGGATGATCGAAGAGGGTTATGTGACCGAAGGCACCTCCAACAATGCCTATTTCGTCAAAGACGGCGTGATCGTGACCCGCCCGCTGTCCAACGATATCCTGCACGGCATCACCCGCAAGGCGGTGCTGCGGATGGCCGCAGAAGCGCAGTTGAAAATCGAAGAGCGCCTGTTCACCATTGAGGAAGCCAAAGAGGCGGATGAGGCGTTCACCACCTCTGCGTCTGCTTTTGTCATGCCAGTTGTGGAAATCGACGGTGTTGCGCTGGGGGATGGCACGCCGGGGCCAATCGCGAAACGTCTGCGTGAGATTTACTTGGACGAAAGCCGCAAGGCAGCCATCTAAGCGCACACGACATTCAGAAGAAAAGCCGCCTCTTGAGGCGGCTTTTTTGATTTATGCGACTTTCATCACGATCTTACCGATGTGACCGCTGCTTTCCATCCGTTGATGCGCGGCGGAGGCCTCGCTCAAGGCAAATTCACTGTCCATCACCGGCGCAACTTGGCCAGAGGACAGCAGTGGCCACACATCTCGCAGCAGCGCCTCGGCGATCTTGGCTTTTGCCAGATCGCTTTGCGGGCGCAGAGTGGAGCCGGTGATCGTGAGGCGGCGCATCATGACCTGCGCAAAGTTCAATTCAACCTTCGGGCCCTGAAGAAAGGCAATTTGCACAAGTCTTCCCTCATCAGAGAGGCATTTGACATTGCGCGGCAGGTAGTCGCCCCCGACCATATCAAGGATCAGGTTTGCGCCCCCTTCAGCGCGTAGGATCTCGACAAAATCCTCAGTGCGATAGTTGATGGTGCGTTCAGCCCCCAGATTGAGGCAGGCTTGGCATTTCTCATCCGAACCTGCCGTGGCAAAGACGCGCGCGCCAAAGGCGTTTGCCAGCTGAATTGCGGTTGTGCCAATGCCGGAGGAACCACCCTGCACCAGAAACCGCTCGCCTGCTTTTAATGCGCCACGCTGGAACACGTTGGAATAGACGGTGAAAAAGGTTTCTGGCAGGCAGGCCGCTTCTTTGAGGTCCATCCCCTCGGGAATTGGCAAGCAGTGAGCGGCGGGGGTGAGCGCATATTCGGCGTAGCCCCCACCCGGCAACAGTGCACAGACCTCATCACCGATTGACCAGATCGTCACACCGGGACCTACGGCTGCAATGGTGCCCGAGGCTTCCAGTCCGGGCAGGTCAGAGGCATTGGCGGGCGGATTGTAGAGCCCTGCACGTTGCAGAACGTCAGGGCGGTTCACACCCGCATAGGCGATCTTGATCAGCACTTCGCCAGCACCGGGTACAGGAATAGGGAGATCGGCCATCTGCAGCACGTCGGCTGCGCCGGGTTTGGTGATTTCAACGGCGCGCATGGTCTCTGTCATGATCTGTCCCTTTTGGTCTCGCGTGTTGGGAAGTTTGTAGCAGAGCAGGCGTCGCCACGCACAGAGCCTTTTGGGCAGTGACGTGAGGGATTTGAACAACGCAAAGCGCGCGGCCCTCGCCGCTGCAAGCGGCAACCACCCCGTGATACTGTTAGAATGAAAAGTTTGAGCGCGGGCTCTTAGCGTGATGGCGGTGTCCAGCTGCCCGGCATGTCCTTGGGCAAATCGGGCGCGCGGAACTTTGACATGGCCTCAAGCGGTGCATTCATCAATTTGCCAAGCGGGCTCTTGTTGAACTGCGCTTTGGTTTTTTCAAACTGCATCACATTCTCGATGCGTCGATCCAGAAACGCCCAGGTTGCGGTGTGGCCCTCGCTGTCGTCGCCCAGCCAATAGAGCACTGTGGCGGAATAGACCGCAGAAAGCGTTGCGCGCTTGGTGTACCAATTCAGATCACGCGAACTGTCGCCGATGGCATTCCAAATGGCATCCGCCGTGCCCCAGATCAGCTGCGCGCCGGTCGCGGCGTGCTGTGGCAGGGCAAAAAGCGTGGAGCCACGGCGCACCAGCTCGCGATCTGGGCACAACTCAAGGCGCAGACGCACCGCATGGGTGATCTTTTCTCGGATCTTCATCTCCACCAGTGCTGCATCTGTCAGAGCCTCGACCATCTGAGAATCACCGCGTTTGTGAAACGCCACGGCCAGGTCCACTGCGCCGCGTGGACAGATCGCGCGCGCAACCGTCGCGTCGACACCACTGTCTGCGATGGCTGCTGTAAAAGTGGCCTCAGACCAGCCATCAAAGGGCACATGCATCTCTGCCGCGTCCAGAAGGCGGGATTTCAGGTCAGTTGTGGGGGTGTCCGTCATGGGTTTTCTCCCTGTCGATACAGCGTTGACCCCATACTAGACAAAGATGAAGTGACTTGCTATACGCCGGGCTCCTGCAATTTCATTGCAACTCAAACTTAGAAAGGTGGTGAAAACCACATGCAGGTTAGTGTTCGTGACAATAACGTCGATCAGGCGCTTCGTGCCCTGAAGAAAAAGCTGCAGCGTGAAGGCGTCTTCCGCGAAATGAAGCTCAAGCAACATTTCGAAAAGCCGTCCGAGAAAAAAGCGCGCGAGAAGGCTGAAGCGATCCGCCGTGCCCGTAAACTGGCACGTAAGAAAGCACAGCGTGAAGGTATGCTCTAAGCACACCTCTCCAGCTTGGACACAAGAATTGACGACCCCCATGGCCCGGCTATGGGGGTTTGTCTTTTTTGTAACTTGGCATTTTATGCTTAAGTGCCAGACAAGACCGGGATTTCAGTAGCGGTCCCGACACAAAGATTGAGGGCAGCCATGCTATCTCGCAACCTGGGATCTTTTCTATTTGTGCTGACGGTGGGGGCCATCGTCGGCGCAGTCTACAGCTATGTGCTTGCGGACATGATGGGATGGGGGCTTGGTCTCTTGGCGCTGTGGCGTGGCGCCGTGCGCGGTGTGATCGTGGCCACCATTGCTGTTGGCCTTGAGGTGTGGATCAGCAACAGCCCGGTGGGGCGCTGGCAGCGCAGCCTGAAGTTTCGCCGTGGGCTCGCGCTTCGGATGCTGATCACCTGCTGTATTTTGCTGTTTTCGCTGGCCGCGACGCATCTGGTGCTGATCCGTGACAAAGACACCTATGTGATGTGGTTCCAGCAGGGCCTGTTCCCGGATTTCCTGTTTGCTTTCTGCACTGGCATTTTTATTCAGTTCATGTTGCAGGCACGGCGTTTGATTGGTGGGCGTACGCTCACCTACTTCTTGTTGGGGCGCTACGCTCGCCCCACTGAGGAGCGCCGCATTTTTGTGCTGGCGGATCTGAAAGGCTCAACGTCCATCACCGAAAAGCTTGGCGATCAGAAAGCGTTGGAAATGATCACTGGGTTTTTCTTGGACATCGATCCTGTGATCACCAAGCGTCAGGGCGTGATCCACAATTATGTTGGGGATGAGGTCATCATGAGTTGGCGGGATCGCGGGCCGGATGGCAATATGCGCCTGCTGCAGTGCATTGATGAGATTTTTCAAATCGTGGCGGCGCGTCATGATCACTACATGGACAAATACGGCGTCGCGCCTTCATTGCGCATGGGGATTGCTGGCGGGCCCGTCGCCGTTGGAGAATGTGGGTGGGAGAAGCGTCAGGTGGTCTACATCGGTGACACGATCAACCGTGCCAAACGCCTGCAAGAGGCCTGCAAGGCGCATGGGCTGTCGGTGATTTTGGATGCAGAAACCGCCAATGACATCACACTGCCGATGGGGTTGGGATTGGCGCAGGTGGAGGAAACCACCCTGCGGGGGCGGGCCAGTGCCACGCAGATGCTGACATTGACCGCGCCAGACGGCAGCGCCCTTGAGGCGCTGACGCCAGAGACTATGCCGGCTTAACCGCGCTGTTTGCCTTTAGGGGCTGCAGATGCCGCCGCCGCACGACGTGCTTTGTTTTTCTTGCTGTTGGCTTTGCCTTTGGGAGGCGGTGGGCCTTTAGGTTTATCGCCGCCCTTGCGGTGCGGTTTGGCATCGCTCAATGCGCCATCCGCCATCGCGCGCCGACGTGGTGCCGCGTTGCCGCCTGCGGCAGCACCATAGGCGGGTTTTGAGCTCGCTTTGGGTTTGCCACCCTTGGCACCCGGCTTGGCCGCACCAGGTTTTGGCTTTTTCTGCCGCGGGGCCGGATCGTCGTTCCAGTCTACCGGAGCTGCAGATTTGTTGGGCTTTTCAGAAAATTTATCGCGTTTCGGCTTGTGAAAATCGGACTTTTCGCCGCGCTCAGGGCGGGTCTCGTCCCGGTCTTGGCGGGGTTTATCGAACTTTCCTTTGCCGCGATGGGGTTTTCCCCCCTCTTTGCGCGGGCCTTTGCCGAATGGTTTTTTGCCACCGTCGCGCCCCTCACGTGGGCTGCGTTCCAGCACAGGGGCATTCTCCATCTGCGTCAGTTTCGCGCCTTCTTCCAGCGTCATGTTCGGGCCAATCGCGGCGAGGAAGCCTGCCACACTGGTTTCCAGAACCTGCACATAGCTTTCTTCCGGGTTGATGCGGATCGCGCCAATGTCGTCTTTGGTCAGGTCGCCCAGCTTGCACAGCATTGGCAACAGGCGACGCGGCTCAGCACCGGCTTTGCGGCCACCGGAAATGGAGAACCAGACCGAGGGGCCAAAATCCTTGCGCGGCGCTGGCTTTGCATCGCTTTCCGAAATTTCTTCAGGTGCGGAATGTTTGGAATTGTAAAGCCGCAGATAAGCTGCTGCCACTTGTTCAGGTGAAAATGTGCCAAGCAAAGACTCAATTAGCGGCAATTCTGAGTCAGTTGGTTCCACAATCCAGTCCGGATCGGCAAACATACGTGCCTGATCCTGTGCACTGACTTCCTCGGCAGAAGGCGCACCGGACCACTCGGCCTCAAGCTTGGCCCACCGCAGCAGACGCTCTGCCTTTTTGCGGGATTTGCGGGTGACGATCAGCGCAGAAACTCCTTTGCGCCCCGCGCGCCCAGTCCGACCAGAGCGGTGCAGCAGAGTTTCGTGGTTGTTGGGCAGTTCAGCATGCACCACCAGATCGAGGTTGGGCAGGTCGATGCCGCGCGCGGCCACATCGGTTGCCACACAGACACGCGCACGTCCGTCACGCATCGCCTGAAGTGCGTGTGTACGCTCTGATTGAGACAGCTCCCCAGACAGCGACACAACCTGAAAGCCCCGGTTAGACAGACGGGTTGTCAGGCGCGCCACCATGGCGCGGGTGTTGGCAAAGACAATCGCATTGGGCGCCTCATAAAAGCGCAGCGTGTTGATCACCGCGTTTTCCGCATCGCGGTCCAACACGGTCATCGCACGATAGGTGATATCCGCGTGCTGTTTCTGCTCGGATTTGGTCTCCACGCGGATGGCGTCACGTTGATAGTTCTTGGCCAGCTCCGCGATCATTTTTGGCACGGTGGCGGAGAACAGCAGGGTCTGGCGCTCTTCCGGCACCTGCTCCAGAATGAACTCCAGCTCTTCGCGGAAGCCTAGATCCAGCATTTCATCGGCTTCATCTAGCACCACGGCGCGGATATCGAGCAGGTCAATCGAACCACGGTCAATGTGGTCACGCAGACGACCGGGTGTTGCCACCACAATATGCGCCCCGCGTGCAAGTGCGCGGCGTTCATCGCGCATGTCCATGCCGCCGACACAGGAGGCCACACGCGCGCCGGCTTCGGCATAGAGCCACGTCAGTTCGCGTTTCACCTGCAGCGCCAGCTCGCGGGTTGGCGCAATGACCAGCGCCAGCGGTGCGGCGGCGTCTTCAAAGGCGTCTGCCTCGCCCAAAACAGTGGAAGAGATCGCAAGGCCAAAGCCCAGCGTTTTGCCAGATCCGGTCTGCGCGGAAACAAGAAGGTCTTTGCCCGCCAGTTCCGGGGCCATAACGGCTTCCTGAACCGGAGTGAGTTTGTCATAGCCTTTGGCGTCAAGCGCGGCCTGAAGTGCGGTTTTCACGGTGATGTTCACTTTTCATCTGAGGAGTGCCAGCAGGACGGCGTCGGCGGGCTCCCTCAAAAACTGAACCGCTCTCATCATCATTTGTGGCAAGAAGCGCAGCACATAGACCAAAACTGATGGGCTGTATAGGTGTCTCTTCAGGCGGGTGGATCAGGCACCGGATCCGATGACAAACAATTTACTTCGAACGCTTTGAAAGCTGGGGGAAGTTCTTATGTTAACGACAACGTAATTTCACACACAGGGCGCGATAGCATGACCGAAACCTACACTCCCCCGAAAGTTTGGACTTGGGACTCTGAAAGTGGCGGCAAATTTGCCAGCATCAACCGCCCGATTTCTGGCTCAACCCATGACAAAGAGCTGCCGCGCGGCGAACATCCTTTCCAGCTGTACTCTCTGGCGACGCCCAACGGCGTGAAAGTCACCGTCATGCTCGAAGAGCTGCTGGCGGCAGGTCACAAAGGCGCGGAATATGACGCCTATCTCATCAACATCGGTGAAGGCGATCAGTTCGGCTCTGGGTTTGTGGATGTTAATCCGAACTCCAAAATCCCTGCGCTGATGGATCTGAGCGGCGACAAAGAAGTGCGCGTGTTTGAAAGCGGTGCGATCCTTCTGCACCTTGCCGAGAAGTTTGACGCCTTCCTTGGCCCCAAGGAAAACCGCGCTGAAATGATCAGCTGGCTGTTCTGGCAGATGGGCAGCGCGCCATATCTGGGCGGCGGCTTTGGCCACTTCTACGCCTATGCGCCGGAGAAGTGGGAATACCCGATCAACCGCTTTGCCATGGAAACCAAGCGTCAGCTGGATGTGCTGAACCGCCAGCTGGCGGAAAACAAGTACATCGCCGGTGATGAATACACGATTGCCGACATCGCGATCTGGTCTTGGTACGGCGCGCTGGCGCTGGGGCGTCTCTATGAGGCGGCAGAGTTCCTCGATGTGGAAAGCTATAAGCACGTGCAGCGCTGGGCCAAAGAGATCAACGACCGCCCTGCCGTGAAACGCGGTGTGATGGTCAACCGCAGCTGGGGCGATTTGGACAAGCAACTGCACGAACGTCACGCAGCCGAAGATTTCGACACCCGCACTCAGGACAAGCTTGAGCCTGCGGCCGAGTAAGCACTCTATTGGTTTAGACAACAGACGGGCGGTGCATCGGCGCCGCCCGTTTTGTCTGTGGGGATTAAACCGGGAGCGCGGTTGTTTTGAAAACTGTGCGCAGCGCAAAAGAGCTCTGCATCTGCGCCACACCGGGCAGCCGCGCGAGGTGTTGCCGGTGAATGCGGGCAAAGTCCTCGGTGTTTTCTGCAACGACCTTCAGGATGTAATCCGCCGTCCCTGCCATCAGGTGACATTCCAGCACATCAGGAATACGCGCCACGGCTTTTTCGAATGCATCCAGAACCTCATCCGCTTGACCTGACAGGGTGATTTCCACAAAAACGGTTGTGGGCACGTCCATTTTGCGCGGATCCAGCAGGGCCACATAATCCTTGATGTAGCCTTCGCTTTCCAACCGATGCACGCGGCGGTGGCAGGCAGAGGCTGAGAGGTTTACACGTTCCGACAGCTCTGCGTTGGATATGCGTCCTTGCTTTTGCAGCACTGTGAGGATGCGACGATCTGTCGGGTCGAGAGACATAGTGTGAAAGCTCCTTGCGTGGATTATCTCATTATTCGAAGTTTCTTGCATTGGCGAGTTTTCATTCTGCCTAAAAATGAAGCACATTCACGCCTGCCCATCTTAACTTGACCTTAGGTTCAGTTAGGAGTGAAACCCATGAAAATCGGATGCCCCACCGAAATCAAACCTCAGGAGTTCCGGGTCGGCATGACGCCGGATGCCGCCCGCGAGGCCGTGGCCCATGGTCACGAGGTGATCATTCAGGTGGGGGCTGGCACCGGTGCTGGCTTCTCTGACGACGATTATCGCGCAGCGGGCGCGGTGTTGCTGGATACCGCCGAAGAAATCTTCGCCACAGCGGATATGATCGTGAAAGTGAAAGAGCCTCAGGCAGTAGAGCGCAAGATGCTGCGCGAAGGCCAGTTGCTCTTTACCTATCTGCATTTGGCACCGGATCCCGAGCAAACCAAAGATCTGCTGGAAAGCGGCTGCACGGCCATTGCTTACGAAACCGTCACCGACGCGCATGGTGGACTGCCGCTTCTCGCGCCGATGTCTGAAGTGGCCGGTCGACTTGCACCGCAGGTTGGCGCATGGACTTTGCAGAAGGCCAACGGTGGCCGTGGCGTTCTTATGGGCGGGGTGCCCGGTGTGGCCCCGGCCAAAGTCGTGGTGATTGGCGGCGGTGTCGTGGGCACCCATGCGGCCAAAATTGCCGCGGGCATGGGCGCAGATGTCACTGTGCTGGACCGCTCCCTCAATCGCCTGAAGTATCTGGACGATGTGTTTGGCGACCGTTTCAAGAACCAGTATTCCACCGCAGGTGCCACTGCCGAGCTGGTGCGTGAGGCCGACATGGTGATTGGTGCCGTTCTGATCCCCGGCGCAGCGGCCCCAAAACTTGTTTCGCGGGCGCAGCTTTCAGAGATGAAGCCGGGTGCCGCATTGGTCGACGTGGCGATTGATCAGGGTGGATGCTTTGAAACATCTCGCGCCACCACCCACGCGGACCCAATCTATGAGGTCGACGGCATCATGCACTACTGTGTGGCAAACATGCCGGGCGCAGTGGCACGCACCTCCACTCAGGCGCTGGGCAATGCCACATTGCCCTTCTTGCTGAACCTTGCGGACAAAGGTTGGAAGCAGGCGTGTGAAGAGGATCCGCACCTGCTCAATGGTCTGAACGTGCATGCGGGCAAGTTGACCTATTATGCCGTGGGCAAGGCGCTGGGATTGGATGTGATTTCCCCGTCGCTTGCGCTGAAATCCTGAGGGCAGGCCCCTTCAAACAGCGGCTGGAGCGCTTTCAGCCGCTGGGTGACAAACCGCGTGAATACGCGGACCCGCGGCACCTGCCGTAAATCACTGTGGGTCAGCACCCAAAGCGGAACTTGGGAAAAGAGCGGCAATCCGGGCACACGCGCCAGCGCCGGGTCGCTGTCTCCCAGAAAACAGGCCATGCGCGTTGCGCCAATCCCCGCGCGCACGGCCCCGACAGCGGCGGCCATATCATCCACAGTCAGCCGCGTGCGCAAATTCGGACGCAGCGCCTTGATGGCCTCTGGTGGCCCGGGCCAATGCGCAAAGCGGATCCAGTCCAGCACAGCCTCACCGCCCGGATCACGAGCCAGCAAGGCGTGGTTTGCGAATACCGCACCCTTCTGTTCAAAAAGCCGCACACCCACCAGTGTTTCGGGCGGTGACTTGGCAAAGCGAATGGCCACATCTGCCTCTCGCTGCGCAAGGTTGACCGTCTCGTTTGTGGCCACGAGCGACAGGTCAATGTCGGGGTGCTCCGCGATGAAATCCGCCAGTATCGGGGACAGCACGCGCGCGATCAAAAGCTCTGGCGCGGTGACTTTCAGCGCGCCGCGAATGGTTGTGTCGCGTGCCGCAATCTGCCGGCTCAGCCCGCGTTCCACATCCTGCATGGCTTCCGCAGCACGCACCGCTTCCCAACCTGCCTCCGTCGGGACATAGCCGCTGGGCAGCCGCTCAAACAGGCGTGTGCCGAGCGTGGTTTCGGCGGCAGAGATGCGTCGCGCAACCGTGGCGTGATTGACTCCAAGGGCGCGCGCGGCCCCGCTGGTGCCCCCATGGCGCGCGGTTTCCAGAACAAATTTTAGATCATCCCAGTTGCTCATGGGGGTGATCATAAATGCACAGAGAAGTTGAATCAATGATCATTTATTCACACACTCTGCGCCCCTAAGTAGAAGGAAACCCAACCCTATGGAGACATGAAAATGACTGCCTACGCATTTGTGAATCTGACAATCACCAACCCGGATAGCTTTGAGGCCTATCGCGAAAAGGCGGGGCTCGCGCTCAAGAAACATGGCGCTGCGCCGTTGCATGTGTCCAAAGAGTCCGAAGTGATCGAAGGCGGGGACGCTGCGCCAACCGTGAGTGTCCTTCTCACATTCCCAGATCGCGCCGCCGCCAAGGCCTGGATTGAAGATCCCGAATTCGCAGAAGTCCACGCGCTGCGCCGTGGCTCCGGATCCTCCAACATCATTCTGATGTAGAGCACCAGACTTTGGCAGAGTGTGCCGAACCATTTGCAGATCGGACAAGAAAGGCGCCCAAATAGGCGCCTTTTTTCGTTTCTATCAAATTCTTGGGCTCAAGCCTCGCGCTTGATTTCCACCGTATGTGGGTAAGGGATCGAAATGCCATCTTTGTCAAAGGCTTCCTTGATCGCTTGCGTGAGGGCAAACTTCAGCTCCCAGTAATCCTCCGCCTTGCACCAGACGCGCATGGTGATGTCCACCGAGCTATCCCCCAGATTGGTCACCCGCGCCCAGCCTTCCGGATCTCTCAGAACCCGCTCATCTGCGTAAGCGGTGTCGATGATGATCTTCTTGGCTTTTTCTGCGTCATCGCCGTAGTCGATGCCAAACACCACATCCACGCGGCGGGTGTCATGTGCGGAGAAGTTGGTGATGATCGAGCCCCAGGCCTGTCCGTTTGGGATGATGATCTGTACGTTGTCTGGTGTGACCAATTCGGTGACAAACAGATTCAGATCGACAACCGTGCCAGCGGTGCCGCCCACATCCACATATTGTCCGATCTTGTAGGGGCGGAAGAGGATCAGCATGAAACCGGCTGCCAGATCACTCAATGTGCCCTGCATCGCAAGGCCGATCGCGAGGGTGGCCGCCCCCAGCATGGCCACCAGCGAAGTTGCTTCGATCCCGAAGATGCCGAGGATCGCAACCAACACCATCAGCAGGATCACCCAGCGCACAATGCTCGCTGCGAAATTGCCCAATGTCTGGTCGATTTCAGGCGTCTTGTTCACGCGGTTGCGCACCATGCGACTGACCGATCCCGCCACCATCCACCCGATGGCCAGAACCACCAGTGCCTTCACGGCAGATACAATTAACGGCGCAAATCCCTGTGCGCTTTCCACAATCGCTTCCATGTAATCACTCTCTATTTGGTCAATTTAGCAGGAATTTTAACTTTAAAGACGGGGGGCTGCGCAAGCCTAATCCCCCAAATGTCCAGATTGTACCGCTGTCGCATGCTTTGGGCGCTGGTGTCACGCTGAATTCAGCTTATTTATCCTCTTAGTCTCAGAACAGGAGCCCCCTATGACATCCATCACCGACCATCCGATCAATCGGCGCTGGGCCGCCGCAGACGCCAGCATTTTGCAGCTGTATTCTTTCCCCACCCCCAATGGGGTGAAAGTGTCGATCATGCTCGAAGAGATCGGGCTGCCCTATGAGGCCCACCTCGTCACATTGAGCGATGCGGATGTCAGAAGCCCGGAGTTTCTCGCGCTTAATCCCAACAACAAGATCCCTGCGATCATTGATCCCAATGGGCCAGATGGTGAAACCGTCAGCCTGTTTGAAAGCGGTGCAATCCTGATTTATCTGGCGGAGAAATCCGGCAAGCTTATTGGCGCCACTCCCGCAGAAAAATATGAGGCCATTCAGTGGGTGATGTTCCAGATGGGCGGTGTTGGCCCAATGCTCGGGCAGCTTGGTTACTTCACCAAATTTGCCGGATCTGAAATCGAAGACCCGCGCCCGCGTGAACGATATCAGAACGAAGCCAAACGCTTGCTCGCTGTGCTGGAGAAGCAACTCGAAGGCCGTGATTGGATCACGGGCAGCTATTCCATTGCCGATATTGCCATCGCCCCGTGGCTTAACGCGCTTGAGTATTATCAGACCAAAGAACTGGTCGGCTGGGGCGATCTGCCCAATGTGAACGCCTATCTTGAGCGTTTTCTGGCCCGGCCAGCCGTGCAAAAGGGGATAAACACGCCGCCCCGGCCTGAGGCGTAAAAAGAAAAGGGGGCGCTTGGCCCCCTTTTTTGCATCCTATGGCAGAGCGCTGGTTTGTACGTAGCGCAGGATGTCCACCACCTGTTTGGGCTCTTCGGCCACAGCCAAAGCCGCGGCATGCACCTCTTTCAGAGCGTGCTGTTGATCTGGCATCGACAAAACGATGATGGATTTGCCCAGTGCCGCCGCATATCCGGCATCAAAGGCCGCGTTCCATTGGCGGTATTTCTCACCAAAACGCACCACCACCACATCGGCATCTTCAATGCCTTTGCGTGTGCGGATCGCGTTCACCATCGCGCCTTTATGGTCGTGCCAATATTTGTTGTCTTCCGCGCCCAAAATGGCCACGCCGCAATCATCAGATGCGCCATGATCTGTCACCGGGCTGTTGAAAGTGACATTCAGATCCGCGGCGCCGGTGATGATCTGTTCTCGCCAGTCGGTGTGGATTTCGCCGGACAGGTAAACATTCAAGCTCATGGGGGTATCCTCTCTTGCTTGGCCTTCGAAATAAAGCTGCAGGTTGCGCAGGCCAATCGCAAAAGCCGCGAAACTGTTTCAGATTTTACGTGCGACCACGTAACGGCTGGGGGGCGATGCGGGGAAATTCCCGCTTTCGACAATCTCAAAGCCAGCGGCTGTCACGGCTGCGTCCAGCTCTTCGACCGACATAAAGCGGACAGGCGGCGCTTTGCCCAGCAGCTGTGCAAGCGGCAAAGCCAGTTTGATCAGCGTCAGTTTCCAAGAGCCGACCTTGCCTTTCAGACAGGGCGTTTTGGAGATGAACAGCCCGCCATGTTTTACACGCGCTGCGATGGCTGCCAGATCACCGTCTGGATCGTCCAACAGATGGATCAGATTGTGGGCCAAGACCACATCAAAGGGACCTTCTGGTGCGGTCTGTGCGGTGGCTTTCTGCAGCGTGACATTGGAGACACCAGCCTCGGCCGCGCGACGGCGGCCCACCTCCAGCATACCCTCTGAGATATCCGTGGCGATGAATTCTGCCACCGCATCCGCCAGCTTGATGGCGGTGGTGCCGGTGCCACAGCCCAATTCCAGCGCGGTGTCTGTGTCTTTCAGATAAGAACGCGTGCGCCCCAAAGTGTGCTCATATGCTGTCTCATTGCGGATCGGAGATTTGGCATATTTTTCCGCAATCCCGTCCCAGAACTTGGCGATATCCTTCATGGCACTCTCCTCTGATTGTCACATTGGTGCCGCGCCTCTTGCAGGGATGCAATCAAAAACGGGTTGCATAAAAAACGCGCCCGCAAGAGGGATCTCTGCGGGCGCGTGACATGAGGTTTGACCGGGCTTTGTCAGCCGCGCAGCGTACCGCCGGTGGCTTTGCTGACTTTCTCGACGATCTTCGTCGCCACGGCCTCGATATCGGCTTCTTTCAGCGTCTTGTCGGTCGGTTGCAGGCGCACGGTGATTGCGAGGGATTTTTTGCCTTCACCCAACGCGCCACCAATGAACTCGTCAAAGACACGCACGTTTTCGATCAGCGCTTTGTCCGCACCCGCCGCAGCATTCACCAGCGTCAGCGCTTCAACGTCCGCATCCACCACAAAGGCAAAATCGCGTTCCACCGCCTGAAGATCAGACATGGTCACAGCACCTTTTGAGGCGGATTTTTTACGCGGCAGTGGGATTTCCGTGATGTGGATCGCAAAGGCCACAACCGGCCCCTTAACGTTCAGCGCATCCAGCACCTTCGGGTGAATTTCACCAAAGGCACCGAGGGTTTTCTTTGGCCCCAGACCCACTTTGGCGCTGCGGCCCGGATGCCACCAGCCATTGACGCCACGGTTGTAGGTCAGCTTTGCCGGCGCACCTAGCGCTTCCATCACTGCTTCCATATCCGCCTTGGCGTCATAGATATCCACGCCACGGCTTTCGCCATGAATGTCTTTGCCAACGGTGCGGCCCACCAGAATACCGGTCAGCAGGTTTTCCTGCTCACCCGGCTCACCACCGTGGAATACAGCACCACATTCAAACAACGCCATATCCATAAAACCGCGCGCCTGATTGCGGGCGGCGGCCTGTAGCAGACCCGGCAGCAGGGACGGGCGCATGTGGCTCATCTCGCTGGAGATCGGGTTTTCCAGCATGGTCGCATCGCTACCGCCACCAAACAGTTCTGCCGCTGCTTTGTCGATGAAGCTGTAGGTCACACATTCGTTGTAGCCCAGTGCGGCGGTCGTGCGGCGCGCGATCTGTTCGCGTTTCTGCATAGGCGACAGGATTTGCTCTGGCAGACCTGCGGTGGCGCGCGGCATGGGCTTGCCTTCCAGCTTGGTCAGCGAGGCAATACGCGCCACCTCTTCGACCAGATCAGCAGAGCCCCGCACATCCGGGCGCCAGCTCGGCACATGGGCCATGTCGCCCTCGATGGTGAAACCAAGCGCTTCCAAAGTCGCGCGCTGGGTTTCTGCCGGGATTTCCATGCCGACAAGAGACTGCACACGATCTGTGTCGAGCTTATAGGCGCGGGCCACATCTGGCACCGTGCCAGCGGTCACAACCTCAGACGGCTCACCGCCGCACAGCTCGATGATCATCTGGGTCGCGTCATCCAACGCCTGCATATTGTAGGCCGGATCAATGCCGCGCTCGTTGCGATAACGCGCGTCGGTGTTGATCTTCAGACCACGGCCTGTGTAGGCGATCTGAATGTGATCCCACACCGCCGCTTCGAGGAAAACGTTGGTGGTCTCATCCGTACAACCGGTGGGCAGGCCACCCATGATACCGCCGATGGATTCCACGCCCTCGTCATCAGAAATCACCACCATGCCGGGGCCGAAGGTGTATTCTTTTTCATCCAGCCCCATCAGGGTCTCACCACCCTGAGTGCGGTGCACACGCAGGTCGCCTTTGACCTTGTCCGCGTCAAACACATGCAGCGGGCGGTTGCGGTCAAAGGTGAAGAAGTTGGTGATGTCCACCAGCGCAGAAATCGGGCGCAGGCCGATGGCCTTCAGGCGGTCCTGCAACCATTGCGGGGAGGGGCCGTTTTTCACGCCTTTGATCAGACGCCCGCCAAAGACCTCACAGCCATCGGTGGCTGCGTCTTCGTCGATGGTGACAGTGATCGGGCTGGCATAGCTGCCGGTGATTTCTGCGGTTTTGGCAGGCTTCATCTTGCCCAGCCCGCGCGCTGCGAGATCAAGTGCAATGCCGCGCACACCCAGCGCATCCGGGCGGTTTGGCGTGATCGCGATTTCAATCACCGTGTCGACCTTGGATGGATCGTTTGCCGCCAGCCAGTCGATGAATTTGTCACCCACCTCACCGGACGGCAGCTCGATGATGCCATCATGCTCGTCAGAGAGTTCCAGCTCGCGCTCGGAGGCCATCATGCCATAGCTTTCCACGCCGCGGATCTTGCCCACGCTGATGGTGATGTCGAGACCGGGAATATACATACCCGGCTTGCACACCACGACGGTGATGCCTTCGCGTGCGTTGGGCGCGCCACAGATGATCTGCAGCTCACCTTCGTCGGTTTCCACCTTACAGACGCGCAGCTTGTCCGCATCCGGGTGTTTCTCGGCATGCACCACTTTGCCCAGCGTGAAATCGGCCAACCGCTCTGCTGGGTTGAACACATCTTCTACCTCAAGGCCGAGGTCGGTGAGCGCCTCAACAATCTCATCGACGCTTGCGTCGGTCTCTAGGTGGTCTTTCAGCCAAGAAAGCGTGAATTTCATCTGTCCGGTGTCCTATGGCAAGCCATGTTTGTTGCAGCAGGCAATGACAAAGATTGCCCTTATGTGCAAGCCTTGCCGAAAGATCTGGCCTACGGATAGCTGGGCGTGAGGTGCAAAAGTTCGTCCAGCTGACGGCCAATCCACCCATGCGGGATGAAATGTCCGCCCGGATGCAGATCCAATGTCACATCGCCCTGCGCGCAATCCCATGTGGTGCGGCTGAGCGTCAGAAAGCTGCGCACCTGCCAATCGCCCTGATCCATCCTTGCCGTCGCGCAGTCCAAGGCACGCCGCCACAGTGCAACTGGATAAGTCACATCATTCCCCGGTCCCATCGGGAAATCCATCACCGTATCCGCCAACCCATGCACGTGACGAATGTCTCCGGGGGCCTCCGGGCAAGTCTCTGTTTGATCAATGCTGCCCGCAACCGCCAAAAGCGCGGCGACGTCATTGCCGCTTTGGCACGCAAAGCGCCAGGCCATCGCAGAGCCAAAAGAATAGCCTGAGACATAGATTTTCGTTGGGTCAATGGGGTAGCGGCGCGCGACATCCAACAAAACCGCATCTGCAAATGGGACATCCTCGGAGTCAGACTGCCAAAACCGCCAAGTGTTTCGTTCGCCATTTGGGGTCACGAGCAAAACCCCCCGGCGTTTGGTCGATGCACCGACACGCTCAGAGCGTTGCGGATGGATCCCGTTGCGCGACCAGCCATGAAAATGCAGCAGCACCGGCATTGGGCTTTCGCCATCCCAGCCGTCCGGCTCCATCACGTGATAAGACCGCGTACCAAGCGGGCAGGCCACCTCATCGCCACAGGCTGGCGCGTCCCCTTTCCATGGTCCCATGGCAGACGCAGAAGTGGCGGTGAGGAGCGCAGCAAGGATAAAAGACAGTCTTATCATGTGGCTGACCTTAGCCCGCGTGTGTCGGCTGTCACGTCACATGTTTGTGGGGAGTGGGACCGCTGTGTTGTCAGCCCAACGCGCCAATATGGATAAGCCAGTTGGACAGCTCCCGCATGCGCATATGTGGGGACAGATCACCGGCGCGCACGCCCAGCCGTTCTGCTGCGGCTCGATCTGTGTCGGCGCACATCAGATCGGGCACCATGGCGGCATGATCGTCCCGCAGGCTCAAAAATCCGGCAATCCGTCCGATGTCCAGCGCGCTCATTTCAGGGTGGTATTGCACGCCCCAGAAGTTCACGCCGCCCCTGGTATAGGCCATCGCCTGAACCTGTGAGTGGGCATTGAAGGCGAGGATTTCAGCCCCCTCCGGCAGGCGCACCACCTCGTGGGAGTGAATGCAGGGGCTGGAGAGGCCGCAATCGCGCTGGCCAAACATCGGATGCACCCGGCCCGCTTCGGTAAAGGTGACCTGCGCGGCCAGGCCAAACTCCAACCCATTTGGCGAATCGTTCACATGGCCACCCAGTACCGAGGCCGCCAGTTGCATCCCATTGCATGATCCCCAGACCGGCAGGCCAGTGGCAAAGGCTATCTCCATCGCGGCCCGCAACGGTGCCGCGCGCTCATCACAGGTGGTCCAGGCCACCCCGGAACCGGTGAACACAATCCCGTCGACGCCATCAAACACATTTGTTGAGAGGGGGGCGGCATAAGGGGCCACCACCCGCAGTTCCGCCTGTGGGATCAGCGCTTGAAAGGCCTTCAGAAAGTAAGAGGACGCAGACCGGCTTTGTGCCAAAAGATCAGTGGAGTTGCTTTCAACAATAAGGAGGCGTGTCACGGTAGGCTCGTTAGGTGCTGTGAAGTCTGCAAAAATGTAAAGAGCGCCCGCAGGCGCTCTAAAGTCATAAATGTGGGGTGTTCTTAACGATTCAAACCGCCGTGCAGCGTTGGCTGATCCAGCGAGGCAAAGCCGTAGTGGCGCAGCCAGCGCAGGTCGCTGTCAAAGAAGGCGCGCAGATCGGGGATGCCGTACTTCAGCATCGCCAGACGGTCGATGCCGATGCCAAAGGCAAAGCCCTGATATTCGTTTGGATCAATGCCACCTGCCTCAAGCACCTTGGGGTGCACCATGCCGGAGCCAAGCACTTCGAGCCAATCGTCGCCTTCGCCCACCTTCACCGTTCCGCCTTCCCAGCTGCACTGAATGTCCACCTCGGCAGAGGGTTCCGTGAACGGGAAGTGGGAGGCGCGGAAGCGGGTTTTCACCTCGGTGCCAAAGAAGGCAGAGAAGAATTCTTCCAACACCCATTTCAGGTTCGCCATGGAGATGTCGCGGCCCAAAGCCAGCCCTTCGACCTGATGGAACATCGGCGTGTGGGTCTGGTCATAGTCCGCACGGTACACACGACCGGGGCAGATGATGCGGATCGGCGCGCCGGTTTTCTCCATCGAGCGGATCTGCACCGGGCTGGTGTGGGTGCGCAGCACATGTGGCGCGCGCTCGTCCCCTTCGGCGCGATGGGTGTAGAACGTATCCATCTCGGCACGGGCCGGATGGTGGCCGGGGATGTTCAGCGCATCAAAGTTGTACCAGTCGGTTTCGATCTGCGGCCCTTCGGCCACGGCAAATCCCATATCGGCAAAGATCGCGGTGACCTCTTCGGTCACTTGGCTGATCGGGTGAATTGTGCCCACACGGCGGTTGCGCGCAGGCAGCGTCACATCCAGCCATTCGGTGGCCAGACGCGCATCCAGCGCCGCATCCGCCAGCGCAACTTTCTTGGCGGCCAGAGCCGAGTTGATCTCGTTCTTCAGCGCGTTCAGCGCCGGGCCAGCCACCTGACGCTCTTCTGGGGTCATCTTGCCCAGCTCGCGCATTTTCTGGCTGACTTCGCCCTTTTTGCCAACGGCCTGCAGGCGCAGCTCTTCCAGAGCGGCTTCATCCGCAGCGGCGGCAATGGCGTCGATGTATTTGATGCGCAGATCGTCCATGACAGGGCTGTCCCAAGTGAAGAAATTACCGCAGACCTCCTACCACAAGGTCTGTTGATTGCAAGCGTCGAGGCACAGGGCCCCCGCAGGGGCCCCGGCCTAAAGCGTTATTTCCAGATCTCAGCGTCCACACCGCGCGCAATCTTTGCGTGGTCAGAAATGCTGAAGTTTGGCGTTTTGCCGGCTTTGCGCTGAGTTTGGTAGTCACGCGCAACCCGCGCCACCACCGGCGACAACAGCGCAAGCGCCACAAGATTGAACAGCGCCATGATCCCGATGGCCATATCTGCCGCGTTAAACACCACGGCCACAGACTGGCCTGCACCCCAGAATACAAACAGCATCACGCCAACGCGCAGCAAGGTCAGTTGCTTTTTTTCTGCCTGGTTGAGGAACGCCATGCCGCTTTCGGCATATCCGTAGCAGGCGATGATGGTGGTGAATGCGAACAACAACACTGCGATGGCGATAAAGTAGGTGCCAAATGGGCCAAGGAAAGCCGCCGCTGCCTGTTGAGTCATGGCGATGCCTTCCAAAGCGTTACCCTCTGCATCAACCATTTTATGTGCGCCTGATACAATGATCATGACGGCTGTCGCGGTGCACACAAGGATGGTGTCGATAAACACACCAAAGGCCTGCACGAAACCTTGAGAGGCAGGGTGATTTGGCACCGGCGTTGCAGCCGCGGCGATGTTTGGGGCAGAGCCCATGCCCGCTTCGTTTGAGAACAGGCCACGTTTCACACCGTTGAGAAGGGCCGCGGTCATTCCGCCCGCCGCACCGCCCGCCGCCTCTTCAAGACCGAAGGCGCCGCGTATGATTTGTGCCAACACGCTTGGGATTTCAGTGAAATTGGTTGCGAGAATATAAAGCGCGACCAGCATGTAAGCCCCGGCCATGAGCGGCACCAGAAGTTCGGCAACACGTGTGATGGAACGGATGCCCCCAAAGATGACCATCCCGGTGGCTGCAGCAATCACCAGCCCTGTTGCGGTTTTCGGGATTTCGAAGGCTTCATTCATTGCCTGTGCAATTGAGTTGGATTGCACCGCGTTGACCACAAGGCCGAAGGCATAGATCAGGAAGATCGAAAAGATGATGCCAAGCCAGCGCATATTCAGGCCGCGGGCAATGTAAAACGCGGGGCCGCCACGATAGGTGCCGCCGGGACCGCGTGTTTTGTATAGCTGGGCGAGCGTTGATTCTGAAAAGGAAGTGGCCATTCCCACCAGCGCGACAATCCACATCCAGAAAATCGCACCAGGTCCACCGAGGGAGATTGCAACGGCCACACCGGCGAGGTTGCCCGTGCCGATACGTGATGCGAGGCTGACCGACAGCGCCTGAAATGGCGAAATACCTGCGCCATCAGTTTCTCGAGACGCCACCGTCAGGCGCAATTGATCGCGAAAGCTGGTAAACTGAACGAAACGCAGGCGGACCGTGAAAAACAGACCGGCCCCGATTAGGAGGTAGATCAACAGATACCCCCAAAGAACCCCATTGGTGGTGTTCACAGCGGTTTCCAGCATCGGAACGAGCGTGTTTGTAAAAGAGGCGAAGACGCCTCCGGTTTCGGCGGCGTGGGCAGTGGTTTCCATGATCGTCCTGTGTCGTTGGCGCAGCGTCGCTGCGGGGTCGAGCATGTAGATCTGCGGCCCGACTCAAATTTCGGCGCCTCCTTACCTCCGTCGCAAGGTGGGGGGAATGGGGATCCCCTCACTTTGCGTTGTTTTTTTGCTCAAAAGGGCGGATGAGGGGATAAAAAATCAACCGGAGCGTACCAAAAGCGGCCCTAAGCTCGCTTTAGACGTCGGGTGGCTGTTGCGGCCATAGACATGAACCTCTGTTGCCAATTCGGGAAAATGGGCAAACATCTCGGCACGGCCCGCTTGTGCGCAATAGGCTTCAGGCTCTGCGTCGGGATGGAAACATTGGCTCAGCACTCCGTCACCGCTAACGATCTGCGGGGCATCAAAGGCAAGGTGATAATAGGTGATCTGGTCACTCGGGCCGATGCGGACGTCACAGTTGTCGACAAGTGCCTTGGCTGGCACCAGGATCTCCGTTTCCCCATAAATCAGTTCTGCGCGCCATCCAGTCAGCAGCACCAGATGATCGGGGGCGACAAGATGCGGCCTGAAGGCGCCAAAGGTGTCGTGGGCGATCTGAACAGGCGCAAACTGACCCCGCGCTGGCAACGTGCGTTTGCCGATCCACTGTAGGGGTTGAAGCGCGTTGTCGCGGGTCCAAATCTGGTCCCCCTCCTTAAGGGTTTCGATCAGTTGAAAGCCCACTGCAGTGCGAATCCGCGTGCCCGCGCCAAAGCATGCCAAGCCGCCCGTTGTGCGTATTTTTGCAATTGGCGGCGTTGGGAGATCGGGCTGATCAGGGATCTCAAGCGCAGGCGCAGCCCAAGCAGTGCGCGCTGCGGCGCGCGAAGAAATCGCGCCAGCCGCTGCGCCATCGACCGCCTCAATTGGGATGCTGTTGCTGCGCGTGTCAACAAAGCAAACGACGCGCCCGGATATCAGATCGGTCAGCGCAACGGCTGAGACACGTCTGCTACGGTCATCGGGGGCAAACAACACAGGAAACCGCGATGCAGAGATCACATAGCATTGCTTGTTTGAGTTTGGCAGCGTCGACGACAGCACGCCGCTCTCCGTCAGTGCGATCTCTGTCCGTGTGGTGCCATCTGTTTGGTAGCAGGAAACAATGAAACCTGCCGCGTTTTCTGTGTGATCCAAAACCACTTCAATAAAATCTTCGACCCCGGCTGGGTGAACCAAGTCATTTGAAAAATGCAGCTCGCTGATACGCGCCATGTAAACCTCCAGATACCAATACGCTTGCGGCAACACACGCCACGAGGGCAATCTTGGGGGTGAAATGGTAAACAATTGGTAATCTGTTTTTCTTTTGTTCTGATTTGTTCTCCTAAGATGTTTGATATGTTCCTGTTTTTTTCATGTGGAAACGTGACACCACGTCCTCAGATCGTGGGATCTAACAAGCAAAAAGGCCCGGAACTTGCGTTCCGAGCCTTTTCAATCTGCTGTCGCTTTGGCTTATGCAGCCAGAGCAGCTTTCGCTTGATCCACGATCGCAGTGAACGCTTCGGGCTCATGCACGGCCAGGTCGGCCAGAACCTTACGGTCCACTTCGATGCCAGCCAGTGTCAGGCCGTTGATGAAGCGGGAATATGTCAGTGCTTCGTCGTGTGCGCGGACAGCAGCGTTGATACGCTGGATCCAGAGCGCACGGAAATTACGCTTCCGGTTCTTACGGTCACGAGTTGCGTACTGGTTCGCCTTGTCGACGGCCTGACGTGCGACCTTGAAGGTGTTTTTACGACGGCCGTAATAGCCTTTTGCGGCCTTGACGACTTTTTTGTGACGGGCGTGGGTTACGGTACCACCTTTAACGCGGGACATATATCAATCTCCTCTTAGCGGTCGTAGGGCATGAAGCCCTTGACGATCTTGGCGTCCGGTGCGGACAGCGTTGTGGTGCCGCGTGCGTCACGCAGGAATTTGTTGGTGCGTTTGATCATGCCGTGGCGCTTACCGGCTTGGCCGGCTTTCACTTTGCCAGAGGCAGTGACCTTAAAGCGCTTTTTTGCGCTCGACTTGGTCTTCATCTTAGGCATTTCCGTCTCCTTTGTATTCGGTCGGTGACAAACGCGACTCGGCATGCCATCCAGCCGGTCGCGCGAATAGAGGCGCCGTATAGAGCGGCTCTGACTTTGGTGCAAGGGGGAATTCGCTGATTTGGCGCGGAAAACCTCAGTGCAGGATATCGGCAATCACGCGCACCACAACATCTGGTAAACCAAGCAGGCTGTAGCGCTCCGGATGAAGCAGTATCGTCGTGGCGATGCCAGCAGCACAAAGTGCGAACATCGCAAAGGATACTTTGGGCAAACGATTGTCTGCATAGGCGGAAATCATGGCTGGGATGGCAAACACCCCAACCACAAGCCCGATGGTGATCATATAATCGGTGATCATTTTTTGGCCCGGTTGATTGCCGGCTGACGCTACTCTGAATCGACGTTGAAGATCAAACGCTCGTCACAGGGCGAAACGCGCAGAATGTTCGTTGTGCCCGGTACGTTGAAGGGCAAGCCTGCCGTGACGACGATCTGATCGCTTTCCTGCGCATAGCCCAGATCACGCGCGGCGCGGGCCGACGCCACAACCGCCATTTTAAAGCGGCTGACGTTAGATGTGATCACGCAGTTGGTGCCCCAGCTCAGCGCCAGACGTCGCGCGGTTCCGCGCAGGCTGGTCATGGCGATGATCGGCACGCGTGGACGTTCGCGCGCAATCAGCAGGGCAGTTGTGCCAGATTGGCTGAAACAGCAGATTGCGGCCACCTGTGTGGTTTCTGCAATCTCCCGTGCCGCGGCCACGATCGCATCCGCCACACCCGTGCGTGGCTGCGTGCGGCTTGCCTCGATGATTTCGCGGTAGGTCGGGTCGTTTTCCACCTCGACGGCCACGTTGTTCATCGTGGTCACCGCTTCAATTGGATAGTCGCCTGCCGCAGATTCAGCAGACAGCATGATGGCGTCTGACCCTTCATAGATCGCGGTCGCAACGTCAGAGATCTCTGCGCGGGTTGGCATCGGGCTTTCGATCATGCTTTCCAGCATCTGCGTCGCAACGATCACCGGTTTCGCCACATGGCGGCATTTCCGCACCAGGCGCTTCTGGATCGGGGGCACCGCACTGACGGGCAGCTCAACACCCAGGTCGCCACGGGCAACCATGATCCCGTCAGACACCGCCAGAATATCGTCGAACGCTTCGACAGCAGCGGGCTTTTCAATCTTCGACAGGATGGCCGCACGCCCTTGGGCCAGCTCCCGTGCTTCTGTCACATCTTCAGGGCGCTGTACAAAGGACAGCGCCAGCCAGTCCACGCCCAGTCCACAGACAAATTCCAGATCATCGCGGTCTTTGTCAGAAAGCGCGGCCAGCGGCAGCACCACATCCGGCACATTCACGCCTTTGCGGTTGGAGATTGTGCCCCCCGTGGTCACGACACAATTGGCAAAGTCATCGCCGCAGTCTTCGACTTGCAGGCGGATTTTACCGTCATTCACCAAAAGGTTCGCGCCAGGCTTCAGCGCGGCAAAAATTTCAGGATGTGGCAGGCAGACGCGATTGATGTCGCCTTCAGCCTTGTCCAGATCAAGCCGGAACTTGGCCCCATCTTCCAGATCTTCTGCACCATTGGCAAAAACACCCACCCGAAGCTTTGGTCCCTGCAGGTCCGCCAGAATGGCAATCGGGCTTTGCAGGTCCTTTTCCACCTGCCGGATAATGCGGTGCTTTTCGCGGATTTCCTCGTGGCTGCCGTGGCTCATATTGAGACGGAACACATCTGCACCCGCTTCATGCAAAGCGCGGATCATGTCGTAGGTTTCAGAGGCAGGGCCCAAAGTGGCCACGATTTTCACGTTTCTCAGTCGTCTCATGATCGGTCTTTCTTTGCTTTGCCTGCCCAGCGGCAGGCGGTCTCACCCATCTGGCAAGTCTCGCGCTTTGCGCTACCTGTTAACGCTAACAAATGCAAGTTTTACCTCGGGCGGAATTCCCTTTTGCCTTGAATTCTCTTAACTCTCAGCAAAAAGCAATGACAGACCCATGACATATACTCCGTTTTCCACATTTGGCGAAGACCGCACCGCGCGCTGGCTGATCACATGTGATCATGCCTCCAACCACGTGCCCAGCGACATTGCAGGGGGTGACCTCGGCCTGCCCGCCGAAGATATGGCGCGTCATATTGCCTATGATGTCGGTGCGCGGGGCACCTCGATGCGCCTTGGGGAGCTCTTGGATGCACCCGTCATCTGCACCAATTTTTCGCGCCTGTGTATCGATCCAAATCGCGGCCTGGACGACCCGACATTGGTGATGCGTCTTTATGATGGCACCATCATTCCCGGCAATCGCGATGTGGATGATGCGGAAATTGCACGCAGGGTGGCCACGCACTACAGGCCATATCACGACGCTCTGGAGGCCCTCGCGGCTGGGCGGCAGGCGCCGATTATCATTGCCCTGCATAGTTTTTCTCCGCAGCTCAAAGGGCGCGCGCCACGGCCTTGGGAAATTGGCGTGCTGCACGCCAAGCCCGAAGACCGTTTTGGCCACGCGCTGTTGAGCCGCCTGTCTCGTGAACAGGATCTGACCGTAGGCGACAATGAGCCCTATGATGGCGATCTGCCCGGTGACAGCATTGATCAGCATGCCTTGCAGTCACAGCGCCTGAATGCGCTGATCGAACTGCGCAACGATGAAATCGAGACCGAAGCACAGCAAAACGCATGGGCGGAACGTCTCGCCACATTGCTGCAGGACACACTCACGGAAAGCGGGTTGTAGCGCAGATTGTATCTGTGCCTCTTCCTTGCGTCAGAGCGCTGAGGTCAGCATATATTGTGTGACCCACAAGTGCTGCCGAAAAGGAGGCTGAACATGACCCATGACATGCTCACAAGTTTCTTTGGATGGATGTCGGTTATCCATATTGGGGTGCTGTTGGCGGCGTCCTTGGCCATTTTCGGGATGCAGGGCAAGGTGGCTGCAATCCATGCGCGCTTGACCGGTGTGTCCCACGACAGGTTGCCCGCGCTCTATTTTCAGTGGCTTGGCACCTACAAACTGTTGATCTTCGTATTTGCGCTGGTGCCTTGGATCGCGTTGAAATTGCTGTGAGTGTATTGTCGCCCATGTGTGGGCTTGCTACGCCATAAACAAAATATGCTCTGAGGAGAGTGACATGGACGAACAGACCCAAATCGAACTTGAGGCTGCGGCCTTCCGCACATTGCGTGCACATCTGATGGAAAAGCGCACCGATGTTCAGAACATCGACATGATGAACCTGGCTGGTTTCTGCCGCAATTGTCTGTCGCGCTGGTATCAGGAAGCCGCCAATGAGCGTGGCATCGAGATGGGCAAAGACGAAGCGCGCGAGATTTTCTACGGCATGACAATGGCAGAGTGGAAAGCCAACTATCAGACAGAGGCCAGCACGGCCCAGCAGAAAGACTTCGAAAAGTCCTTTGCTGAAAACGTCGGCAACGAGACCAAGTAAGGCGATCTGATTGAGCGCTGACAAAGCCGCTGGGGGAGTGGTCTTAGCGGCTTAATTCATGCTCGTAGCGCTGTTTTGCAATCTCTTCGTTCTGGGCAGATTTCTTGTAGTTCGACAGGGCCGATTCCACATAATCCAGATGCGCAATCACAGCATTGCGTGATCCCTGCGCATCTCGTGCTTGAAGCGCTGAGTTGATAGCGCGGTGTTGTTCCAGCAGCTCACTGCGTGTGGTGCGCTGTTTGAACATGATCATCCGATTGTAGAACACGCCTTCGCGCAGCAGCTGATACATTGAACGCATCATATGCAGCATGATCACATTGTGGCTCGCCTCAATGATAGCGAGATGGAAATCCGCATCCAGCTGCGCCTCATCGGTCGGATTGCGCTTGGGGTGGGCGGCTTCCATCTTGTCAAACACCGCCTGAATGACCTGCAAATCCGTGTCGGAGGCAAATGTTGCCGCCCGCTCCGCTGCCAGACCTTCCATGTCTCGGCGAAAGGCGATGTAGTCAAACACCGCCTCATCATGCGCGGAAAAAAGCTGCACAAGCGCATCAGAAAAGGCGCTGCCCAAGACGTCCGCCACAAAAATGCCCGCCCCGGCTTTGGAGGTCAGCAACCCTTTGTCCTGCAAGGTGGCAATGGCTTCCCGCAGGCTGGGACGGGAGACGCCCAGACGGTCGCTCAATTCCCGTTCCGCTGGAAGCCGTTCTCCGGGCCGCAAAATCCCGCGTAAGATCAGAAGCTCGATCTGACGCACGACTGAGGTGGAGAGTTTTTCCGGTTGAACCTTCTGAAACGGCATGGCTTTCCTTTCGCTCAAAATGAGCGCATCAAACTGGTCAGGTAATTTGACCACGCCGCGCGGCGGAGGGCAAGCCCTGCTGCGTCTCCCGTCAATCGAGTGTTTTTGTCATAAAGATAGAAGAACTGTTGGCTTCATACTCGCCAAACGGTCCGCAATCGACAAACCCATGGGCCCGATACAGGCTGTGTGCCTCTGTCAGCTTGTCGCCGGTTTCAAGTTTGATTTCCGCCAAGCCCTGCGCGCGCGCCGCTGCATCCAGGTGCTGCATAAGCTTGTGGGAAATGCCTTTGCCACGTGCTGCGGGATCCACAAACATGGATTTGATCTCGCCATACGCCCCTTTGTTGGCCAGTGCGACACATCCAAGCGTTGTGTCTCCTTCCTTGGCCACCAGAAAGCGGATGGAGGGGATGCACAGCTCGTCAATCGAAAGGTAGTGGTTTTCTTCTTCTGAAAACAACTGCTGCATCAGCGCATGACTGGCCTGCAACAGCGCAGTGGCCTGTGGCTCGCGCGGATCGCCTGCAACCACGTCTATACCGTTCGAATTTTGTGACATTATGTAATCTCCCCTCACGTATCTCACCATCTATCTGGCAGTGGACGGCAAGGCTGTCCAGCACTGTGCAAATCCACGGCCCAAAACATGTCACCCTAGGACAGCATTGCGCACAAAGCGCACATGATGTCAGCACGTCCGGCGAAGGCGGTGCTGCGCTTGGGCGGGATGGGGCAGCTGCGTTTCAACCTCTGTGTCTTGGAGGGGTGCCGATATCTTGTGGATAAGTCTGCCTGCCTCGCCATATCCTGTGGTTTGCCGTTGACTCAACGCCACAAGGCTCTGCAGACTCCTTGAAACCATAGGAATCACCCCAGAAACAAGGACCGCAGAGCATTTGCGCTTCTCCAAACTCAGACTGACCGGCTTCAAAAGCTTCGTGGACCCCACCGATCTGATCATCGCGGATGGTCTCACTGGCGTTGTCGGGCCCAATGGCTGCGGCAAGTCCAATCTGCTGGAAGCGCTGCGCTGGGTTATGGGGGAAAACCGTCCCAAAGCCATGCGCGGTGGCGGTATGGAAGACGTGATTTTTGCCGGGGCCGCCACGCGGCCTGCGCGCAACTTCGCAGAAGTTTCCTTGCAGATCGACAATTCTGAACGCCTAGCACCAGCCGGGTTTAACGATGATGATGCGCTCGACATCGTGCGCCGCATCACCCGCGATGTGGGCAGCGCCTATAAGGTGAACACCAAAGACGTGCGCGCCCGCGATGTGCAGATGCTCTTTGCCGATGCCTCCACCGGGGCGCATTCCCCCGCATTGGTGCGTCAGGGCCAGATTGCCGAGCTGATCAATTCCAAACCCAAAGCGCGCCGCCGCATTCTGGAAGAGGCGGCAGGGATTTCTGGCCTCTATCAGCGTCGCCATGAGGCGGAGTTAAAGCTCAAAGGCGCCGAAACCAACCTTGCGCGGGTTGATGACGTGATCGAGCAATTGGCCAATCAACTGAGCCAACTCGCCCGGCAGGCCCGACAGGCCGCACGTTACCGCGCCATCGGTGATGAACTGCGTCAGGCTGAGGGTCTGTTGCTCTATCGGCGCTGGCGTGAGGCGGATGATGCGCGTGCCAAAGCGGATGATGAGTTGCGCGAACGCACCACACAGGCCAGTCAGGCTGAGGTCGCGGCCCGCGCTGCAGCCAAAGAACGTGTCGCCTGTGATGATGTGGTTCCCGGAAAGCGCGAAGAAGAGGCCATTGCCTCCGCGGTCCTGCAACGTCTGCAGGTGCAGCGCGACAGCCTGAATGATCAAGAAGCCCATGCGCTTCAGATCATCGAAACCCTGAAAAACCGCATCTTGCAACTGAGCCGGGATATGGAGCGCGAGGCGGGCCTGAACCGCGATGCGGGCGACACCATCGAGCGGCTGGAATGGGAACAGCGGGAGTTGGCCAAAGCCAGCGAAGGCCACGCCGAAAAGCTTGAGTCTGCCTCAGATGAAGCCCGCGAAGCCGCCAGTGTGCTTCAGGAACGTGAGGCAGAGCTGTCTCAGCTCACCGAAGACGTGGCCCGCCTCGCAGCGCGGCATCAGTCGGCACAGCGCTTGCTGCATGACAGCCAGAAGACCCAAGACAAAAGCGAAGCCGAAGCCGCCCGTGCTCGTGATGCTGTGGCCGAGTCCAAAGAGACACTGAGCCGCGCCGCCGAAGAGCTGGAGCTTGCCCGCGAGGCCGAAGAAGAAGCGATTGAAGCAGCCCAAGATGCCGAGGAGCGTCTGGCCGAAGTTGAAGAAGAGCGGGCAGACACCCAGTCACGCGAAGCAGATGCCCGCGCCGAACGCTCCGAGGCCGAAGGCGAGTTGAACGCCTTGCGCGCAGAAACCACGGCCCTGGCCAAACTTGTGGAGCGTGACACCGCCGAAGGCGGGCAAATCCTTGATCGTCTGCAGGTGCAACAGGGCTTTGAAAAAGCGCTGGGCGCGGCCCTGGCCGATGATCTGCGTGCCCCGGAAGTCGAAGAAGATGGCCCATCGGGCTGGTTTGTGCTGCCGCCCTACGAAGCGCTGCAACCTCTGCCCGATGGCGTCACGTCGCTGGTGGAACATGTCTCCGTGCCCGAGGTGCTGGAGCGCCGCATGAGTCAGATCGGCCTTGTCTCCAACGAGGATGCGCTGCGCCTGCAGCCGCTTTTGCAACCCGGCCAGCGCCTCGTGTCACTGGAGGGCGATCTGTGGCGCTGGGACGGCTATCGCGCCTGGGCCGAAGATGCGCCAAGCGCCGCGGCGCTGCGCCTGCAACAACTCAACCGACTGGAAGAGCTCAAGCAAGCCATGGCCAGCGCCACCGCGCGCACCGATGGCGCGGTGGACGCTCATGAGACCTTGCAAAACCGCCTGCGCGAACTCTCTGATATTGATCAGGCCGCGCGCGAGGCCCGCCGTGCGGCGGATCGGGCCGTGGCGGATGCCAACCGTGCCCTGAGCCGCGCAGAGGCGGATCGCAATTTGGCCGAAGGCAGGCTCGAAAGCCTTGGTCTTGCGGTCACACGCCACGAAGAAGAGGCCATGACAGCCCGCGCGCAGGTCAATGAGGCAGAGCGCGCTCTGGCCGATCTCGGCGATCTGGATGCCGCACGTCAGGATGTAGAGGACATCAAAATGACGGTTGAGGCCGCCCGCATCATGATGATGTCGCGCCGCTCCGCCCATGACGAGCTGCGCCGCGAAGGCGAGGCCCGCCTCAAGCGCTCTCAGGAAGTGATCCAAGAGATCAGCGGCTGGCGCCACCGTCTGGACACCGCCGAAAAACGCATCAGTGAACTGGCAGAACGCAAAGAGATCTCTGAGGAAGAGTTGATTGATGCGGGGGCCGCACCAGAAGAGATCGCCGCCAAACGCGAAGAGCTCTCTGACGCAATTGAGGCCGCCGAAGAGCGCCGCCGCATCGCCGCCGATGCGCTGGCGGAGGCAGAAACAGCGCTGCGCACCGCTGAGCACGCCGAACGTGACGCGGAACGTGCGGCGAGTGAGGCCCGTGAGGCCCGCGCGCGGTCAGAGGCCCGCGCCGATGCCGCACGTGAAACCGTATCCTACGCCGCAGAGCGCATTCGCGAAGACCAGGATGTGACACCTGCCGCCCTGCTCGAACGCCTCGCGGTAGATACGGACAAGATGCCCGATGCAGGGGAGATTGAAGCTGACGTGAACCGCCTGAAACGTCAGCGTGATAGCCTTGGCGCGGTCAACCTACGGGCTGAGGAAGACGCCAAAGAGGTACAGGAAGAGCATGATGCGCTGACCAGCGAGAAAACCGATCTCGAAGCGGCGATCAGCACTCTGCGCAGCGGCATTGCCAGCCTCAACAAAGAGGGGCGCGAACGCCTGCTGACCGCCTTTGAACAGGTCAACAGCAACTTCTCCCTCCTGTTCCGCCATCTGTTTGGCGGCGGCGAGGCCAATCTGGTGCTTGTGGAAAGTGACGACCCGCTGGAGGCTGGACTCGAAATCATGTGTCAGCCGCCGGGCAAAAAGCTCTCCACACTGTCGCTTCTGTCAGGGGGGGAGCAGACCCTCACCGCTATGGCGCTGATTTTTGCGGTGTTCTTGGCCAACCCTGCGCCGATCTGTGTGCTGGATGAGGTCGACGCGCCGCTGGATGATGCCAACGTCACGCGCTTCTGTGACTTGCTTGATGAAATGTGCCGCCGCACCAACACACGTTTCCTGATCATCACCCACCACGCCGTCACCATGGCCCGCATGGACCGCCTGTTTGGCGTGACCATGGTGGAGCAGGGCGTGAGCCAGCTGGTGTCGGTTGATCTCAAAGCGGCGGAAACGCTGGTCGCTTAAGGGGGAGGGGCCAGCCCCTCCGGCCCGCACGCGGGCCTCCTCCCCGGGATATTTGCCGAATAAGAAAGCTCTCACTGCATTGTGACAGGGCAACAGCCGCCGCCCGGTTTAGAGTTGAGCCATGGAGGATCTGTGATGCGGATGATGATCGCGGTTTTGATGTCGCTGGCCACGCCTGTGGCGGCGCAGGACTGGAAAGCCCAACCGGGTGACACAGCTTTTGATCCCGCAGCGCTGACTGAGCGCCTCTCCGGCCAGACGCTGGTGTTTTTTGACGACGGCCAATCGGTTTTTGAAAGCAATGGCCAGTATCAATACACCTACGGTGGCGGTGGCACCTGGTATGGCCATTGGGAGGTCACCGCAGACAGCACCTTCTGCGTGACCTTTGTGACGGGCGTCGAACGTTGTGACCGGATTGTGGAAAATGATGGTCGACTTGTCTTGCAAACCAAAGATGGCATGCGGTTCCCGGTGCGCGAAGAGCGCGCACACCAGGAGGCAGACACTTAAAGCGCGTTCAGCAGCTGCTGCGTGGGCCATGCATCCGCGGGCAGGCCAAGGCGCTGTTGTTCCGCTTGCACAGCACGGCGGGTGAGCTTGCCAAGAATGCCATCCACTTTGCCCACATCATGACCGCGCGCCTTGAGCTTTGTCTGCAGCTGCTTCATCTGCGCGCCGCTGAGGCCGGGATCAGCATTGCCCGCATCATAGCGCGCGGCCCCTTCCAACCGCGTGGCGAAATAGGCCGCAGTGGTCACATAGACAAAGCTCTTGTTCCACTCAAAATAGACATTGAAGTTGGGATAGGCGAGAAAGGCCGGGCCCTTGCGCCCCTGTGGCAGCAACAGCGAGGCGGGCAGATTGGCCAGCCGCCCTTCGCGCGGCTTCACGCCCATCTTGGCCCATTGATTGGCTGGTAACGTGGTGTCCAGCCCGGATTTGGACCAATCCAGATTGGCCGGCACAGTGACCTCCTGAAGCCATGGCTCCCCGGCGCGCCATCCAAGATGCGACAGCATCTTGCCCCCAGACATCAGCGCATCCTGCGGGGAGGTTTTCAGGCGCACCTTTCCATCGCCGTCGCCATCCACACCGTTTTCGATGATATCGGCGGGCAGCATCTGCACCATGCCGATCTCTCCCGCCCAGGCGCCTGTGGTCTTGGTCGGGCTCAGGTCGCCACGTGTATACAGCTCAAGTGCGGCAAACACCTGTGGGCGGAACAGCTCCGGACGGCGACAGTCATGAGACAATGTCACCAGCGAATTCAGTGTGTTGAAATCCCCCTGAAACGCGCCGTAATCAGTCTCAAACGCCCAAAAGGCCAGTAGCACCCCGCGCGACACGCCATATTGACGCTCAATCCGATCAAACGTGCTGGCATATTGCTGTGCTTTCTTGCGGCCCACATCTATGCGGTTCTGGCTGATCAGACGCTGGCTGAAATCCAGAAACGGGCGCTGAAACACGCCCTGGCTGCGGTCCGCTTTGAGCGTCGCCGGGTCTTGTCGCACATTGGCAAAAAACGCATTCACCGTGCTTTTGTCATAGCCCATGGAACGCGCCTCTTTCTTCAGGCCGTTGACAAAGCTGTTAAATCCACCGCCGCATTGCGCAATGGCTGTGCTGGCAGTGGTGATGGAAAGAACGGCAGCGGCAAGCGCAGGCAATAGACGCATCTGAAAGTCCCTAAAGCAAAATCTGCGCACAGACATAGCCAGAGGGGGATGCTGGGGCAAGCGTTCAGAACAGGGCGAGCACCACCGCCGCCGCCAATGTCAGCGCCCAGCTGCGCCACAACGCGGTGCAGGCGGCATCCACATCCTCAGCGCTTAGCGTTTTGCGCCCCTGCGGGTTCACAAATGGAAAACTCTGCATTTTGCCATCATAGGCACGTGGCCCTGCCAGAGAGATGCCCAAGGCGCGCGCCATGGCGGCCTCTGGCCAACCCGCATTGGGGGAGCGGTGCAGCCCTGCATCCGCCCGGATGTCGCGCCATTGCGAAAGCCCTGCGTGGCTCACTGCGATCAAAATCGCCGTCAGGCGTGCGGGCACCCAGTTCAACACATCATCCAGCCGTGCAGCCGCCCAGCCAAACTTCAGGTATGTCTCAGAGCGATAGCCAATCATGCTGTCTGCGGTGTTCACCACCTTGTAAACCAGCAGGCCCGGCAGCCCTCCGATCAGGAACCAGAAGGCCGGGGCAATCACGCCATCACTCAGGTTCTCAGCACCGGATTCAATAGCGGATCGCGCGACTGCGCTTTGATCCATCGCGGCGGTGTCGCGGCTGACAATCCGCGCCACCATGCGCCGCCCATCCCCCAGCGACAGGCGCAGCCCATCGCCCACGGCGCGCACGTGATCCACCAGCGAGCGTTGGGCCAGCAGGATTGCGGCAATCAGCAGCTCTGGCAACCAGCCAAACAGACCGATCACCTTACCAAGCAACAAGGCACCAATCACCAGTCCCACAACAACCAGCACACCTTTCAGGCGGCGCATCTCACCGGTGTTGAATCGTGCATCCGCCATGCCAATCACGCGTCCCATCAGCACAGCGGGATGGGGCAGGCGCTGCCACAGCCAGCGTGGCTCTCCCAGCGCGGCATCCAATAGCATTGCGCCAACCAGTACACATGCGGTGCTCATGGGTGTGTCTCCATATGCGTCAGCGCGTCTTTCAGCTGTGCCCAGCGATCCGGGGCGGGCAGGCCAAGACGCAAAAAAGTCTCTGAATAAGGGAAAATGCGGCTCCAGATGTGGCGCTCGGCCAGATCTGCCTGCCAGCGGGCAGCGTCTGCCACGTCGTACAGGCGAAACAGCGTGGTGCCGCCCACAACCCGCGCGCCTTTGGCAGTCATCATTCCATCAAGCCGGTCGCTGTCTGTTTGCAGCCGTGTCCGTGTTGTCTCAGCCCAGCTGTGATCTTGCAGGGCGGCTGCACCCGTGCGCAAGGCCGGTCCAGACACGGCCCAGGGGCCCGTGAGCGCGGTAAGCTTGGCAATGGTGTCAGGCGTTGCAATGGCAAAGCCCAGCCGCAGGCCCGCGAGCCCCCAGAACTTGCCAAAGCTCTTGAGGACAATCCGCCCCGGCTGATCTGCCAGATGGATCAGGCTCTGATCCGGGCACACGTCACAGAAGCTTTCGTCAATGACAACCAGCGGCGCGTCGACATCCTCTGCCTGCCAGAGCTTGCCAGTGGGGTTGTTAGGATGCACCAGCACCCGCGCTGTGCGAGCGGTATCCTCAACCGCCCAGCCCTGCGCCGCGAAAGCGGCGGCATGTTCATTGTAAGTGGGCTTTGGAATATCGACAGCGTCCGCAGGTGCCAGCGCTGGAATGCGGGCAATCAGGGCCGAGGCCCCCGGCGCTGCGATAATCTCTGCCCCATCCGGCACATTCCAAAAGGTGCGTGCCGCTGTCAGCAGGGCGTCCTGCGCCGCTTGATCGGGCAGATCGTTCCAATCCGCCGCGGTGAATTCTGGCAGCGGGTAGGGCACGGGATTGATCCCGGTGGAAAGGTCCAGCCAGTCAGCTCGCGTGCCGCCCCAGCGTGCCACCGCTGAATCAATACCACCGCCATGATCGCGGGGCGGCATTACTGAAACCAAGTCTTTTTCCGCCTGCATGGTGACGCGCTCCCAGCCTGTCAAAACTGTCTGTCAAAGCGCGGCTACACCAGTCAGGCGGGTTTTGGCAAGCGGTGCTCAACCACGCCCATGTGGTGCGTCAAAATCCAGCACCGGATTGATCGGCACAATGCGGTGCGGATTGATGCTTTCGTGGCTGCGATGATAGTGGCCGATGATGTGATCCATATTCACGGTCTCCGCCACGCCCTCCACTTGAAAAAGCTCCCGCGTGTAGGCCCAGAGATTTGGATAATCGATCAGTCGCTTGCGGTTGCATTTGAAATGTAAATGATACACCGGATCAAAGCGCACCAATGTGGTGAACAGCCGCCAATCCGCTTCGGTGATGTGATCTCCCATCAGATAGCGGTTTTGCGAAAGCCTCTCTTCCAGCCAGTCCAGCGTGTCAAACAACGGCACCACAGCCGCGTCATAGGCCGCCTGCGAGGTGGCAAAACCGCTCTTGTAAACGCCGTTGTTCACCGTGTCATAGATCCGCGCATTGACCTCTTCGATTGCATCGCGCTCAGCCTCTGGCCAGAAATCCAGCGTATTGCCGGTCAGCCCGTCAAAGGCGCTGTTGAACATGCGGATGATCTCAGAGCTTTCATTGCTCACAATGGTCTCGCGCTGCGTGTCCCAGAGGATCGGCACGGTCACCCGGCCGGAATAGGTGGCATCCGCTTTGGTATAGAGGCTATGGGCAAAGGGCAGGCCATAAAGCGTATCACCGGTTGCGCCGGCATCGTCTTTCTCAAAGGTCCAGCCTTCACCAAGCATGTCGGGATGCACCGCCGAAATGCTGATGTGATCCGTCAGACCCTTCAGCTTGCGAAAAATCAGCGTGCGATGCGCCCAGGGGCAGGCATAAGACACATAGAGGTGGTAGCGCCCGCTCTCCGCTTTGAAGCCGTCCATGCCGCTTGGCCCGGCGCTGCCATCGGCGGTGATCCAATTGCGAAACTGCGACTGGGAGCGCACAAATTTGCCGCCCGTGGACTTAGTATCATACCACTGGTCGGTCCATTTTCCGTCTACCAAAAGGCCCATGGCGCGCTCCTGTTTGCTGTGCTGGTTGGCTCTGTGTGTCAGGTCAAGTTAGGGTGCGCGCCCTACGCAGAAAACTGACATATCCGCGCGATCACTGCGCGCATCCGCACAGACACCACAGGTAAATCGCGCCAATACAAGGCGTTGCGCAGCCGCCGCAGGCGCGACGTTTACAAAATCTTCGCTTGACCGGGGCCATACTGAAAGGGACGATGAGGACCGCTGCTGGAGATTCCAAATGACCACATATTTTTCTGCTGAAGTTCAGGCGGGCATTGATGCGGCCCGTAAAAAGGCTTTGAAACAGCGCCATCGCCTGCGTGTCGAGGCAGATGGTCGTAGCATTCGCGTGCTGCGTTACTGGGAAGATGGGTTCACCCTAGACGCCGAAACCGCTCCGCAACTGCGTGGGCTGGTGGATCTCTATGACGGCAGCAAGCACCTCTATCAGTGTCTGGTGATCGCAACCGACGAAGAAGATGGCGAAATGCGCTATGAGTTCAAACGCTCCACGCCAGCGATGGATCGCGCGCCCGTCGATTTCTATCAGGAAGACGGTGCCCCCGTCGCGCTGATCGAACAGCACTGATCGCGGGGCAAACCGCGCTCCCCGTACCGTCTGAACGGTCGGAGAGCGCGAAAACTCTTATTGCAGATCCGCAAAAGCCGCGCGCAAACGATCTGCGGCTTCCTGAACCCGCGCCCGTGGCGTGGCAATGTTAAAGCGCAGGAAGTTCTCCCCACCTTTGCCAAAAGTCGGCCCGTGGTTCACCGCAATGCGCGCGTCTTTTTCCACACGTTTGGTGAATTCTGCGCGCGACATGCCGGTGTCTGTGAAATCCACCCAGCTCAGATAGGTCGCTTCAAGTGGCATCGAGGCCACGCCCGGAATATCCGCAATCGCCGCGTCCAGAATTTTGCGGTTGCCATCCAGATAGGTGACCAGATCATCCACCCAGGCCGCACCCTCGGGCGAATAGGCCGCTTCCGCCATGAACAGGCCAAAACTGTTGGCCGAAATCCCAAGTGCCGCCATCCGCGCTGCAAATTTCGCACGCAGTGTTGTGTCCGGGATGATCACATTGCCCGAATGGCTGCCAGCGATGTTGAAGGTTTTCGTGGTCGCCGTCATCATGACCAACCGATCCAGAATGCTCTCGTCGACCAGTGTCATTGGAATGTGGGTGTTGCCCGCATAGACCAGATCGTGGTGAATCTCATCGGACACCAGAATGAGGTCATGGCGCTTACAGAAATCGGCAACGCCCTGCAGCTCCTCGCGCGTCCAGACGCGGCCCCCCGGATTGTGCGGCGAGCAGAGGATGAACATGGTCTCATGTCCTTTCATCTGCGCATCCCAGGCGTCAAAATCCATCTCATAGCGCCCGTCATTCAGCGCCAGTGGACATTCCACCACCTCACGTCCCGCCGCTTTGATGACACGGGCAAAAGCGTGATACACTGGCGTGGTCAGCACAACGCCGTCCCCTGGCTTGGTAAAGCTGTCAACACACAGCCCGGTGCCATTCACCAGCCCATGGGTGGTGAAAATCGCCGCGGGATCCACATCCCAGCCATGGCGGGTCTTCATCCACCAGCAAATCGCCTCATTGTAGGCGGTCTCGTCACCATAATAGCCATAGACGCCCTGCGCCTGCATTTTGCCAATCGCATCTGCCACGCATTGCGGCGGGCGGAAGTCCATATCCGCAACCCACATCGCGATCCCGTCATCGGCAGGCACGCCATAGATTTGCTCCATCATGTCCCATTTCACAGAGTGGGTGCCAAAACGGTCGATGATCTCGTCAAAACTCATGCGGTGCGTCCTTTGTTTAACAATGCAAGGCACGCTAGCGAAATGCGGCGCAGGTGCAACCCATCTTGCGTGCGGCGCGCCTACCCCGTTGCGTATGGGGCGCGTCTGTCCTAGATGGAGGCCATGATCAAACCCATTCTCATCCACCCCGATCCGCGCCTGAAAAAACTCTGCGCTCCCGTTGCCGATCTGAGTGACGAGCTGCGCACGTTGGCCGATGACATGCTGCAAACCATGTATGACGCGCCCGGCATTGGCTTGGCTGCGCCGCAGGTGGGCGTGCTTGAGCGTCTGATCGTGATGGATTGCGTCAAGGATGGCGAGCCGGAGCCGGTGGTGATGTTTAACCCCGAAGTGCTCTCAAGCTCCGACGATCTCAGCGTCTATGAAGAAGGCTGTTTGTCGATCCCGGAGCAGTTCGCCGAGGTCACCCGCCCCGCCGAAGTGCGCGTGGGCTGGATTGATGTCGATGGCAACCCGCAGGAGAAAGACTTCGATGGTCTTTGGGCCACTTGCGTGCAGCATGAAATCGACCATCTGAACGGCAAACTATTCATCGACTATCTGGGCCCGATGAAACGCCAGATGATGACCCGTAAGAGCCAGAAAATGAAGCGTGAGCTGGCGCGCGGATGAGTGTTCTTCCGCTGGTTTTTTATCCAGATGCGCGCCTGTCTGAGGTTTGCGCCCCTGTGAACGGGGAAGACCTGCGCCCCCTGATCGCTGATATGTTTGACACCATGTATGCCGCCCCAGGCCGTGGCCTCGCCGGGCCGCAAGTCGGGGTCATGAAACGTGTCTTTGTGATGGACTGCACTTGGAAAGAGGGCACGCGCACGCCGATGGCCTTCCTCAATCCAGAGATCGTCGATCTGAGCGCGGTTGAGGACACGCTTGAAGAGGGCTGCCTGTCGATCCCTGATCTGATGGTGCCGGTTGTGCGCCCGTCTGAGATCACAGTGCGGTGGACGGATGCGCTGGGCGTGGCGCACCAGCAGGCTTTTGACGGGTTTGAAGCTCGCTGCATTCAACATGAAATGGATCATCTCGATGGCCGTGTGACGCTCGATCATATGTCTGCCTCCGCCCGCGCCGAGATTTTGCAAGGATACACCACACCATGACCGTTCGCCCCTGCCTGCCATGGCCCGACAAACGCCTGCGCACTGTTTCTGACCCTGTGGCAGAGATCACCGATGAGGTTCGCCAAGTCTGGGATGATCTGATCGACACCATGTATGCGATGCCCGGTGTGGGTATGGGCGCAAACCAGATTGGCGTGCTCAAACGTCTGATCGTGGTGGATGCCACCGAAGAGGGCAATCAGCCCGTCCGCATGGCTAATCCCGAAATCCTGCACGCCTCAGTGCAGCCGCGTGAACATGAAGAGGCCAGCCCCAACCTTGTTGGTGTGTCTGCCAAAATCTCCCGCCCGCGCGCAGTGACCGTGCGCTATATGGATGAGCATGGCGCAACTGTGGAAAAGGATTTTGTTGGTCTCTGGGCCACTTCCGTTCAGCACCAGATCGACCACATCAATGGCAAAATGTACTTTGACCACCTCAGCAAAACCAAACGGGCCATGCTGATCAAAAAGGCGCAGAAACAGCGCTAAGCACCCAGCACCACCAATGCGGAACGGACCTCACAGGAGACACAAAATGCGCATTCTTTTCATGGGCACCCCGGAGTTTTCCGTCTCCGTTCTTGATGCATTGGTGCAGGCAGGCCACGACATTGCTGCCGTTTTCTGCCAACCGCCGCGCCCCGCGGGCCGTGGCAAGAAAGACCGCCCAACTCCGGTCCATGCCCGCGCGCTTGAACTGGGACTTGAGGTCCATCACCCCACCAGCCTGCGCAACGACGAGGTGCAAAAGACCATCCGTGACCTGAAAGCAGATGTGGGGGTCGTCGTGGCCTATGGGCTGCTTCTGCCGCAAGCCGTGCTTGATGCGCCTGCACAGGGCTGCCTCAACATCCATGCGAGCCTTTTGCCGCGCTGGCGTGGGGCTGCGCCGATCCATCGCGCGATCATGGCCGGGGATGCGGACACTGGCGTTTGCATCATGCAGATGGATGCGGGGCTCGACACTGGCCCTGTGCGCCTGCGCCGCGAAATCGCCATCGGTGCCGAAGAAACCACCGCCCAGCTGCATGACAGGCTTGCGGCTTTGGGCTCTACCGCCATTGTCGACACACTGGCCACGCTTGCGGATTTGCCTGCTGAGCCTCAGCCGGACGACGGCGTGACATACGCCGAAAAGATCGACAAATCAGAGGCCCGCATCGACTGGTCCGCGCCCGCCATCGAGGTGGATCGCAAAATCCGTGGCCTGTCGCCGTTCCCCGGCGCATGGACCGAGATCGATGGCCAGCGGGTGAAGCTCCTCGCTTCCCGCCTTGCCGAAGGGCAAGGAGAGGCTGGCACCTTGCTTGATGAGACGTCAATCACCGTCGCCTGTGGTGAAGGGGCCGTGCAGCTTCTGCGCTTGCAACGTGCGGGCAAAGGCGCGCAGGATGCGGATATCTTTCTGCGGGGCTTCCCGCTCACCAAAGGTCAGCAATTCTAAGGGCGCGCGATGTTCTTTGCCTTTTTTGGAACCATGATTATCGCCGGGATCATCGGCTACGCCTCAGAGCGCAGCGGATTCACGCACAATGGCTATATCCCGTCGATCATCATCTGTGTCGGCGGCGCATTTCTGTTTTTCATGATCAGCCGCATGTTCCACATCGGCTTTGGCAGCCCCGGCATGAACGCCATCGTCGCCTCCATCGGCGCGCTGATCATCGTGCCGACCCATTACCGCAAATAGCGCTGCTTACTGTCCAATAGCTTACTTTTTGAACGGCGCCATGCCTTCGCGCGCCAGCTCATCAGCGCGCTCGTTTTCCGGATGGCCTGCGTGGCCCTTGACCCATTCCCATGTCACTTGATGGCGCGCCTGTGCCGCATCCAGCCGTTGCCACAGCTCGACGTTTTTCACAGGCTTCTTGGCTGATGTCTTCCAGCCGTTTTTCTTCCAGCCAAAAATCCAGCCAGTCACACCGTTTTTGACATATGTGCTGTCCGTCACAACGGTGATGGTGCTGGCCCGCTCCAGCGTCTCAAGCGCCATGATCGCGGCCATCAGCTCCATCTTGTTGTTGGTGGTCTCAGGGGCACCGCCAGACAGATCACGGGATTTGATCACGGTCTCGCCATCTTTGGCTTGCAGCAGCACGCCCCAACCCCCCGGACCCGGATTTCCAGAACATGCGCCATCGGTATATGCAATCAAATCAGCCATGCGCGGTCAGTATGACATATGTGTCGTCACTGCCAGCCAATCCTTTGGCATTTCCCCGCCTTTTCTGCGTGATGGTGAACCCGGCCGCTTCCAGCAGGTCGATCAACTCGGCTTCCTCATAATAGCTGTAAAACCGCCCCAGTGCGTCGCGGCTTTCGCCTGTGCCAAGCTTCATGCCAATGTGGAACGCCCCGCGTGGTTTCAATGCGGTTTTGATGCGGAGCAAATGCGCGGGCATATCCGCCTTGGGGGCATGCAGCAGGCTGAAATTGGCCCAGATGCCATCGTATTTCGCCTCTGCGGTCAGGTCTTCAAACACCCCGACGGTGACATCCAGATCGAACTTCTCTTTCGCCAAAGCTGCCATTTCAGCGGAGGCATCCATCGCCTGCACCTGATACCCAGCATCCCGGATCTTGGCCGCCCATTGTCCCGGCCCACATCCCAGGTCCAGCACCAGCCCGTTGTCTGGCAACAATGCAAACAGCCCGTTCAGATCTTTCAGCTGATCGATATCGCCTTCGGCCACTTTCGAAAAGCGCTCTGCATAGTCTCCGGCAGCCTTGGCATAAACCTTCATCGTTTCCTGATCGCTCATGTCCGCTCCAATGCCAGTCTGCCAGCCAGCGCCACAAACAGCGCCGCAAAACTGCGGTTCAGCCAAGCCATCACGGTCTCGCTGCCCAACAGCATATCCCGCGCTTTGGCAGCAAACAGCCCATAAAGCACAAACACCGCAAAGGTCATCGCCATGAACATCGCGCCCAGTGTTGCCATTTCAACAGGTGCCGTGGCCGCACTGCCGCTCAAAAACGGAGGCAGCAGGGCGAGGAAAAACACCGACAGTTTGGGGTTGAGAATATTGATCAGCGCTCCACGCCGGGCAATCACGCCGCCGATCTGCTGGCGCTGCTCTGCCTGCACCCGCAGCGCGCCCTCGCTGCGCAGTGTCTGCCAGGCCAGATACAGCAGGTAGGCCACGCCGGCAAACTTCACGATGTTGAAAAGAACAGCCGAGGTGTGCAGCACCGCCGCCAGCCCCAAAGTGGCGGCAACCAAATGCGGGACAATGCCCAACGTACATCCCACAGCCGCCCAAATCGCGGCGCGTGGGCCTTGGCCCAATCCCATGGCCAGTGTGTAAATCACACCTGTGCCCGGCGCGATCACAACCACCAGTGCGGTGACCAAAAACTGAACTGAAATCATCATCTCCCTCCCAAGGGTTTCAAATGCAATTGTTTAAAACATCACAGTCATCGCAAGGCAGCTCACCACAATGGCCGTCAACAGCAGGCGCAGGTGCATCCACCACACAGGTGTCAGTCCCCAGCGGAAAAACGCAAAATCCAGCGCCAATAGCCCCACAAACCCGAAAATCAGATTGGTGCCTGCACTCACCGGCCCGCCCCCGGTCATGAAAAACGCCCAGAGCGCAGGAATGACCGACAGCACATAGCCGGTGGCGGCCCGCCCCCCTTCGGCTTTGGTGGCAAATCCCCAGAGCACGCCAGACATGAAACTCAGTATGATCGCACCATAATAAAGCTGCACATAAGGCCCGGCAAATCGTGGGCCGAGCGTTTCGGTTGTCCAAAGCGCCAGATCCGCGTTCACATAGGTCAGGGCGCCCCAGAGAAACGGGATCACGCCTGCCAACCCAAGTGTTAGGGGCGCCAAGGGAATGCGTCGCATCTTCAACCTCTTGTCTTTGTTTGTGTCTTTGCGTGCTACGGGCGCTTTGGGCTTTCACACGCTCAGCGAGTAAACTATCGCGCTGCCATGAAGTGCAACAGAATAAACTTTGGCGTGTTGCTTGTTGTGACAGTCCTGCCTTTCACAGTCTCTCCGGCCAGTGCCGAGAAATCTTGTCATCCCAGCTATATCGGGGCCTGTTTGCCGCCAAATGGGCCAGATGTCGACTGCGCGGGGGGCAGTGGCAATGGCCCTATGTACGTGAATGGTCCAATCAAGGTTGTAGGGCCAGACCCTTACGGGTTGGATCGCGATGGCGATGGCAAAGCTTGCGAGAAAAAGCGCAAGAACGTCAGGAAACGGGGCTGACACGACGCAGGGCCGTGGCCGCAAAATAACCGGAATGCAGCGCACCCCGGTTTTCAAAGATCTTAAAGGTGGCGGGCTTAGTCGCCCACCATCTCCGCTTCACGGCCCGGCTCTGGCATCGGGTCACGTGGCGGGCGGCCGATCACATCGCGCAGACCATCCAACTCAATAAAGTTGTCGGCCTGACGACGCAGTTCGTCGCTGATCATTGGAGGCTGGCTGCGGATGGTTGACACCACCGACACGCGCACGCCCTGACGTTGCAAGCTTTCCACCAGCGGCCGGAAGTCCCCATCTCCCGAAAACAGCACAATGTGGTCCACATGCGGTGCGAGCTCCATGGCATTGACTGCCAGCTCGATATCCATGTTTCCTTTGACCTTCCGGCGGCCCTGAGCATCCGTGTACTCTTTGGCGGCCTTGGTCACCATGGTGAAACCATTGTAATGCAGCCAATCGACCAGTGGGCGGATTGGCGAATACTCATCATTTTCAAGAAGCGCTGTGTAGTAAAACGCGCGAAGCAGCTTACCACGGCGCATAAATTCCTGCCGCAATAGCTTGTAGTCGATATCGAACCCGAGCGACTTGGCAGCCGCATACAGATTCGAACCGTCTATGAACAGCGCGAGCCGTTCGTCTTTGTAAAACATAAATTGTCCTTTCTGGCTCTGTCGCGCTTTGAATGTCCCGTGAGTGTAAATTTGGATAGGCACGACAGCGTTAAATAAAATATAGGTATATCTCCGTGCCTTCAAGCACCTGCGGCACGTCACTTTCAACTCGGTGTAACGGAGTCTTTACGTGAGCAGAAACGCCCTCCTGGCGCTTGGCAGCAACCTGCCTTCAAAATCGGGGTCCCCCAAAGAAACGCTTTTTCAATCGATTAACTTGCTGAGTGGCAATGCAATCCATCTTCGCGCAATTAGCCGATTCTTTCAAACCCCTTGTTTTCCAGCAGGTGCGGGGCCCGATTTTGTGAATGCCGCGGTCATCGTTCACACAGAGTTGACAGCAAATGAGCTGCTCACCCACCTGCATCAAGTTGAATCCGACTTTGGCCGTGAGCGTATCACGCGATGGGGGACGCGTCCTTTGGACATTGATCTGATTGCGATGGACGATTTGGTTTTGCCGGATGCAGCCACGCAAACGCATTGGCGTGAACTCGACTTGGCAACACAGGCAACCCTCGCACCAGAGCAACTGATTCTCCCGCATCCGCGTGTGCAGGACCGTTCCTTCGTCTTGGCGCCGCTTCTGGACATCGCCCCGCACTGGCGCCACCCGTTGATTGGCCTCACAGTTGCGGAAATGTTTGCGCAATTGCCTGAAACAGACCGCAATGAACCGCAGCCTCTGTGAATCCTGCTTGTCAAGGGGTACAATCCCGCTTACATACACGACTTCCGACCCGATGCTTAATGACTGGAGTGCCTCATGGCCCGCGTGACCGTTGAAGACTGCGTAGACAAAGTTCAGAACCGTTTTGAGCTGGTGATGCTCGCGTCCCACCGCGCCCGTGAAATTTCGGCTGGTGCCGCAATCACGTTGGATCGCGACAACGACAAAAACCCAGTGGTGGCACTGCGCGAGATTGCAGAAGAAACCCAGACTGCGGATGAACTGCGCGAGCGCCTGATCGAATCCAACCAGAGCCAGATCGAAGTGGACGAACCAGAAGAAGACCGCATGGCGCTTCTGATGGGTGCCGAAGCGGACACACCGGCTGAGGACGACATGTCCGAAGAGAAACTTCTGCGTGCCCTCATGGAAGCGCAAGGCCAGGGCTAAGGCCCCAGCAATGACGGTAGGCGCTAATGATCCCTGCTGACGAACTTGTCGACCACATTCGCGCCTACAACCCTAAGACCAATGATGATCTTATTCGCGCGGCCTATGACTTTGGCCGCGAGATGCATGAGGGCCAGTTCCGCCACTCTGGCGAGCCCTATTTTACCCATCCGATTGAAGTTGCCTGTATTCTGGCAGAGCAGCGGCTGGATGACGCCTCTATCATAACCGCGCTTTTGCACGACACGATCGAGGATACCAAAGCTTCTTATGAGTTGGTGGCAGAGCGTTTTGGAAATGAGGTCGCCATGCTTGTGGATGGCGTGACCAAGCTGACCAACCTGCAGCTGTCCTCCTCAGAAACCAAACAGGCCGAAAACTTCCGCAAGCTGTTTATGGCTATGTCCAAGGATCTCCGCGTGATCCTGGTGAAGCTCGCAGACCGTTTGCACAACATGCGCACGATCAAGGCCATGCGACCAGAGAAACAGGCCGTGAAAGCGCGTGAAACCATGGATATTTACGCGCCGCTTGCGGGCCGCATGGGCATGCAGTGGATGCGCGATGAGCTTGAGGATCTTGCGTTCAAGGTGCTCAACGCCGATGGGCGCGCCTCGATCATGCGCCGCTTTGTGACCCTGCAGAAAGAAACCGGCGATGTGATCGAAAAGACCACCGCCGATATAGTGCAGGTGCTGTCCGACCAGCATGTGCACGGCGAGGTCTACGGGCGTGCGAAAAAGCCTTATTCGATTTGGCGCAAGATGCAGGAAAAGGATCAGGGCTTCTCCCGACTTTCCGATATCTACGGCTTCCGCATCATCACCGATTCAGAGGACAGCTGTTACCGCGCCCTTGGGGTGATCCATCAGCGTTGGCGCGCGGTGCCGGGGCGTTTTAAAGACTACATCAGCCAACCAAAATCCAACGGCTACCGCTCAATTCACACCACTGTCTCCGGCCGCAATGGCCGCCGTGTGGAGGTGCAGATCCGCACACGTCAGATGCACGATGTGGCCGAGTCCGGTGTGGCCGCGCATTGGTCCTACAAAGATGGTGTGCGGGGCGAAAACCCCTTTGCCGTCGACCCGGTGAAATGGATTTCCGGCCTCACTGAACAGTTTGATGCCGATGATGATCACGAGGATTTCCTCGAAGCTGTGAAGCTTGAGATGTATTCCGATCAGGTGTTCTGCTTCACGCCGAAAGGCGAAGTGGTGCAATTGCCCCGTGGCGCGACACCTGTCGATTTTGCGTATTCCATCCACACGCGGATCGGCCATGCCTGTGTGGGCGCGAAGGTCGATCACACCCGCGTACCGCTCTGGACACGTATCAAAAACGGCCAATCGGTTGAGATCATCACCGCCGAGGGGCAGACACCACAGGCCAGCTGGCTTGATATGGCCAAGACCGGCAAAGCGCGTACCGCGATTCGTCGCGCACTGCGGGAAATGGACCGCGAGCGTTTTGTGAAACTCGGGGCCGAACTTGCCCGATCCGCTTTTGAGCATGTCGGCAAAAAGTCCACCGACAAAGTGCTGGATCTGGCCGCCAAACACCTGCGTCTGAAAGATCGTGACGAAGTGCTGGCCCGTCTCGGCTCCGCGGAATTGACCGCGCAGCAGGTTCTACAGGCGGTCTATCCTGATCTGGCCCCTTCGGAAGCCGATGAAATCAGCTCTGAGCGCGCGGTCATTGGTTTGTCTGCGGACCAGAGTTTCAAACGTGCCCCCTGCTGTCAGCCACTCCCCGGCGAACGCATTATTGGCATCACCTACCGCGGGCAGGGCGTAGTCGTGCACAGCATCGACTGCGATTCGCTGTCCAACTACGAAGACCAGCCCGATCGCTGGTTGGATCTGCATTGGCATGCCGGAAAACACAAAGCGATCTATGCGGTGCAGCTCTTTGTCACCATTGGCAATGACGCCGGCGTACTGGGGCGTATTTGCACATTGATCGGCGAGAACAACGCCAATATCTCTGACCTCGAGTTCGTGGACCGGAAACCGGATTTTTACCGCCTGCTGTTAAGCGTGGATCTCAGCGACGCTGAGCATCTGCACAAGCTTATGCTGGCTTTGGAGGCGGAAACCGACGTGGCCGAGATCGAACGTTACAGAAACCCGGAGAGGGCCCGCACCGCGCTGGCGCCCTGACGTAACTGAGGACAGACCCGGTGGTATTCAAGCGCCGCGACAGACGACCCTTACTCCGAGTCCTCGGCGAATTTTTCTATCCGCGTGGCGGTTGGGGACGTGCATTTCGCTATGTGAAGCACCGTGTCCATCGCCTTCCCGGCACCCCCGAAACCATCGGCCGCGGTATCTGGGCGGGCGTGTTCACCACCTTCACGCCCTTTTACACGCTGCATTTTGTGGTGGCCGCAATTTTGGCGCGCATTTTGGGTGGCAATATTCTCGCGGCGCTGCTGGCGACCTTCTTTGGCAACCCGCTCACCTATGTGCCGATTGGTGTGGTGTCTCTGCAAACCGGGCATTTTTTGCTGGGCACGGAGTTTGAGAAAGGCCACGAGCTGTCGCTTGGGGCGAAATTCGCCAACGCAGGTGCGGACTTGTGGCACAATCTCTTTGCGCTTTTCACCGACGAAGTGCCAGATTGGTCCGGTCTGCGGATCTTTTATGATGAGGTGTTTTACCCCTACATGATTGGCGGGATCATTCCGGGCATCATCGCCGCAACCATCATGTATTATCTCTCTGTTCCCGTGATCCGCGCCTATCAAAAACGCCGCTCCGCAAAATTTGCCGAACGCATCGCAAAGGCGCGGGCCCGTGCCGAAGAGGCGGCGGCAAATGTTCAGGCTGATAACTGAGCCTTATCAAATCTTTTGATCACAATTCGGTTTTCCTCGCGCGCGCCCCGGCATAGGGTCGCCCTATATTTGAAGTAGCGAGATGAGGACTGAGATCATGCTGCGTCTAGGGGTGAATATCGATCACGTTGCCACCGTGCGGAATGCGCGTGGCTCTGCCTACCCGGATCCTGTCCGCGCCGCGAAGCTGGCCGAAGAGGCCGGGGCCGATGGCATCACCGCCCACCTGCGCGAAGACCGTCGCCATATCGTGGATGCGGATATCGACGGTCTGATGGAGGCGCTCACCGTGCCGCTCAACTTCGAGATGGCCGCAACAGAAGAGATGCAGGCCATCGCCCTGCGCCACAAACCGCATGCGGTCTGCATCGTGCCGGAAAAGCGCGAAGAGCGCACCACCGAAGGCGGACTTGAGGTGGCGCGCGAGGAAAACAAACTGGCCCATTTCATCGCGCCACTGCGCGATGCGGGCAGTCGTGTGTCTATTTTTATTGAGGCAAACCAAAAACAGATCGAAGCGGCAAGCCGCATTGGCGCGCATGTGATTGAGCTGCACACCGGGGCCTATTGTGACTACCACTATGAAGGCCGTTTTGACGCGCGCGATGCAGAGCTGGCACGCCTCACCGAAATGGCCACCTTTGCTCATTCCCTTGGGCTGGAGGTCCACGCGGGCCATGGCCTGACCTATGAAACCGTCGCCCCCATCGCTGCGCTGCCGGAGGTGGTGGAGCTCAACATCGGTCATTTCTTGATGGGCGAAGCCATGTTCTGTGGCCTGCAACCCGCAATCGAGGAAATGCGCCGTCTGATGGATGCTGCGCGGGCCGGTTCAGAGGAATGATCACACCCGAGTTCATAGCAATCTGGATTGCCTGGCTCATGGCGGGCGGCTCTCCGGGACCGGCCACCATGGGCATTGCGGGCACCGCCATGTCCGCAGGCCGCCGGTCTGCACTGGCCTTTGCACTGGGTATTTTGGCAGGCTCCGCCAGCTGGGGTATTGCCGCCGCGCTTGGTCTGTCTGCAGTGATGCTCGCCAATGTCTGGGTCTTTGAAATCCTGCGCTATGCCGGGGCTGCTTATCTCGGCTGGCTGGCGCTTAAGGCGCTGAAACGCGCGGTGGCCAAAGACACAACTGCCGCCGCTGGCACGCCCTTTTCCGGCAGCGCCCGCAGCCTCTTTGCCAAAGGTGCCGCGATCCACATCACGAACCCCAAGGCGATCCTCAGCTGGGCGTCGATCTACGCCATTGTCGCTCCGGCGGAGGCCACACCCGCCATACTCTTTGGCTATTTCGGCCTGCTGTATCTGGGCTCGATCTTGATCTTTATCGGCTATGCGTTCCTGTTTTCCTCAGAGAAAGTCGTGCGAGGCTATCGCCGCGCGTCTCGCTGGTTTGATCTCGCCTTCGCAGGCTTCTTCGGCTTTGCTGGCTACAAAATCCTGACCGCACGTTTGCAGGGGTAAACGGTATGATCCTTGGTATTGGCTCAGATCTCGCCAACATTGACCGCATCGCGGGCACGATTGAGCGCTTTGGTGACCGTTTCAAAAACCGTGTATTCACCGATGTCGAACAGGCCAAAGCAGAGCGTCGCCGTGACACGGTTGGCACCTATGCCAAGCGTTGGGCCGCCAAAGAAGCCTGCTCCAAGGCGCTTGGCACCGGTCTGGCGATGGGCATCAGCTGGAAAGATATGGCGGTCAGCAATCTGCGCACCGGACAACCCGTGATGGAGGTCACCGGCTGGGCCAAAGAGCGGCTGGCAGAGATGACGCCCCCGGGCCATGAAGCGATCATTCACGTGACCCTGACCGATGATCACCCCTGGGCGCAGGCCTTTGTTGTGATCGAAGCCCGCCCATTCGCAGCGGCACCGGGACAGTCTGCTTGACACCCCGCGCCCGCGCCCGCATGTAACCTCAGACCCAAAACCACTGGCAAAACGAGCGGAGAGCATCCCCCATGGCGGAAAAAGCCAAAAGTGAAAGCGGCATTGTCGAGACCATCAAAACGATCTTCTGGGCGCTGCTGATCGCCGGTGTCTTCCGCACCCTGTTCTTCCAGCCGTTCTGGATCCCGTCGGGCTCCATGAAAGACACGTTGCTGATTGGCGACTTTCTCTTCGTGAACAAGATGACCTACGGCTACTCCTACGCCTCCTGCCCATCCGTGCGCATTCCGGCAGTGGGCGTGAACATCGACGCCGAAGATCTCTGCGGCTGGCTTGGTGGCAACAATGGCCGTCTTCTGGGCGGCGAGCCGGAGCGCGGCGACGTGGTGGTCTTCCGCCATCCGGTAACCGGCTATGACTTCATCAAACGCCTGATCGGTCTGCCCGGCGACAAGGTGCAGGTCAAGAACGGCGTGGTCTATCTCAACGGCGCGCCGGTGAAACGTCAGGCGGACGGCGTCTTCCGCGAAGAATACGGCCCGCAAGGCCCGCAACGCCACCGCCCGCGCTGTGAAAACGGCCCGGTTGGTGATGGCGGCATCTGCGCCAAGTCCCGCTATATCGAGACCCTGCCCAACGGCAAATCCTACGCGACGCTTAACATCACCAACCAGCAGTCTGACAACACAGGCATCTATACCGTCCCCGAAGGCCACTACTTCTTCATGGGGGACAACCGCGACAACTCCACCGACAGCCGCGTGCCGCAATCCGCACGTGGGGTGGGCTTTGTGCCCTATGAAAACTTGATCGGTCGTGCTGACCGCATCATGTTCTCCTCTGCTGGCAGCTCCATGTTTGCCTTCTGGACCTGGCGCGGGGACCGTTTCTTCAAAGGGATCGAGTGAGGGCCACGTGAAACTCGCAGCGGAACTGAAAGCGCTTGAAACACGGTTGGGGCACAAGTTTGCACGCCCCGAGCTTCTGGTGCGCGCGGTCACCCACTCCTCCATGTCTTCGCCCACAAGGCAGGACAACCAGCGGCTGGAGTTTCTGGGCGACCGGGTGCTTGGGCTTGTCATGTCTGAGGCCCTGCTGGAGCATGACAAATCCGCCGCCGAAGGCCAGCTCGCCCCACGATTCAATGCGCTTGTGCGCAAGGAAGCCTGCGCTGATGTGGCGCGCGAGATAGATCTGGGCGCGGCTCTGAAACTTGGCCGCTCCGAGATGATGTCCGGCGGTCGCCGCAAACAGGCGCTTCTGGGCGATGCCATGGAGGCAGTGATCGCCGCCGTTTACCGTGATGCAGGTTTTGATGCGGCCAAGGCCCTGATCCTGCGTCTTTGGGGTGATCGGGTCAAAACTGTTGAGTCTGATGCGCGCGACCCAAAGACCAGCCTTCAGGAATGGGCACAGGCACGCAAACTGCCGCCACCACGCTATGAGCTGGTCAAACGCTCCGGGCCGGACCACGCCCCCGTGTTCACCATTGCCGCAAAGCTTGAGAATGGCGCAACAGCTGAGGCCACCGACAATTCCAAGCGCAAAGCAGAACAGGCCGCCGCAAAGGCCCTGCTGGAGAAGGTGAGCGGTTAGGCCTTAGACGCCAGGCGGCAACTTTCCGCGATGTTTCGCTGCAACGCGCCAAAGCTTTTTGCGCGCGTTTTGAGTTTCAAATTCGCTATAGGCGCCACCTGAAAACTTGGACCAGTCGAGTGCCAGCCCCTGTTTCACTATCTCAGCGCTAAGGTCGGTGCCGTCATCCAGAACGCAATGTGCTACCACGCGATCATAGCTGCTTTCTGGAAGTAGATTGGCTGTGACTGTTCGGCCTTTGGTGAGCGAGACCATCGCCCATTTGGCTTTCTTTCCATAAGGTTGGTCCATCTCTGGCGCATCAATGCCAAAGAGACGTATGTGCGTTTTATCTATCACGATGGTGTCGCCATCGATCACATAGCATTTGCCGACCAACTGTTTCTTTGCAGGTGTGTTGGCAGGTCGGATCGTTTCCTTGGAGGAGTGGCGAATTGGAGGCTTTTCGATACCCTGCAGTTTTGGTTTGTCAGAAAGGTAGTTCGCCTTTGGCGGAAAAGATGGCCGTTTTGGCGGGGCCCAGAATAAGCTTCTAAGGAACTTGATTAGCATAGCGGTATTCAACTCAAAGGTGTTCTGCCCACCTTCCTTGAAATTTCGAAGCCGCTCAAGACTTTAGATTGTGAGGCTAACAAACTTTGTTCGCGCATCGTAAAACGGGTTTCAGTGAGAAAACCCAACTCTCGCATATCTCCCATGCGCATCAGGCCCCTAGCCCCAGCGCAGAATTTCCGCTACAGACGCCCCTTAACCAGCCACAGCTGACTCACAAAGGCATTTACATGACCACACGCGCCGGATTCGTTGCCCTGATCGGAGAGCCCAACGCGGGCAAATCCACGCTCACCAACCAGATGGTGGGGGCGAAGGTTTCGATCGTGACCCATAAGGTGCAGACCACCCGCGCGCGCATCCGTGGCGTGGCGCTGGAAGGCGACAGCCAGATTGTTTTTGTGGACACGCCCGGCCTGTTCCGCCCGCGCCGCCGCTTGGACCGCGCGATGGTTGCCGCTGCTTGGGGCGGGGCTGCGGATGCCGATGTCATCGTGATGATGGTGGAGGCACATCGCGGCATCACCAAAGGTGTGGAGGCCATCCTGGAACAGCTCGAAGAGATTTCTGAAGGCCGCAAAGTGGCGCTGGCCATCAACAAGATTGACCGCGTGAAATCCGACGCGCTTCTGGCAATGACCAAAGATCTCAATGAGCGTTTTGACTTCGTTGAAACCTTCATGATTTCCGCAGAGAAAGGCCACGGCTGCGCCGACCTGCGCAAATGGCTGGCCGCAGAGCTGCCCGAGAGCCCGTGGCTCTACCCCGAAGATCAGATCGCCGATCTGCCCATGCGCATGATCGCCGCCGAAATCACCCGCGAAAAGCTCACCCTGCGCCTGCACCAGGAGCTGCCCTACCAGATGACGGTGGAAACCGAAAACTGGGAAGAGCGCAAAGACGGCTCCGCACGTGTGGATCAGATGATCTACGTCATGCGTGACGGGCACAAAGGCATCGTTCTGGGCAACAAAGGGGAGACCATCAAGGCGGTCTCCAAAGCCGCCCGCGAGGAGCTCGAAGAGTTCATGGGCCGTCGTATCCACTTGTTTTTGCAGGTGAAAGTGCGTCCAAACTGGCTTGAGGAAAAAGAGCGTTATTCCGAAATGGGCCTTGATTTCAAAGACGGCAACGCCTGAGGATCGCGCCCATGCGCCTGACCGCTGATTTCTGGGTGCATGCCTATATTGCGCGGCTTCGGCTGGCCGATATTCCGGCCTTTGTCGTCGCCCATGGCGATGACACGGCGGGCGCGGTTCTGGTGAAACTCAACACGCTCGATGGTAAGGCCACCGTGTTTCAGCGCAGCTTTGATCTGATGAGCGGGGAGCGCAAATGGGTGGTGCTGTCTGAAGGCGATGAGTCTGAGGTGGATGCGGCATTGGCCCGTCAGCGCAGCTTTGATCCAGACGCCTGGGTGATCGAGGTTGAGGACCGTCAGGGGCGCCATTTGCTCGATGAGCCGGGTCTGTCTGACTGATCTCACAACAAACGGCTTTCCTTTCAGCACGGTAACGGCTTTTCTGAGCCAAAGGATGTGGCGATGGATTGGCGCGATCAGGGTTTTGTGCTCAGCACACGAAAACACGGGGAAACCTCTGTCATTCTGGAGGCCTTCACTGAGTCACATGGCCGTCATGCGGGCATCGTGCGCGGTGGCATCAGCCGCAAAATGACACCCATCCTGCAACCCGGTGGGCAGGTAGATCTCACATGGCGCGCGCGCCTTTCAGATCACATTGGCACCTACACTGTCGAGCCTCTCCGCTCCCGCGCCGCTGTGCTGGGGAATCGCTTCTCGTTGGCCGGTCTTAATGCGGTGACAGCTCTTTTGTCCTTTTGCTTGCCAGACCGTGCACCTTATCCAGCGCTTTATCATCAAAGCATGCAGTTGCTTGATCTTTTGGGGCAGCAGGAGGTTTGGCCGCTGGCCTATCTGCGCTGGGAAATGGCGCTGCTGTCTGAGCTAGGCTATGGGCTTGATCTGACGGCTTGCGCTGTAACGGGCAGCACAGAAAACCTGATCTATGTTTCCCCAAGATCCGGGCGTGCCGTTTCTGCCAAAGGGGCAGGGGAGTGGGCGGATCGTTTGCTACCTTTGCCGCCTGTGTTGCGCGGGGAAGGCCCCGCGCCGGATGAGGAAGTTCTGGCCGCTCTGGCGACCACCGGCTACTTTTTGTCAGAGAAACTCGCGCCCGATCTCGGCCATAAGCCGCTGCCGGATGCGCGTGCGCGCTTTATTGATCGCTTTGCACGTCAGTTGGCAGACCGCTGAACACCATTTCACGGCCGGCATCGTTGCTCATCACCATATTGGGGCCAGACACCTCGACAAGGCTCATCTCCTGCAGCGCAGTCAGAAAGGTCTCTTCCCGGTCGATGTCCGGGCAATAGATCTGCTCCACCACATCCACCTGAATGTTGATCCATGGGTAAGGTGCGTCCTGAGTCGCCAGAAAGCTGTTGCAAGGCCCATCACCCATCACCTTGCCGCTTTCGCCCAAGGTGAGGCTTGCCGCATAGTCCACAGCCGTGCCATCAATCTGTTGCAGCTGCCATGTGTAGTCTGCACCGCCATATTGCGTGACGGTCTCAGACGGCGCGCAGGCTGCGATCCCCAAGCTTACGGCCAAAAGACCCAGAAAACGTGCCATCATTCCGCCTCATGCAATGCCAAAATCAAATCAACCAATGTGCCCAAGGCCGGGCCATTCTGCACACCATCGTGTGCAGACAGGGCCTCCATGCCAAGGAGCGCGCCATAAAGCAATCGGGTCAGTTCTGGGTTGGTGAGGCCAATCTCTGACAGCAGAGTTGTGATGTAAGCCATGCGGGCCTCATCAACCGCCGCGATCTGAGCGGCCACATTCACATTGTCCCGTGCCCAGGCTCGCATCGCTGGCTCAAGGCCCGCGCGCTCGTGGGCGATGTCTTGCGCCGCAATCTGTGCCAGATTTCGCAGCTTCTGCACCGCGGTACCAACCTCCTCACGCTGCGCCGCGATCACCGCTGTGGCGTCACCCGCCCATGCCGCGAGCAATGCGGCGTGAAAACCCGGAACATCGTCAAAGTGCCAGTAGAAAGAGCCCTTGGTTGTGCCAAGCCGACGCGCCAGTGGTTCAGCCTTCAACGCCGCCGGCCCCGCCTCGGTAAGCGCGTCAAATCCCGCCTGCAGCCAATCCTGCTTTGAAAGTCGCTGTGTCATGGCCGAACCGTAGGAGCGCAAATGCTGCACTGCAACAGGCGCAGGCAGAGTGTGACCAAATGTTGCGCTTTTTCTCGCAACAGCGTGCGGTCAGGTAAGTGCTGCACCTGCGAAAAGACCACCGAAATTTGCACCTCCGCGATACCGACGCAATACCGACGCGATACCGAACACGCAGTTTTTGCAGATTTTTCGAATCAGCGACTTTGTTAACGGGCACAAAAAAAGCGCGGCTCCGAGGGAGAGCCGCGCCGGGTCTGCTGTCCAACTGAGAGCGGGTGTCAGCTCAGCAAACGTCTTGCAATCACCTGCGCCTGAATTTCAGCCGCCCCCTCAAAGATATTGAGAATACGCGCATCACACAGGATGCGGCTCACGGAATACTCCAGCGCAAATCCGTTACCGCCATGAATTTGCAGCGCATTATCCGCCGCGGCCCAGGCCACACGTGCGCCCAGCAGCTTGGCCATACCTGCCTCAAGATCACAGCGATGGCCGTGGTCTTTTTCCCAAGCAGAGAAATAGGTCAGCTGACGCGCGATCATGATTTCCACCGCCATCATCGCGAGCTTGCCTGCCACGCGCGGGAAGGCGATCAGCGATTTGCCAAACTGTTTGCGGTCAATCGCATATTGCATGCCCACATCCAGCGCCGACTGCGCAACCCCCACCGCACGCGCCGCCGTCTGAATGCGGGCTGACTCGAAGGTCTCCATCAACTGCTTGAAACCTTTGCCTTCTTCGCCACCCAGCAGGTTTTCTCCTTTGACTTTGAAGCCATCAAAACCGAGCTCATATTCCTTCATACCGCGATAGCCGAGCACCTCGATTTCACCGCCGGTCATGCCTTCGGTCGGGAAGGGGTTCTCGTCGGTGCCCGGCGTCTTCTCCGCCAGGAACATGGAGAGGCCGCGGTGGTCGGTGCTGTCAGGATTTGTGCGTGCCAGCAGGGTCATCACTTGGGTCCGCGCCGCATGGGTGATCCATGTTTTGTTACCGGTCACCTCCCAGTTGCCATCCTCTGTTTTCACCGCGCGGGTGCGCAGGGAGCCAAGGTCAGACCCAGTGTTTGGCTCTGTAAATACAGCCGTCGGCAGAATTTCTGCACTGGAAAGTTTCGGCAGCCAGTTCTGTTTTTGCTCTTCAGTGCCACCACAGAGGATCAGTTCCGCTGCGATTTCAGAGCGGGTGCCCAGCGAGCCCACACCGATATAGCCGCGTGACAGCTCCTCAGACACCACAACCATGGAGGCTTTAGACAGGCCAAACCCACCGTATTCCTCTGGGATGGTCAGGCCAAACACGCCCATTTCTGCAAGCTCTTCAATGATTTCCATTGGAATAAGCTCGTCTTTCAGGTGCCATTCATGGGCGTTGGGTTCCACGCGGTCCACCGCAAATCGGCGGAATTGCTCGCGGATCATTTCCAGCTCTTCGTCGAGACCAGATGCGCCAACGGTGATATTTGCCGCTTGCTCCTGCATCAACTCCACAAGGCGCATACGCGCCGCTTGGCTGTTGCCTTCGCTGCAGAGTGTCATCACGTCAGGTGCCATCAGGCCGCGCATCTCGTCCTGTGTCAGCCCAAGGTCCTGGAGGCGAATGATTTCGCCTTGGCTCATCGGGATGCCGCCATAAACCTGCCAAAGGTATTCGCCAAATGCGATCTGATGGATGAGCTGTTCGATCTCGCCAAACTTGCCATCCGCATCAAGTTTCTCGGCCCACGCCTGCATCTGCTTGAGGGATTGTGCGTAGGTTGCCAGCCAGCTCAGGCCGTGTGCCGCTGTCTGATTTTCCTCAATCAACTTGCCAGAAACACGACCACCTTCAGAGACCGTTTCTTTCACGCGTGCGATGGCGGTTTCCAAAATGGCCTCAACCGGGGCCACAGCCGCGCCGGTCAATTTCAGAAGATCGGGTAGAGTTACCAGAGCCGTCATCGTCAAGTCCTGTCCATCATGAGCCATGTCGCAATATCCTCTGTTTCTGCAGTGTGCATATTTCTTTTGCACCTGCAGCGCAACAAAAATGCCAAAGGACGTTGCGTTTTGATTGTTTGTTTCGCGCCAAATCTTTGCCCGACAGGAAGTCAGGCACTATAGGAAGATATGGATTTCGACATTTTAACCCTACCGCCCGTTGCGTGGCTACTTTGTGCTGCGATTGCTGTTTTGGCAGGGATTATCAAAGGGATGGTTGGGTTTGCCATGCCTATGGTCCTGATCTCGGGGCTCAGTTCGTTTCTGGCCCCGGAACTGGCTTTGGCGGGTCTGATCCTACCCACATTGGTCACAAACGGAATGCAGGCGTTGCGTCAGGGCCGTGCGGCCGCGTGGCACTCTGTTAAACGCTTCCGGCGCTTCTTGATTGCAGGTGGTGCGGTCATGGTGATCAGCGCGCAATTTGTCCGCATTCTGCCTGCGGATGTTTTTCTTTTGGTGATTGGTGTGCCGGTTTTCGTGTTTTCTCTGCTGCAGCTTTTGGGGCGCTCGATCACGATTTCAAAGCCAACAGCCCGTGGCGAGGTGATTGTCGGAGGTGTGGCCGGTGCCATTGGCGGAATTTCTGGCGTTTGGGGGCCGCCGACAGTGGCCTACCTGACGGCACTTGACACAGAGAAATCCGAGCAGATGCGCATTCAGGGTGTCATTTATGGGCTGGGATCAGTCGTGCTGTTGTTGGCCCATGTTGGCTCTGGTGTGTTCACTGCTAAGACCGCGCCTTTGTCGGTGCTATTGGTTCTACCTGCGATTTTAGGCATGTGGTTTGGTGGGCGCATTTCGGATCGCATTGACCAACGCCGTTTTCGGCAGGCCACGCTGTTTGTCCTGCTGATCGCCTCGCTCAACCTGCTGCGGCGCGCATTGTTCGGTTGAGCGCAGGCTGTTTAGGCATTCACCTGATCATACCAGGCCAGGAGGTCGTCGATGTTGGGCGCCACTTGCGTGGCCATGCCCCCGGCGAACTCTTCAAACACTCCGGCATTCAGCGGGTTGGTGCCTGCGATCACGGTTGCGCCGTTCTCCAGCGCTTCTGCCAGCAGATCGCGGAAGCCCTTTCCTTCGGCTTCTTGCTTGCCAAATTTATTCAGCAAAAACACATCATAAGGCGCTTCCATGGACTGCGAGACAGCGGTGATGGCAGTGGCCATGGCGTCTGGATCAAGACGGCAGCCTCTGGCTTCTTTGCCGAGATCCTGAGAAATACGAATGATCGGCCCATTTGGCAGGACACGCACATCCATGTCGCAGCGCTGATCGATCTCGCAGCCGGTATTGGTTTGCACAATCCCGCGTGCCGTCAGGCCGCGCTCATTCAAACGCTCGGCGAACTCCGAAAGCAACAGATCAAGTTTCCCGCGCCCGTGCGCCATTGTGTAAGCAATTTTCATCATAGACCTATTGTGGCTTAGATTGAGGGGATCGCAAATGCGGCAAGCCGTCCAGTCTCAGTCCAGCGAATGTGGCAGCAGTCGTCCGATCAGCGAAACCAGAAATGCGGTTGAAATGCCAAAGCAAAGTATGCCGGTGACGCCTCCAAATGCCCCAAACACGCGGAATTCAATGGGCAACACAACATCGCCATAGCCAACAGTCGTGTACGTCACGAGCGAGAAATAGAGCGCGTCGTAGAGATAGGTAAATGCACCCATATAGATAAGTACATAGGCCCAAAGCCAAACCTGAATGGTGTGTGATCCGACAATCATTGCAAAAGCCGCGCCGGTCAGCACTGCGGTTTTGGTGAAACGCGAACGGACTGCCACCCATCGCCCAATTTTTTCAAGCACTTCAATCATCACAGAGATGAAACCCACATGGATAATGGCGCAGGCACTGAGCACAATCGTGCCCCACAACAGTTGCCGTGGTTGGCTCATGTAGAACAATTCGGTGAGTGGGTTTTCCAATGTTTGGCCACCATTTTGAGTTGTGTGTTGCCAGACGCGGTGCGCTTACATGGTTTCCACGCAATGGCGCCGGAAAGCGCGCTTTAACATATCCAGCTCAGCGCGCAACAAATCGATTTCTGCCCGGAGGTCGTCTGCCAATGCTTCACCCGCAACAAAACTGAGCTTGTCCAACTGCTTCCCGGTGATCTGGTTGGTGATCAACAGAGTTTGAACACCATCGGCCAAGCTCTCCTTAGGGATCGGGAACCGAAGTCTCCACGTATTTGGTGTATCTGTTGTATCGATTGCGACGCCATCAATTGTTTCGCCCAGAAATGTGACATCAATCTTGGGGGCGGGCCCTGGCTCACCTTCATAGTGCAAAGCGCCTTCCCAGATACCATCAAAAAGGCGGGTCTTTGTCAGTGACAACTCACTCATATCTCAATCCTTTTTGTCGGTAGCTCAGAATTCGGCACGTGGGCGTCTGGACAGGGTCACATCTCTGAGCACGACTTGATTCATTTCCGGCCCTTCAAAGATCAAGTCGATCCACATCTTTTCAACGCGTTTTTCATTCAGGTTGGAATAAGCCAAGTCAAACTCAACGCGAATGTCTTCGGCGCTTAGGGGCAACTCTCGGACGATTTGTTCCGTGTTTGGACCATGGCGGATGTTGAGGCGGGCAAAGATTTCCAGTGGTTTTTCCATCTCAACAATTGTGTCCAGCCGCAGCACGTGTTCGCGGCGCAGCCCGACCACAGCCTCTGGCGGCAAATCAATCACCAGCGAGAGGAAAGATCCGTCAAACCGAAAAACATCCATGCGCAGGCCAAAAGGCGCGAGGTCCCTTTCGCGATGATTGCGCAATTGGCGCAGCGTCAGCTCAGAGATTCGGCAATCGTGAAACAACGTAACCTCATTGCCAAGCTTTGCCTTGTTCTGGACAGACGCCAGCCCCTTGGTCGGGTTGGGCTCACGCCATAGAGCGGGCCGCCAAGACCAGTCAGTGCCATGTGGTTTGGGAAACGCGTTAGAGCCGACAACAGGCAACGCAAGTCGGCTCTCAGAGACGGAGATCACCGTGTCTAGGTGATGACGCAAAGTGCGCGCGCGACGCCGTTGACGCCGCAGTCTTCCCAGTTCCTCTTGTGAAGCCTTACGTGCGACACGTGCCCAATAGCGAGCCAGACCAGCTTGAAAAAACTGCTGAAAAACGCGTTTGCTACCTGCCATGATGGTCAAAAAGTCCTGCACATTGTTTCGGGTTGCGAAACGATGCGCATCCCATTTTTCTATTATCTACCCAATTGGTTGAGATGAGACAAACGCGCAAGGGTAGTTTTCTGAGCCATCAAGGATATTTGCCACCAAAGTGTTGCTCTGGGGACAGTTGGCAGGGGCTGTGGTGCGTTTTGAGTGATTGCGCAAATTCGAAGATCGGTGTTGGACATCACAGCATAGATTGCATTTCCTGACGCAGCGTCTTATTTCGGTCACTGATTGGAAGCCAGAGGACCCTGATCACATGAACTGGATCACCAACTATGTCCGTCCGCGGATCAACTCGATCTTTTCGCGTCGCGAGGTGCCGGATAACCTTTGGACCAAATGTGACGAATGCGGCACAATGCTGTTTCACCGCGAGCTGAAGGCAAACCAGAACGTCTGCACGCAGTGCGACCATCACATGGCAATAACGGCCCGTGACCGGTTTGAAGCCTTGTTTGACGGTGGGGTGTTTGTTGAGGTCGACGTGCCCGAGCCGCTGGCTGATCCGCTGCAGTTCCGCGATCAGAAGAAGTACCCTGAGCGCATGAAGGCCGCGCAGAAAAAGACTGGCGAAAAAGAGGCGATGCTGGTCGCCGAGGGTGAGATTGGCCGCACCCCGATCGTCGCAGCCTGCCAAGACTTCTCCTTCATGGGCGGGTCCATGGGTATGTACGTTGGCAATGCCATTATTGCAGCTGCAGAACGGGCGGTTGCCATGAAACGTCCGCTTGTGTTGTTCTCCGCCGCTGGTGGCGCGCGCATGCAAGAAGGCATTTTGTCTTTGATGCAGATGCCACGCACAACTGTTGCGGTGCAGATGCTGAAAGAAGCTGGGCTGCCTTACATCGTTGTTCTGACGCACCCGACCACCGGCGGTGTCACAGCGTCCTACGCCATGTTGGGTGATGTCCAGATTTCTGAGCCCAATGCTTTGATTTGTTTTGCGGGTCCGCGTGTGATTCAACAGACCATCGGTGAACAATTGCCTGAAGGGTTCCAGCGCGCTGAATATCTGCTTGACCACGGCATGCTCGACCGCGTGACCAAGCGCACCGAGATGAAAGAAGAACTGGTGACGATCATCCGGATGCTTATGGATATGCCTCCTGCCGTAAAAGGGGATCTTCCTGCGCCAGACGAGGCGGAAAAGAAGGCCGCTGAAGAGCAAGCCGAACCGCAGGCGTAACCTGACCAGACAAAACGTTTCAATGCGGGCTTTCGGTGTGTTTGACCGGAAGCCCGCTTTCATTTAGGGCGAGCTGACTGGAATGGAGGCGCATATGACCCAAACACCTGACACATCAGACGCCATTCTCGCGCGTATGCTGGCATTGCATCCAAAGATCATTGACCTGACCTTGGACCGCATGTGGCGGTTGTTGAATGCGCTGGGCAACCCGGAAAAAAAATTGCCGCCTGTCATTCACATTGCAGGCACCAATGGCAAAGGCAGCACACAGGCGATGATCCGCGCTGGGCTGGAAGGTGCTGGAAAATCTGTTCACGCCTACACCAGTCCGCATCTGGCGCGTTTTCATGAGCGTATTCGTTTGGCGGGCGACTTGATCGACGAAGCGCATCTCACGCAGGTTCTGGACGAATGCTGGGAAACCAACGAGCGGCAGAACATCACTTATTTTGAGATCACGACATGCGCCGCGCTGCTGGCGTTTTCGCGGGCTGCAGCGGACTACACATTGCTTGAGGTCGGGCTGGGCGGACGTTTGGATGCGACCAATGTGATTGATGGGCCTGAGCTATCCGTCATCACCCCGATCTCAATTGACCACGAACAGTTCCTTGGGGACACACTGGCCAAAATAGCCTCTGAAAAAGCGGGTATCATCAAACGCGGGGTGCCCGTTATCGTGGGCCCCCAACCTGAAGAGGCAATGGATGTGATTGAGGCGACCGCGGCGGGCCTTGGCGCACCTGTGATCGCCTACGGGCAGCACTGGCATGTTCATGAGGAGCGTGAGCGGCTCGTGTTTCAAGATGAGACAGGATTGCTTGATCTCCCTTTGCCTGCCTTGCCGGGCGCGCATCAAATTCAAAATGCGGGTGCGGCACTGGCTGCATTGCGCCAGCTTGGTTTCGATGCTGAAGCATGTGAGGCTGCGATGCGCGATGTGTTTTGGCCAGCACGGATGCAGCGCTTGCGGAGCGGTCCGTTGGTGGAAGCGGCGGCAGGTGCCGAGCTTTGGCTGGATGGAGGGCACAACGCTGCGGCCGGTCAAGCTTTGGCGGCACATATCGCAGGGTTGCCCAAACGCGAAACGCATCTCATTTGCGGGATGCTCAACACCAAAGACGTATCGGGCTATTTGACACCGCTGGCGCAAGTGTCTGACAGTTTGCATGCGGTTTCTATCCCAGGCGAGGCCAGCACATTGTTGGCCGAAGAAACCGCACAGCATGCTGTTGACGCAGGGATGAAAGCCCATGTTGCCAGCAATGTGGCAGAGGCGATTGCAGCCATCTCAGCAACAACAACGGATGCGCGGATCCTGATTTGCGGGTCTCTTTATCTGGCGGGGAATGTCCTGCGTGAAAACGCTTAAGGCGTATCGGCTAAGCGGAACCTACTGCTTGGTGTTTTCACAGTAGGCAGGCAGCTAATATTTGGGGGCCTTTGGGCCCCTGAACATATTGGGTCTAGTATGCGTTCATGCTTTATTGATCCGTGTCATGCCACATGCAGGCCTTCGAATGATTGACCCGCTCACCCAGTTTGTAGCCTTCACGACGATCATTGCCACTGCGGTTATGGCGGCATCTGCATCTATACAGGGGGTGCGCCATAGTCTGGATCTGTTTGGGGCGTCTTTGATCGGGGTTGCCACAGCGGTTGGGGGCGGCACGCTGAGAGACTTGCTGTTAGGGCGCACGCCTGTGTTCTGGATCAATGATCTGAGTTATCTGGGCACCGCAGTTCCGGTTGCGGTGGTCATGTATTTTATTGCCACAAGTTTGCCATCTGGGAATGGGCGCAGGCTCAGGTTGCTGATGCAACTGGATGCGATTGGGCTGGCTTTGTTTACGCTTGTTGGTGTGCGTGTTGCACTGGAAGTACAGACCCACGCGGTTATTGCGGTGGTGATTGGGTGTATCACGGGCATCGTGGGCGGGATTATTCGTGATGTGTTGTGCAACGTGACACCGTCCGTCCTAAAAGAAGATCTTTATGCCACGATCTCACTGATCGGCGGCGCAATCTACGTGGTTGTGGCACCTTTGATCGGTGAGACAGTGTCTTTTGCCCTATGTTTCGTTCTGATGTTGGTGGCGCGGCTGCTTTTGATCCGGCGGTTCATTTCAAGCGAAGGTTAGACCGCTTTTTATTGCCTGTTTGCATATATTTGCCCAGATTGGCTTCATGACGAGAAGCCAAATTTGAGAGGTCGCAATGCAAACGGTCAAAGAGTTCCCATATCAGGTTAGCGAACATGCGCATGTTCAGATTCCAATGCCTGATGGCACCCTGTTGTCTGCGCGGATCTGGCGCCCAGAAACAGATGTACCGCTGCCCGCAATTCTCGAATTTCTGCCGTATCGCAAGCGCGATGGTACGGCGGAGAGGGACGCATTGACCCATCCTTATATGGCCGGCCATGGCTATGTGTGTGTGCGTGTTGATATGCGGGGCTGTGGCGACAGTCAGGGCTTGTTTGATGACGAATATTCACCTCAAGAGCTGTCAGACGGCGCGGCGGTCATCAATTGGCTGGCTGCGCAGGAATGGTGCTCTGGCGATGTGGGGATGATGGGCATCAGCTGGGGGGGATTTAATGGCCTTCAAATTGCAGCATTGGCACCGGAGCCGTTGAAAGCTGTTGTCAGTATTTGTTCGACTGTTGATCGTTTCGCGGATGATATTCACTACAAAGGTGGCGTCATGCTGGGCGAAAATGTCGGCTGGGCGTCCACAGTGCTTGGTTGGTTTGCCTTGCCGCCAGATCCCGAAATTTATGGCGATGGGTGGCGCGAAGCGTGGCTTCATCGATTGGAAAACACGCCTTTTCTGGCTGAGAAATGGGTGCAGGAACAGGCCCGCAGCGCTTATTGGAAGCATGGATCTGTTTGCGAAGACTATAGTGCCATAAAAGCGGCTGTCTTGAGCGTGGGTGGCTGGCACGATGGCTATCGCAACACAATTGCACATTTGGTGGAAAATCTGGACGCGCCAGTCAAAGGGTTGATTGGTCCCTGGATCCACAAATACCCGCATTTTGCAGCCCCCGGACCTCGAATTGATTTTCTGGGAGAGATGCTGCGGTGGTGGGATCGCTGGCTGAAGGGCGTCGACAATGGGGTTGAGGACCTTCCTGATATGCGGCGCTGGTTGATGGATAGCGTGCCGCCCGCAAACAGTTATGATGAGCGCCCGGGCAAATGGATTGGCGATCCGGCGACCGCGACAAACGCAGCGACCGAGGACTGGCACCTGACAGGGCAAAACCTGTCTCAAAAGCAGGGTAAAGCTGGGCGTGTGATCGCGCCGGCGCTCCTTTGTGGGCAAGCGGCCGGCGAGTATTTTCCTGTCTCGCTTGCGCCCGCTGGAACGGTGCCGGGCGAGTTGCCGGGTGATCAACGCGAAGATGATGCGCTCTCCTGCTGCTTTGAATCAGTGCCGCTACAGGATGCGAGATCCATTGTCGGAGCGCCATCCGTGCGATTGAACCTGACCTCAGATCGTCCAAAAGCGCAGATCATCGCGCGGCTTTGTGATGTACACCCTGATGGGCAGAGCACTTTGATCAGTCACGGTGTGCTTAACCTGCGCCATCGAGACGGGCATGAGACATTTGTTGACCTGCCTGTCGGCGAACCTTTGGACGTTGAGGTGACGCTGGATCATTGCGCTTATACTGTTCCAGCAGGCCACAGCCTGCGTCTGGCACTGTCGTCGAGCTATTGGCCCTATGTGTGGCCAGAAAGTGAGCTGGCGAACTTGGAGCTGCACACCGGGACGATCGCATTGCCCGTCAGATCAGACCGCGACGACGAACCAACCGTTTCATTTGATCTCCCCAAAGCTGCCACACCGCGACGGACACGCCAGCTTTCAGAAACAGAAAACAAAAAGACCATTACCAAAGATCTCGGCACAGCACGCCTCACGCTGGATATTCTTGGTGACACTGGGCTGGTTGAGGATCTGGAAACGGGCCTCATCTCGGGGACACGACTGCAGGAACAGTTCGCGATCACAGACAGAGATCCCAACTCTGCGCACAGCAGTTTTACCTGGCAGCGCCGGATCGGGCGCGGGGACTGGCAAGTCGTGATTGATGCCAAGGTGTCTATGCGCACTGACGGCGAGAGTTTCCTGGTAGCAGCAGAACTCAAGGCATCAGAGAATTGCACTGAAGTGTTCGCTAAAAACTGGGACAGTGCTGTACCGCGTTTGTAGGCTCAGGCCGAAGCGTTGACAAAGAGCCCGCCAATTTTCTTGGCGGGCTCTTTTTGATTTTATGTTCTGGATTCAGCGGATCACAAAAACCGACTGTTTTGCGTGTCGCGAAATTCGCGCAGCGTTGGGGCCAATCAGATAGTCTTTCAGCTGGGACTTATGCGCGCCCACAATGATCGCGTCGGCGCCTACACTCTTGGCTTCTTGCAAAACCAAGTCGTACACCGTGCCCTGATCAACGTGCAGGCGCAGGTTCTCCACGCCCTTCAGGGCATCTTTGGACCACTCTTCCAAAGCGGCTTTGGCCTCTTTCAGGATCAGCTTGTTGTGATCCTGACTGAAGAAAGAGCCGACGATGGACATGCCGTAGTCCGGCACAACATTCATCACGTGTAACTCAGCACCCTCCGATAGGGCCATTTGGCGTGCAACCTCTGCTGGGCGTTCAGCGCCTTTGAGGTCATTGACGTCGACAGTTAGCAAGATTGTCTTAAACATCAGCTTTTCTCCTTAGAACGCCGGCTGCGTGGCTCGTGGCCGCTGGATCATCATCAAGCCTGCAAGCAGCAGCAGCGCAGGGATGAAGAAGACCTCTTTTGGCATCCGGTCATTCTCGACCTGAACTTGTGAAATGACCACGGGCTGATCGCCGTAGTAGTCGTACTCTGTTCCCAGTTGGCCAAAGTATGGGGTGCCTGGGAAGGGCTCTTCCAATAGCAATTTGCCGTCTTCCTCAAGCACGCTGAGGCCATTGTCAGACATTGCAGCCGAAGGTTCACCACCCGGATAGAGCATAGTGACAGTGGTTGTCCGCGTGTCGCCGGTGTCAAAATCCGGGCCTTCAACCATAAAGCGGATCAAGGCACCTTCTTGCTGAGCCCCAACCAACTGGATCGCCTCGGGGCCAACAACGGTCTGATACTTCTCAGATATTTGATCAAGGAAGAAGTCAGGACGGAAGAGCATGAATGCGATAAAGAGCAGCGCAGCACTTTCCCATTTGCGGGATTTTGCGATGAAATACCCCTGTGTTGCCGCTGCAAATATCAGCATGGCGATAAGCGAGATAAAGAACACTAGTACGGCTTTGCCAAAGCCCACATCGATCAGCAACAGGTCGGTGTTGAAGATAAACATGAATGGCAGAAGCGCTGTCCGGATGTCATAAGCAAAGCCCTGAACACCAGTCTTGATCGGGTCCCCGCGCGAGATGGCCGCCGCTGCATAGGCCGCGAGGCCCACCGGTGGCGTGTCATCTGCCAGAATACCGAAGTAGAATACGAACATATGCACCGCGATCAGTGGCACCACGAGGCCAGCCTGCGCCCCAACGCCGACAATGACAGGTGCCATCAGAGAGCTGACCACAATGTAGTTCGCTGTTGTTGGCAAACCCATGCCGAGGATCAGGCTCAAAACGGCCACCAACAGCAGCAACACGATCAGGTTGCCCCCGGAGATGACTTCGATCACCTGACCAATCACCTGGTGCGCGCCCGTCAGGCTGATGGTGCCAACGATGATGCCCGCAGCACCCGTGGCCACGCCAATGCCGATCATGTTGCGTGCGCCCATGATCAGACCCTGCACAAAGTCATTCCAGCCTGCAGCGAACGCCGCATTCACAGCTGTCTCACCACGGAAGAACGCTTTGATTGGGCGGTGTGTCACGGCCACGATGATCATAAAGACCGTCGCCCAAAACGCTGACAGCGCAGGGGATAAACGATCCAGATTTTCGGTTTTCACCATTAGGTTCCACACCAGAATGAAGATCGGAAGCGCATAGTATGCGCCGCCCAGAAGTGTGGGTGTCAGACGCGGTGCCGCCAGTGGTGCATTCGGGTCGTCCATGGCGATGTCAGGATATTTGGATGCCAGATAGAGCAGGCCAAGATACATCACTGCAACAATGGCCACGGCGATGTAGATACTGTCGCCTACAACCGGCTCCAGCACATTGCGGATGCCAATCATTGCAAAAGTGACTGCCCCCAGACCAATGAAGCCAGTCAGAAAGAGCACAAGGATCATGATCGGGCCGATATGGCGACCCGCTTTCTTGAGGCCCTGCATCTGCATTTTCAGGGCTTCCAGGTGCACGATGTAGAGCAGTGCGATGTAGGAGATCACTGCCGGCAAGAAGGCGTGTTTCACAACATCAATGTAAGGAATGTTGACGTATTCCACCATCAGGAAGGCTGCAGCGCCCATCACAGGAGGTGTCAGCTGACCGTTGGTGGAGGAAGCCACCTCAACCGCCCCTGCCTTTTCTGCGGGGAAGCCAATGCGCTTCATCAATGGAATGGTGAATGTCCCCGTGGTCACGGTGTTGGCAATCGAGCTGCCGGAGATCATACCGGTCATCATCGAGCTGAGAACAGAGGCTTTCGCCGGGCCGCCACGCAAGGCACCCAAAAGTGCAATCGCCACTTTGATGAACCAGTTGCCGCCACCCGCGCGATCCAGCAAGGCGCCAAACAGAACGAACAGAAAGATCATAGATGTGGACACACCGAGCGCCACACCAAACACACCTTCGGTCTGCATCCAGTAGTGACCAAGCGCTTTGGAGAGCGATGCGCCGCCATAGTTGGTGATCTCACGCACCCACTCAGAGTTGCCGCCAAAGAAGGCAAACATCACAAATGCGCTCGCAATGATCACAAGAGGCAGGCCCAGAGAGCGATAAACACAGATCATCAGAACGACCATGCCAACTGCGGACATTGTGATGTCAGTGCTGTTCCAAAGGCCGGGGCGGTCTGCGATCTGGTAACGGAAGAAAACGAGGTAGAGACAGGCACTGACGCCAATAATCAGCAGAGCCCAGTCATATAGCGGAATGCGGTCGCGCGGCGACGTTCGAAACATCGGGAAGGCGAGAATGGACAGCGCCATGGCAAAGGCGAGGTGGATATAGCGCGCTTGGCTGACCACATTTGCAAAATCTGAAAACCCGGTGAGCTGTGCAAGCGTGCCGGGGAGTTTTGATGCGATATAGAGCTGAAACAACGACCAGATGATACAGATCGCGATGATGAGTTTTCCTTGAAAACCCGCGGCATTGCGTGCGCCCGTGTCGACTTCTGCGACCATGGCATCGGCGGATACATTGCCATCTTTGTTGGGGTCCTGAACCATTTTTGTCCTCGTCTAGCCCATTTGCCAAATGCGCCCACATTTCTGGGGCGCATTTGTGTGTTTTCGAAATGTTAACCTGAAATTACTTCAGGCCCAGTTCCATGTATGCTTTCTCAGCACCTGGGTGCAGTGGCGCGCTGAGGCCGTCTTTGACCATTTCTGCTGGGTCAAGATTTGCGAATGCTGGGTGCAGCTTGCGGAAGTCCTCGATGTTTTCCATCACGGATTTTGCAACTACATAAACAACGTCATCTGCAATCTCAGCGGAGGTTACGAAGGTCGCGCCAACACCAAAGGTGGTGGTGTCTTCATCGGTGCCTTTGTACATGCCACCTGGAACAGTTGCGACACGGTAGAAAGAGTTTTCCTCGACCAGTTTGTCGATTTCCGCACCGGTGATGTTCACCAGTTTCGCGTCACAGGTGGTGGTCGCTTCTTTGATGGCCGCAGCTGGGTGACCGATGGTGTAGATCATCACGTCAATGTTGCCGTCGCAAAGCTGCTTGGCCATTTCAGACCCTTTGTATTCGGTGGCCAGTGCAAAGTCGTCCATGGTCATGCCATAGGCTTCCATCACAACCTCGGTGGTTGCGCGCAGGCCGGAACCTGGGTTGCCAACGTTTACACGTTTGCCTTTCAGGTCAGCGAAGCTGTTCACGTCCACATCACCGCGTGCAACCACTGTGAAGGGCTCAGGGTGTACAGAGAACACCGCGCGCACGTCTGGGAATGGGTTGTCTGCAAATTTGGAGGTGCCGTTGTAGGCGTGGTACTGCCAGTCAGACTGCGCAACACCGAACTCCAGCTCACCCGCTTTGATGGTGTTGATGTTGTAAACAGAGCCACCGGTGGACTCTACGGCGCAGCGGATGCCGTGCTCTTTGCGACCTTTGTTCACCAGACGGCAGATTGCGCCGCCAGTTGGGTAATAAACGCCTGTCACGCCGCCGGTACCGATGGAGATAAACTCCTGTGCGGACGCGCCAGCAGAAATGCCCATGGAGGCAACAATGGCGGCACCCGCCAGTTTCAGTTTCGAGATCATCATAGTCTCCCTAGTTGATGATGGTTGATAACTTCAGTGTTTTTGTTGTCAGTCGTTCCAGAATTCACCCAAGCTTTGGTTCCTGCGCTCTACGTCGCGGATCCGGCGGCTTGCGTCTTCGCCTGACTGCGCAACCAGCATGGCTATCATGGTCTCCAGTAGAGACAGAGTCGCAGCATAGGACGAGAAGAATTGTGGACTATCTGACGGAACAATAAAGGGAAAAGTTGCATATTTGATCGCTGGGCACGCGTGACTATCGCTTATGATGATCACCTGCGCCCCAGCTTCACGCGCATATTCGGCGGCACGTACTGCTTTTTTTGCATAGGGTGCTTTGGTCACAATCAGAAGGGTGTCGCGCTCATTGAGCGTGGCGAGGGATGCTCCCAGTGACGCCCCCATACGACCCGCGAGTGTCCAGTTGGTCGCGAAGTAATTGGCGAGATAGGCCACGTACTCGACAATCCCAGTGGAGCCAAACGCTCCAAACAGAACAACATTCTCTGCCTTTTCAAGCGCGTTGACAGCGTCTTGCAGAAGGTTGCGGTTCAGTTGCTCTCCCAGTTTTGAAATGTTCAGAACACAGGCTGCCGCTTGTCTGTCGAGCATGGATTGCTCAGCTTGCTGGCTATTTTTGAGTGCTTCAGCGCGTTCTGAAAAGGACAATGAGCGCTCGCCAAGGGTTTCACGGCAGAGTTCGCGCATGTCTTCATAGCTGTCAAAGCTCAAACTGCGCGCCAGCCGGGACAACGTTGCGGGCGATACGCCACTCGCAGAAGACACAGAGCGCAAAGAGCGTGTCGCCACATCCGTTTGATTGGCCACGACATAGTCAGCCGCAGCCTTAAGCTTTGTGCTTAAGCCCGCGTAGCTCTTTGCAACCTGCTCTTGGAGACGGTTGGCGTTGCTCACGTTTTCCTCCTCTTGACTCGATTTACGCGAGTGTTTTAACAGATGTCAACATTTGGAACATTTGTTTCATGCATTGCTGCTTGCGGACGTGGAGCAAAACGAGAGACCTCATGACTGATCACTTGTCTAATAGAACCTTAGATTGGCAAACGGCAGAACCGTTGAAAATCACCGTGGCCCCAAACGGAGCCCGGCGCGGGCGCATAGATCACCCGGCGTTGCCAATTACAACAGATCAAATCGCCTTGACGGCACAAAAATGTGCAATTGCCGGCGCTGATGAGATTCATCTCCATGTACGCACCGATGCGGGAAAGCACTCACTAGATGCGCAGCGCTACCGCGAGGCTATGGCGGCAATAGCGAAAATCGCCCCTGAATTGAGCGTGCAAATCACAACGGAATCAGCAGGAATATTTGACGTCAAAGACCAGTTTGACGTCCTCAAATCGCTTGTGCCCGACGCGGCCAGCATTTCTGTGCGCGAGATGGCGCGCGATGAGAGGCTGGCACGCGAGGTGTATGCCTTCGTGCGTGAGGCAAATGTGTATGTTCAACATATCCTTTACAGCTACGAAGACATCGATTTGCTTGCGACTTTGCAGGCGTCGGGGCAGGTGGAGCGGTCAGGTTGTGATGTCTTGCTCGTTCTGGGGCGCTATGCGCCTCCGCGATTGGCAGAGGTCTCAGAACTCGCACCGTTTGTTTCAGCTGTCGCAAATGTGGCCGACCGCTGGACCGTCTGCGCCTTTGGGAAAAATGAACAAGCTGTCGCAGAAGAGGCTATCCGGTTGGGTGGCCACGTGCGCATAGGTTTTGAAAACAACATCCATCGCCCCGACGGCAGCTTGGCAGAGGACAACGCAGAAAACATCCGCCCCGTGGTCAACATCGCCCACGCATTGGGGCGCCCGCTATTAAAAGAAACGGCAAAATCATGAGCTTTGTTTTTCCTCGGCACTCCAAGAAAACGCTCCCCACTGTGGCGCGCGGAGAAGGCCCGTTTTTGTATGATACTTCAGGAAAAGCCTATTTCGATGGCTCTGGAGGGGCGGCTGTATCTTGCCTTGGCCATTCCGATCCAGCAGTGATGCAAGCCATCAAAGCCCAAGTGGACGCGGTCGCCTTTGCACACACAGGTTTCTTCACCTCAGAACCGGCTGAGGCTTTGGCAGAAAAACTGGTGGAGAACGCTCCCAAAGGACTGGATCGCGTGTACCTCGTTTCAGGTGGGTCTGAAGCGATGGAAAGCGCGATTAAACTCGCGCGGCAATATGCATTTGAGAAGGGCGAAGGCCATCGCCGCCACGTGGTTGCACGCCGACAGAGTTATCACGGGAACACCCTTGGCGCGCTTGCGACGGGCGGGAACGAATGGCGCCGCGCAGCTTTTGCGCCGCTTCTGATGGACACCCACCATATTTCACCGTGCTATGCCTATCGCGGCCAAGAAATCGGTGAAACGGCTTTTGACTATGGCCAGCGCGTCGCAAATGAGCTTCAGGATGCGATAGATGAATTGGGCGCGGAAAACGTGTTGGCCTTTGTCGCGGAGCCTGTTGTGGGCGCGACTGCAGGCGCGGTGCCTCCGGTTGAAGGCTATTTCAAACGCATCCGCGAGATCTGTGACGCCAACGGTGTGTTGCTGATCTTGGATGAGGTCATGTGTGGCATGGGGCGGACCGGTACGCTGTTTGCTTGTGAGCAGGACGACGTGAGGCCAGACATTTGCGCTGTCGCAAAGGGGCTCGGGGCCGGTTACCAACCTATCGGTGCGATGCTCTGCTCAGCGGAAATTTATAGTACGATCCGAGATGGCTCCGGTTTCTTTCAACATGGTCACACCTACAATGGCCACCCAACCGCTGCGGCGGCGTCGCTTGCTGTGCTCACACGCTTGGTGGATGATGGCATTGTTAACCGGGTGGCACCTATGGGCGCCAAACTGCGTCAGGCTTTGGCAGAGCGGTTTGAAGAGCACGCCAACATTGGTGACATCCGAGGGAGAGGGCTATTTCTGGGTCTCGAACTGGTGGCCGACCGTGAAACCAAAGCGCCGTTTGATCCCGCACTTGGCATCGCGGCAAAGCTCAAGACTGCGGCGTTTGAGGCTGGCCTGATCTGCTATCCAATGGGCGGTACGATTGATGGGCAAAACGGGGCGCATGTGCTGCTTGCGCCGCCGTTCATTATGGAAGACGCCCATATCCCATTGATCTGTGATGCGCTTGAGACCGCGTTTAACGCGGTGCTGCCCTCAACTTAGGAAAGGGGCCGCTTTCATGGTCTCCGGGATCTCTGCCTCTAGGCGGGACAGGATTGTGGGTGCCAGCTGCAGCTGATCGAGAACCGTATCCGCCTCCGGTCCTTTTGCATCTCCAAAGTAGTAGAGTGCGAACTCCTGCTGCAGAGGGTCGCGACCGCCGTGGTGCCCTCGCGCATCCTGACCGTGATCTGCCGTTACGATCACTTCGTAGCCTAGGGCGCGCCACTTCGGGATGAACGGCGCAAGCATCTCGTCCATCACAAAGCAGGCGTGATCCATCTCATGGCTGTCATGCTGAAAGCGATGCCCCATACTGTCCAGCGTGCAGGTATGCAGCATGCCGTAATTAAGCTCGCGTTTCAGGCAAAGGTTGGTCAGCGTGGCAAAAAGATCCACATCGCTGGGTGTCATCTGGTTGGCCATGCCGTAGCCCGTCATGGAGTGGAACCGACCGTGATTGATCGTGTCGCTTTCGGGCTCGTCATATTCCACATCCCGAACATAGTCGAAAGGATGCCGGTTGAAGAACTCCGACCAGAACGAATGCGCGACTGCGCCAGTCAAGCCACCTGACTTGCGCACCTGAGCAAACACATCTGGCTGGTTGATCCGAAAAACATTGCCGTTGCCTGTGCACCCGTGTTCTTGTGGCGTCACGCCAGTATGGATCGACGCATAACAGCTGGCCGAAGTAGAGGGCAGAACCGAGCGCATTTTCCATTTCTGCGCCGTGCCGTCGGCAACCCAACCTTCCAGATTGCCGAACAGGCGTTCCCAATTGCGCCAAGGCACCCCATCCAGAATGATGAGCAAAAGTTTCCGGTCCATCTGAGTCTCCTTTTCAGTCCGGTTCACGGTCGCCAGTTCCGCTTTCAAGAACTATTGCAAATGCGACACTTTCAGCCCGGCTAATGAAAAAGGGCGACGCCTTGATGACATCGCCCATGTTTTCGATTTGGCGTTTGGAACTAGTTTCCGGCGCTTTCCATTTTGCGGTGCGCGATAACTTCTTCGAGCCAGCCGAGTTTCATTTCCGGAACAGAGCTCAGTAGAAGGTCGGTGTAGTCATCAAATGGAGGGCTCAGCACATCGGTTTTCCCGCCGTATCTGACGACCTCGCCCTGATACATCACGGAAATCGAGTCCGCGATTGCCTTTACAGTCGCCAGATCGTGAGTGATGAAGAGATACGCCACATCCTCGATTTTCTGCAGATCCAAAAGCAGTTTCAGGATGCCATCCGCCACAAGTGGGTCGAGTGCGCTGGTGACCTCGTCACAGATGATCATCTTGGGCTTTGCGGCCAAAGCACGAGCAATACACACACGTTGTTTCTGGCCGCCTGAAAGTTCCGCTGGATAGCGATCAATGAACTTCTCACCCATCTCGATCTCGTCCAGAAGTTCGACAACGCGTTTGCGTTTTTCTGCCCCCTTGAGGCCGAAGTAGAACTCCAACGGGCGACCAATGATCGTGCCCACAGTCTGGCGTGGGTTCATTGCGACATCCGCCATTTGGTAGATCATCTGAAGCTCACGCAAGTCTTCGCGCGAACGTCCGTCCAGATCAGGAGAGAGATCGCGCCCTGCAAAATGGATCGTCCCATTTTTGGGCGGCAATAGCCCTGTGATCACGCGGGCGAGCGTCGACTTGCCGGAGCCACTTTCTCCTACCACCGCAAGCGTTTGACCTGCGTGCAGCTCCACATTGATGTTTTTGAGAACATCAAAATTGGTACCTTTGTAGCGGGCTGTGATATTTTGAACTTTCAGAACAGGTTCAGGCGTTGGTTCCTTTTCGGCATGGTCAATCGAACGTACCGAAACAAGGGCCTTTGTGTAGTCTTCTTGCGGATCATTGATGATCTGATCCACTGTTCCATGCTCGACCATATCGCCCATTTTGAGGACGAGGATTTCGTCGCTGACCTGGGCCACGACCGCCAGATCATGTGTGATGTAAAGTGCCGCGACACCGGTGTCACGAATGGCTTCTTTAATGGCCATCAACACATCAATCTGTGTGGTCACATCCAGCGCCGTGGTCGGCTCGTCAAAGACCACCAAGTCGGGCTCTGGACATAGAGCTAATGCGGTCATACAGCGCTGCAGCTGACCTCCTGACACCTGGTGAGGATACCGGCTTCCGATGTTTTCCGGATCTGGCAGGCCAAGCTTGCGGAACAGTTCAATCGCACGCTTTTCGGCCTCCTTCTTGGAAAACTTGCCCTGCACAATTGCAGCCTCAGTGACCTGATCCATGATCTTTTTGGCAGGGTTAAACGACGCAGCGGCAGATTGGCTGACATAGGTCACTTCGCTGCCACGCAGGCTGCGGATGTCGCCATGACCTGTATTCAAAATGTCGCGGCCATTCACCCAAACTTCGCCGCCTGTGATCTGCACCCCACCTCGGCCATAGGCCATCGACGCAAGGCCAATCGTTGATTTGCCCGCACCAGACTCGCCGATCAGGCCAAGCACTTTGCCTTTTTCCAGCTCAAAGCTCACGCCATGCACGATCTCAATATCGTGCGGTTTTTCACCGGGGGGATACACAGTGGCGCCGATTTTGAGGTTTTGGACTTTTAGAAGCGTGTCGCTCATCCGCGGCCTCCCTTCAGTGATGTGGTGCGGTTCAAAACCCAGTCCGCCACGAGATTTACCGAGATCGCGAGAGTGGCTATAGCCACTGCAGGATACAGTGCCGCGCCAATACCGTAGACGATGCCGTCAGCGTTTTCTTTCACGATGCCGCCCCAGTCCGCTTGCGGAGGCTGAACGCCCAGGCCCAGGAAAGACAGTGTGGAAACAAACAGCACCATAAAGATAAAGCGCAGGCCCATCTCTGCGATCAGCGGAGAGAGGGCGTTTGGCAGGATTTCACGGAAGATGATCCAGCCACGGCCTTCGCCACGCAGTTTTGCGGCTTCAACATAGTCCATTACGTTGATGTCTACTGCCACCGCGCGGGCCAAACGGTATACGCGTGTGGAGTCCAGAAGGCCCATTACGATGATCAGCACAGGGACAGTCACAGGGGTCACTGACAGCACGACCAACGCAAAGATCAGGGATGGGATCGACATCACCAGATCGACGAAACGGCTCATCACCTGATCCGCCCAACCGCCAAGAACAGCGGCGAGGAACCCAAGGACAGAACCTGTCGTGAAGCTGAGGATCGTTGCCGCTGTCGCGATGAAGATCGTGGTGCGGCCGCCGTAAATCATGCGGCTCAACAGATCCCGCCCCAAGTTGTCGGTGCCAAGCAGGAACTCACTGGATGGTGGCAGCCATACATCTCGGCTGACAACCTCTGCCATGCCATAAGGCGCGATCCACGGGGCAAAGATGGCCACTAGGAAATAGAGCGCGGTGAAAAAAAGCCCGACCAGGGCGGCGATGGGTATTCTCATCTGGAAAACCTCCCTATTTCGGATGCCGCAAACGCGGATTGGAGACGATCGACACAATATCGGCCACCATATTCAGGCCGATGTAAACCGCGGCGAAGATCAGGCCACAGGCCTGCACCACGGGAATGTCTCGTTTGGAAACATGATCAACGAGGTACTGCCCCATGCCGGGATAGGTGAAGACCACTTCGATCACCACGACCCCCACCACCAGATAGGCGAGGTTCAGCATCACCACATTCACAACAGGTGCGATTGAGTTTGGTAAAGCGTGTTTCCAGATGATGGTGAACATGCGCAAGCCCTTAAGCTCTGCCGTTTCGATGTATGCAGACTGCATCACATTCAAAATGGCTGCACGGGTCATGCGCATCATATGCGCCAAGACCACAAGTGTAAGCACGGCAATCGGAATGCTGATTGTATGCAGCTTTTCACCAAGGCTCATGCTGTCGTTTATTGTCGTGACAGAGGGTGCCCAACGCAGGCGCACCGAAATAAAGAAAATGGCGACATAGGCGATCAGAAACTCAGGGACAGAGATAGACGCCAGCGTCACGGCAGATATCATTTTGTCAGGCCAGCGTTCACGATAGCGCACGGCCAAAAGGCCCAGCATAATCGCGAGAGGCACAGCGATGATTGCTGCCCAGAAAGCGAGGAAAAGGGTGTTGCCCAAACGTCTGCCGATGGACTCCGTGATGTCTTTGCCGCTGGTCAGCGACGTGCCCAAATCTCCCTGAACGAGGCCACCAAGCCAGTCAAAATAGCGTTGTACGGGCGGATCATTCACGCCCAGCTCTTCGCGCAGATTGGCGAGGGCTTCAGGTGTTGCCGATTGACCAAGGATTTGTTGTGCCACGTCTCCCGGCAGAATGAGCGTGCCAGCAAAGATCAGGATCGAGACGAGAAAGAGCAGAAGCAGACCCAGCGCGATGCGCTGGGTCAGTAGTTTCAAAAGGAGCGGCATATCAGGCGGTCACCCACATGCGCTGCGCTGCATAGCCGTGCATCAGAGAGAACCCTGCGACGCCTTCAACCCATCCACCAAGTTTGTCGGTATGGGCATCCACGAAATCATTGAACATCGGGCAAATCAGGCCACTTTCGTTGTGCAGCATGGTTGCCATATCGGTGTACATCTGTTTGCGCCTGGTTTCGTCGAGCTCGGCACGCGCTGCGATGAGCAACTGGTCGAATTGTTCGCTGCTGTAGCGTGTGTCATTCCAGTCAGCTGTGGAAAGATACGCCGTGGTGAACATCTGATCCTGAGTAGGACGACCACCCCAGTAGCTGGTGCAGAATGGCTTGTTGTTCCAAACTTCAGACCAGTAACCATCGTTTGGTTCGCGTTTGATCTCAAGATCAATGCCCGCCGCTTTCAGAGACTGCTGGAACAGGGCAGCTGCGTCTGGTGCGCCTGGGAAGGAGTTATCAGATGTCCGCAGCAGAACTGGGCCGGAATGGCCAGATTTCTTGAAATAGTCCGCTGCCTTTTCCGGATCATATTCGCGCTGCTCCAGCGCCTGATACATTGGATAGGACGCGTTGATTGGCGTGTCATTCCCAACCGAGCCATAGCCAAACAGGATCTTGTCGACCATCTCCTGACGGTTGATGCCATACTTGAGCGCCATCATCAGGTCTTGGTTGTCAAAGGGGGCCGTATTTGTGTGTGCAATGAACACATAGTGGCCTGGGCCTGCGGTCGAGGTCACTGTGATGTTTGGTGCACGTGCAACGAGGCCCGCTGTACGCGGTGGTACGCGGTCGATGATGTCCACCTGACCGGATTGTAGCGCCGCAACACGGGCAGTGTTGTCGTTGATCACCAGCATTTCGATTGTCTGAACGTGGCCAAGATCACCCCAGTAGTTCGGGTTTTTCTCGGCAACAAAGCGCACGCCCATATCAATTTCTTTCATGATATAGGGGCCTGTGCCGATGGCTGCGTCAGGCGCGTCCTTGCCGCCGTTAGGCTGGATGATGAGGTGATAGTCACTCATCAAATACGGCAAGTCTGCATTTCCGTTGTTCAGTTCAACGATCACTGTGCGACCGTCGGCGCGCACATTTTTGATGTCCCGCAGTAGGCCAAGGGCGCCAGACTTAGTGTCTTCGCCGGCATGGCGGTCGATTGTTGCAACAACGTCTTCTGCAGTAACGGCTTGACCGTTTGAGAAGGTAATGCCGTTGCGAATGGTGAACGTCCATGTCGTTGCATCGGCGGAGGCTTCAAAGCTTTCTGCCACCTTACCTTGCAAACCACCGTCATCAGTCAGCTCAACCAGTGGCTCGCCCCACATGCGGATCAGGTTGACCGCAGTGGTATTTGCCGCCAGCGCAGGATCCATGCTGTCAGTTGTTGATCCGCCCTGCAGACCAATGCGCAGTGTCCCGCCTTTTTGTGGGCCCGCCGCGTGAACGGCAGAGGAGAGCATCGTGGTTGCGGCAGTGGCTGAAAGACCCAGTGCACCGGCGCGGCCGAGGAAATGGCGGCGTGACAGTTTGCCCAACGCCGCCTGACGGCTCAGGTACTTGAGTTCGTTGTTCATTGGAGACTCCCATGCTGATTTTGTCGTTTTTTGACATGCTGCGATCTGAACGCGACTCAAAGCAAGGAAAATGTGGCAGGCCTGACAAAGTTTTTAGAGCGCTAAATCGCCTTCTCTTTCTGTTCAGTTGGGGTGTGCGAAAACCGCCCTTTTGTATGGAAAATGCGACATTTTAAATGGTCATTTCAAAAATGGTTGGACTTTAAGAGGTATGCACATCAGGCCGTGAATTGGGGGGCAGCGCCCAATTGAGCACGAAATTGGCTAGTATCGTGCTCGAAGTGTTGCGACACTGCAACGGATTTAGCGATCAACACCTTTCGAGTTGACCGCTGAATAGAGATTCTTGGGAACTGGCACAAGGCTACTCAGCCGCGACCCGCCTTTGAGCAGAGTGCAGAAGGGCGGCGAGTTCTGGCTTGCAGGAGCCGCAGTTTGTGCCAGCTGAAAGTGCTTCGCCAATCGCCTCAACTGAGACGAGGCTTTGCGTTTCGATGGCATTCAGAATGCTGTTCACACCGACACTAAAACAGGCGCAAACGATTGGGCCAGGATCAGGCTGCCCTACGGCAGGCCGACCGAGCAACACAGTCTCACTCTCAGACCCCAGCTGACTTCCCGTGAAGCTACGCGAGACCGAAACCGGACGGTCGCTCACAAACAATGCGCCGATCAGGACGCCATCCTTATGAAACGCGATGCGCGCTGCGTCGCGTGAGGCATCCAAAACGCTGGAAATTTCTGCGTCTTGCGCGTCAAACAGCATCCTTGCATAGGTTTCCCAGCAGTCTGGCGTTTCTTGATGTGCCATCTCATATTGCCAACCAGCTTCAAGACGCGATTTTGCCCAATAGTTTGACTTGGGTTGAAGTTCACTTTGTGAAACCGCAAAACCATACCATTTCGGCGCAAAGGGACGAATACCCACCTCAGCTGCTTTGCTGTCAGGCTGGCCGGAAAACGGATCAGTCTTGGGGGAGACAACATCAGAAATACGCCCGCTCGGCGCGGTTGCGGCGGTCCAGTGTATTGGTGCAAACACTTCGCCCCTTGCCACGCGATCTGTGATCAAAACTCGAAGAATAGATTGACCATGCGCATTGCTGAGAGCCGCCAAATCCGCAGCCCGTAGGCCAAGGGCCAGCGCGTCTTCTGGATGAATTTCCAGAAAGGGTTCTCCGTAGTGTTGATTTAAGCGTGGCGACCGCGCTGTGCGTGTCTGTGTATGCCACTGATCGCGAATGCGCCCAGTGTTGAGCCTGAAGGGAGTGTCTGTGGACGTCGTCTGCGAAACAGGCTGCGCTATAGGGAGCATGTTTGCCCGCCCTGTTGGCGTGAAAAATCTGCCGTCCTGAAACATGCGGTCAGACAGCGTTTTATGTGCTAGAAACGGCCAGCGTGTTGGCTGCAGTGCGTCATAGTCGGTGTCGGATAGATCTGCGAAGCCAGAAATGTCGAAGTCTTTGCCCAGGGCGGCTGCGACGCCTGACAAAGCGGCGTGTTCACGAAAAATCTGCGCAGGGGAGTCAAAATTGAATCCGTCTGAAAATCCCATGCGCTTTGCAACCCCGCAGATGACCTGCCAGTCATGAAGAGAGTCGCCAGTGGGCGGTAAAAATCCGCGTTGGCGGCTGATTGTACGATCAGAGTTGGTGACGGTGCCGTCCTTTTCCCCCCAACCCGTGGCAGGAAGCACCACATCGGCCAGCTCTGCGGTGTCGGTGTCGCCAAACATATCAGAGACCACCACAAAATCGCATCCGGCTATGGCTGCGCGCACGGCTTTCGCATCGGGCATGCTGACTGCGGGGTTTGTGCACATCACCCAAAGCGCCTTTACCTTGCCTTCGCCAATTGCACGGAACAGATCGACAGCCTTTAGGCCAGCTTTTTCCGGAAGTGTAGGCGACTGCCAGAAGCTTTGCACGGCTGCGCGATGGTCTGCGTTCTCGATGTCGAGATGGGCCGCGAGCATGTTTGCCAGCCCGCCGACCTCACGCCCACCCATGGCATTGGGTTGCCCGGTGACTGAAAGTGGGCCCATACCAGCTTTGCTGATACGCCCGGTCGCAAGGTGACAATTTATGATCGCGTTGACCTTGTCGGTGCCATGGTCTGATTGATTGACCCCTTGGCTAAAGACGGTGACGGTCTTTTCTGTGGTGAGCCAAAGGCGTGTAAACGTGTCGATATCTTGGGCGGAGAGCCCGGTCACCGTCACATCGGTGGCGCTTGCGGCATCAAGGGCGTCATCAAACCCTGTGACATGTTGCGCCACAAATTCGGCATCGACACACCCCTGTTCGTAGGACGCTCTCAGCAGGTGGTTGAACAAGGCGATATCTGTTCCTGCGCGTAGGCCAAGATGCAAATCAGCAAGGTCGCATGTTGCTGTACGCCGTGGATCAATCACCACCACTTTCATATTCGGGCGTTTGGCTTTGGCAGCCGACAGGCGTTGGTACAGCACTGGATGGCACCAAGCCAGATTTGATCCTGTCAAAAGGACAAGGTCTGCAAGTTCAAGATCGTCATACGTACCCGGCACGGTGTCAGTGCCAAAGGCGCGTTTGTGGCCCGCAACGGTTGAGGCCATGCAAAGTCTGGAATTGGTGTCAATATTGGCGGTACCGACGTAGCCTTTGATGAACTTGTTGGCGACGTAATAGTCTTCGGTGAGCAATTGCCCTGAAACATATAGCGCGACGGAGTCCGGGCCATGTTCTGCAACAGTGGCTTTGAATTTTTCAGCCACAACATTCAGCGCAGTGTCCCAGCTTGTCTGTTTTTTCCCGATCATTGGGGTCAGTAGGCGGCCCTCGGGTGAGACGGTTTCTCCCAACGCAGAGCCCTTTGAGCACAAACGCCCGAAATTGGCGGGATGCTCAGGGTCACCCTTGACCGCGAGCGCCCCATCCTTTGTTGGTGTCGCCAAGACCCCGCAGCCTGTGCCGCAGTAAGGGCAGGTGGTGCAGACAGTCTGGCTCATTCCGCAGCCACACCTGTTGTCAGCGCGCTGGCATCCAGCAAGACACGTCCCTCAACAACCTGCGTTGCATAGGTGGCGATCTGACCTTCGTCCGCCCCCTGCGCTGCGCCAGTTTCGAGGGAGAACACCCAGTTGTGCAGTGGGCAGGTCACCTTCTTGCCGTGGACGATGCCTTCCGACAAAGGGCCGCCTTTGTGCGGGCAGCGATCTGAAGTGGCAAAGACTTCGGCTTCATCGGTGCGGAACATCGCAACGCAGCCCACCGCAGTTTTGACAATGCGTGCCCCGCGCAAAGGAATGTCGGTCACGTCACAAATGTCGATCCAGCTCATTCGGCAGCCTCCAGTGTCAGGTTCGCAATCGGTTGATAGGTTTCCGCCTTCTCACGCGCATGTTCTGCCCAAGGATCTGTGCGATAGACGGATTGTGAAATCTCGAACCGTTCGGCCAGCGCCTTGCGGTTCTTCAGATCGTCCACAATCTGCGCCTTGACCCAATCAAGCCCAACCTTGTCGACCCATTTCCAGATGCGATCCAGATATTTGGCATTCTCGCGGTAGATCTGCGTCATGGCAGAGATCACCTCGATGGCTTCCTCCTCGGAGGCCACCTTGCATAGCAGTTGGGTCTCTTTGACTTCCATGCCCGCAGCCCCAGCAACAGACACCTCATAGCCGGAGTCCACACAAATCACGCCAATGTCCTTGCAGGTTGCCTCCGCACAGTTGCGTGGGCAGCCAGAGACCGCGAGCTTGAGCTTATGCGGTGTCCAGGATCCCCAGAGGTGCTTTTCCAGCTTGATGCCAAGCCCTGTGCTGTCCTGTGTGCCAAAGCGGCAGTGATCTGTGCCGACACAGGTTTTCACCGTACGCAGGCCTTTGGAATAGGCATGCCCGGAAACAAGCCCCGCTTGGTTCAGATCAAACCAGATTGCGGGCAGGTCTTCTTTCTTCACGCCAAGCAGGTCGATACGCTGGCCGCCGGTGACTTTGACCGTTGGCACGTCAAATTTGTCCGCCGCGTCTGCAATCGCGCGGAGCTCGTCCGGGGTGGTGATCCCACCCCACATGCGCGGCACAACCGAATAAGTGCCATCTTTCTGAATGTTGGCGTGATTGCGTTCGTTCACAAAACGGCTTTGTGGATCATCCGCATAGTCCAGCGGCCAATCCGCCAGGAGGTAGTAGTTGATCGCCGGACGGCACACGTGGCAGCCGTTTGGCGTGCTCCACCCCAGTTCCTGCCAGACCGCTGGCTGGGATTTCAACGCGCGGGATTTGATCAAGCGCCGCACATCTTCATGTGTGAGGTCGGTGCAGCCGCATACCGATTTTGCCGCTGGCATGACAAAATCATCACCCAGAGTGACCGAAAGCACTTGCTCCACAAGCCCGGTGCAGGTTCCACAGGATCCGGAGGCCTTGGTCACCGCCCGAACATCTTCCAAAGTGGTCGCGCCATTGCCGATGGCGTCCACGATCTGACCTTTACATACGCCGTTGCAGCCGCAGATTTCTGCGTCAGCCGGTAAGGCTGCAACGGCCGCCATAGGGTCCAGGGAGTCGCCCCCCTGATAGGCTGGGCCAAAGATCAACGTGTCGCGCATCTCAGAAATGTCTTCGCGGTCTTTGATCAACCCAAAGAACCAGTTTCCGTCTGCGGTATCGCCGTACATCACTGCGCCAACGATGCGGTTTTCCTCAATCACCAGACGTTTGTAGACGCCGCGCGCCGGATCGCGGAACACGATGTCTTCGCGCCCTTCGCCATCGGCAAAATCGCCGGCGGAAAAGAGATCACAGCCGGTTACTTTGAGCTTGGTTGCCACCTCTTTGTTCACAAAGGAGGCCTCTTCGCCCAGCAAGGTTTTCGCGAGTACCTTGGCTTGATCAAAGATCGGAGCCACGAGTCCAAAGACATCGCCGTTGTGCTCAACACATTCCCCAAGCGAGAGAATATTCTCGTCAGAGGTGACCATCTGATCATCCACGTGGATGCCGCGCCCGGTTGCGAGTCCGGCGTCGGAGGCCAGCGCGACGGAGGGGCGGATGCCCACGGCCATAACCAGAAGATCACAGGGCAATTCGGTGCCGTCATCCAGCAATAGCGCTTTGACTTTGCCGTTTTCGCCAAGGATTTCCTTGGAGTTGGCAGAGCATTTGACGGTGATGCCTTTGTCCACGAGCGCCTTGCGCAGCAGGTAGCCCGCTGCCTCATCAAGCTGGCGTTCCATCAGGTGGCCCATGATGTGCACCACGGTCACATCCACACCGCGCAGGGCAAGACCTGCAGCCGCTTCAAGGCCTAGCAGACCGCCGCCGATCACCACGGCTTTGGCGTCTGGCTTGTCGCCCAAGGCGATCATGGCGTTGGTGTCTTCCAGGTCGCGGTAGGCAATCACGCCGTCCAGATCATGACCGGGGAGCGGGATGATGAACGGGTTGGAGCCGGTGGCGATAACCAGCTTGTCATAAGGCAGCACGTCGCCGGTGTCTGAGGTCACGGTTTTGGCAGCGCGGTCGATGTTCACAACCTTCTCGCCAAAGCGGCATGTCACGCCGTTTTCCTCATACCACTCTGCGGTATGGGTGACGATCTCTTCAAAGCTCTTATCCCCGGACAGGACAGGAGAAAGCATGATGCGGTTGTAGGTCCCGCGCGGTTCGGCGTTGAACAAGGTGACGTCATAGGCGTCCGGCGCTTGTTCAAACAGGTGCTCAAGCGCGCGGCCCGCGGCCATGCCTGCACCAATGATGATAAGTTTCTGTGTCATATTCACTCCGCAGCGATGGCTTTGGCAACTTTGGGCTTTGGCTTCGCGCCGTGTTCATATTCCTCAAGGAAATCAAGAACGTCCTGGCGGTAACGGTAATAATCTGGATGCTCGAGTAGCGCCTGACGGCTGCGCGGGCGGGGCAGATCCACATCGACGATCTTGCCGATGGTGGCCTGTGGGCCGTTGGTCATCATCACCACGCGGTCCGCCAGAAGGATGGCTTCGTCCACATCATGGGTGACGCAGATGGCGGTCACCTTGGTGCGGTCCCAGACTTCCATCAGAACCTCCTGCAGCTCCCAGCGGGTGAGGCTGTCGAGCATGCCGAAAGGTTCATCCAAAAGCAGCAGTTTTGGTGAAAGGGCAAAGGCGCGGGCAATGCCGACGCGCTGCTTCATGCCGTTGGACATGGAGTGCGCCGGGCGGTCCATGGCATCGGCCAGACCAACACGCTCCAGATAGTATTCCACCACATCCTGACGCTCGGCTTGGCTGGCTTTGGGATAAACTTTATCCACGCCAATCGCGACGTTCTCTTTGGCTGAAAGCCAAGGGAAGAGGTTGGGGGATTGGAACACCACCGCGCGTTCTGGATCCGCGCCTTCAACGTGGCGGCCGTCCAGACGGATGCCGCCTTTGGAAATGGCGTTCAGACCAGCTGCCATGGTCAGCACTGTGGACTTGCCACAGCCGGAGTGGCCAATCAGCGAGATGAACTCACCGCGTTGAATTTTAAGGTCAAAATCCTCTACCACGGTCAGTGGACCTTTGGGGGTGGGATAGATTTTGTGGAGTTGGGAGAAATCGAGGAAGTTGTGGTCGATCATACCCTTCTGGGCATCTTTCACCGCCGCAGGGACGCCGTGGATCGGGGTCACGTCAGGCAGCACCCTGGAGCCTTCGGCCTTGGCCTCAATGCCCACGTCCATCAGGTATTTTGTCACCTCGGCGCGCAGCTTTTTGAAACCCTCGTGGTGGTTCATTTCCATCCGGTCGCGGCGGCGCTCGATATTGACTTTGAACTCACGACCCAGCGTGCCGTCAGGGTTCAGCGCGATGATGCGGTCGGCGAGAATGATGGCCTCGTCCACATCGTTGGTGATCAGCACGCAGGTCTTTTTTTCCGCATCCCAAATCGCTTCGATCTCATCCGCCAAATTGGCACGGGTGAGGGCGTCAAGCGCGCTAAGGGGTTCATCCAGAAGCAAAACTTCGGGGTTCATGGCCAGCGCGCGGGCGACGTTCACACGCTGGCGCATACCACCGGAGAGCTCTGCTGGTCGGCGTGCGGTGGCGTGGCTGAGACCCACCATGTTGACGTAATGCGCGACTTTCTCTTCCTTTTCTGCCTTGGGCATTTTCGGGAAGACGCTGTCCAGTGCGAGGCGGACGTTGCCGTTCACTGTGAGCCACGGCATCAGCGAGTAGCTTTGGAAGATCACGCCACGTTCCGGGCCGGGGCCGGTGATGGGTTTGTCCTTGAAGCTGACGGTGCCTTTGGTAGGCATCTCAAGGCCCGCCATGAGGTTGATCAGCGTGGTTTTGCCGGAGCCGGAGAAGCCCAGAAGAACGAGGAACTCGCCCTCCTGCACTTCCAGATTGATGTCCTTGAGCACGTGGGTGGTGTGGGTACCTTCCCCGAAGCTCTTGGAAACATTTTCAAATTTCAGAACACTCATCTGTTTGACCTCATCGGTTTGCGCTGAAGGTGAAGAGCGACTGGATCGCGTACATCAGGCGGTCGAGCAGGAAGCCGATGATGCCGATGGTAAAGACCGCGACCATGATTTTGGCGAGTGAGCTGGAAGAGCCGTTCTGGAATTCATCCCATACAAATTTGCCAAGACCCGGGTTCTGGGCGAGCATCTCTGCAGCGATCAGAACCATCCAGCCAACACCGAGCGACAGACGCAGGCCGGTGAAGATCAGAGGCAAGGCAGACGGCAGCACCAGCTTGGTGATTTTGGTCCATGTGTTCATCTTCAGAACCTTGGAGACGTTCACCAGATCTTTGTCGATAGAGGCCACACCCAGAGAGGTGTTGATCAGAGTTGGCCATAGAGAACAAAGGGTTACGGTGATCGCGGAGGTCAAGAAGCTCTTGGAAAACAGGCCGTCATCCACGGTGTAGGTGGCGGAAACCACCATTGTCACGATGGGGAGCCATGCCAGTGGGGAGACTGGTTTGAAGATCTGGATCAGCGGATTGATGGCGGCGTTGGCGTAAAGTGACAAGCCTGCCATGATGCCCAGAGGGATCGCAATGGCGGAGCCGATCAGGAAGCCAAAGAACACAGTTTTGATCGAAGTCCAGATTTGATCGTAGTAGCTGGGACTGCCTGTGTACTTGATATCTTTGACTTTTTCCGGCTGACCGGCGGCTATGAACTTGGCATTGCGCTTCTCAACGCGCTCCATGAACTTCGCTTCTTTGGCGGCCTTGGCCTGGGCGTCTTCGTGCAGATTGACGGCTTCGGTCCAGACCTCTTTGGGGCCGGGCACCGCGCCGAGGGAGGTTTGCACCTTGGGGGCGAGGTTGCCCCAGAGCACGAGGAAAACACAGATGGCGAGCAGCGGCACGCCCAAAAGGCGCCATATTTCAGTGGCTTGAGCCTTTGGGTTGTCGCCCGCGGCGGCTTTCAGGATCGGGGTGATGAAGCTCAGGCCGAGGACTTGGAACCAAGCGTCGGCCTTGTTGATGCGGGTGAAGAGACGGGCGCGTTTGGCTTCGCGGTCTTCCTCAGCAATGGATTGTGGGTCGATTGTGGTCATGGATATGTCCGTGGCTTTGCGTGGCGGCTTTGAGTGGCTCGGGGCGCTGTTGCGTGAAAGGTTAACGGCGAAATGGCGTGTCGGTATCGCGTCGGTATTGCGGCTGTATCGCGACGGTGGAAAATCGCGGGGCGGGCAAAAGTGAACAGCCCGCCCGTTGCGTCGCCAGAGGGGGGAAGGGGCTCTCTGGCGACGGGCTGTGATTTAGCCCTGCACTTCGGTGCCAACGACGCGTTGGTCGCCCTTCAGGCCGATCGGCAGACTGTCGAGGTAGGCGTTCGGGGTGCGGCCGTCATAGGCGATGCCGTCGATGATATCTTCGGCAGGGGTTGGGGCTTTGTAGCCGTCGCTGTCCCATGGGAAGTCTGCTTCGTTGGCGAGACCTTCATCCACCAGCAGGCGGGCCGCTTCGAGGTAGATGGCGGGCTTGTAGACAGATTTCGCCACTTCGTCATACCAGCTGTCTGGCTTGGCCTCTGCGATCTGGCCCCAGCGGCGCATCTGGGTCAGATACCAGACCGCGTCGGAGTAGAATGGGTAGGTCGCGTTGTAGCGGAAGAACACGTTGAAGTCGGGCACGTCGCGCTTGTCACCTTTTTCATATTCAAAGGTGCCGGTCATGGAGTTGGCGATCACGTCATAATCCGCGCCCACATATTCCGGCTGGCTGAGAATGCGCACGGCTTCTTCGCGGTTGGCGTTGTCGTTTTCATCCAGCCACATGGCGGCGCGGATCAGTGCTTTGGTCACGGCCAGCGTGGTGTTGGGGTATTTCTCGGCAAACTCGGCGTTTAGGCCGAAGACTTTCTCTGGGTTGTTTTTCCAGAGTTCGTAGTCGGTGATCACAGGCACACCGATGCCTTTGAACACGGCCTGCTGGTTCCAAGGCTCACCCACGCAGTAGCCGTAGATGGTGCCCGCTTCCATGGTGGCCGGCATCTGAGGTGGCGGGGTCACGGAGAGCAGAACATCCGCGCCGATTTGGCCGGTGATGTTTTCAGGAGAGTAGTAGCCCGGTTCCAGACCACCGGCGGCGAGCCAGTAGCGCAGTTCGTAGTTGTGGGTGGAGACCGGGAACACCATGCCCATGTTGAACGGCTTGCCCTCAGAGGTGTATTTCTCAACCACCGGCTTCAGCGAGGATGCGGAGATCGGGTGCTGTGGGCGGCCGTCGTCCATCAGCGGCACGTGCGGTTTCATTTCTTCCCAGATCTGGTTGGAAACGGTGATGCCGTTGCCGTTCAGATCCATGGAGAAGGGGGTGATGATGTGGGCTTCGGTGCCGTAGCCGATGGTGGCGGCAAGCGGCTGACCTGCGAGCATATGCGCGCCGTCCAGTTGACCGTCGATCACACCATCCAGCAGAACTTTCCAGTTGGCCTGCGCCTCCAGCGTGACAAACAAACCTTCGTCATCAAAGTAGCCCTGCTCATAGGCCACGGCGAGCGGCGCCATGTCGGTGAGCTTGATGAAGCCAAATGTCAGCTCGTCTTTCTCAAGTTCCAGTTCGGCCATGGCCGGGGTCACAAACATGGTTGTGGCCGTGAGAATGGAAGCAATGCGTTTCATCTTAAGTGTCCTTTTGCTTGCCCTGTTGGATGGAGGCGGGCGGGGAACGAAAAAAAGCCGCTGACCAAGAGACCGCGGGAGGAGGAGGCGGTATCAGGTCGAGCGGCTTTGCTCAGGATGTCCCCGGCTTCGGGGGCTGATAGGGCGGAACGTCCTTGTTCCGCGTTAAGGTCATTTGGCGGGTCGCTGCACCTTTGCTCAAGCACGAATCACCGGATTTATGCTGCGTCGCCGCGTGACGCAGGGTGTTTGCCTAATTTTTCATCATTCGGGTTGGGCGGGATCGAAAATGCGCCCGTCAAAGAAACGATCCGGGCCGAGGGTGAGCGGGCCATTGGTGGCTTTCATCGCTGTTGGGTGTGCCAGAGCGCCTTCGCATTTCTCTGAAGCTGCCGGGAGAGTCGCCCCCAGCGGGGCGAGGTGGCGGCGGTAGAGATCGGAGCGGAACACAGTGGCGGCGGTGGCGGCGGATTGCGCGCGGTCCAGTCCGAAGCGGGCGGCCATCCGGGTGCCGATCCAGGCGGCCTGACTTTTCCATGGGAAAGTGGCAGCGCTGTCAAAAAATTCGAGCATGCGCGGCACGCTGTGGTTGGCTGCGCTTTGGTGGGTGAGCATCTGGCCGCTGAGGGCGCGGTCGAGGATTTCGGCGGAGACGTCGAGATATTCGGGCCATGCCAAAATGTCGGCGGCGGTGGAGCGTTTCGCCGGATCCGCCAGCCAACGGCCCGCCTTCCAGACCGCGCGCATCAGGCGGCCGGTGAGATCGTCCTCAGCCTGTGCCCAGTCGCGGCGCACGGCGAGCACTTTTTCCGGGGTGAAGTTCCAGATCGCGGCCCCAGCGAGCAAAAGCCGCCCGCCGCCCTGTTCCACGGTGATGGAGCCCCAAGGCTCGCCCACGCAGAAGGCGTCGATCTCGTCAGCGGCAATGGCTTGGGCCATCAGCGGGGGCGGGATGATGCGCATATCGAGCGCTTCGGGCGTGTTGAGGCCGGAGCTGGCCAGCCAGTAGTGCAGAAGCTCTGCGTGCATGGAAAACGGGAACGGCACACCGACGCGCAGGGTGCGGCCCAGATTGGCAAGGGCCTGACCGGCCTGCGCGGCATCGAGAAAATCGGGTAGCGGGTGTTTGGCGGAGAGCTCTGCGGCCAGCGCGTTGGAGACGCCGATGGAGTTGCCATTGACCGAAAGCACGCAGAGCGCGTCAAGCTTGGTGGGCACACCGCCCAGACCCAACGCCATCGCCACAGGCACCGGTGCGAGCATATGGGCGGCCTCGATCTGGCCCAGCACCAGCCGGTCGCGCAGGGTGGACCAGCTAGGCGCGCTTTGCAGATGAAGGGAGAGGCCCTCTTCTTCGGCAAAGCCCAGCTCATTGGCGACAATCAGCGGGGCGGCATCGACCAGCGGCATGAAGCCCACGGAGAGTGGCAGGGTTCTCATGACAGAAGCTCCGATGCGGTCACAAGGGCCTGGGCGACATCGGCAATTTTCTTGCCCTGGCTCATCGCGGTTTTGCGGATGAGGGCGTAAGCCTCCTCCTCTGGCAGGCCGCGCGCCCGCATCAGGATGCCTTTGGCGCGGTCGATGATCTTGCGTTCTTCAAGGGCGCGTTTGGTGGCGGCCAGCTCGTTGCGCATGCGGGCAAACATGTGAAACCGGGCGATGGCGGCATCCAGCACCGGTTTGACGCGATCCGGGTGCATGCCATCGACCACATAGGCCGACACGCCCGCCTCGATGGCGGCTTTGGTCAGGCTGTCGTCAGAGCGGTCCACAAACATGGCCACGGGGCGTTCGAGCGGGGAGGAGGCCAGCGTGAGCGCGTCAATCGCGTCGCGGCTGGGATTGGCCACATCGACCAGCACAAGATCGGGGTTCAGCTCGGCCACAGAACGGGCGAGGCCGGTGGATTCGGAGAGCACCCGGATGTGGTGGTCTCCGGTCTCAGAAAGGCTGTCGATGATCGCATCGGCCCGGTTTTTGTCGGGCTCCACGACGAGGATGGTGAGCTTGGCTGGCACGGTGAGATGATTCCGGGGCGGCTGTGGCGGGTGCCTCGGGATAGTGCCGCAGTGCAGCGTTGCGCCACGCAGCGAAGGGCTGCATGGCGGAGGTGACGCTGCGGTTTGCTTAAGTGTTGGTCCGTTTTGGTGCTGGATGCCTGAAAGATAGGCAAATTAGATGCAGCGCCCGCCGTCGACCTCCATCAGCGTGCCGGTGATCATCGAGGCCTCATCAGAGCAGAGGAAAGCGGCGGCGTTGCCCATGTCTTCGGGTTGGGAGAAGCGGCCCAGCGGGATGGTAGAGAGGAATTTGGCGCGCACCTCCGGCGTGTCCTCGCCCATGAAGGACTTAAGGAGCGGGGTTTCCCCGGCCACGGGATTGAGCGCATTGACGCGGATGCCATGGGGCGCGAGTTCGACGGCCATGGCTTTGGTGGCGGTGTTCACCCAGCCCTTGGAGGCGTTGTACCAGTTGAGATTGGGGCGCGGGGACAGCCCGGCGGTGGAAGAGATGTTGAGGATCGCGCCTGCAGCGCGCGCTTTCATATGCGGGACAAGCGCCTGAGCGATCAGGTAGATGGCTTTGCAGTTCACCGCAAAGACGCGGTCAAAATCGCTCTCCGTGACAGTCTCCATCGGGGCGGGCAGATGGGTGACACCGGCGTTGTTCACCAGAATGTCGATGTGGCCCCAAGCGCCAAGCGCGGTGTCGATCATGCCCTGCACGCTGCTGGCATCGGCCACATCCACGGTGCAGGGGGTGGCGTTTTCATGCTCGGCGGCTTTGGCACTGGCGGCGTCGCCGTTGATGTCCGCCACCAGCACCTTGGCGCCTTCAGCGAGGAATTTGTCGACGATGCCCGCGCCAAAGCCCTGGGCGCCTCCGGTGATGATGGCGGTTTTGTTGTGAAGACGCATGTGTTGGTCCTTTTTATCGGGGCCGGGGCACAGAGAGAGATGCCTCCGGCGGGGATATTTGAAGAATGAGAAGCCTAGCCGTGCAGAGCGGCCACGGTTTTGAGCTGAGAGAAGTGGAAGAGGGCTTCAAAGCCTTTCTCGCGGCCGTGGCCGGAGTGGCCGGTACCGCCGAAGGGCAACTCCACCCCGCCGCCCGCGCCGTAGTTGTTGAGGAAGACCTGACCGGCGTTGAGCTGTTTGGCGAGCCGCATCTGACGCGCACCGTTTTGGGACCAGACCGAGGCGACGAGCCCGTATTTGGTGCTGTTGGCGATCTGGAGGGCCTCTTCTTCTGTTTCAAAGGGGATGAGCACTTGCACCGGGCCGAAGATTTCCTGCTGCGCGAGGCTGTGATCGGGGGGCACATCTGCGAAAAGTGTGGGGGGCACGTAATGGCCGGGGGCGTCTGTGGCGATTTCGCCCTGGGCGGCGATGGTCAGGTCTGCGCCTTTGGCAAGGAAGTCTGACACGATGTCTTTTTGCCGCGCGGAGATCAGCGGGCCGAGGGTGGCATCCTCCATAGCAGGTGCGGCGCGCATCGCCTTGTAGGCCTCAGACATGCGGGCTTTGACCTCTTCATAGACGCTGCGCTCTACCAGAATGCGGGAGGAGGCCGAGCAGGTCTGGCCCGCGTTCTGGATGCCTGCGTTCATAAGGAAGGGTAGGGCAGCATCGAGATCGGCATCCGCAAAGACCAGTTGCGGGGATTTGCCGCCCAGTTCCAGCGTGACCGGCACGACGTTTTCTGCGGCAGCGGCCTGCACAAGGCGGCCGGTGTTCACGGAGCCGGTGAAGGAGATGTGGTTCACATCCGGGTGGGCGGCGAGTGCGGCCCCGGCCTCTGCCCCCAGACCCGGCACCACATTGAGCGCGCCGTCCGGCAAGCCCGCCTGTTGCGCCAGATCGGCAAAGGCCAGCGCGGTGAGGCAGGCCTCTTCTGCGGGTTTCAGAACACAGGCGTTGCCCATGGCGAGCGCGGCACCGACCGAGCGGCCAATGATCTGCATCGGGTAGTTCCACGGCACGATATGGCCGGTCACGCCAAAGGGCTCGCGCAGGGTGTAGACGGTGTAGCCTTCGAGATAGGGGATGGTCTCGCCGTGCACTTTGTCTGCTGCCCCGCCGTAGAACTCCATATAGCGCGCCAATGCGGAGACATCGTTGCGCGCCTGTGTGAGCGGTTTGCCCACGTCATGTGCCTCAAGCCGGGCCAGTGTTTCGGCGTGCTCCATCACAAGCTGGCCGATGCGGGTGAGGATGCGCCCGCGCTCCACAGCGGTGGCGCGGCCCCAGTCGCTGTTGCGCGCGGCCTGTGCGGCGGCCACGGCGGCGTCGATGTCTGTCTTGGCACCACGCGCGATGGTGGCGAGAGGGCTACCGTCAGACGGGTTGGTCAGCGCCAGTGTGTCGCCGGAGAGGGCTGGTTGCCATGTGCCGCCGATGAGGCATTTGGATGGGTCAAACCAGAGATCGGAAGTCATTTAGTGTCCTTTGAGGGAATGCGTTGGAGGAAATTTCGCAAGAGGTTGAAATAGGTGTCAGGGGTGTCAAATGCGGGCAGGTGACCGCAGTTTTGCAGGCAATGGTGGGCCACGTCGCTGTGGGTGAGCGCGGCGGTGATCGCCTCTGAAAAGGCGCGGGGCATGATCGGATCTTTGTCGCCGCTGATGATCAGGCTGGGGCAGGTGACCTTGGCGAGCGCCGTGCGGAAATCAAAGCGGCCCATTTCATTGGTGGGACCGTTGAAATGCAGGGCGACCGGATCTTTCATCATCACGCGGGACCAGAAGTCGGGCTCTATCGCGGTTTGGGTATAGTGGGGGACGCAGATTCGGCCGTAGGTGGCGCGGGATTCGGATGTGGGATTGCCCCAATAGTTTTGTGCAGCCGCCTGTGCCTCCGGGCCGACCAATTGCCCAAAGGCGTTGTAAATCGTGGAGAAATCGACCTGCGCGGCGGTGTTGGACAGGATGAGACCTGCGAGGCGGTCCGGGTATTTTGTGGCAAAGGCCTGCGCGACAAAGCCGCCAAAGCTGCCGCCGTGGATGATGGGGGCGGTGATTTCCAGCGCGTCGCAGAGGGTGGCGAGATCGTCGGCCCATTGATCAAGCGTCCAGAGCGCGGGATCGCCATCATCAGAGCGGCCATTGCCGCGGTGGTCGAGATAGAGGATGTGGCAGAGGTCGGAGAGCGCGGCGGCGTAATGCGGTTTGAATATCGAGTGATCTGCGCCGGGGCCGCCGTGCAGGACGATCAGTGTGGGTTTTTGGCGAAGGCTTGGGCCTTCTGCGACCCATTCCGGCCCGTCAAAATCCACAAACAGGCGTACGCCGTTGATCCGTAGCCTCATGCGGGGGCCTCTTGGGGTGTGAGATCGGGCAGGACTGGGGCGGCGGCGATCAGGCTTTGGGTGTAGCCGTGCTGCGGGGTGGCAAAGACCGCTTCGGTCTCGCCTTCCTCGACGATTTCACCGTTTTGCATGACCAGCACGCGGTCTGTGACGGTGCGCACCACGGAGAGGTCGTGGGAGATGAAGAGATAGGCGAGGCTGTGGCGGCGGGACAGATCGGCGATCAGATCAAGGATCTGCGCGCGCACGGAGACATCCAGCGCGGAGACTGCTTCGTCAAAGATAATGAGCTCGGGGCGGGTGATCAGGGCGCGGGCGATGGCGATGCGCTGGCGTTGGCCGCCGGAAAACTCATGGATGTATTTTTGCGCGTCCTGAGGCGTGAGGCCAACATCAGTGAGGACGTCGCCGATCAGGCTCTGCAGAGCCGCGCCTTTGGGTGGGTTTTGCACCAGATGGAAGGGTTCGGTCAGGATGCGGGCGACGCGGTGGCGCGGGTTGAAGCTGCTGTAGGGATCCTGAAAGACGACCTGCGTTTTGAGGCGCAGCGCGGCGGGCATATCTGCGCCAACCGGGTGGTCAAAGGCGGTGATTGTGCCGCTTTGCAGAGGCTCCAGCCCCAGAATGGCCCGTGTCAGGGTCGATTTTCCGCAGCCGGATTCGCCGACCAGCCCGACCCGTTCGCCTTGGTGAATGGTGAAGGACACATCGTTGACGGCGCGGTGGAAGGCGCGCGGGGCAAAGAGCTGTGTGCGGGGCAGAGCGTAATCCCGGACGGCGTTTTGCACCGTGAGGATCGGGGCAGGCGTGTCCTGCGGCGTTGGCAGATCGACGGTGTGGCCTGAGGCCGCAAAAAGCGCGCGCGTATACGGGTGCTGCATATTGGAGAGCAGCTGTTGGGTGGCGCCTTGTTCGACAATTTCGCCTTTGCGCATGACCACGATGCGGTCGGCCATATCGGCGACCACGGCGAGATCGTGGGTGATCATCAAAAGGCCCATGTCAAATTCGGCAACGAGATCTTTGAGCAAATCGAGGATGCGGGCCTGGGTGGTCACGTCGAGCGCAGTGGTCGGCTCATCGGCGATCAGAAGGCGCGGGCGGCGGGCGATGGCCATGGCGATGACCACGCGCTGGCGCTGGCCGCCGGACAGCTCATGCGGGTAGCGGCTGAGGGGGAAACGGTCCTGGGGCAGGCCAACGCGGGTGAGCATGGCGGCGGCTTGTGCGCGGGCCTCGGCCTTGGGCATGACGCAGTGAATGCGGATGGTTTCGGCCACCTGTGTGCCAATGGTCTGCAGCGGGTTGAGCGCGGTCATGGGCTCCTGAAACACCATGCCGATGTCATTGCCGCGCATGGTGCAGAGGTCAAACTCGGACAAGGTCAGCAGGTCGGTGTCGTTCAGCAGGATCTGGCCTTGTGCCTGTGCGGAGTCGGGCAGGAGCTGCATCACCGCAAGCGCTGTCATGGATTTGCCGGAGCCGCTTTCGCCTGTCACCGCGAGGATTTCGCCCGGCGCGATGGTGAAGCTGATGTCTTTCAGGATCGGGGTGGGGCCGATGCTGAGCGAAAGGTTTTGCACGGAAAGCAGGGTCATGTGCGCACCACGCGGATTTTCGGATCCAGCCAGTCCCGCAACCCGTCGCCCAAGAGGTTGAGACCTAGCACGGCGGAGATGATGGCGAGGCCGGGAATGAGCGCGAGGTGGGGCGCGAAGGAGACCATTGTTTGCGCATCCGCCAGCATGCGGCCCCAGGAAGGCGTGGGCGGCTGTGCGCCAAGACCGACATAACTCAGGCCTGCCTCTGCAAGGATGCCGAGGGAGAACTGGATGGTGCCCTGTACGATCAGGAGGTTGGCGACATTGGGCAGGATGTGCTCGATGCTGATCAGGGCGCGGGATTTGCCAGCGACGCGGGCGGCGAGGATGAAATCGCGTTGCCAGAGCGGCAGTGCGCCGGCGCGGGTGAGGCGGGCAAAGACCGGCACGTTGAAGATGCCGATGGCGAGGATCGCGTTGAGCGCGCCGGGGCCGAGGATGGCGGTGATCAGGATGGCGATCACGAGGCTGGGGAAGGCAAAGATCAGATCGTTGCCGCGCATGATCAGCTCATCAGCCCAGCCGCCTTGGCGCGCGGCGGCCCAGAGGCCAAGGGGCACGCCAAGGCCCATGCCGATGCCTACCGCCACCAGCGCCACGGCGAGCGAGGTGCGTGCGCCAACCATGATCATCGAAAAGATGTCGCGGCCAAAGTGGTCGGTGCCAAACCAATGCAACGCGCTGGGCGTTTGCAGCTTGTTGGGGATGTCCATCGTGGTGATGTCATAAGGCGTCCAGACAAAGCTGATGAGCGCGGCGCAGACCACGATCAGGCAGAGCAGCCCACCAATGAAGATATTGCGCGACAGGCTCATGTGCGGGACCTCAGGCGGGGGTCGATGGCGGCGTAGGCGAGATCGACAAGGAAGGTGACGAGGATCACGAGGAACACCAAGAGCATGACCACGCTTTCCACCACAATCAGGTCGCGGGCGGAGATCGACTGAAAGATCAGGCGGCCGAGGCCGGGCAGGAAGAAGACCTGTTCGATGATGATCGCGCCTGCGAGCAGGAAGGAGAACTGCATGCCGATGATGGTCAGCACCGGGATCATGGCGTTGCGCAACCCGTGGCGCAGGATGGTCTGACTTTGTGTGAGGCCTTTGGCGCGGGCGGTGCGCATGAAATCTTCGCCAAGCACATCCAGAAGCGAGGAACGCATGACGCGGGCGAGGATGGCGGATTGTGGCAGCGCCAGCGCAATGGCGGGCAAGGTGAGGGATTTCAGGGCGGCACCAAAGCCTTTGTCCCAACCGACAAAGCCGCCGGCAGAGAACCAGCGCAGGTTGATGGCGAAGATCAGAACCAGCATCATGGCAAACCAGAAATTTGGCACGGCGATGCCAAATTGGGTGGCCCCCATGACCGCCATATCCCCCGCTTTGCCTCGGCGGGAAGCGGCGTAGATGCCTGCGGGAAAGGCGATCAGGCTGGACAGTGTAAGCGCATAAAGCGCCAGCGGCAGGGAGACCCAGATGCGGTCGCCTATCATTTCTGTCACTGGCGTGCGGTAGGTGTAGGAGAGGCCAAAATCGCCCTGTAACATGCCACCCACCCATGTGAGATAGCGCTCAAACTTGGGCACATCCAGACCCAGTTCTGCGCGCAGGGCGGCGATGGTGTCGGGCTGAGCATTGAGGCCCAGCATGAAGCTGGCCGGATCACCGGGAACCACCTCGATCACAAAGAAGATCACGAGGGAGGCCACGATCAGGCTGAGCCCGAGTGAGAGCGCGCGTTTGAGGGTATAGCGGAGCATTGCGTGATTCAGAGTGGCTGGTCAGGTCGTTGGGGCGTTGGTCATTCGGCGGGGGGCAGCAGGTAGTCTGTGTCGGTCACATGTTCGAGCCAGTCCGCGCCGGAGCCGTCTTGGACCTGTTGCATGGCGAGGTGGCACATGCCGGTGTCCGGTGTTGCACCGTGCCAATGTTCCACACCGGGTTCGATCCAGATGGTGTCGCCCGGACGGATGGTGCGCGGGGCTTCGCCACGCAACGCGATCAGGCCGACGCCGGAGAGCACATGCAGGGTCTGGCCCACCGGATGGGTGTGCCACGCAGTGCGTGCGCCCGGTTCAAACGTCACACGCGCTGCAAACAGCTCTGATGGGGCGCGGCTTTCGGTGATCAGATCAAGGCGCACCGTGCCGGTGAAATACTCCGGTGTGCCAGCGCGGCTGGGCACCTGTCCGGCAGGGATGTGATCAATCATGGCTGCGCCCCTTCTGGGTCAATGGATTGGTGCAGCGCCGCCACAGAGGCGACGCTGGTCAAACGTGGTCACTCCGCCCACGTGACGGCGGTGAGATCGGTGGCTTGGGTGGGCTGATTTTCCCAGAGACCTTTGACGCCCGCTTTGGCCACCGTAGGGAAGGCCAGCTGGAACAGGTAGCCGTTCACATAGTCCTCCGCGATCATGGTTTGCGCCACTTGCAAGATCGCGCTGCGCTCGGCGGGCTTGCTGACCTTGTTCAGCGTTTCCATGATTTTCTGGAATTCCGCATTGTCATACTGGAAGTAGTAATCCGGGCGCGCATAGATGCCGATGTCAAAGGGTTCGGTGTGGCTGACGATGGTGAGCCCAAAGTCTTTGCCCCGAAATACCTGCTCCAGCCATTGGGCCCATTCCAGATTGGAAATCTCGGTTTCAATGCCCACAGCGCGCAGCTGTGCGGCGATGATTTCGCCACCGCGACGGGCATAGGAGGGCGGCGGCAGTTTCAGCGTGGTGGTGAAGCCATCGGCAAAGCCCGCCTCTGCCAGAAGTTTCTTGGACAGCTCTGGGTCATATTGGGAGTTGCCGGTCAGGTCGACGTAATCGGGATTGTGCGGCGCAAAATGGGTGCCAATCGGGGTGCCAAGGCCAAACATGGCCCCGTCGATGATGGCAGAGCGGTCAATCGCATGGGCGATGGCCTTACGCACCTTCACATTGTCAAGCGGCGGCATCTTATTGTTGGTGGAGAGGATGGTCTCCCCCTCAGAGCTGCCGACCAGTACCTGAAAGCGCGGGTCCGCCTCAAACTGTGGCAGGGCTTCGGGTGTTGGGAACCCGGCAAAGACATCGATGTCTTCGGCCATCATCGCAGCAAAGGCGGCAGTGGGATCTGAGATGAATTTGAACGTCACGTCAGACAGTGCGGCTGGGGTGCCCCAATATGCCTCGTTGCGCGCCAGCGTGATCTGATCGCCCTGCACCCAGTTTTCGAATTTGAATGCGCCGGTGCCGATCGGGGTTGTTTTGATGTCGGCGATGGTTTCAGGGGCCACGATCACCGCATCGCCCCAAGCCATGTTGAACAGGAAGCTGCCATTGGGCGCCTCCAGCGTAACCCGTACGGTCAGGGGATCGACCACAGACACATCGGTGATCCCGGCAAAGAGGGCTTTTTGGGCGTTGGCGCTGTCTTCGGCGCGGGCGCGGTCGAGGGAGAATTTCACATCCTCCGCATCCATGGCGCTGCCATCATGGAAGGTCACCCCTTCGTTCAGCATGAAGGTGTAGGTGAGGCCGTCTTCGGAAATCTCCCAGCTTTTGGCAAGGCCGGGGATCACAGAACCGTCGCTGGCAAAGCGAGTGAGCCCTTCAAAGACGTTGGAGTAGAGCACGCTGTCAATGGCACCAGCTGCGGCGGAGGTCGGATCCAGATGTGGTGGCTCAAGCTGGAGCGCGACGGTGATGTCGGTTTGTGCGAAGGATGCGCCCGCGAACAGGGCTGTGGCGAGGGCGGCTGTGCTGGCGGTCAGGCTGGTCCGGGCCAGCTTTGACGTGTGAAATGTCATGTCTTTCTCCCTTATCATTTTGGTTTTTATTGTTTTTGGGCGCAGGCTTAGAGCGCACTGGGCCGGAGTAGTTTCTTATACATCTTCTGGCGGCAGCAAAAGCTGTGTCAGGCTGTGGGCCATGACTTTGGCGCTGTCGACCATATCGTCGATGCCGATATATTCGTCTGGTTTGTGGGCCATTTCTAAAATGCCCGGCCCATAGGCGATACAGTTCCTGAGCTTGCCGATGCGATCAATATGTTTTTGGTCATATGTGCCGGGGCTGGCGACATAATCAGGTGATTTGCCAAGAATATCCTGAATGGCGCGGTCCACTGTTGTGACAACGGGCGCGGCGCGGTCTGTCATCGAAGGCGCGACATGATTAAGCTCGCGCATTTCATAGCGGAAGTTTTCGCGTTGAGCGGAGAGATCGTTGAGCAGGCCCTCAACTTCGCCGGAGACTTCGGCGTGCGACTCTTCGGCTAGATAGCGGCGGTCGATCACGATGCGGCAGCTGTCAGGCACGCAATGGGCGGGTAGACCGGTGAAGTCTTCCGGCTGTTCCGCTTGGCCACCGTGGATCGAGTTGATGTTCATGGTGGAGGACCGGGCGCCTTCGGGCACTACGGGCATATCGGTGCGGCGTGAGGCCATGGCGGGGTAGAGATCGCTTTCAAATTTGTCGAGCACCGCGCCCATGTGGCGGACAGCACAGTCGCCAAGGAAAGGCATGGACCCATGGGCGATTTCGCCGAAGGTTTCGATTTCGGCCCACCAGCCGCCGCGATGGCCAAGACAGATGCGGTCTTTGTGCAGGGGTTCCGGGATGATTACATGTTGCACCCGCTCTGGCGCAAAGAAGCCGCGTTCGGCCAGATAGGCCACGCCGCCATAGCCGCCGCTTTCCTCATCCGCTGTGCCAGAAATTTCAATTGCGCCGTGAAACTCGGGGAATTCGGCGATGAAGGCTTCGGCAGCGATGATGGAGGCGGCCAGCCCACCTTTCATATCACAAGCCCCGCGACCGTAGATCTTGCCGTCTGAAATCTCCCCACCGAAGGGATCAAAGGTCCAGCCGTGGCCGACTTCCACCACATCGGTGTGGCTGTTGAAATGCACACACTCGCCGGGGTGGTGGCCCTCTTTGCGGGCCAGAACATTCCAGCGGGGGTATTTGTCGCTGTCTCCCGGTGCGCCATGGGCGCGGATCAGCTGGGTGTCAAACCCGTGCCGGGTGAGGCGGGTGTCGAGATAATCGCAAATTTCGCGATAGCATTCGCCGGGGGGGTTGAGTGTTGGGATGCGGATCAGATCTTGGGTCAGCGCGATCAGATCGTCGCGCATACTGTCAATGCGCGCAATCAGGCGGTCAGTGTCTAAAGGCATGGTCAAACCTCGCAAATGCGCGCCATCTGCGGTGGCGCGGGGCCTGCGATGGGACGCATAGGGCAACAAAAAGCTATGGGTTGAGCATGGATTGCGGCAGTATACGGTATCAATACCGTAGGATTACGGTTCTGCGGGAGAGGGTGATGGATTGGGATATGCTGGCCTATGAGGCCGCACCGGTGGGGATTGTGGTCACGCAACATCGGGTGATCCGGGGCTGCAATGACAGTTTTGCGGCAATGATGGGCTACCGGAAGGCGGAGCTGATCGGGCAATCCTTTCGGCTGCTGTATGACACCAAAGAAGAATTTGACCGGGTGCGCGACATTGGGCTGGCGCCGTTGCGTGCGGACACAGCCTATAGCGATGAGCGCATGCTGCGGCGGCGCGATGGGCGGCAGATCTGGTGCCGGTTTCGGGCGCAGACCCGCACGCCGGATGATCCGCTGGCGCAGTTGGTGATGAGCATTGTGGTGATCCATGACGGGCCGTCGGTGTCACTCAGCCTGCGGCAGCGGCAGGTGGTGGGCGGCTTGGGGCGCGGGCTGACCAGCAAAGAGATCGCCCGTGAGCTGGGATTGTCCCCAAGAACGGTAGAAGATGTGCGTGCCCGTCTGTTGAAGCGGTTTGAGGTGAAAAACGCCGCAGAACTGCTGGCGCATCTGACCATTGGGTGACGGAAAGGCCGCGGTATCAACGTGCCACCTGCAGCAAGCGCGTATGAATTTACGGTGCGGGATTGTCTGTCACATCTATAGTGTGCATAGAACGCAAAATCCCTCGTTCTGGTTGATCTGGGCGCGCTTTTCACATGCGCGATTATGCCGATCTTAGCCTCAAACTGGGAGGCAGGTCTCAATTTGGGGTGTCAATTGATTGATCCTGAAAGATGTGCGGTGATTTTGAGCAACAAAATTTCTGATCTTGCTTGCATTCCGGCCTCTTGAATGGCACCCGTGCAGACCAGAAATGAATGGGGTATCAGACTTGGTGCCCACGCCATCCTCAGGAGAGCATAAAATGCCCGATCTTCGTTCCAAGACCTCCACATTCGGTCGCCGAATGGCGGCTGCGCGCGCGCTATGGCGGGCGACGGGTATGAAAACGGAAGACTTTGGCAAGCCGATTGTGGCGGTGGTCAACTCATTCACCGAATTTGTGCCCGGTCACGTGCATCTTAAGGACATGGGCCAGCTGGTGGCACGTGAGATTGAGAAAGCCGGTGGCGTGGCCAAAGAGATGAACACCATCGCGGTGGATGACGGCATCGCCATGGGCCATGACGGGATGCTCTATTCCTTGCCAAGCCGCGAAGTGATTGCGGACTCTGTGGAATATATGGCGAATGCCCATTGCGCCGATGCGCTGGTCTGTATTTCCAACTGTGACAAGATCACCCCCGGCATGTTGATGGCGGCAATGCGCCTGAACATTCCGGCGATCTTTGTCTCCGGTGGCCCGATGGAAGCCGGTAAGGTGATCCTGAAAGACGGCGAACATAAGGCTGACCTCGTGACCGCCATTGTCGGCGCGACCGATGAAGACCGCAGCCAGGAAGAAGTGGACAAGCTGGAACGCTCTGCCTGTCCAACCTGTGGCTCCTGCTCTGGCATGTTCACTGCAAACTCGATGAACTGTCTGGCCGAAGCGCTGGGTCTGGCGCTGCCGGGCAATGGCTCGCTGCTGGCGACCCACTCCAAACGCCGCGGGCTGTTTGAAGAAGCGGGTCACAAGATCATCGAGCTGTGTGACCGCTGGTACAAAGAAGGTGACGAGACCGCGCTGCCGCGTGGCATCGCGACCTTCAAGGCTTTTGAAAACGCCATGGCGCTCGATATTGCCATGGGTGGGTCTACCAACACGGTTCTGCACCTTCTGGCGATTGCCCATGAGGGTGGCGTGAATTTCACCATGGCGGATATGGATCGCCTGAGCCGTGAGATCCCGCATCTGAGCAAAGTGGCACCATCAACGCCGAAATATCACATGGAAGATGTGCACCGGGCAGGCGGCATTGCGCGGATCATGGGCGAGCTGGAGCGCGAAGGCAAAATCCACCGCGACTGCGCAACCGTGCATGAACGCACCGTGGGCGAATTCATCGACAAATGGGATGTGCGCCGCGAAACCGCTGGCAATGAAGCGCGCGATCTGTTCATCGCGGCCCCTGGCGGCGTGCGCACCACGGAGGCCTTCAGTCAGTCGCGGATGTACACCGAACTGGATCTGGACGTGGAAGACGGCTGCGTGCGTGACTTTGCCAATGCCTATTCCGAAGAAGGTGGGCTTTGCGTGCTGTTTGGCAACATCGCAGAGCAGGGCTGTATCCTGAAAACTGCCGGTGTGATCAAACAGATGTATGAGTTTGAAGGCACCGCGAAGGTCTATGAATCCATGGAAGATGCGATGCATGGCATCTTGCAGAATGAGGTGCAGCCGTATTCCGTGGTGGTGATCCGCTACGAAGGGCCAAAAGGTGGGCCAGGCATGCAGGAAATGCTCTACCCAACGGCGTATTTGAAATCCAAGAAGCTGGATCACACCTGTGCGCTGCTGACTGATGGGCGTTTCTCTGGCGGTACTGCTGGCCTTTCGATTGGTCACGCCTCGCCGGAAGCGGCAGAGAAAGGCGTGATTGGCCTGGTGGAAGACGGCGACAAGATCCGCATTTCCGTGCGCAACCGGACCATTCATCTGGATGTGAGCGACGAGGAGCTGCAGCGCCGTCGTGACAACCACCCGCAGGCGGGCAAGAAGTTCTGGAAAGCCGAGGGACGCCCTCGTGCGGTTTCCAAAGCACTGAAGGTTTATGCACAGCACGTGTCCAACGCTTCGCTTGGTGCGGTGCGGATGCTGGATGACGAAGACGAATAAGCGCGTCTGATGTGAGATGAGAGACGGGGTCGCAGTGCGGCCCCGTTTTTGTTTTGAGGGCGCTGCCCTCGTCACACCAAAGGTGTGACTTCACCCGGAATATTTGAAGAATGAGAAGAGCTTAGAGGTGTGTGGGCTGGAAAGCAGCGGTGAGCCCTTGGCCGCCGCCAATGCCGATCATGGCCATGGCGAGGGCGTCTTCGGGCGCGGGTTGGCGGATGAGTTGGCTGAACAGGCGCACCACGAGGATGGCACCCGAGGCCCCAAATGGGTGGCCGAGCGCGATGGCACCGCCGTCTGGGTTGGGCAGGGTCTCGTCGAGCCCTAGCGCATCAAGGCTGGCGAGCACCTGCGCGGCGAAGGCTTCGTTGAATTCCAGATGGGTGAGATCAGCGAGGCGCAGATTTGGGTGGTGCTTGAGCAGCTTTTTGGTGGAAGCGACGGGGCCGATGCCAAGAATATTGGGGTCCACACCTGCCGCCGCGCCACCAAGGTAGGCGAGGGCTTTGGTGTGACCCAGTGCGCGCGCTTTGGCGGCGGTGGTGATCAGCAGGGCAGCTGCGCCGTCGTTGAGGGGGCAGGCGTTGCCCACTGTCACCGTGCCATCTTTGTCGAAAGCAGGGCGCAGGCGGGCGAGGCGCTCGGCTGTCATCGTGTCGCGGATGCATTCGTCGAGGGTGTGGCCTGCGATTGGGGTGACTTCGGCGGTCAAACGACCCGCGGCACGGGCCTCAGTTGCGCGCTGTTGGGAGCGCAGGGCAAAAGCGTCCTGTCGGGCGCGGGAGATGTTGAATTCATCTGCCACCATGTCGGCGGCGGGCCCCATTTCTGGATCGCCAATGCTGTCGGGTGCAAAACGGGCGCGGTTGAAGCTGTGCTCGGGCAAGGTGCCACTGGCGGGCAGGGTGCGCAGGGGCGCGCGGCTTTGGCTTTCGACGCCACCCGCGAGATAAGTGGTGCCCGCGCCCGCCATGATGAGGTGGCAGGCCATCATCACCGCCTCAAGACCGGAGCCGCATTGGCGATCCACGGTCACGCCGGGGATGGCGGTTGGGAAGCCTGCGTGCAGCGCCGCTAGGCGGGCCACGTTGCCACCGGGGCCTGCGGCGTTGCCGAGGATCACATCGTCAATCGCGTTGGGGGAGAGGCCCGCGTCAGCGAGGGTGGCTTGCAGCACGGGTGCGGCGAGGTCTTCCACCTCAAGGGAGGCGAAGATGCCCCCTGCGCGACCGATGGCGCTGCGGCGGGCGGCGATGATGACCGGCTGGCGCTCAGCTTGCAGCAGGGACAAGGCGCGCGTCCTTTTTGCTGAGCCAGGAGAGCAGGCGGCCGCGGTCCGGTTTGCCGGAGCTGGTCAGGGGCCAGTCCTGCGTGCGGTAGAAATGGCGCGGGAGTTTGTAGCGGGGCAGGCGGATGGCGAGTTGCGATCGCAGCTCGTCAAGCGGGGTGTCGCCCTCCACAATGGCGACCAGTTCTTGGCCGCGCGACTGATGGGCGACGCCGAGCACCACGGCCGCAGACAGGCCGGGGATTTCAGAGAGCGCGGTTTCGATTTCCTGCGGGTAGACGTTGTGACCTGCGGTGATGACCATGCCGCCTTCGCGGCCCAGGAGGCTGAGGCTGCCGTCATTGTTGAGTTTGCCCACGTCACCGACGGTGGCCCATGGGCCTTCGCGGCGGAAGCCGGAGGTGCGCCCGCCCCAGAGGTAGCTGTCAATCGCCAGATCCCCGCGCACAAAGATGGTGCCGGGTTCACCTTGGGCGACCTCCTGACCGTTCTGGCGCAGGGAGAGTTCCACATGCGGGAAGGGGCGACCCACGGAATGGGCAGGCGCAGAAGAGCTGTCGCGGCCATGGGTGTTGAGGCTGACAAAGCCCAGCTCGGACGCGCCGTAGTATTCATGCACGCGGGCGCGGGGGAAATGGCTGCGCGCCTTTGCTAGAAGGGCTGGATCGAGTTTGGCCCCGGCGGTGGTGATCTCCACGATCTGATCCACCGGTGCGCCGTGACAGAGCGCGCCAAGCAGGCTTGGCACGGCGACGATGCGGCGGGTCTCTGCCATGGCCGCATGGGCGGCGGTGAGATCAAATTTCGGCAGAGCGTGGAAGGCGGCGCCAAGTTCCAGGGTTTCGGCGAGCGCGTAGAGCGTGATGCCATGGGCCAGCGGGCCGGGCGCGAAAGTGTTGCTTTGCTCGGTCAGGGCAAAGGCGAGGCGACTGGCATCCAGCGAGGCGCGCCAGCTGTGGCGGGCGCGGGCGAAGGCTTTGGGCTCGGATGTGGTGCCAGAGGTGAAGCCCACCATGAAGATCGCGCGGGGATCGGTGAAAGGGATCTCTGCAGGCGCGGCGAGGAAGGCGTCAAAGTCGGCGGTGTCGATGCGGATGGCTGGGATGCCAAGGCGTGCGGCGGCGGCAATCAGGGCGGTCTGGGTAGAGAGGCAGAAGAGCGCATCCGAAGGAAGTTTCGCCAGCACGCGCTGATGCAGGGCGTCGGGCCAATGCGGATCGAGCAGGGTGACGGCGTGGGGGGTGGCCAATGCCGCAGCCAGAAGCGTCGGTGCATTGGGATGGTTGCCAGCGGACAGGGCAAAGTTGCGCGCGTCTTCAGGCAGGCTCAAATCGGCACGGGGTTGTGCGGGGAGAGCGCTGAGGGCCGCATGCAGGCGTTGCAGTCGGCGATGCAATGCGCCGTAGGTCAGACGGGTGTCAGAAACAGCAACCGCCAGCGCGTCGGGGCGCTGGCGGGCGTGGTGATCTATTGCGTGTCGTAAAGGCAAACGTGTCCTCAGAGGGCTGGAAAGGCGCGGCGCAGACCGCGGGCGATGATTGTCGCCAGAACCACCTTTACCAGATCGCCGGGGATGTAGGCCACCATGATCGTCAGAGACTTGGTGAGGCCCAGTTTGCCGATGAAGGCCATCCAAGGAATGCCAGCCGCATACATCAGGGCAATGCCACCGATTGCGACGTAAATACCTGTTTTGACAGCACTTGCGTCGCTGTCACGCTCAATGAGCCAGCCGATGAGGGCGGCGCAGAAAGGCCATGCGAGCAGGAAGCCACCCGATGTGCCGATGAGCACGCCAAAACCGCCACGGCCACCGGACAGAAGCGGCAAGCCCACGGCCACAAGCGCGATAAACAGCAGCAGCGCAAGACCACCGCGTTTGGACCCAAGCACAGCACCCGCAAGCATCACACCCAGCGACTGCGCGGTGATTGGTGGCAGTGCCGCGCCGGCGAAGTGGATTGGGGGCATCAGGCCAAGTGCGGCGGTGAGAGCGGCAAAGAGCGCGATATAGACGATGTCTTTGGTCGCGAAGCCTTGTTTGAGTGCGGTGTCCATCTGATCCGTCCCTTTTGCGTTTTTCATTGGAGAAACGGGTAAAAAGGAGTGACGCACAGGCTCAAGCACTTGCGCCGCTGTTAGCGCAACTCAGGAACGATATCCTCTGGAATCGATGGCATCCGAAATATCATCCGCCATCTTGATCGCACGGATCGCCATGGGCATGGCCACAGCAATGACGGAGCGTTCCAGTCCGCGCGTCTTTTGCGCCTCGCGCACCTCGGTCATGATCTGAGCGAGCACAGGAATAAAGCGCAGGGCGAGGGAGATGGCGAGGCTGACCTTTTCGGGGTTCACGCCAAGCGGACGGAAAAGGCGCAGGGCGCGCGTCATCGTGTCGATCATGTCGGAGGAGCGCGTGGTCAGGGTGACAAGGCTGGCGAGCAGGATCAGTGCGGCCAGGCGCAGCACCACATAAGCGGCCATGGTGAGGCCTGAGAAATACCATTGCACCGCAAAGAACAGCACAAAGATCCACAGCAGGGGGCGGACTTGCGCAAAAGCCTGTTTGAGCGTGAGCTGCGCCAGCGGATAGAGCGCAAGGATGACCAATGCGGCGGCCACGGTGATCGGCAGGCTTTGGTTGATCATCAGGAGTGTGGCCCCGACCATCAGCGCCCCCATTTTCAGAGATGGGCGCATGCGGTGCAGTGGCGAATGACCGGGGGCGTAAAGATCGAGCATCAGGCCATGAGCTCCTGATAGGCGGGGATCACTTCGTCAGGCTGCCCATCGGCAAAAACGCGGCCCTCATCAATCACGATCACGCGGTCATAATCGGTGATCAGATCGAGATCGTGGGTGACGGTGATGACACGCTGATCCAAGGCGGCCACCGCACGGGCAATACGGCGTTTGTTGCGCAGATCGAGCAGCGTGGTGGGCTCGTCCATCACCACAATGTCCGGCTCCATCACCAGCACGCCGGAGATGGCAATCAGCTGTTTCTGGCCGCCAGACAGCAGATGTGCAGGGTATTCGCGCAGACCACTGAGATCATAGCGGGCAAGGATTTCATCGGTTTTGGTGGCGATCTCGGCTTTGGAGAAGCCGCAGTTTTTCATGCCAAAGGCCAGATCTTCTTCGACGATGGGCATGACAATCTGATTGTCGGGGTTCTGAAACACAAAGCCCACTTTGCGACGCACCTCACGGCCCTGTTTGCGGGTGTTGAGCCCATCCACCAGCACGTCGCCCGTGCTGGGCAGGGCGAGGCCATTGAGCAAGCGTGCGAGGGTGGATTTGCCGGAGCCATTTGCGCCAATGATCGCGATGCGGCGTTCCGTCAGGCGCAGAGAGAGATCGCGCAGAACCGTGCGGTCCCCGTAGGAGAGGCTGACGTTTTGAAGCTCGATCATGGTTGGTTCCGCCGGTTGCTGCCTGTTGCGCTCATAACGCGGCGCGCGCGCTGGTTGAAGCGCAGGATGCCTCCGGCGGGGATATTTTGGGAATGAGAAGCTCTGAGGGGCGTGTTTCTTGGGAAACTGTTCCGCCTATCCGGTCATGAGGGCAGGCACGCCGCCGATGTCGCCAATCAGCGGCAGCAGCGCCTCCAGCCCTTTGCCGTGCCGGAGGGAGGTGAAGAGGAAGGGGCGGGTGCCGCGCATTTTGGTGGCGTCGCGCTCCATGACCTCCAGCGAGGCCCCAACGTAGGGCGCAAGATCGGTTTTGTTGATGATCAGAATGTCAGAGCGGGTGATGGCCGGGCCACCCTTGCGCGGGATCTCTTCGCCCGCGGCTGTGTCGATCACATAGATGGTGAGATCGGCCAGTTCTGGGCTGAAGGTGGCGGAGAGATTGTCGCCGCCAGATTCAATCAGCACGATGTCGAGATCGGGGATCTCTTTGGTCAGCTCGTCAATGGCGGCGAGGTTGATAGAGGCGTCTTCGCGGATGGCGGTGTGCGGGCAGCCGCCGGTTTCAACACCTTTGATGCGCTCAAGCGGCAGCACCTGCTGGCGCATCAGCTCCTCGGCGTCTTCGCGGGTGTAGATGTCATTAGTGACCACGGCGATGGAAAGCTTGTCACGCAGGGCACGGCAAAGATTGGCGGTGAGCGTGGTTTTGCCAGCGCCAACAGGGCCACCGATGCCAATGCGGAGCGGGCCATGGGGAGAAGCGGAAGACGTCATGTGGGTTTCCTGTGATTAGGACCGGAACAGCCGGGAGTATTGGGTTTCATGCCGCATCGAGGCGATGTCAGAGGCAAATGTAGAAGAGGCAATGGCCGAGAGCGGCGCTGCGATCGCCTGATCCGCAATGGTCTGGCACAGCGGGGTGAGGGCGGTGAGCACGCTTTGCGCCTCTGTCTGACCCAAAGGCACAAGGCGTGTGGCGGCGGAGGTGAGATTGGCGGCAAAGGCGTGCAGGAAGAAGCGGGCGGTTTCTGGCAGCGGCAGATCCTGCAGGCGCGCGGCGCGGCCCACGGCCACCGGATAGGTGAGCTTGGACAGGTCGAGGTCGTGAATGGCGCTGGCGGTGCGCACAAAAGCCGCGCCCTGCTGATCGGTTTCCAGAAGGCGTTCCGCGGAGGGGGCGAGGGCGCGGGCGAGGTCGTCTGCCTCAGTTAGGGCGGTCAGATCGTCAGCCTTGTAGGCGGCGGCGAGCAGGATCACGTCGTTGTGGCCTGCGCCATGTGTGAGCGTGTCGGTGAGCCAGTCGGAAAAGCTGGCGGCATTGTGCACCGCGCCGTAGTCCACCAGCGCCTCCAGCCCGTGGCTGTAGGTGAAAGCCCCCACCGGATAGGCAGGGGAAAGCCATTGGGCCAATGTGAGAATTGGATCAGTGCTCATGTTGATGGTCATGATCGTGGCTGTGATCATGGGCGTGCGGATGGCTGTGATCGTGGCCATGGGTGCGGCCATGGCCATAAGCGCCGCCTTCGGGCGTGAACGGTTCGGTAACATCGGTCACGGTTGCGCCCAAAAGGCCCAGCATGTCTTTGATCACGTGGTCGGGCTGGATCAGCAGGCGGCCGTCCTCGATCTGGCACGGGGTGTGGCGGTTGCCGATGTGCCAGGCGATGCGGGTGAGATCATCTGCGGTGACCTGCAAGAGCGGCTCCGGCGCGGCGGTCACGGTGATTTCGCGCCCGTCGGTCAGCACCAGTACACCGCCATGATCGAGCGATGTGGTTTTGGGCAGATCGACAAGGAGGCGGCTGCCGTCTTCCAGCCGCAGGGTTTTGCGGCGCAGGAAGCGGTCTTCGTAGGTCAGCGCCACTTGCCCCGCTGCGGGGGCATGGGCGTGGCCGTGGTAGGCGCGGGCGGTGGGCAGAGCGGTCATGACGCCCCCCCGGTTGCCCGCAGGATCAGAGATGCATGTAGTCGCGGAAGACGTGGCGCACGATCTCTTCGCGGCGCAGGCCCCGTTCGGCCAGTTGTGCATCGGACATGGCGTTCAGCGTTTCGATTTGCTGTACGCGGCTGTTGTTTTCTGCAAGCGCGATCAGGCCATTGCCGATTGCCCGGAAGGGTGCTGCCAGCAGTTTGCCAAGCGCAAACGGTGCGGCGGATGTTGTGTCTGTGAGTGCCATTTTGAACCTCAGTTCGATAAAAACGTTCGGTCCTCCCCTGGCGATGAATATGGGGGAAAATGTCTGGCATGTGCACAGGGTCTTTCGTCATAGCTGTTTTGCGCACGCTGCAATGCAGCGTGGCCTTTGGGTGTTATGGCACCGCTTTGATATCGACATAGACATAGCGGTCTGGGGCTTCGTTGGTGTAGCGGGCTTCCGACAGATAGGAGAAGCCAAGCTCCGGCAGGTAGTGCAGCGTTTCCTCGTAGCCGTCGTCATCGTAGTAAATGCCGGTGACCGGGATCATGTCGTAGCTGCAACCACCCAACGTGATGCGGGTTGTGTCTCCGAAGACATAGCTTTCCACACGGCTTTCGACGCCTTCGGTGTCCATGGTGACCACTTTTGTGTCCCAGCGCCCGCCGGCGACGGGCAGGGGCGCATCTTCTGGGCTGATCGGATAGCTGTGGGTGGCGCGACTGTCAGGAATGGCGTTGCCATCCTCCAGATCAAACTGCTCCACAATATAGAGCCCTTTAAGCAGGACGTATTTGGATTGAATGCCGGTGGTGTCTTCCCAGAGGCCGCGGACATGGTTTGCGCCAAAGCTTTGATAGGTCTCCATGGCACCGTCCTTATCCTCAAGACGGATGCCGGTTTCCATGTCAGAAGCGGTGGGGCATTGCGCAGCAAGGGGGCTGGCAAAGCAGGTGAGGGCGAGAAGTAGTGCGCGCATAGGGCCTCCGGTCAGAACATAAAGTACCGCTGTGCCATGGGCAGCACCTCGGCAGGCTGACAGGTCAGAAGTTCACCATCGGCGCGCACCTCGTAAGTCTCTGGATGGACTTCAATTTCCGGGGTGGCGGCGTTTAGCTTCAGATCCGACTTGCCAATCTTGCGGGTATTCTGAACCGCGAGGGTTTGTTTTGCCAAGCCCAGTGACGCCCCGATGTTTTCGGCTTGTGCTGCCTCGGAGACAAAGACAACGGCGGCGTTTTCCACGGCACGGCCATAGGCGCCAAACATCGGGCGGGAGTAGACCGGCTGTGGGGTGGGGATGGAGGCGTTGGGGTCGCCCATCTGGGCACAGACGATGGAGCCGCCAATCAGCACCATTTCCGGTTTTACGCCAAAGAAAGCCGGGTTCCAGAGCACGAGATCGGCGCGTTTGCCCTCTTCAATGGAGCCGATCTGATGGGCGATGCCATGGGCGATGGCGGGGTTGATGGTGTATTTTGCGATATAGCGGCGGACGCGGAAGTTGTCGTTCTCGCCGATCTCTTCGGGCAGACGTCCGCGCTGTTTTTTCATTTTGTCCGCGGTCTGCCACGTGCGGATCAGCACCTCGCCGACGCGCCCCATGGCCTGACTGTCAGAGGCGATGATTGAGAACGCGCCCATGTCATGCAGGATATCCTCAGCCGCGATGGTCTCGCGCCGGATGCGGCTTTCGGCAAAGGCCACATCCTCTGGGATGGATTTGTCCAGATGGTGACAGACCATGAGCATATCCAGATGCTCATCCACCGTGTTCACAGTGAAGGGACGCGTGGGGTTGGTTGAGGAGGGCAGCACATGCTCTTCGCCGCAGATTTTTATGATGTCTGGCGCGTGGCCGCCGCCTGCGCCCTCAGTATGGAAGGCATGGATGGTGCGGCCCTTCATGGCGGCCACGGTGTTTTCGACAAAGCCAGATTCGTTGAGCGTGTCGGTGTGGATCATCACCTGCACGTCCATCGCGTCGGCCACCGAAAGGCAGCAGTCAATGGCGGCGGGCGTGGTGCCCCAATCTTCGTGCAGTTTGAGCGCACAGGCCCCTGCCTTGACCTGCTCTTCGATGGCCGCAGGTAGCGACGCGTTGCCCTTGCCCGCAAAGGCGAGGTTCATCGGAAAGGCGTCGGCGGATTGCAACATGCGGCCAATGTGCCATGGGCCGGGGGTGCAGGTGGTGGCCAAAGTGCCGTGCGCTGGGCCGGTGCCGCCGCCGAGCATGGTGGTGAGACCTGAGTGCAGCGCATCTTCGATCTGCTGTGGGCAGATGTAGTGGATGTGGCTGTCAAACCCACCTGCAGTCAGAATTTTTCCTTCGCCCGCAATGGCTTCGGTGCCGGGGCCGACGATGATGTCCACCCCCGGTTGGGTGTCCGGGTTGCCCGCCTTGCCGATTTTGGCGATGCGCCCATCCTTAAGGCCCACATCGGCTTTGTAGATGCCGGTGTGATCGACAATCAGCGCGTTGGTGATCACTGTGTCCACAGCCCCTTCGGCGCGGGTGGTCTGGGCTTGGCCCATCCCATCGCGGATCACCTTGCCGCCGCCGAATTTGACCTCTTCGCCATAACTCAGCGCATTGCCGTTTCCGGCTTTCTCAGCAGTCAAATCCCGCTCCACCTCAATCACAAGATCGGTGTCAGCGAGGCGCAGCTTGTCACCCACAGTGGGGCCAAACATGGCGGCGTAGTCGGAGCGGGAAATTTTTGCTGGCATAAAAGGGGTCTCTGTTGGTTTGGCAGGCGCAGAGTGTGGTCGTGCGCCCCGTTATTTTTTCGGTTTAGCCGTTTCAGCTGCAGCGGGCGGCATGGCTGGCGGCGTGGAAGGCTGGCGTTTGGTTTTGCGCGCCGCTGGCGCTGGGTCTGTCTCTGCTTTGGGCGCGGGTGCGGCGGTTTTTGCCACCACCTTTGCCGCAGGTTTGGCAGCAGGCTTGGATGTGGGCTTCGGTTGTGGTGTGGCGGCACCTTTGGGCTTTGGGGCCGCTTTTGCTTCTGGCTTTGCTTTGCGTGTTGTGGTGACCGGTTTTGCCGGTGCTTCGGTTTTGGTGGTGACCGTTTTGATGCTTGGCTCTGTTGCGGCAGGTTTGGCAGCGGTTGCGGACGCCGCGCGGCGCGCGGTGGTCGGTTTTGTTTTTGGTGCAGCTTTGCGCCGGGGCGCGGCGGGTTTGGTCGCCTGTTTCGGTTTCTCCGCCGTAGGTTTTGGCGTGGCCAAAGCTGGCGATGTGCTCACCAGATAGGGCATCGTCATGGATGTCATCAGTGCCTTTGTCATCGCGTGTGAGGTGCGCATGTTGCGCTCCATCAGCCGGGACATAAAGAAAAACCCATTTAGTGAGGCCGTGATCGAGCCCGTGGCAATCGTCTGCATCAAAATCTCCTTGGGGTTAGGTCATGAGAGAGGCCCCATGACTTTCTGATTAAATCCATAAATGCGGCGCGCGCCTGAAATCGGAATGAGGTGCACCTCTCGGCGTTGGCCCGGCTCAAAGCGCACGGCGGTGCCTGCAGCGATGTCCAGACGCAGGCCATGGGCGGCGGCGCGGTCAAAATCCAGTGCTGGATTGGTTTCGGCAAAATGGTAGTGGCTGCCCACCTGAATGGGGCGATCGCCGGTGTTGGCCACCATAAGGGTGGTGACTTCGGCGTGTGCGTTCAGGGTTAGGTCGCCCTCTGCAGGGATCAGTTCGCCGGGGATCATTTTTTCTTCCACATGAAAAGACCAAAGGCGCCAACAGCGAGGGATCCCAAAAGCAGAGACAGCCAGATCGGATGGTCGGCATGAGGGTGCAAATGTGCACCTGAATGGGCCAAGGCGGGGGCAGCTGTGGCGGTGGCGAGCGCCGTGACGGCAAAACGTTGCATGTCTGTCTTCCTCTCGTCAGTCAGCGGATTGGGTTGTGGACGGTCACAAGTTTTGTGCCATCTGGGAAGGTGGCTTCGACCTGCACTTCGTGGATCATCTCGGCGATGCCTTCCATACACTGGTCACGGGTGATGACCTGTGCGCCCGATTGCATGAGATCGGCCACCGAGCGGCCATCGCGCGCGCCTTCGACAACGGCTTCGGTGATCAGGGCAATCGCTTCGGGGTGGTTGAGCTTCACGCCACGCGCGAGGCGCTTGCGGGCCACTTCGGCGGCCATGGCGATCAGCAGTTTGTCCTTTTCACGGGGGGTCAGTTGCATGTGGTCAGAGCATCCATGTTCGGGGAATATCAGCGCCGTGCAAAAGCGTGAGCGCGGGAATGAGGGATTGGCGCAGGGCGTGGCCGTCTTCGGCCAGAATGCGCGCAAACAGCAGGCCATCGCGGATCTCGCTGGCCCCTGCGGTGGCGGGCAGAAGCGCGCGCAGCTTGTCCAGATGGCGGCCCGCATCGGGCGCGGCCAGCAGGATGGTGGCCATGGCGCGCGCGCTGCCTGCGATGGTGGGGCGGTCAAGATGTGCCTGAATGTTGCCGCTGAGTTTGACGCGATCTGCAAACAGCAGCTCATCATCACGCGTCACGGTGATGCGGTCAAAGATATCGGCTTTGCGCAGGGTTTCGCCCATGGCGGTGCGGCCAAAGATCAGCGGCTCCACCATCAGAAAACGCGCGGTTTTGTGCATGGTCACAGTCAGGCTGCGCGACAGGGAGGCCCCGTCAAAAAGGATGGTTTCTTGCGGCAGCCAGTCGAGCTGGGCGTTTTCCTCAAGCGTGAGTGTTGTCTCAAGCTGCCCCGGTTTGGCGTCAATGCTGCGATAGGCGCGCTCGGCGGCCTGCGTGGTGATGGTGAGCTGGCTGTCTGCGCCAGCGGAGGCTGAGACAGAGAAACAATCGCCCCCGGTGATGCCGCCAGCGGTGTTGAGCAGAACCGCCTGCAGGGCCTGGGTGCGGCCACGTGGATAGTTGGCATGTGGGAAAAGAACGCGGCTGGAGCCGGACAGGCGCAGATCGTCCAGCACCGAGGCCGCCCCCCGCAGCTTGCTGGCCATTTCGGCGCTGCCCTGCGCGCGCGGTTGTTGCGGCAGAGCGGGCTCTGGGCGTGATATGGGCGTTAAGGCGGTGATGGGCGTCTCCGATGAGCGGTGTCGGTTTTCCTTGTGACTCGCATTGGCGGCGGCGCATCAAAAGAACGCCTGCCCGTTTTTTGAGCGGATCTGTCACATGCGTATGAAATTTGCGCATATTGAGCGATTTGGATGAAAAATCGGGCAAACTGCGAACTTTGGCACACGGACGGCAATTGGATTGAAATTTCTCGACGTGATCGCCATTTTGCCGCCAGTTTCGAATCGCTGTTTCGGTGGCGATACCGCCTTTATGCGTGGGCTGGCCAAAGACTTGCCAACGCCTCTCTTCAAATCCCGGCGTGGCCGGGAAGGAGCCAGATATGAGCTTTGATCGCAAGATTAAGATCGCCCCATCCATCCTGTCAGCGGATTTTGCCAACTTCGGTGCGGAGATTCGCGCGATTGAGGATCAGGGTGCGGATTGGGTGCATGTGGATGTGATGGACGGGCATTTTGTGCCGAACCTGACCTTTGGCCCGCCCGCGGTGAAAGCGTTCCGTCCGCATGTGAAAACCTTCATGGATGTGCATCTGATGATCGCGCCAGTGGATCCTTACATCGAGGCCTACGCCGAAGCAGGCGCAGATATGATCACTGCGCATGTGGAAGCAGGCCCCCACATTCACCGCACCGTTCAGGCGATCAAGGCGCAGGGCGTGAAAGCGGGCGTGGCTGTGAATCCGGGCACCCCACTGGAAAGCATCGAACATGTGCTTGATCTGGTGGATATGGTGCTGATCATGACGGTGAACCCCGGATTTGGGGGCCAGAAGTTCATCCATTCTGGTGTGGAGAAAACCCGCCGCTGCCGTGAGATGATTGGCGATCGTGAGATCCACATCCAAATCGACGGCGGTGTGACCACCGAAACCGCGCCTCTGGTGGCTGCGGCGGGTGCAGATGCGCTGGTGGCAGGCTCTGCGGTGTTCAAAGGCGGCTCTGTCGATCAGGCGCAGGTCTACGGCGACAACATCCGCGCCATCCGCGCCGCAGCCGAGGCGGCACAGTAAGCGCCTCTGCTTCAGGACCAATCAGTGTCAGTCGCGGATTTCCTCGGCTGACACACCCCAAAGGTCGGTTTTCTGCACCCAGCCTTTGTAGCCGCCGGCCTTCAGGCGGCACCAATCCAGCGTACATTCCTCAAGCTTTGCAATCACCCCGAGTTCCAGATGGGCGGTGGCCTGTGTCTGATCCGGGCGCACGGCAAGAGGCAGCATGTCTTTTTGTACAATCACGGTGCGCACGCCGGAGAGCAGGGAGTAGTGGATCCAGCCGCCTGCACCTTCGATGTCGCGCACGCGCCGCCAGTGGCCATATTCGGCGGTGATCTGAAGTGGCATTGATTTGCGGGTGAAGACCCAGTCGATGCGGTGGGTGCGGGACGGGCCGCGCCGCACATTGGCTTTGCTCGCCTTCAGAGAGACATAGCGCGGCAATGGCAGGTTGGTGACAGGCCCGCGTTTGGGCGCAGCGGTTTCTGCGGTCGTGTCTGTGCTTGCGCTTTGAGCGGACACAGGGTTTGCCGCAACGGAAGATGTGAGCGCCAACAGCAAAGCCGTGGCCAGGCTCACAAGAGAATTTCGACCCAAGGTGAACATTTTGCCTGATTTTTTCTGCATTGAAGGTGCGGAGGGGTTCTTGTGCGCCGCTTGCCTGTGTTGCACTGTGACATCAACGGGCTGATTTGGAAAGTATGGGGAGGCATTGAATGCCAAAGCAACGTCTGAGTGTTGTCGTGACGCGACGCCTGCCGGAAGCTGTTGAGACACGGCTGTCTGAGCTGTTTGATGTGCGGCTGCGCGATGATGACAGCCCAATGAGCCGCGAAGAGCTGGCGGCAGCGATGAAAGACGCTGATGTTCTGGTGCCAACGCTGAGCGACAAGATAGACGCCAATATGATTGCGCAATCTGGGGACAGGCTGAAGTTGATCGCCAACTACGGCGCCGGTGTGGACCACATTGATGTGGCTTCGGCCCGTCAGCGCGGCGTTCTGGTGTCCAATACGCCGGGTGTGTCAGCCGATGACACGGCGGATATGGCGCTGGCGTTGATTCTTGGCGTGACCCGCCGGGTGAGCGAAGGCGTGCAGCGCATGCAATCTGGCGAATGGGACGGCTGGGCCCCTACGGCGCTGTTGGGTGGCCGGGTGAGCGGCAAGCGGCTCGGCATTCTGGGCATGGGCCGCATCGGCACGGCTGTGGCGCGGCGCGCGCAGGCCTGTGGCATGCAGATCCACTATCACAACCGCCGCCGCCTGCGCCCTGAAATTGAGGCGCAATATGAGGCGACCTATTGGGAAAGCCTTGACCAGATGCTGGCGCGTATGGATGTGATTTCCGTGAACTGCCCGCATACGCCCTCAACCTTCCATCTGCTGAATGCGCGTCGTCTGAAGCTGATGAAACCCTCGGCGGTGCTGATCAACACCTCCCGCGGGGAAGTGATCGACGAAAACGCCATGGTACGTGCGCTGAAGAACGGTGATCTGGCGGGCGCTGGGCTCGATGTTTTTGAGCACGGCAATGAGGTACATCCTGATCTGCGCGGTGTGCCCAATGTGGTGCTGATGCCGCATATGGGATCGGCCACTGTCGAAGGTCGGATCGAGATGGGCGAGAAAGTCCTGATCAATATCAAGACGTTTGATGATGGTCACCGCCCACCGGATCTGGTTGTGCCAGCGATGCTCTGAGGCGGCATGCGGGCTTTTGTCGGCATACCGCTGGAGGGTCCAGAAGCGGATCGTTTCTTGGATGTGCAGGACCGTCTGGCGGTTGGCACACCGGTCGCAGCGGCCAATCTGCATGTGACACTGGCGTTTCTGGATGATCAGCCGGTGGAGCAGCTGGAAATGCTGCATGAAGAGCTGGAAATGATCCAGGCGCTGCCCTTTGAAATGACGATGAAGGGCATCGACATTTTTGGTGGTGCCAAAAGCCGATGCCTTGGGGTGTTGGTGGCGCCGGATCCGGTGTTGATGGATTTGCAGGCGGATGTGGCCCGCGCCGCACGTCGGGTGGGCATGAAAATCGAAAAGCGCCGGTTTCGCCCGCATGTGACGCTGAGCCGTTTTCGCGATGGTCAGCACGCACCGGAAAAGATCCAAGGTGCGATTTCACGTGGGGCTCATTTTGATATGTGGCCGATCTCGGTGTCTGAATTCGCGCTCTATCGCTCCAATCTGACCTCGGAAGGCGCGCAGTATGAGGTGCTGAGCGATTATCCGCTGTTGGTGATGCCGCCGCTCTGACTTAAGCTGAGGGGAAGCGGCGCGTCGGTCTGTGGAGGAGCGGCAGAGCGCGCCCCTTTTTAAGTTTAGGGAGAGTGGAATGAAGCGTTTTTCATTAAGTGTTTCCGTGGCTTGCCTAATGGCGAGCATGAGTTTGGCACAGGAGGCCGCCGACAGCGTTGCGCCAGAGGTTGCGACTCAGCTTGGTGGTCAGATCCCTGAGGCTCTGATGGCCGCGCAGGACGCCAAGGTCGCAGGTCAGCCCACATCTGCAGAAAACTGGATGGTGGCGGCGGCCAATCCGCTGGCGGTTGAGGCGGGCGCAAATGTGCTGCGCGCCGGGGGATCGGCGGCGGATGCCATGGTGGCTGTGCAATCGGTGCTGGGGCTGGTGGAGCCGCAAAGCTCGGGCCTTGGCGGGGGCGCGTTTCTGGTCTGGTATGATGCTGAGAGCGGCACGGTGACCACGCTGGATGGGCGCGAGAAAGCGCCTTTGGCGGCCACGCCGAAGCTGTTTCTGGATGAAAACGGCGAGCGCATGAAGTTCTTTGATGCGGTGGTTGGCGGGCGCTCTGTCGGGGTGCCGGGCACGCCGATGTTGATGGAAGAAGCGCACCGACGTTGGGGGCGCAGCGCCTGGCCCAGCCTGCTGGATGCGGCGATTGGCCATGCAGAAAAAGGCTTTGCGGTGTCCCCACGCCTTGCAGGCGCGGTGGCCAATGATGCGGAGCGGCTCTCAAGCCATCCGACCACGGCGGCTTATTTCCTGCCCGGTGGCGCGCCGCTGTCGGAAGGCAGTGTCTTGCAGAACGCGGACTATGCAGAGAGCCTGCGCCTGATGGCGGAACATGGCGCGGATCCCTTTTACACCGGTGAGATCGCGACCGATATTGTGGCTACGGTGCGGAGTGCCGACAATCCCGGCGTGCTGAGCACGGTTGACATGGCGCTTTATCAGGTGAAAGAGCGCGATGCGGTCTGTGTGGAGTATCGCGATCACGATGTCTGCGGCATGGGGCCGCCCTCTTCTGGTGCGCTGACCGTGGGGCAGATTCTTGGGCTGGTCGGTGCTTATGACATGGCGGGCATGGGGCCTGAGAGCGCGGATGCCTGGCGTCTGATCGGGGATGCTTCGCGTTTGGCCTTTGCCGACCGTGGGCGCTATATGGCGGACAGTGATTTTGTGCCGGTGCCGACCGCGGGCCTCGTTTCGCCAGACTATCTGGCCGCGCGGGCAGAGCTGCTGTCTGGTGATAAGGCGCTGGAAAGCGTGGCACCGGGGACGCCGGAGTTTGACCATGCGCTGAACTGGGGCGACGGGCAGACATTTGCGCAGCCATCCACCTCGCACATCTCGATTGTGGACAGCTATGGCAACGCGTTGTCGATGACCACCACGATTGAAAACGGGTTTGGCAGCCGGGTGATGGCGCGCGGCTATCTGCTCAACAACGAGCTGACCGACTTCTCCTTCCGTTCTCATGGTGACGGCGTGCCGATTGCCAACCGTGTGGAGCCGGGCAAACGCCCGCGTTCCTCGATGGCGCCAACCATTGTGTTGAAAGACGACAAACCTGTGCTGGTGATTGGCAGCCCGGGCGGCAGTCGGATCATCGGTTATGTGGCCAAAACCATCATCGCCCACATGGATTGGGGGATGGATGTGCAGGCGGCGATTGATCTGCCGCATCTGGTGAACCGCTTTGGCACTTATGATGTGGAAGAAGGCACCGCAGCTGCTGATTTTGAGGCCCCTCTGACGGAGATGGGTTTTGAGGTGAATGTGCGGGGGCTGAACTCTGGCTTGCATGCCATCGCAATTGGTGATGGGTTGCAGGGCGGGGCGGACAACCGCCGCGAAGGGGTGGCCTATGGCGAATAAGCGCATCTGAGTACAAGGCTCTGCGTTTGCTTGCGGCCCCCAGCGACTTGCGAAGGGAAGAGGCATGGCAAACGCAGAGGTTTTGGAGCGCAATGAAGATGGCATTGCCGCAGCGCTGGGGGTGCTGAAGCAGCAATTTGGTGAGGCCTGCCACACGGGTCAGGCGATGCGCGAACAGCATGGCCACACCACCACATGGTTGCCCAACCAAGCCCCGGATGCGGTGATCTTTGCCAAATCGACCGAAGAAGTTGCCGCCATTATCAAAACCTGCGCCGCCCATAAGGTGCCGGTGATTGCCTATGGCACGGGCACCTCGCTGGAGGGGCATGTGAACGCGCCTTTGGGCGGTGTCTGCATCGACATGACCGAAATGAAGAACATCATCGCGGTGCATGATCAGGATCTGGATTGCGTGGTGCAGCCGGGTGTCACCCGCGAACAGCTCAACACCCATCTGCGGGACCGCGGCCTGTTTTTCCCGATTGATCCGGGGGCCAATGCCTCGCTGGGTGGGATGGCCTCCACCCGCGCAAGCGGCACCAACGCGGTGCGCTATGGCACGATGAAGGACAATGTTCTGGCGCTGGAGGTGGTTTTGCCGTCTGGCGAGGTGATCCGCACCGCCAGCCGCGCGAAGAAATCCAGCGCAGGGTATGACCTCACCCGTTTGATGATTGGTGCTGAGGGCACGCTCGGCATCATCACAGAGATCACGTTGAAATTGCAGGGCATTCCAGAGGCGATGTCCTCTGCGCGTTGTTCGTTTGAGAGCGTGGATGCGGCCTGTCAGGCGGTGATGGCGACCATTCAATACGGCATTCCGGTGGCGCGGATTGAGCTGCTCGATGCGATGAGCGTGAAGGCGGCCAATGCTTATTCCAAGCTTGATCTGCCGGAAACACCGCTGTTGCTTTTGGAGTTCCACGGCTCTGACAATGGCGTGGCCGAGCAGGCAGAAATGTTTGGTGCCATCGCCGAAGAAATGGGCGGCACGGGGTTTGAATGGACCACAAAGGCTGAGGACCGCACCAAGCTTTGGCAGGCGCGCCATGATATGTATTGGGCCTCGCTGCAGCTGCGCCCCGGCGCAAAAGGCGTTTCCACCGATGTCTGCGTGCCGATTTCACGGCTGGCGGAATGTGTCACGGCGGCGACAGAGAAGGCGGCAGAGCTGGGCTTGCTGGCGCCGGTGGTGGGCCATGTGGGCGACGGAAACTTCCACACGCTACCGCTGATTGACATGGAGAACGCCGAAGAGGTCGCCAAGGCGGAAGGCTTTGTCAGCTGGCTCAATGATCTGGCGATTTCCATGGGCGGCACCTGCACGGGGGAGCATGGCATCGGGCAGGGCAAGAAGCCCTACCTGCGCAAAGAGCTTGGCGGGGCTGTGGATGTGATGGCGGCAGTCAAAGCGGCGATTGATCCGGATGGGATCATGAATCCGGGGAAGATTTTGTGAGTTGATAAAATGGTTGAGCAATACCTTTTAGGAGTTTTTCATTTTCAACCTGACCTATAGGTTGTTTCTCTTCTTGTTGAGACAACATTTGGAGAACGACAATTGGATCGGAAAGTTGACCAAGTTTACAAGATCGTCGGAGATGAGCGTAGAAACACCGTGTGTGCCTTTAAGAAATGGTTGGACAATGTATCAGCGCTGCGGGCTCGGTTTACGGAGTCGTATTTTGAGTTTGATCCGTTTGAATGGAATGAAACAGCAAGTGTTGCGCTTTTGGGCAATGCCGCCACTATAGGGGCTTTTTAGCTTTGACAGAGTACTCGGTGCTCAAAAGAAAAAAGCAGAGAGGCAGGCCTTACAAGAACGGTAGATGTGATCTTTGGGTCGCGGATGTTGACAGTCCCTGCGCATGGGCATTTGAATTCAAGCAGTACTTTCTTGGACCTCGTTTCCAAAACGATGCCCTAAAAAAGCAACTAGATGCTGCTTACTCTGATGCGGAGCAATTAAGTTGGGAGGAGGCGGATCACCGTTTTGGTGGTATTATCCTCGCCCCCCAAAAGACTGAGATAAACGGCGAATGGGGGCATAACCTAGACGAGGATGCTGTAGAGCGCGTTGATCAAATGTGCCGCAACGACGCAGATGTAGCTTTTCGGGTATCGGGCCCTTCCGGGCCAATTTGGTTAGCATTCAAAGAGGTGAAATAGCAAATCCGACCTGTTCGGAGCGTTTGAATAGGTGGCGGATAGGCAGCCTCCCCTCACCGATAAACCTCATCCTCTCCCGGAAAACTCCGGTCTTTGACCTCGTCAGCATATTGACTCACGGCGCGTTCGATGGCGGGGCCGAGGTCGCCGTATACTTTCACAAACTTTGGCGTCCATTCGTTCAGGCCCAGCATGTCCTCAAGCACGAGGATCTGGCCGTCACAGTCTGCTGAGGCCCCAATGCCGATGGTGGGGATTGCGATCTGTTTGGTGATCTTGGCAGCCAGCGGCTCGACCATACCCTCAAGCACAATGGCAAAGGCACCAGCTTCGGCCACGGCTCGGGCGTCTTCTTCGTGGATGGCCCAGCTGTCTTCCTCGCGGCCCTGGGTCTTGAAGCCGCCCATGACGTTTGAGGACTGTGGTGTGAGGCCGATGTGGGCCATCACGGGAATGCCGCGCTCGGTCAAAAAGCGGATGGTTTCGGCCATGCGTTTGCCGCCCTCCAGCTTCACCGCGCCGCATTGGGTCTCTTTCATGATCTTGGCGGCATTGCGGAAGGCCACGGCGGCGCTTTCCTCATAGGTGCCAAAGGGCATGTCCACCACCACCAGCGCTTTCTGGGTGCCGCGCACCACCGCTTTGCCGTGCATGATCATCAGATCGAGCGGCACACCGACGGTGCTTTCCATACCGTGCATGACCATGCCAAGGCTGTCACCCACCAGAATGAAGTCCGCGTATTTGTCGACAATCGCGGCAGTGTGCGCGTGATAGGAGGTCAGTGAGACAATCGGCTCCCCACCTTTGCGGGCGGCGATCTGTGGAACGGTGGTGCGGCGGATCTGGGTCTGTTTGCTCATGGGGTCACTACTCTTTGGTCAATCAGAAGAATGTCGCCAAAGGCAACGGAGATCATGATGGCGGTGGGGCCGGTGAGCGGCCCGGTGAGGGTATTGAGCGTTTCATCGGCCACGATGTCCAGCCCGATGAGCGCGGCGCGCGGCTCGCTGGCGATGGTCGCGGTGATGGTGGCGTGCAGGGCGTCAACTGTGCCGCCCTTGGCTGCGGTCTCTGCGGCATCCAGCGCGCGTGACAGCACCAGCGCGGCGGCGCGGTCTTCTGGTGTCAGGCGCACATTGCGTGACGACATCGCGAGCCCATCGGCCTCGCGCACTGTGGGGGCGCCGATGATCTGCACGGGCATATGCAGGTCGGCCACCATACGTTTGATGACCTGAAGCTGCTGGTAGTCTTTCTCACCAAAGACGGCGACATCTGGCTGCACGATGTTAAAGAGCCGCGCCACCACTGTGGTCACGCCGCGGAAGTGGCCGGGGCGGACTTCGCCGTGCAGCATATTGGCCAGACGGGTGGTTTCCACGATGGTTTCATCGCCGGGGGGATACATGGTCCCCACCTCCGGCAGGAACACAACCGCGACGCCGGCCTCGTTCAGCAGGGCAAGATCGCGATCCTCATCGCGTGGGTAGGCGTCGAGATCGGCGGCTTCACCAAATTGCGTGGGGTTCACGAAGATTGACACCACGATGGCGTCACTTTGTGTTTTGGCGGTCTGAATGAGGCTCATGTGGCCCGCGTGCAGATAGCCCATGGTGGGCACCATGCCGATGCGGTGGCCATTTTGGCGCAGTTTTGCAACCGCTTCGCGGCACTCTGAAACTGAGCGGCAGATCAGCATTCTGGTCTGTCTCCATTTTAGGTGGGGCGGGTGTAACGATGCTGCGGCTGCACAGCAAGGGTTTTGACGGATACGTCACGTCGCATTCGCACACTATTGCGTCGGCTGGACCGTGAGATTTGTGGCCAATCGTTTACAGTCACCGCAAAATCATTCTTCTGCGGGGAGTCGCCTGTCTTATGAAAACGAATGTCAAAGCGCTGGTTGTGGGCGGTGGTGCCGTCGGAACCTCGATTGCCTATCACCTGGCCAAAGCGGGCTGGGACGATGTGATGCTGATCGAGCGGGATGAGCTGACCTCTGGCTCAACCTGGCACGCCGCTGGCCTGCTGCCGCTGTTCAACATGTCCTATGCGACAACACACATCCACCAGTACTCGGTGGATTTCTACAAAACACTGGAAGAAGAGACCGGCCTGAATGCTGGTTTTGCGGTTGTGGGCAACTTGCGTATGGCGCAGACCCAAGAGCGTATGGACGAGTATATGCTCTATGCCTCCACCGCCGAAACCTGTGGTGTGGCTTATGAGTGGCTGACACCGGATCAGATCAAAGAGCGCTGGCCGCTGATCGAAACCGGCGACCTGAAAGGCGCGATTTACCACACCGAGGACGGCTATATTAACCCGGCTGACGTGACACAGGCGATGGCCAAAGGCGCGCGCCAGCGTGGTGTGGAAATTCACCGCAAGATGCAGGCGGATTCCTTCCACTGGACCGGCACACATTGGGAAGTCACCTGCACCAAGATGGTGGAAAAGGGCGGCAACCTAATTGAGTCGGACGAAAAAGTGGTGATCACGGCAGAGCACGTTGTGACCGCCTCGGGCAACCACGCGCAGCGCACCGCAAAGATGCTGGGCATCAAGATGCCAGCGATCCCGGTGGAGCACACTTTCATCGTGATGGATCAGGACCCTGAGCTGGTCAAATGGCGTGAAGCGGGCAACCCGGAGCACCCGGTTGTGCGGGACGCCGACAACGAATCCTATGCGCGTGAAGAGCGTGGCGGCTGGATCCTCGGCATCTATGAAAAAGGCGCGCCTGCGCGCTTTGAGCACGGTGTGCCGGACAGCTTCCGCGCGGACCTGTTCCCGCTGGATCTCGACCGGATCGCGGATCAGTACATGGCGATGGCCGAGCGCGTGCCCTCCTGTGCGGAATCCGGCCTAAAAGACGACTTCAACGGCCCGATCTGCTACACCCCAGACGGCAACCCGCTGGTGGGTCCGGCCCCTGGCCTGCGCAACATGTGGCTGGCAGAGGGCTTCTCCTTCGGCATCACAGCAGCAGGCGGCACCGGCTACTACCTCGCGCAGATGATGGTGGACGGCGAAGCCGAGATCGACATGGCGAGCCTTGACCCGAAGCGCTATTCCTCCAACTGGATGACCACCGAGTTTGCGGCACGCAAGAACGAAGAGTGCTATGAGCACGTTTACATCCTGCACCACCCAGATGAAGAGCGTCCGGCCTGTCGCCCACTGCGCACCTCGCCTGCCTTTGACCGTCAGAAAGAAAAAGGCGCGCAATTTGGCTGGGTGAACGGCTGGGAACGTCCGAACTACTATGGCCCAGTTGATGCGCCCTCGAACTTTGACGAGGAAAACCGCTCCTTCCGCCGTGGTGGCTGGTGGCAGTATGCCGTGGATGAGGCCAAAGCGATCCGTGAAGGTGTTGGCCTGATCGACGCAACCGCCTTCACCAAACATGTTGTCAAAGGCCCCGGTGCGACCCAGTTCCTGGATTGGTTCACCTGCAACAAGCTGCCAAAGGTGGGTCGTATCAACCTGACCTATGCGCTGACCGCAGCAGGCACCACCCGCACCGAATACACCATCGTGCGCAACGGTGAGAACAACTACTACATCGTCTCCGCAGGCGCCTGGACCGAATATGACGCAGACTTCCTGCGCAAAGCGGCCGAGGACAAGATGGAAGAGTTCGGCTACATCGAAATCCAGGACGTCACCACACAGTGGGGTGTGTTTGCGATTGCCGGGCCAAAATCCCGCGATGTTCTGAAAAAGGTGATCAGCGACGCCGATCCAAGCACCGCGCTGTCCAACAAGCGCTTCCCTTGGCTGTCTGCGCGCCAGATCGAGCTGGGCATGTGCCCTGTGAACGCGATCCGTGTGGCCTACACCGGTGAGCTTGGCTGGGAACTCCACCACCCGATCGAGATGCAGAACTACCTCTGGGATCTGCTGGTCGACGCGGGTGCGGAGTTTGACATGAAGCTGGTCGGCGCCCGTGCGCAGAACTGGCTGCGTCAGGAGAAATCCTACCGTGCGTTTGGCACTGAGCTGGGCCGTGATGCGACCCCGGCAGAGGCCGACCTGCCGCGCTTCATCGACCTGTCCAAAGAGTTCCACGGCAAGGCCGAAATGGAAGCCAAAGGCGTGCGCTTCAAGTGCTGCACCATGCTGATCGACGGGCCGGAAGATGCGGATCCTTGGGGCCGCGAAGTGCTCTACACCCCAGAGGGTGAGCGCGTTGGCCGTCTGACCTCCGGTGGCTATTCGGTGGCGTTTGAGAAATCCATCGGCATGGGCTACGTCAAGCCTGAGATGGCGGTCGAAGGCACCAAGCTGAAGGTGAAGATGCTCGACAAACTGTGGGATGCGGTTGTGACCTGTGACAGCCCCTATGATCCGAAAAACGAAACCATCCGCAAAGACGGCTAAGGTTTCAGAGTAAAAGAAAACGCCCCGCAGATTTGCGGGGCGTTTTTTTTTGTGTGAGGCCGCGGCTTGGTCCGGTGCGGCCTTAGTATTCGCCTTTGGTCAGGATGTTGTCGCCATCTTTGTCCATGCTGGTGAACCATTCACGCAGGCGGGTGGTCATTTCATCGCGGGTGACATCGCCATCCAGGTTGATGTCCACGGTGCCCCGGCCAAGGCCCAGCACTGCGCGATTGGACAGCGAGCTTGGGTGATCTTTGGCATTTTGGGCCCGCGCATCGTCAAAGGCGGAATATTCCGCATTATCGAGCTTGCCGTCCTGATTGGCGTCAAAGGTTTCAAAGGTGCGTTTGCGCATGTCCTCCATTTCGGCCCAGGTGATGGTGCCGTCTGCGTCCAGATCCCAGGAGTCTGCGGCCAGCGCCGGGCTGCTGAACCCGAGGCCCAATGACACAAGAGCCGAAGAAATCAATGTAATGCGCATGGTTCGTCCAATCATTTTGACTATGTTTGTCTGCACCTTACGAGGGTGCCGCGCAAATGTCAGCCTGCTGATAGCTCTTCAAAGCAGGCAAGCGCTTTGCCCGCATACATCATTGCCGGCCCGCCGCCCATCTGGATCGCCATGCCAAGCACATCAGCAATTTCGTCTTTGGTGGCACCGGCTTTGACCAATGCCTCGCAATGCAAAGAAATGCAGGGCTCGCAACGGCTGACAATGGCCATGCCAAGGGCGACAAATTCTTTGGTCTTGTGATCCAGAACGCCGCCTTCTTTCACGGATTTGCTCAACCCGCCAAAGGCTCTGGCGGTGTCTGGAATGGTTTTGTTCAGGCCACGCAATTCATTACGTGTGGCGGATATTTTGTCTGTCCAACTCATGGTGGCTCCTTTAATTTGCAGAGCCAACATATTCCAATTGAGGAATGTTAATTTGACCAAGATCAAAGGGCCACACCGCTAGGCGTTTTTCTGTGATTACAGGGGCTTTTTGTACTGCAGCAGCAGATTGTTGGCGGGCATTTCCGTAATTGTGCCACCAGACAAGCCATGAGACAGCGCGATCGCGGCAATCTCATGGTCAGACTTGTAGCCAATCTCCGGATCCTGTGCGCGCAGGTCTGCATCAAACCGTTGGTCGCCGTCGCTGACCAGCACGCCATCGCGTTTGAACGGGCCATAGATCAGCAGCTGACCGCCCGGGTGCAGCGCCTTCGCGGCCTCTGAAATCAGGGTTTGAGCCTCGGCTGTGCTGATCAGATGCAACAGATTGCTCAGCAGGATCGCATTTGGCGCGCCGACCTGTGTTGCCCAGCCGGGGGCGGTGGCGTCCAGATCCTGAGGCGCGGAGAGATTGGTGAGGCTGCTTTCATCCACATAGGCCTGAATGCTGGCGCGGCGGGTGGCGTCGATTTCGGTTGGGCGCCATGTGAGCGCGGGGAAGGCTTCGGCATAGGCCGCAATGTGCTGCCCGGTGCCGCTGGCGATTTCAAGAACCTCGCCCTCTGCGGGCAACAGTTCGGCCAGCGCGTCAATCAGTGGGGCGACATTGCGTGCGGCAGAGGGGGCATAGAGCTTTCCGTGGGCATCTGGTGTCGCAACGGAGGCGCTGTCAGGCAAGTTCAGGCGGCGGGGCATTTAGAAAACCTCCGTGGATCAAGGGCGCTGCGGGTGGCCGTATCGAGCGCTATGGATTGGCCGGTGATCAGGTCTGCAATCAGTTGAGAGGCAGCCGGGGCCGTTTGGAAGCCATAACCGCCCTGACCGGCCACCCAGACAAAGCTGGATTCTGTGCCGTCAGGGCCAAGCGCGAGGTTGCGATCTGGCGTGAAACTGCGCAGTCCGGCCCAGCTGGCCTCCAGGCGGGTGACCTCGTCAGAGACAAATTCCTGATATCTCGCAAGCCCTTCAGCCAGCACCATATCATCTGGCCAAGCATCAAACGGGGCAATCGGGTCCTCTTCAGCCGGAGACACAATCAGGCTGCCTGCATCAGGCTTGGCATACCAGTGTTCGTGCACATCCAGCAGCATGGGCCAATCACGCACGTCATGACCGCCGGGGGCTGGAATGCGCGCCATGGAGCGGCGCATCGGGGTGATGCCAAGCGGTGCAATGCCCGCGAGGTTGGCGATCTGATCGGCCCACGCCCCAGCCGCGTTCAAAAGCAGTTTGGCCTCATAGGCCGCGCCATTTGCGATCACCTGCCAGCCGGACGCGGTACGGGCGATCTTGGTCACGGCCTGCCCGGTGCGCACCTCGCCGCCATGGGCGCGGCAAGTCTTCGCGCACCATTGTAAAAGGCGGTCTGTGTCAATGTCTGCGGCCTCTTCATGCATGGCGGCAAACGCCGCGACCTCTGGTTTCAGAATGGGCACCCGCGCGCAGGCGTCTTCTGTGGATATGGGGGTGGCTTCAAAGCTTTCACACGCTTGCTCAAAAGCTGCGCGATCCTCGGGTTTGGCAAGAAACATCACACCACGCGGAGAGAGGAAGCCGCCATCCGTTGTGGCGAAGAAATCTGCGCTGGCGCGGCTGAGCGCGACCGTGCTGGCCAGGCCGTAGTTTTGCTCAAACATGGCGGCGGAGCGGCCAGAGGCATGATAGCCAAGCGCGTTTTCCCGTTCCAAAACAAGGGTTTTCCCCAGCGGTGCCAAGCGCGCCGCAGCAGAGAGCCCAGCGATGCCGCCTCCAATGATGAGGAAGTCGATCATGCTTCTTCCAATCGATCAGTAGCCGGTGGCGGCGTCGGGGTGAGCGCTGTCAGCTGCGCATAAAGCGCATCATCCATGTCAAAAGTCACAGCCGCCAGCGAGGGGGCCAGTTGCGCAGCAGTGCGCGCAGACAGGATCGGGCTTGGTGCGGCGCTGTGGCGCGCGGCCCAGGCAACCGCCAATGTGGCCGGGCTCACGCCCATGTCGGCTGCGGTGCTAGCAAGCTCTGTCGCTGCGGTGTGCATCCAATCCACCCCATAGCGGGCGGCATAGCCACGATCAGAGCGCAGTCTGCCCGTGCCATCGGGCGCGCTGTATTTCCCTGTCAGCAAACCGCCGCCCAGTGGCGAATAGGTGGCGGCAAGGATGCCGAGATCGGCGCACATGGGCAAAATTTCGACCTCTGCCTGACGTTTGACCAGATTGTACATGGGTTGCAGCACATCAATTGATACGCCGTGCGCCGCCCCAAGCCAGGCAGCCTTGACCACCTGCCAGGCGGCAAAATTTGACAGGCCCACATACCGGATATTGCCCTGTGCTTTCTGTTCCGCAAAGAAATCCAGTGTCTCTTCCAGCGGCGTGTCTGCATCAAAGCGGTGCAGGTATAAAATGTCGATCTGATCAAGCTGAAGCCGCTGACGGGACAGATCGAATTGCGCAGCAAGATTGGCGCGACCAGCGCCGCCATTGTAGCCCACCTTCGTGGCAATCACCAACGCGTCGCGACAGTCCCGGATCAGGCCGCCGAGAATCTCTTCTGATTTTCCAGAGGTGTAGAGATGGGCCGTGTCAAAATGGTTGATCCCCGCGCCACGGCAGGCTTCGAACATTTCGGCGCTGTCCTGCGCGGTGGCCCCTTCGCCAAATTGCATGGTGCCAAAGGCAAATCGACCGACGGGGGTGCCGTTGGGGCTAAAGATGCGGTGTGTCATGGCGCGACGTTGCCATGGGTTGCGGCGCGGGAAAAGGACGATTTTGGGTGCGCAGCAACCTTTGTGCAGCGGCACATTGCTGCGGCAGCGGAACAAGCCCTGCGCTTAACATGTGCGTTGGCTGGCAGGGGCGGGAAGAGTTTGGCCGATGTCAAAGCAGCGTTGTTGCAACTGTGCGTGACGCGCATCAGAGGAGGCGCTGCCAATCAGCAATTCCAGCCGGTCAGGCAAAGTCCCAAACGCACCGGGCGCGCCCATCATCCAACTGGTGTCCAGTGCAGGGGCGTGCCCCTTGCGATCCATGCGATCTGTACGCGGTCCTGCGGGCACCAGCATAAGGCCAGCCCGCAGCTGTTTTGCAGAGACCGCCGCGCCATCAGGAGCGCTGTTGTCATTGGCCGTAACAGTCGGTTGCCAGACACGGTTGACCCAGCCTTTCATTTTGGCAGGCAACCCCCACCAGTATAGAGGAAAAATCAGACAGATTGCATCTGCGCGGGCCATGCGTTCCTGCTCTTGCTGAACATCCTCGGCTGGGTGTTCTGCAATATCGGCCAGAGACCAGAGCGGGTTAAAACCTTCGGCATTCAGGTCTGCGAGTTCTGCAGTATGTCCGGCAGAGCGCAGACCGGCGATGAAACGCGCGGCGGCTGTTGCGGAAAAGCAGGAAGGGGTGGGGTGATCGAGAACGGTAAGGACATGCATGATGACGCTCGCTGTTTAGGAGTGAGAGGGCACGTGCGGGCCACAGCCGACCCCGACAGAAAAGGAGATATCTGTCAGGGTCGGAAAGGGGCGGTCACGGGAGGCACTTGGGACTGCGCTGGGGAAGTGTGACCGCCGGTACGGGGCGGACAAAGGGACAGGGTCACCCCGAATGCGGTGTCACGCGTGATGCGGCAGTTCGATGTATGTGTCTGACGTTTGCGCAACTTGGGCTGCCCCCGCATCCGCAAGGTGGTGGACCCCGGTGGTGGGGCCGCCAAGCCCCAGGATAAGGGCGCCTGCAAAGATGGTCAGGCCACTGCCCACTGTTGCGACTGCAATAGACTTGCCTATCAATGGGGCGGATAACGTCATGGTTGTATTCCTTTCGTCTTTCTGCTGCGCCATTGAGGCGCTCGGGGGCGCATCGTCGTGACCTGTCAAAGGTGGCTCGATGTGCCGTGTTGTTTCGATGTGATTAGGAATACCGCTGCAGGTCTCTGAAATATTGACGCCGCGTGCCAAAGACTTGACAGCAGGCGTCAAAGGTCAAAGTGTCGATCACGAAAGCGTGATCGGTGGGATTGCGCCAAAAGAGGCCCTTTAGAGGCGAACGTGGGGTGAATAAGTGACCGCGGTTTCTGCGATGTATGCGCGCAAACAGATCGAGCAGGCGATAAACCTGCCCGACAAGGCGCCCCTGTATCAAATTATCGAAATGACGCCTGATCAACTGCAGGACGGAGCCGTCATGGTGCCAATTGCGGCCTATCTCAGCTTGATTGAGGCGATTGCACAGAGTGAGTGGCCGGATCTGCGTTTTCACATGCGCACAAGTCAAAGCATGCGCTGCGATGAATTTGGGGTGTTTGGGCTGGCCTTCAAATCGGCGCCAACGGTGCGGCAGGGATTGCAGCGGCTTCAGCAATATGTGCGCCTGCACAATCGAGTCTCTGAGTTTGCAGCAGAGGCAGAGGGTGGCGCGTATGTTTGGTCCATGAAAGGGCCGGCAGTGGTGCGGCTGGGCAGTGCGCTGTCCGCTGAGGCGGCGATGGCGACCACGCTGGTGTTGTGTCGGGAAGCCACGCAGAAGACGCTGACCCCGGTAAAGGTGGAGTTCAGCCACACTCGCGAGGGCAGCAAAGACGCTTTGATGGCGCATTTCGGCGTGATGCCTGAATTTGGCGCAGCGCGGGATGCGATCCATTTTGACATGGCAGAGGTGGAACAGCCCTGCGCGGTTGGAGATGCTGCGATCTGGCAGTATCTGACCACACATCTGGATCAGGCGTTGCAGGAAGATGCGCGCCGTGCGCGCCCATTTGCCGAGTTGGTGATCGAAGAGATCACCAAGCTTTTGAGTGGAGGTGTGCCGCAACTGGCGGAAGTGGCCGGGATCATGGGGCTGGGAGAGCGCACGTTTCAGCGCCGCTTGTCTGAACAGGGGCAGACATTTCAGGCACTGGTGGATGAGGCGCGCCACCAGCTGGCCAGGCAGCTTGTGGTCGCATCCTCTTACAGCTTGATAGAAATCACCTTTCTGACTGGATTTTCAGAACAGAGCGCGTTTTCGCGGGGGTTCAAACGCTGGACTGGGATGTCGCCCAGGGCCTATCGACAAGCCCAAAAAGGCGAAAGTCTGGGGGCGCCTGCTTCGCGCTGAGGCGCCGTATCAACCGGTCAAGCTGGCCAGATAGAAATAGATTGGCAGCCCGAATGTCAGGTTGAAGGGGAAGGTGACCCCAAGTGCCAGTGACAGATAGATGCCGGATTTGGCCTGCGGTAGCGCAAGGCGCATGGCTGCGGGCACCGCGATATAGGAGGCTGACGCGCAGAGCACCATCAAGAGGAACGTGCCGCCCATCGAGAGGCCGACGAGTGCGCCTGCGCCCCAGCCAAAGAGTGACCCGATCAGCGGCATGACACAGCCAAAGATCAGCACTCCGCCTGAGATTTCCTTGCGGTGCTCAATCAGGCTGCGCCCCGCAGACAGCCCCATATCCAAGAGGAAGAGCGCAAGCACCCCGGTGAAGGGCACAATGATAAAGGGTTCCATCTGCGCCAGCCCTTCCGTGCCCGTTGTGACGCCAATGGCAAACGCCCCCAGCAGCAGTACAATGGAGCCATTGCCAAGGATGTGGTGAGCCAGTTTTCTGTCAAATTTTGCGCCGCTCCCTTTGCGGGCTGCCAGCCAGAGCGCGGAAATGATCGCAGGCACTTCCATCACGGCGGCCACCGCCACCATGAAACCTTCGCTTTCGATGCCACGCCCTTCCAACAGGCTGACAGCGGTGACGAAAGTGACGATGGAGATAGAGCCATAGTGCCCCGCCACAGCGGCAGCGTTTACTGGATCAAGACGGGTCATGATCGACAGCAGACCAAAGGCCACGAAAGGCAGAATGAAAGACAGCGCAATCCCTGCGATAAGGGAGAGGATCAGCGCGTTGCTGATGCCACTATCCGCCACAGCAGCCCCACCTTTGAAGCCGATGGAGAGCAGCAGATAGATCGACATGATCTTGGCGGCCCCCTCCGGGATGGAGAGATCGCTTTTGGCAAAAGCGGCGATCAGGCCGAGGAGGAAAAACAGAATTGTGGGCGCAAGCAAGTTGCCCGCCAGAGCGGCGAGGGAGAGGTCCATAAGCGTGACTTTCTTAAGATTTCAGGAGGGTATGCCGGTGATCAGGCGATCAGCTTTGGCGGGGTCGTCGATGATCCAAGAGCGGCTCCTTGGTCGGATCGTCAGCCATATGGGTGACGTCAGGATGTGCATTTCGGCTGATATCTCTTGTCTGAAGCATTTGTTCAAATATAAGCTTTCGAGGGTTTACATAGTTTGAGGCTATGAAAAATGCGGCCAACGCTTCGGCAATTGGAATACATCGTGGCGGTGGCTGAGGCTGGGCGCGTCGGAGTGGCGGCGGATCGGCTGAACGTGAGCCAGCCGAGCCTGTCGGCGCAGCTTGCAGAGGTGGAGGCTGATCTCGGTGCCACCTTGTTTCTGCGCGGGCGTGGCGGTGCGAAACCCACACCAGTCGGGGATGAGGTGGTGCGGCGCGCGCGCATGATATTGCATGAGGTCGAAGACCTGCGTGCCGTGGCGCGAGGCGGCGGCATCTTTCAGGGGCGACTGCGACTTGGGGTTTTGCCGTCTATCGGACCTTACCTGCTGCCTGGTGTTGTGCGCCGCCTGCATGCGGAACACCCGGATCTGCGTCTGGTGATCCGCGAGGAAAGCACCCATGATCTGGATGAGGGGCTGCGCTCCGGGCGACTGGATATGATCATTTCCACCCCCGAAGATCACATGGGCGCACGGGCCATGCCCTTATTCACAGAGGCGCTCTGGGCGGCTTTTGCGCTGGATCATCCGCAGGCGGAGGGGGCTGAACTCGCGCTTGAAGTGTTGCAGAACGAAACGCTCCTGACGCTTGGGCGCAAGCACCGTCTTTCGCATATTGTGGAGGGGCTCGCTTTGCGCGCGGGCGGGCGGGTGTCTGATGAATATGAGGGCACCAGTCTGGATGCGATCCGGCTGATGGCGGCCAGTGGTGCAGGGGTGGCGGTGCTGCCAAGTATCTATGCGGCAACTGAGGCAGAGCGCGGCACAAATGTCTGGTTGCGCCGGTTGGATCACCCGGAAGCGCACCGCGACATTGCGCTGATGGAACCCATGCGGGCGGAACCGACGCGCGGGGCCGCGGTGCTGGGTGCGATTTTGCAGGCGGAAGCCGCCGTTATTCTGACATCCTGAGCCGTTTTAAGTGATCTTCTTTACGTTTGGTCATGTAAAACATTTGCGTTAACAGGTTTGGGCTTCAGCCAAAATACGCGCATAAGGGGAGCAACGGATGGGTAAAGGTTTTTTTCGCGTGAAAATACGGAATAGTCGCGAGCGCTTGGTGTTTGTTCTTGTGATCACCGTAACCTCGCTTGTTGGATCCTTGATCCTTACGTCGATTTTGTCGCCCACCGGGCTTTCGCCGCAGGCCCTGTTACCGTCTATTTTTGTGCCACTCTTTGTCGCGCCGCTGGCGTCTTCTTGGGGCGCGCAGAAGATCCTGCATGTGCATGAATTAAATCAGGAATTGGCGCGAATTTTGGCGCATGATGAATTGACCGGACTGTTCAATCGCCGTTCATTTCTGGAAATGTTCACCTCTGATACCCCTCCGGGCAATGGCGCGGTGCTGCTGATGCAGATTGATCGGTTCAAAGACATCAATGACACCTACGGGTTTTTGATGGGGGACCGCATTCTGGTGATGGTCGCGCGAGCGCTCAAACGATTGACCGTACACGGCGGTTGTGCAGCCCGGCTGGGGAATGCCGAGTTCGCGATTTTCCTGCCTTTGGAGGATGGGCGCGCAGTATTGCGCAAAGCCGAAGAAATCCGCACGGCTGTGGAGCAACAGAGCCTGCCGGTGGATCAGGGGGCCTTGAGCTGTACGCTGTCGATAGGATTTGAGCTGCGCAATGCGGATGAAGCCATTGATGCGGTGATGCGGCGGGCCAATCAGGCGCTTTCAGATGCAAAGAAAACGGGCCGCAATCGGGTGCGGCAATATCAGCAACTGGCGCTGGTCTGAGCCAGCGCCACAATGATTTGCTGTTAAGCGTCGCGGCTCAGGCGCTCTTCAAGAACCTCAAACGGGACCCCGGGCGTGTCTTTCGCGCCGCGGATCACAAGAGATGTTTTCACACTGGCCACATTGTCGGCGCTGGTGAGTTCCTCGGTGAGGAAGGTTTGAAATGTACTGAGGTCAGGGGCCACGCATTTCAGGATGAAATCGACCTCACCATTGAGCATGTGGCACTCGCGGACCAAGGGCCACTGGCGGCAGCGTTCCTCAAAGGCAGACAAGTCCGCCTCAGCCTGAGAGACGAGGCCAACCATGGCAAAAACCTGCACCTCAAATCCCAGTTCGCGGCTGTCCACATCTGCGTGGTAGCCCCGAATGTAGCCTGAGTCCTCAAGGGTGCGCACCCGGCGCAGGCAGGGCGGGGCAGAAATCCCGACTCGCTTTGCAAGTTCCACGTTCGTCATGCGGCCATCGGCCTGAAGCTCTGCGAGGATTTTACGATCAATCGGATCAAGCCGGTGTCCGGGCATGTCTTTTTCTCACTGGTCAAATTTGCAGTTGTTATACCACCAAAGGAGTTGCGCGCAATATTATTTCGTATTTGCGCAATATCCTTTTGTGACTTCCCTGCTCACGGTGGTTTGTTGGTCAGACTGTTCCGCTTTTGGGTCTTGGGCTTTCCCTGCGGGGCAGGGATGGCTATATCGGCTACCGACTTTGAAATTGCAATGCAGAAAGGTGCCTTCATGGCCGAGACAAAACACACAAAGGTTCTGATCATCGGGTCGGGGCCTGCGGGCTACACTGCGGGTGTTTATGCCAGCCGCGCAATGCTGGAGCCTGTGCTGGTGCAGGGCATTGAGCCGGGTGGCCAATTGACCACCACAACCGAGGTGGAAAACTATCCCTCTTTCGTGGAGGTGCAGGGCCCAGAGCTCATGCAGAAGATGGAAGAGCACGCCCGTGCCATGGGCTGTGAGATCGTGGGCGACATCATCACCGATCTCGATCTCAGCGAGCGCCCTTTTAAGGCCAAAGGCGACAGCGGCACGCTTTACACCGCCGATGCGGTGATCCTCGCCACCGGCGCGCGCGCCAAATGGCTTGGTTTGGACAGCGAAGAGGCCTTCAAAGGCTTTGGCGTCTCGGCCTGCGCAACCTGTGACGGGTTCTTCTATCGCGGTCAGGAAATTGTGGTTGTGGGCGGCGGCAACACGGCTGTTGAAGAGGCGCTGTTTTTGACCAACTTCGCCTCCAAAGTGACCCTGATCCACCGTCGCGATGAGCTGCGCGCCGAAAAGATCCTTCAGGACCGCCTGTTCAAAAACGAAAAGATCGAAACGCTTTGGTTCCACGAGCTGGACGAGGTTGTGGGCGACGAGATGCCCAAAGGCGTGACCGGCGTGAAAGTGAAGCACGTGGAAACCGGCGAGATCACCGAGATCCCGGCAAAAGGTGTGTTCATCGCCATCGGCCACGCGCCTGCAAGCGAGTTGGTGAAAGATCAGCTAGAGCTGCACAACGGCGGATATGTTCAGGTGGAGCCCGGCACCTCCAAAACCTCGATCCCCGGTGTGTTTGCAGCGGGTGACCTGACCGACCATGTTTATCGTCAGGCGGTCACATCCGCCGGTATGGGCTGCATGGCCGCACTGGATGCTGAGCGCTTTGTCGCGGAAAACAGCTAAGCCGTCAGGCGCGTGTCAATTGCAGGGGTCGCAACGAAAGTTGCGGCCCCTTCTCTTTCCTAAACGCCGCATCAAGTCTGATCTTTGTGCAGAAACCGAGCCGGAAGTGACGCTATGAAGGAAATGATTGTGTTTGTGAGGAATTCGTTGTCGACTGACCGTGTTTGCTGACTTCGGTCACAACGTCTCTTTAAGTTTTTTCAAAACAATGTTTGCATGGAGCTCTCCATGGAAGTCTCCGGTCTAGCACTTTATCTGAATATTATCGGCGCTGTCGTTATCATTTGTGTTGGCGTTACCAATACTGTCCTGAATGTTATAAAAATCAGGAAGGAGCTGAGGAAAGGGGATCAGGGTGCGAACACTTGAGATCCTCAAAAGGCTTGATGCTTTGCCGATACTTGTCACCTTACTTGGTGTGTATTGGTTGACCGCCACTTTGACCATTTGGGCTTTTCCCTCCCCGCGTAATGTTCCTGACAGTGCTTTGGATGCACCCTTGGAAAACGCGCCGGGCGAGACCTCAGAGCCTGAACAGTCGGAGTATCTCATACTGAGCGAAGTTTCCGCACTGTTAAGGCAATCCTACGTCGATGTTTCTGAGGAAGTTGAGCGTGTGTCGATCGAAGATTTCACGCTTATTGATACCGGGATGTGGGCTGTTTTGGAGGAGGCTGCGCGTCAGGATATTCTCGAGCGGAGTGGCTTGCTGTCTGACCCGGAGTTTGTTGATCGGATGTATGCCAGCAGCATCACATCTGCGGATGACATCCTTTCTGATGTAAATCATGCGTTGGCCAGACAATTGCCTGTTTTCGAAGTTGTGCAAAACGCCGATGGAGAGAAATTTGTTTTTACGGGGCAAGATTTCATTCGCTGGCAGCCTGGGCAACGGTTTGCCGTGATACCAATTGGTGCAATCCCAGAAATTGACTGTGAAGTCGATCCGGGAGATCCCCTTTGTCAGCAGTAGGGTCGATTGGGTTGATGGCTGAATACTGCGACGGCGATCTTTCTGGCTTTCGCGTTTGACTCTCACCGATCACTGACGCGCACAGCACATCTGCGCGAGGGCGCAGAGGGTGATCTTGACGCTGGCCCGTGTTGGCGCTCAGTTTGGGGCAGGGCACATCAACAACAAGCGGGCGCAGATGAACACACTCTGGAAAGGCAATTGGCGCGTTCGGGTGCGGATCGTCTCCGGCCTTGTACTCTTCATCTATGTCCTGCTGCATTTTCTCAACATTGGATTTGGGCTGATTTCGCTGGACTTGGCAGAGCGGTTTCAGGACATGCGCGAAGCGGTGCACCGCAGCTTTCTTGGAAGCGTCGTGCTTTATGGCGCCTTTTTGTTGCACGGGGGGCTTGCGTTGTGGCGTCTTGCGCGGCGGCGCACGCTCAGGATGCCGATCTGGGAGTGGGTGCAGGTGGCGCTGGGGCTGACCATCCCGTTTCTGCTCATCACGCATGTGGTGCACACGCGCCTTGCGCATGAATTCTTCGCACTCAATGACGAAATGAGCTACATTGTCGGTTTGATCTGGAACACAGGCAGCGGCTGGAAACAGTCGGTGCTCTTGCTGATCACATGGGCGCATGGCTGTATGGGGCTGCATTTCTGGATGCGCGCTCAGGATTGGTGGCAGCGCAGCCTGCCGGCATTCATTGCGATGGCGGTTCTTGTGCCGGCCTGGGCGCTGGCGGGGTTTATGGTGCAGGGGCGTGTGCAATCGGCTGCGCTGCGCGACCCGGATGTGTTCCCAGCGTTGGCAGAATACTACAACTGGCTGTCTGCGGAGGCGTTTGGCGTTTTGCGTGACTGGGCTGGCGCGGCAGAGCTGGTCTTTACCGCTGTGCTGATTTTGGTGATCGCGGCAATGACCGCGCGGCGTCTTTTGGCGCGGCGCGGGGCTGTGCGGATCAAATATGTCTCTGGCCCGGAAATTTCTGGCCAGCCCGGTATGACCTTGCTTGAGATGTCGAGGGCCTCCGGCGTGTCCCATCTGGCGATGTGCGGCGGGCGCGGGCGCTGCACCACCTGTCGTGTGATTGTTGAGGAGGGCGCGGAGCATCTGCCACCGCCCAGCCCGCAGGAAGCCGCAAGTCTGGCTGCGGTGAATGCGCCGCCCAATGCGCGGCTGGCCTGTCAGCTGCGCCCAACAGAGCGGGCCAAAGTGTTGCGGGTGTTCAACAGTGATGGCGGGCGTGCCCGCGCGCATGAAAGCCTTGGCAAAGAACGCAACATGGCCATTCTGTTTCTGGATATGCGTGGCTTTACAGCGCGCACCACCGGGCAACTGCCGTATGATGTGGTGTTCCTGCTGAACCGCTTTTTTGATGCCATTGTGCCGTCGATCATCGGGGCAGGCGGCACGGTTGATAAATATCTTGGCGACGGGTTGCTTGCGGTGTTTGAGCAGGAAGACGAAGCCGCCAGCGCGCGTGCCGCGATGGAGGCCGCGATCGGCATCAGCTCCGCGCTTGTCACCTTCAATCAAGCTTTGCGTGCCGAAAAAGCTGCGCCGGTGGCCATTGGTATGGGGGTGCATCTGGGCACATTGGTGATCGGCGAAATTGGTGCGGCTCAACACGCGCCGCGCACGATCATCGGCGATACAGTGAATGCCGCAAGCCGCCTTGAGGGCGCAACTAAAGAGCTCGGGGTGGAGCTGCTGGTCTCTGAAAGTGCGCTGCGGGCGGTTGGGCAGGATGTCGACCGGCTCGATCTGGAGATTTTAGAGCTGCGCGGTGTGTCCAAGCCCGTGCTCGCCCTGCCGGTCCAGATTGGCAGCGATCTGCGCGATATTCTCGCCCAACAAGCGGTGGCCTGATCCCTTTTTTGGTTTTGCTTGCGAAAGATGAGCGCGAGAAAAGGGGCGATGTCCTTGGCTGGCCGCACGCCCAAGATCCCATTTCTGGTCACTGTTGGTACGGCTGGGCGAACGATCCTTGAATCCGGGTTTCTGGAGAAAGGGGTTCTCGTGCGGAATGCTGCAGTTGCAGCATTTTTTCCGATGCCGGGGAAAAAATCCTTGGCGAAATCGCTTCTTGCTCCTATGTGTTCATCTGTGAACACACTTTGAGTCGTTTGTCATGTCGCCACAGACCGCCAAACCTACCACGGATGAGGAAGACGTGCTCTTCCGCCTTCTGCGCCAGCTCGATCAGGCGCCGGAAGCCTCTCAGCGCGCCACAGCGGCAGCGGTTGGGATCTCTTTGGGGCGTCTGAATGCGCAGCTGCGCGCGGCGGCAGATGCGGGACTGATCACCATTAGTGATCGCGCAGGTCCCGACAAAAGACAGAGGTTTGCCTATTCGCTCACCGCGCGCGGTGCGACGGAGAAAGTGCGGCTCACAGATCAATTCCTCGCCCGCAAGCTGGCTGAATACAACGCGCTGCACGCGGAACTCACAGGCTCGGCAAGCGGCCTGGTCCCTATCAAACACAGGACACATCCAATGCAAAACAACCTTGCTCCGATTCCTGAGCTTTATGTCTCCTATGAGAGCGCTCAGAAACTGAAAGTCGAAGCGGCTGATCTGGTCAGCTGGGATCTGACACCACGTCAGATCTGTGATCTCGAGCTGCTGATGAATGGCGGCTTCAACCCACTCAAGGGCTTCCTGAGCGAGAAAGACTATGACGGTGTTGTCGAAAACATGCGTCTGGAAGACGGCTCTTTGTGGCCGATGCCGATCACGCTGGACGTGAACGAAGACTTTGCCGCCTCTCTGGAAGCCGGTCAGGACATCGCATTGCGCGATCAGGAAGGCGTGATCCTCGCCACTATGACTGTGACCGACAACTGGGTGCCAAACAAAGCGCGTGAAGCTGAAAAAGTGTTTGGCGCTGATGACGATGCCCACCCAGCGGTGAACTACCTGCACAACCACGCCGGCAAAGTATACCTTGGCGGCCCGGTGACCGGGATCCAGCAGCCTGTGCACTATGACTTCCGCGCCCGTCGCGACACACCAAACGAGCTGCGCGCCTATTTCCGTAAAATGGGCTGGCGCAAAGTGGTTGCGTTCCAGACACGTAACCCGCTGCACCGTGCGCACCAAGAGCTGACCTTCCGCGCCGCCAAAGAAGCGCAGGCCAACCTGCTGATCCACCCTGTTGTTGGCATGACCAAGCCGGGCGATGTGGATCACTTCACCCGCGTGCGCTGCTATGAGGCGGTTCTGGACAAATATCCTCAATCCACCACCTCCATGTCCCTGCTGAACCTGGCGATGCGCATGGCGGGCCCACGTGAGGCGGTCTGGCACGGCCTGATCCGCGCCAACCACGGTTGCACCCACTTCATCGTTGGTCGCGACCACGCAGGCCCCGGCAAGAACTCCGCAGGCGAAGAATTCTACGGCCCATATGACGCACAGGATCTGTTCCGTGCGCACCAGGAAGAAATCGGCATCGAAATGGTCGACTTCAAACACATGGTGTGGGTGCAGGAGCGCGCGCAGTATGAGCCGATGGACGAAATTCAGGACAAAGACGATGTGACCATCCTGAACATCTCCGGCACCGAGTTGCGTCGCCGTCTGGCCGAAGGTCTGGAAATCCCTGAGTGGTTCTCCTTCCCTGAAGTGGTGAAAGAGCTGCGCAAGACCCGTCCGCCACGTGCGCAACAGGGCTTCACCGTGTTCTTCACCGGTTTCTCTGGCTCCGGAAAATCCACCATCGCCAACGCGCTGATGGTAAAACTGATGGAAATGGGCGGCCGCCCTGTCACGCTTCTGGATGGCGACATCGTGCGCAAAAACCTCAGCTCCGAGCTGGGCTTCTCCAAAGAGCACCGTGACCTCAACATCCGCCGCATCGGCTATGTGGCCTCTGAGATCACCAAAAACGGTGGTATCGCGATCTGTGCGCCAATCGCGCCTTACGCAACCACCCGCCGCGCAGTGCGTGAGGACATCGAGCAGTTTGGTGCCTTTGTTGAGGTGCACGTGGCCACCTCGATTGAGGAATGTGAGCGCCGTGACCGCAAAGGTCTCTACAAACTCGCACGTGAAGGCAAGATCAAGGAATTCACCGGGATTTCCGACCCATATGACGTGCCGGTTGATCCAGAGCTGCGCGTGGAAACCGAAGGTGCCGACGTGGACAACTGCGCGCATCAGGTGATCCTGAAGCTGGAAAGCCTGGGCCTGATCAAAGCCTGATCCAAGATCACAGAACAAATAGAAAAGGCGCGGGACATTCCCGCGCCTTTTACTTGTGGTGATGGTGTTTGTGATCTGTCGATCAGCTGCCGGGGATCAGCACCTTGTCGATCACGTGGATCACGCCGTTGGACGCAGCGATGTCCGCCGCAGTCACTTTCGCATCGTTGACTTTCACGCCGTTGCGGGCGTTCACGTCCAGACGCTCCCCCTCTACGGTAAGAACTTTCGCTTTCTTGCCATCGATGTCACCCGCCATCACTTTGGCGGGCACAACGTGATAGGTCAGGATCGAAACAAGTTGGTCCTTGTTCTCTGGCTTGAGCAGGTTTTCCACGGTGCCTTCAGGCAGAGCTGCAAATGCAGCATCGGTTGGGGCAAACACGGTAAACGGACCTTCGCCCTTGAGCGTGTCAACCAAACCAGCGGCCTGAACAGCGGCGACAAGCGTGGTGAAAGAGCCCGCGTCAACGGCGGTGTCGACAATATCCATTTTCTTGCCGTGGCCATCCGCCAGCACGGATGTTGCCCCTGCAATGGCCATAGATGCGCCGATGATTGTGGCCATAAATGTACGTCTGAACATGTTTAATCCTCTCCAATGTTGACACGAAAGTTACGCAGAGGTGCCGGGAAATGGATCAACGAAAATTCAAATTTTTGTTCAATTAGCGTGTTAAGATTTTGATATTAAGTGATTAAACGTTTTTGTGATGAGTGCGTGATCAAGCGCACTATCCCCGGTTTAATACAAAAACCCCGTCAATTCTCGCGTGATGCCGCATGGGCCACATCCAGCACATGATGCCCCACCGGCGGCACCAGTCGCGCCTTTTGCGGCCCGTCTTTGGCGCGGTAGATCTCTCTGTCTGTCTTGATGGTGGCCACCACTTTCAGGGAGTCGAGCGCTTCAGGGTCAACCGATGTGGGATCCCCGGACAGGATCACAAAATCGGCGACCTTCCCTACCTCAAGCGAGCCTTTTTCATCTTCTTCAAAGTGCTGGTAGGCCGACCAGAGGGTCATCGCCTTCAGGGCTGTCATCACATCCACACGTTGGTGCGGGCCAAGAATATCGCCAGACCGCGTGCGCCGCGTGACCGTCGCACTGAGCACGCGCATGCTGTCAGGGAAGGCCACCGGCGCGTCATGATGCGTGCCAAACATCATGCCGCGCTGACGTACCCAGCCCGTGGGCGAGATGTTTTCCGCATTCACCGGTCCAACCGTGCGATCCCGGTGCCAGTCGCCCCAATAAAACGTGTGCATTGGAAAGAGTGATGGGAACACGTCCAGCCGCTGCAATGCGTCCACCTGATCTTCGCGCAGAAACTGACCGTGGATCAGAACGGGCCGGCGATCCGCCGGGCCATGGGCCTTCTCAGCCGCGTCAATCGCGGCGAGCAACATGTCAGAGGCACCCTCGCCATTGGCATGGGTGAGGATCTGAACATCGTTTTCAAAGGCCCAGTCGATCGCATCCACCACCTGTTCCGGGCTGGCAGAGGCATAGCCCGCATATCCCGGAGGGTAGCTCCCAACCGGATCATAATAGGGCCGGTCCCGCAGGGCGGTGAAACCCTGAGGTGAGCCGTCGATGGTCAGCTTGGCCCCACCAATGCGCACGCCATTCTCATACGTGTCAGATCTGTTGGCGAGAATGAAATCCCGGTCCACCAGCACGTCAGGATAGACCACCACATCCACGTCAATGCCGCCCTCTGTGGCCACCTCGCGGGCGATGGCCGCAACTTGCGGTGTGGCGCGGCCTTCCTGTGCGGTGGTGTAGCCAAAGCTGGCCCAGAGTTTGGCGCCCGCGCGGGCAAAATCTTTGAACCCTTCTTCGCTAATACCACCCAGAAGGGTGCCAAGTGCGAGGAAAAAGGCGTTTTCCTCCAGCACGCCGTCGGGCTCTCCGTCGTCGCCATAGCGGATGATGCCACCCGGTGGCACGGGCGTGCGCTTGGTGATGTCCGCTTTGGCCAAGGCGGCAGAGTTGGCCGCGCCAAAATGGCCTGACTGATGCACGATGATGATCGGCACATCTGCGGAAACCGCATCCAGGTCGTCTTTTGTGGGGTGGCGCAATTCAGCGAGTTGGGACTGATCATAGCCAAACCCCACAATCAAATTGGCAGCATCAATGGCGTCTTGGTTGTCGGCGATCCAGCGGCGCAGGGCCTCCTGCAGGCTGGCAATATCGGTCACCTCTCCGTCCGGTGGTGCGAGCAGATTGGCCGAAAGCGCCTGAAGCCCGCCCATCACCACATGGCCGTGGCTGTCCACAAAACCGGGCAACATGGTGCGCCCGTCCAGATCATAGGCGCGCGTGCTCTCACCTTGATGCGCCAGCAGATCCGCGAGGGGACCAACCGCCAGAATGCGCCCATCTTTGGTGGCCAGCGCCTCTGCGCGGGGGCTGGCGTCATCAATCGTGAGGATGGTCCCGCCGGAATAGATTGTGTCGGCAATGACCTGCGCCTGTGTGGGAGAGGCAAAAAATGTGGAAAGTGACAGGGCCAAAGCCTGAGACATCGGGTGAAACAATTGACGCATACCAAATACCTTTCGGATGATGCAAAGACTGTGCCCGCAACCGATGATAGCTGTCAAATCTGTCACGCCATTTGGCTGAGTGAGGCGGCTCTATCAGGCCCGCTTGGGTGACCATCGTTTGCCAAATCTGGCGGGTGTTGCTTTTTTGCACCTATGTCCCGGTGTGATCAACATACACTACTCAAAAGCGATCTCTGTATCTGTTTAAGAGGCTCTGAGTTTAGCAGCTCTGCCGCACCTGTCCCGGCAAATTCGCCAACACATACTTACATTCAAGGCAGGTATAACAACAAAAGGGAGAGCGAATTTGCTATTTCTACCAATAATTTCGGTCTTTGTGATCGCGGCAGGCTATGTGCTGCGGCGTTCGATTGAATTTCCAGACAAACCCAATGTCGATGGCACAGTGAACATTGTCGGGTGGTTTGTGAAAGCCACCGGTTTGCTGATGCTGATAGGCAGCCTGTTCAACGGCATGTTCTTTTATGCGGAGCCGGGGTTCAAATACCACGTGCGTACCATTTTGGGCGAAGAGAAGATGGTGTCTGACACCGGCTACAACCTTTACCTCTTTGGCCGCTACAACGCGTGGAAAAACGCGATGTCAGTACAGGCCTCGTCCACTGGGCAGGGCGAAGTGGTGGCCGAAGCTGAAAGCGCGCAGATGAGTGCAAACCTTGCGCCAAAGTCGCTGGTGTTCCTCGATCAGGTGGATGCATTTGTCTCTGCAACCTCGCGCTTTGAACTGCCCTCTGACGAGGATGCCTTCCTGCGCCTGGCGCGTCAGTACCGCACACCGGAAAACCTGCTGCGCACCGAACTGGTGCCTGCCTTTGAAGAGACGCTGGGCGCGACAGCGGCGCTGATGTCCGCAGAAGACTACTTCCAGGGCGGCAAGACCGAATTCAACAATGAGTTCCAACGCCAGATGGAGAGCGGGATCTATCTTGTGCGTCGGATTGAAACACAGGTGTCCTCCGGTCAGAACCGCGCCGGATCCGCAAATGCGGCGCTCGGCGAGGATCAGGAAGAGTTTGGGGATGACACCAAAACGGTTTTTGTCGTGCAGAAGCTGTTGGATGAAACCGGCCAACCACGCCGCAAGCAGCAGTCGTTCACCCAGTTTGGAATCTCTGTCACCTCGGCGCGTGTGACCGATGTGAACCCAAACCAGAAGTTTAAGGATCGTATGGCCCTGCGTCAGCAGGCGGCCGCAGACCGCGCCATTGCCCGTGAGCAGCGCATTCAGGAAGAAGAGCAAAAACTTCTGGCCGTGGCGCGCGGGGAGCGCGAAGTGGCCGAACGTCAGGCATCCGCCAAGGTGATCCAGATCGAACGGACCACCGATGCGGAAACCGAAAAGCAGCTGGCGATCACCGCCGCAGAACGCGAACGTGAGGCGGCGCGCATTGCCAAAGAACAGTCAGAGATCCTGCTGGAAAAGGCACGTATTGACGCAGAAGCGGTGCAGGTGGCGGCAGATGCGGAAGCCTACGCCAAGAGCAAAATTCTGGAGGCCGACAACGCGCTGGCACAGAAGCTCGATGCCGAAGTGGAAATTCAGAAGCTTTGGGCCGATGCCTTCGCCAAACGCAATGTGCCCACCTATGTCTTTGGCTCCGGTGGCGGCGACAGCGGCACGCCGGTTGGCTCTGATGACGAGGCCTCCCGCTTGTTCCAGATCCTGACATTGCAGGCGGCGGAACGGCTCGACTACGATCGCAAAATCGCAGAGTGAGCCACAGCCTTATGGCAAGACAGAAGCCGGGCGCGAAAGCGCCCGGTTTTTTGCGCTAAAGGGGAGGGCGCCGAAACGATACTTGCTGACCCTGCATCAATCACGGGCGTATGAGGAAGAGCAGAAAAAATAGGTGGATAGGACTGTCGTGATCTTCTGTAGCTGGCGGGTTTGCGTTGGCGCTAGACCAATGACCTCTGTGCGGACAAAATGAACATTCACTGTAGCTACACAAAAGTCAGCTTTGAAGAAACGGGTAGTGTCGCGAGGCGGTGAGTTGTTCTGTCGATACAACGTGAGAGCTCCGGCACGCCCTGCGTAAGTGAAACGGTCTGGTTCCGCCAGTCGCAGTCTTCTAGTCCACTGGTCTCAAACTCTCGGTCAATCCTGGATAGTCAAAGTAGTCAGTGTGTCGGACAACCAGCCCATTTTCAAAACTCAATACCGAAACACCAGCAACTGTGTATGAAACAGAACCTTCACCCATCCCAAAATATGAAGCGGGCACAATACCTTGTGTCGCCACATTCAGGACAACCAGATCATTCGAACTAAAGCTGTTTGTTATTTCAACCTCCACTCCAGCAGGCAAGCTAGATCTCAAAAAATCTAAGAAAGTGTTCAAGTCATCTATCTTTGCCGGAAGACCAAATTCAGCGGGGGCTGATGGGTCCTCAAATGTCATATCTGGAGCGGCCAGACTTCTGACTGTTTCATGATCGCCTGCATACAGCGCTAGATAGTATTGGGACGCGAGATCAATCTGTGACCTTTCTTGTGCTCCCACAGATTGTGCAAAGATCGAAAAAATCGCGGTAGCGAGCCACTTCTTCAATAGGGTCATGCGTTATTCCTAAGCAGCCAGTGTTGTGAACAGGGTTCTGAGTCGTTTTGCTCGTGAGTATCTTGGTCTAGGCGATGATTGCAACCAGCGGGAAGTGCTCGGCGCACTAGTGCAGCTATAACGAATTTGCTTTGCGGATTGCCAAGACATAAACCAGTTGCCCTTGATATGTTTTTGTACGCGCTCAAATGAGCTGACATGCGTGCTGACAGCTTCCGCTCTGTGATCGCTACCGTCCACAGACGCCAGCAACCCCACGCGAGTTTTTGTTGATGTGTTGTCTCCCTTGCCCCATAGAGGCCCTGCGTTGGGTGTTTGTCGGGCCTCGCGCCCAGAGGGTTGGCGGTGATCGCTGTACGAAGGACCCTCGTGACCCATTCCACGAAGCGGCATTTGCAACGGATCCTATGTCACGTACACCCTCGGATGACCGCACCGCACCAGCGGCGATAGACGCAATTGGCCTGCGCCTGATCAAGCGCACAGCGCTGTTCCTGCTGGGGCCGCTATATTTCCTTTTCGTTGCGTTCGTGCCTTTGCTTTGCAGCAATCGGCGGGGCTTTCGCGGCTGGTATTGGCGACTGGTCAAACGCGCCTGCTCGCGGCTCTTGTGGCTGCTCAGCATTCGCACAGAGATGACACAGGCTGACGTGGCCACTTTGGCCGCTGACACTGACAGCATCATCGTCATCAACCACCGCAGCCATCTCGATGGATTTGCGCTGATGGACGCTTTGCCAGACGCCAAGTGGATCACCTTTGCGGCAAAGCAGGAACTCTGCAACGCGGCGTTGCTGCGCCGGGGTTTCAAAGGGGCCGGGCTGGTTGAGGTTGATCGCAAAAGTGGCAGTGTCGCTTTGGAAACATTGACCACGGCGGTTCAGGATATGCCCGCGCGCAGTTCTGTGGTGCTGTTTCCTGAGGGCACGCGCACCGGATCTGAAAGCCTTGGCGCGTTCAAGGCGGGGGCCGTTTTGGTCGCGCGAGCGACGGGCCGCTCCATCCGACCTATTGTCATTCACGACACCGGCCGCCTGTTGCCGCGCGGCAAGCACCTTCCCAAAAGTGGCACGATCCGGGTCGAGGTCTTGCCGTCTTTCGTATGCGATCTGACGGCGACTGTGGATGAGGATGTGTCGCGACTGAGAGAGGGCATGATGGCCGCTTTCGACGCTGGGGCGCAGCGCTGATTGTCCAAGAGGTATTGTGAGGACGTCAGAAGAGGCACTGCGAAGTGTCTCTCCCTGAGCGTTGCCTATGCGCGCTTAGCCTCTCTCCACACCTTTGTCAGCCGTCCACAAAAAAGCCCGCCGAAATGGCGGGCTTTCTGTGTTTCTGTGCGAAACAGCTTAATTCGGGATCTCGGCAGTGATGCCTTCAACGTAGAAGTTCATGCCTGCCAGACCGTCGTCACCATAGTCAGCGGCGGTTTCGCCTTCTGCCAGCCATGGGGTGCCGTCCTGCTTGTTCAGCGGGCCGGTGAAGGCGTGATAGGAGCCGTCTGCCAGTGCATCAACCAGTGCCAATGCTTCGGCTTTCACGTCCGCTGGAACCGCGTCAGAGATTTCACCGATGCCAACCATGCCTGCGCCGATGCCGTCCCATGTGGAGACAGACTCCCAGGTACCGTCCATGACAGCCTGGGTACGTGCGATGTAGTAAGGCGCCCAGTCATCGATGATGGAGGACACACGTGGGAATGGCGCGTATTCGCCCATGTCAGACGCCTGACCAAATGTCACAACGTTGCCAGCTGCCTGTGCTGCGGCCTGAGGTGCGGTGGAGTCGGTGTGCTGCAGGATCACGTCTGCGCCCTGTTCGATCAGCGCTTTGGCGGCGTCGGCTTCTTTGGCTGGATCAAACCAGGTGTAGGCCCAGATGATGGAGAATTCGACGTCCGGGTTCACCTTCTTGGCGTGGATATAGGCAGAGTTGATGCCGCGGATCACTTCTGGGATCGGGAAGGAGGCGATGTAACCGATTTTGTTGGTCTTGGTCATCTTGCCCGCGATGTGGCCCTGAACCGCGCGGCCTTCGTAGAAGCGTGCGGAGTAAACAGACACGTTGTCGGCCTGTTTGTAGCCGGTGGCGTGCTCAAACTTCACTTTTGGGAATTTCTTGGCGACGTTGATGGTTGGATCCATGTAGCCAAAAGAGGTGGTGAAGATCAGGTCTGCGCCTTGCAGCGCCATCTGGGTGATCACACGCTCAGCATCCGCACCTTCTGGCACGCTCTCAACGAAAGTGGTTTCCACTTTGTCGCCGAACTTCTCTTCAACCGCGAGACGGCCTTTGTTGTGCTCATAGGTCCAGCCGCCGTCGCCCACGGGGCCAACGTACACAAAGCCCACTTTGGTGGTGTCGGCCATGGCGGTGGTCGCCAGACCCAGCGCCACTGCGGCGCCTGTCAGAAGTTTGGTGAATTTCATTTTGGGTGATCCCCCTGTTGGTAGCAGTCTTTTGTCAGGTGCCTCACTGGGAGGCGTGGAAAGTGCGGCCAAGCGAGGCGGGTGCACCGCTCTTGTCAGCCGACATGATAACCAGAACGAGGATGGTTATCAGATAGGGAGACATTGCCAAGTATTCGACCGGTATGGCAATGCCTGCCGCTTGCAAATTAAGCTGTAATACGTTGATACCGCCAAAAAGATAGGCGCCCAGCAGAACGCGCCAGGGTTTCCAGCTGGCAAACACCACCAATGCGAGGGCAATCCAGCCGACACCTGCGGTCATGCCTTCGGTCCATTGCGGCACGCGGATCAGCGAAATATAGGCCCCACCGAGACCCGCGCAGGCCCCGCCGAACATGATCGCCAGAATGCGCACGCGGATCACATTGTATCCCAGCGCATGGGCCGCATCATGGCTTTCGCCCACCGCACGCAGGATCAGCCCACCGCGCGATTTTTTGAGGAACCACCAGACCGCTGCTGTGAGCGCGAGGCCCAGATACAGCACCGGGTCATGGGAGAAGAAGATCGGGCCAATCACCGGAATGTCAGAGATCACCGGAATGTTCAGCTTCTCCATCGCCGGTGGTTTGATGCCCACATAAGACTGCCCCATGAGAGCTGAGAGGCCGAGCCCAAACAGCGTCAGCGCAAGACCAGAGGCCACCTGATTGGCCAGCGCAAACTGGGTGAGGAAGGCAAAGAGCAAAGACAGCACCGCGCCGCCGACCATGGCGGCCAAGAGGCCCAGCATGGGGGAGGTGGTCTCCACTGAAATTGCAAAGCCGCAGATCGCGCCCACGATCATCATGCCTTCGACGCCGAGGTTCAGCACACCGGCTTTCTCCACAACAAGTTCGCCAATCGCGGCAAGCAACAGCGGGGTGGCCGCCACCATCAAGGAAGCGATCAGAAGGACGGGGTTGATGGCTGAGAGATCCATTATGCGACACCCTTCGTTTTCAGAACCACGCGGTAGTTGGTGAGCAGATCAAGCGCCAGCAGGAAAAACAGCAGCATCCCCTGAAACACCTGAATGGCCGCAGAAGGCAGGCCCAGATTGCCCTGCGCCAGATCGCCGCCCACATAGGTCAGCGCCATCAGCAGCGCGGCAAGCAGGATACCCACCGGGTGCAGGCGGCCGAGGAAGGCCACAATGATCGCGGTGAAGCCATAGCCAGAGGCAAAGTCGATGTTGACCTGACCGGAGGGGCCGGTGACCTCAAACATCCCCGCCATACCGGCCAGTGCGCCGGAGGTGCCGAGGCAGAACAGGATCAGGCGGGAGGGGTTCACACCGGCAAAACGTGCCGCGCGCGGGGCCTCGCCCGTCAGGCGGATGTTAAAGCCGAGGATATGTCGGTTCAGCAGCACATAGGCAAAGATCACCGCAATAAAGGCAAAGGCCATGCCCCAGTGCAGCCCAGCCGCTTCGTTGATCCAGCTGTTGGCCGCCGGATAGTCGCCAAAGTTGCGCGAGCCGGGGAAACCCATGCCTTCGGGGTTGCGCAACAGTCCCAGCGACATGGAGGCCAGAAGCTGTTCAGCCACATAAACCAGCATCAGTGATACAAGGATTTCATTGGTGCCAAAGCGCACTTTCAAAAGTGCGGGGATCATGCCCCAGGCCCAGCCCCCAAGCGCCCCAGCCAGGATCATCAGAGGGAAGAGCAGGCGGCTCTCGGTGGGATAAAACGCAAGGCCCACACCCGCGCCTACAATGGCGCCCATGATATACTGGCCTTCGGCGCCGATGTTCCAAATGCCCGCCTTAAAGCCCAGCGACAAGCCGATGGCGATCAGCACCAGCGGCGCGGCTTTCACCAAAAGCTGTGGGCGGTAGTAAAAGGCAAACTCGCCAAACACCGGATCCCAGAAAATCGTGCGGATCGCTTCCACCGGGTTTTTGCCCAGAATTGTGAACAGGATGCCACCCATGATCATGGTGATGATCACCGCAATCAGCGGTGTGGCCAGCGACAGGGCGCGCGACGGGGTGGGGCGTTTCTGAAGCGCGATCATGCGCTTGCTCCTTCTTGGTCTTTCTCGCCCACATGAGCGACTTCCATACCGTGGGCGCCGCCCATCATCAGGCCGATTTCATCAATCGTCAGCCCTGCGGCAGAGCGGATGTCTGACAGGCGGCCTTCGTTCAAAGCGCCGAAGCGGTCAGAGATTTCCATGAGTTCGTCGAGATCTTGGGAAATCACAACGATGGCGGCCCCTTCGGCAGCCAGATCCAGCAGGGATTGACGGATGGCGGCAGCAGCTGCGGCGTCCACGCCCCATGTGGGCTGGTTCACCACCAGAACCTTTGGTTTCTGAAGAACTTCGCGCCCGATCACGAACTTCTGTAGGTTGCCGCCAGACAGCGCGCGGGCGGCCACATGGTTGCCCGGTGTGCGCACATCAAAGCTCTTGATGATGCGGTTGGCAAAATCACTGGCGCTGGCCCAGTTCACAAAGCCTTTGTTTGTCAGCCCTTCGCGGATCGCCCCGGTCAGCAAAGCGTTTTCCGTCAGGCTCAGATCCGGCGCGGCGGCATGGCCCAGGCGCTCTTCTGGCGCGGCCAGAATGCCCCGCTCCCGGCGCGCATTGGGGCCAAGGTTGGCGATGTCTTCGCCGTTCACCTTAACCGCATCCGGCCATGTCAGCGCCTCACCAGACAGCGCAGCCAGCAGTTCGTCCTGCCCATTGCCCGCCACCCCGCCGATGCCGAGGATTTCGCCCGCGCGCACGGTGAAGTGGATGTTCTTGAGCGTGGTGCCAAAAGGGTTGCTTGGCTCAATCGACAGGCCAGAGACATCCAGCACCACATCACCCGCTTTTTCGGTGGTGCGGGTTGGGGTCTGCAAGGTGTCGCCCACCATCATCTCCGCCATATCCCGCGCAGAGGTCTCCGCAGGGACACATTCGCCCACGTTTTTGCCAAGACGCAGAATGGTGGCGTGGTCACACAGCGTGCGGATTTCTTCGAGCTTGTGGGAGATATAAAGGATCGAGGTGCCTTCGGCCTTCAGCTTGTTCAAGGTCTGAAACAGGATCTCCACTTCTTGCGGCGTCAGAACAGAGGTCGGCTCATCCATGATCAGCAGCTTGGGGTCTTGCAGCAGGCAGCGGATGATCTCCACGCGCTGGCGCTCCCCGGCAGACAGGTCGCCCACGGTGCGGTTGGGATCCAGCGGCAGGCCGTAAGTTTCCGACACGCGGCGGATGCGGCGGGCAAGGTCACGCATCGACGGTGGGTTTTCCATGCCAAGCGCCACATTCTCCGCAACGCTCAACGCGTCAAACAGCGAGAAATGCTGAAACACCATCGCCACACCCGAGGCACGGGCGGCTTTGGGCTCTGACGGTGCAAATGGCTGACCGTCCCATGTCATGGTGCCGCTGTCGGGCTTCACCAGACCATAGATCATTTTCACAAGGGTGGATTTGCCCGCGCCATTCTCGCCCAACAGGGCGTGCACTTCGTTGTGCCCGATGTCAAAGGAGACATCATCATTGGCCACCACGCCGGGGTAGGCCTTGGTCAGACCTTTGATGGATAGGAGCGGTGTGCTCATATGTGATCCCCTGAGTTTTCTTTGCCTATTGGATCGCGGACAGACCGCTTTTTGATGCGAACCCACCCTAGAAACCGGCCCCCCGCCTCTGCAACAGAAAGTTCCGCGCGCTGCAGCGTCAGGGCCACGCCTCAAAGGAGAGTCCTGGCGCGACGCCCCCCATATCCTTGGTTTTTAAGGGCGATGCCAGAAGATTTTCAACGAAACGACGAAAGAGTTGTAGCATATGGCGGGCAGAGAGCGCCTAAAATTTGAACGCTTTTCGGGCGCGCTTTGCGTTGATCTGCACAAAAGGGGGGCGTTCAGTGGCGAGCAGCGGTGTGCCAAGCGGGCATTTGTGCAGCACTTGGCACGTGATTTGCGCCTGTTTCAGGCGCACACACAGGGCTGGTGCGCCGGTCAGATCAGGTCAGATCAGCGCTTTGACATCCGCCGAAAGCTTGCGCGCGGTCTGGGCTAGGATGAATGTATCCATGCCCACCGCCACAAAGGTCGCCCCTAGGTCCAGATAGATTTTTGCCGCTTGTTGAGAGAAAGTGAGGATGCCTGCCGCTTTACCCGCTGCGGTGATTTTTTGGATGGCTTCGGCGATGGCTGTCTGCACCTCCGGCGCATCCGAGTTGCCCGGAAAGCCCATGTCCGCCGACAGATCTGCGGGACCAATGAAGACCCCATCAACACCGTCGACAGCCAAAATCTCATCCAGATTATTGAGCGCTGCGCGGCTCTCGGCCTGCACCAGCACACAGATTTCTTCGTTGGCGTTGCTCACATAGTCGGCAATTTCACCAAATCGGGTCACCCGCGCACCAGCGCCGCCCATGCCCCGCACGCCTTCCGGCGCATAGCGGCAGGCCCGCACCACAGCGGCCGCCTCTTCGGCGGTGTCAATCATCGGCACCAGCACGGTCTGTGCGCCCGCATCCAGCACCTGTTTCAGGATCCAGTCCTCATAAATGGGCACCCGCACCACCGGGTGGCTGTCACTGCCGTTCATCGCACGCAGCTGATCGGTGATGGAGAGCAGATCATTGGGGGCGTGCTCGCCGTCCAAAACCAACCAGTCAAAGCCAGTGGTGGACATCAGTTCCGCAGCAAGTGGGCTGCCAAAGCTCATCCAGCATCCGATCTGAGGCTGTTTTGCGGCAAGCGCTGCTTTGAAGGTATTTTTGGGCGCTGGCATGGAGGCTCCGTCTCAGTTGTTTGATTGGGCGCGAGTTGAGCAGGCAAGGCGCGCTCTGTCCAGCACCGTGCCTTAAATCGCCCTGCCAAAACGAGAAAGGCTGACCCGAAAGTCAGCCTAACCCTTGGTCCCGCCCAATGTCTTTGGGGAAACCTTAGCCCAGCAGAAGCGCTTCGTTGCCTTTCAGCGCCATACGCGCCGCAGGATAGCTGTTTGACGCTTCCAGATTTTGCAGCTCAGGGAACAGCGCGTAAATTTCGTCCCGCTGCTCTTTGCCGATGCCATCCAGCGAATATTCACCGGGTTGGAAACTCTCGCACCAGGCGCCATCTGCCAACACCACCTCGTGGTGGTCACACATGAAGTGGATGTAGTCGACACCTGCCGTGTCCACTTGGTCCACGCCGTCCAGATGGAGCAGGTGTTTTGCCGCCACCAGCACTTCACGCTCTTCAAACAGCAGTTCGGCCTGCTCAGACACCAGAAGCATCCGGTGGTTGGGCGACACCATCATGTCACGCTCAGGCTGATTGGGGCCCAATGCGCCCTGCTTGATCAGGATGGGGCGCAGCTTCGGTGCCAGCATGAGATCCAGACCAGACACATGTTTGCGCCCGCTCCAGCGGATTTCTTGCAGCCCGTTGTCCCGGGTCACAACTTTGTCGCCCGCTGTCAGACACTCCACGGCCACCTCACCCCTTGGGGTCAGAATTTTCGTGCCGGGGGTAAAGCAGACAATCACCGGAACATCAGAGATGTTTTCAATGTTACGGAAGATTGCGGTGCCGGTTTCAACGCCGTCAGCATCCAGAAAATGGATGGTGCCGTTTTCACCGTTATCCGGGTCAAAAGTGATGCGCAGCGAGCCACCGGGGTTGGCGTCTTCCGCCGCGCGGAACAGATTGATCGTGTCAAAGTCGACACCGGTTTCACTGCCGTCGATTACATCACCGGGGCTGATCAGAACAAAGGTGTCTTGATCCGCACCGCCCAGCATGGTGTCTGCGCCATCCATGCCCACCAGTGTGTCATCGCCAAACTGACCAAACAGGCTGTCGTCGCCCGCGCCCCCGATCAGCAGATCGTCTGCCTCAAAGCCGTTCGAAACGGTGACCGTATCAAAAAATACATCGCTGATCGTTGCATCGGCTGGGGCATCGTCCAAGCTGACCGTGCGGATCAACAGCCGCGCAACAGGGCCTGGAATGTCCACAATGACAGAGTTGTCAGCGTCCAGCGCGTCGCCTTGCATGCTGCCACTGGCAATCGCGGCTTCGGTTGTGCCGTCCCCGTCAATGTCCACCAGATGCAGATTGGTTGTGGCGCTTGGCGTGGCGGTGACTTCGATTGGATTGCCGTCAGCATCCCAGGCGCTCACCTTGACCACCGAACCCTCATCAATGTCATTGATGCGGAATTGGACATTTTCGACGGGAGACGAAAACTCCAGGGTTTGCTTTGTTGTGGCGTTTACGAATGCACCCGTGGTCGACTGAGCGCCGCTGTTGGCATTGGCGGTTTCGGCCCCGGTGTCGAGGCCACTCACCAGTTGGGCGTCCGTTTCATACGTGGTGCCGCTTGTGGCCTGAAGCGTTACGCTGACAGAGCCTGTGTCCTGCACCTGAGATCCAGAAATCGCTTCGCCATCAGTGGAGGCATTCAAAGCGCTCCAATTGAAACTCTCGCGGACGGTTTCCATGCCCGCTGTGGGGGCGTTGCCGGGTTTGTAGTCGCCAAAGATGACATCGTCGCCCGCACCTCCAAACACCGTGTCATTGCCGATGCCGCCGACAATTTGATCATCGCCCGCAGGGTCCGTGCTGCTGGGGTCTGTGCCGGTTTCATCAGCCAGAACCAGGTCATCACCTGCGCCAGCGAAGACCGTGTCGCTGCCGTTGCCAGCAAAGATCGTATCGTCTCCAGACCCAGCCAGAATCAGGTCGTCCCCGTCCTGCGTGCTGATCACGTTGCCGCTGTTATCGACCGTATCGCCGCCAGTGTCAGTGGTCCCAACAGAGATGGTGTCTGCGTCTTCAGTGCCGTCTACAATCCCCGGTCCGTTTGGATCAGCCATAGTACCCTCTTTCCGCCAATCGCTTTGCCGCGCGACACATCTGAGACACAGGCCGCAAAAAGCGGCTCTGCGCCGCAGCAAATGCGGTCGCAAATGGCATCGATCAGATGCGTTTCCTAGTGCGTTGGCTGCCCCTAGCCGAACTCATCCCCCAGTCGGACGTAGGCTAAATATGCGTAAATCATGCCGCTTAAGAAACAAAAACTTCGCAAATTTAACGAAAAGCGACGGTATTGTGGCGTGCCCGAAGGCGGGAGAGGGCGGTTTGAAAACAGGGGCTTGCGACTGATTGTTTCACAATTTGGGCGCAATTGTGGCGCGCGAAAGGGGAGGTGCGCGCGCAAAAGTGCCTTATTGCTGCCTTTTTTGCGAGGCGACGCTTTGCGTGTGTTGGGTTGGGTGTGCTCCGGTGTTTCCGAGTTGGAACCAATTCAGTTTTGACGGCAGTGGCCGTAGCTGTCGCCGGATTTGGGTTTCTGCTGTCATGGTCTCTGTTTCTTGAATTGAACCAAAGATGCGCGCGCACGCAGATTTTGCCGCAATCGCTGACGATGAAAACGAATCATCGTTGATGAGTCGGGTGATTCTGTTGCGGGGGTATCTCGCCTTCTGACATGACTACCGCGTGGGCAATCACAGCTTAAGTAAACACTGCCTCCGCAGCGCGCGACTTTGCATCATCAAATGACGGGAGGGCGGTGGTGCTGCTGGGGAGGATTGAACTCCCGACCTCACCCTTACCAAGGGTGCGCTCTACCACTGAGCTACAGCAGCGTTACCGTGGCGCGGCTTTTAGGCCCAAACTCTGACGGGCGCAAGGCCTATCTGGACGCTTTTTTGCACCTCATGTAAAGAAAGTTCATGGAACGCAAATCGACCCCTATAAATAAAGCCAAAAAAGCCTCAAACCGAGATGACCGTTTGAAGGCCGCATTGAAAGCCAACATGGGGCGCCGTAAGGCGCAGGCGCGTGCGCGCGCTGCTTCTACGGAGGCGTCCGAGGATATTGAGGCCACACAGAGCAAAGAGCAGGATTAAATAAAATGGATTCGATAATTGTGCGCGGTAACGGGCCGCTGACTGGGCAGATCCCGATTGCCGGGGCCAAAAATGCCTGCCTGACGCTGATGCCTGCAACGCTGTTGAGCGAAGAGCCGCTCACACTGACCAATGCACCCCGCCTGAGTGACATCAAAACCATGAGCCAGCTGCTGGGCTCTCTGGGGGCTGAAGTGACCAGCCTTCAGGATGGCAAAGTGCTGGCCATGTCCAGCCATGATATCAACAACCATGTGGCCGATTATGACATCGTGCGCAAAATGCGCGCCTCCAACCTCGTGTTGGGGCCCATGCTCGCACGTCTTGGACATGCGGTTGTGTCGCTGCCGGGGGGCTGCGCGATTGGCGCGCGCCCGATGGATTTGCACATCTTCGGCCTTGAAAAACTGGGCGCCGAGATTGAGCTGAAAGACGGTTATCTGCATGCCAGCGCACCAAAAGGTCTGAAAGGCGCGGTGATTGAGCTGTCTTTCGCCTCTGTGGGCGCAACCGAAAACATCCTGATGGCCGCAACATTGGCCAAAGGCACCACAGTGATCAAAAACGCCGCACGCGAGCCCGAGATTGTGGATTTGGCCACCTGCCTGCGTGCCATGGGCGCGCCGATTGACGGCGACGGCACCTCCGAGATCACCGTTCAGGGTGTGGACCGTCTGCATGGCGCGACTCACCCTGTGGTGACAGACCGTATTGAACTTGGCACCTTCATGCTGGCCCCGGCCTTCTGTGGTGGCGAGGTTGAGCTGCTGGGCGGGCGTCTGGATCTGGTGGAAAGCTTTGTGGCGAAACTCCATGAGGCGGGCATCGACGTTGAAGAAACCGACAAAGGTCTGAAAGTCGCGCGCAAAAATGGCCGTGTGAAAGCCGTGGATGTGACCACAGAGCCGTTCCCCGGTTTCCCAACCGACCTTCAAGCGCAGTTCATGGCGATGATGTGTACCGCCGAGGGCACATCGGTGCTCGAAGAAAAGATTTTTGAGAATCGCTTCATGCACGCCCCGGAATTGATCCGCATGGGCGCCAATATCGAAGTACACGGCGGCACAGCCACAGTGCACGGTGTTGAACGGCTGAAAGGTGCGCCAGTGATGGCCACCGATCTGCGCGCCTCTGTTTCGCTGATTCTCGCAGGTCTCGCGGCCGAAGGGGAAACCGTGGTCAGCCGCGTGTACCATCTGGATCGCGGCTATGAGCGTGTCGAGGAAAAGCTCGGCAATGTTGGGGCCCATATCGAAAGGGTAAGTGAGTGACACAGGACGCGCGGTTTGAAGATGGCGGCGATCGCCCGCTGAACCTTGGGGCGCTGGATGGGGAAGACCTTCAGGTCCTCTCCACACTGGCGCAGGATGCGGTGTTTCCGGCCACGGAAATGCAGTGGCTGCCCAAAGAGCGTCGGTTTGCCATTCTTCTGAACCGCTTCCGCTGGGAAGATCAGACCTCTGCCGAGGCGCGCGGCCGCACGGTTGAGCGGGTGCAATCTGTGCTGCTGTTTGAAAACGTGCTCTCTGTGGCCTCTCAGGGCGTGACACGCAGCGATGAGGAGACGATTCTCTCGCTGCTGTCTGTCGGTTTTGAGGCGGGCGAGGATGCAGACGGTCTGGTGACGCTCACGCTTGCCGGGGACGGTGCGATTCGTCTGAAGGTCGAGGCCCTTGAGGCAACGCTCAAGGATGTGACCCGCCCCTATCTGGCGGTGTCCAAATCCACGCCGAGCCACCCGGAATGATCCGCCCCCTCACGCCGGAGGATCTGGAAGCCTACAAAGCGCTCTGGATCCACGGGCTGACCACCGAACCAGAGGCCTTTCTGTTGACCGCAGCAGAAGCCGCAGGCGCGCTTGACAGCAGCTTGATTGCCAAGCTCGCCTCTGGCGCGGTGATTGGAGCCTTCGAAGGCACGGCGCTGGTCGGCTTTGTCGCCATGCATCAGGGTGGCCCAGAGCGGCTGCACCATATGGCGGATATTGGCCCACTTTATATCCACCCGTCTGCGCGCCGGCGCGGGTTGGGTCGTGACCTAATGTGCGCAGTCATTGACGCCGCCAAAACACGCGGCTTTTTGCAGCTGGAGCTTTGTGTCGATGCCACCAACACCGGTGCGCGCGCGCTTTATGAAGCGCAGGGATTTGCGCAATTTGGCCTGCGTCCGCGCTCTGTCATCGTAAATGGCGTGCCGCGCGATGATGTCTTGATGCTCAAACCACTGGACTGAACGTCGCGCAACGTCGCTCACGGCTTGAGACCCCCTGCGCCCCCCGTTAAGACTTCGCGCAAAGGAGAGACCCATGCCGCAGTTTCTAAACAGCTCTGATGCAGATTTCGAAACCCGCTTTGCGGCGCTACTGAGCGCCAAACGCGAAGACAGCCCGGATGTGGATGCGGTGGTGGCCGACATCATCGCAGATGTGCGCCATCGCGGCGATGCAGCAGTGATCGAGCTGACGGCGAAGTTTGACCGTTTGGAGCTGACCCCAGAAACCCTGCGCTTCTCCGAGGCCGAAATCGAAGACTACTGTGCGCAGGTGAATGACGCAGATCGCGCCGCGCTGGAACTCGCAGCCGAGCGCATCCGCGCCTACCACGCCCGCCAGATGCCAGAGGATGCCAGCTGGACCGACGAAAGCGGCGCGACGCTCGGCTGGCGCTGGACGCCTGTGTCCGCTGCAGGGCTCTATGTGCCCGGCGGTCTCGCGAGCTATCCATCTTCGGTGCTGATGAACGCAATCCCTGCCAAGGTTGCGGGTGTTGAACGCCTCGCCATTGTGGTGCCAACCCCGGACGGTGTGGCCAATCCGCTGGTGCTTTTGGCGGCGAAACTCGCAGGCGTCGATGAAATTTACCGCATCGGCGGGGCGCAGGCCGTGGCAGCGCTGGCTTACGGCACCGATACCATCGCGCCGGTCGATAAAATCACCGGGCCGGGCAACGCTTTTGTCGCTGCCGCCAAACGCCGGGTGTTTGGCAAGGTTGGCATCGACATGATCGCAGGCCCCAGCGAAATTCTTGTGATTGCGGACAAAGACAACAACCCTGACTGGATCGCACTTGATCTGTTGAGCCAGGCTGAGCACGACGAAAGCGCCCAGTCGATCCTGATCACCGACGACGCGGATTTTGGCGCTGCCGTGGCTGCAGCGGTGGACAAACGGCTCGAAACCCTTGAGCGGCGTGAAATCGCCGGGGCCAGCTGGCGCGATTTTGGCGCCGTGGTGACCGTGCCGGATCTCGCAACCGCCGCCGCACTCTCCAACCGCATCGCACCAGAGCACTTGGAGCTTTGTGTCGCCGACCCGGATGCGCTCGCAGAGGATATCACCCACGCAGGTGCGATTTTCCTTGGACAGTATACGCCAGAGGCGATCGGCGACTATGTCGGCGGCCCCAACCACGTGCTGCCCACGGCGCGCTCCGCCCGGTTCAGCTCGGGCTTGTCGGTGATGGATTTCATCAAGCGCACCACGCTGTCTAAAATGACCCCGGCCGCGCTGAAGGCGATTGGCCCGGCCGCCGAAACACTGGCGATTTCCGAAAGCCTTGAGGCCCACGGCCTCAGCGTGCGCGCGCGCCTTGATGCGCTCAATGATGGCAGCTAACGCTTTCTGCGCCCGCCCGGTGTTTTGGAGTGAAACCCCGGCGGGCGTTTGGCCACCCAGCGGATGAATTTTGCCAGTCGGGGGTGGCCTTGTAGCGCCTCAATTGTGTGAAACGCCTGCGCCAGCTCTGTTTCCGTAAGCGTGGCGTGGATCTCATTGTGACAGATCTGATGTAACAGCACAGTCTCCCCACCTTTGCCTCCGCGCAGACGGGGAATCAGATGGTGTTTGCTTTGCCGTGCCTCGGCTGGGATCGGGCGGCCACATAGGGGGCAGATCGGGTCAGTCTGGCTTTCTGAGGGGGCCACGGTCACAAACAGGCGCTTTTTGATTGAGTTGCAGGGTGAAGGCAGGCAAGAGCATATCCCAAGTTTCCCTGCACAGAACAAAGATGATGTCGCGCGCTTTCTTCTTCAACCACTGTTTGGCCCTATGATGGATGCCTTGGTCATAGGCGCGGGCCCGGCCGGGTTGATGGCTGCGGATGTGCTCTCAGCAGAAGGGCATAAGGTTTTTGTCTGTGAGGCCAAACCCTCTGTGGCGCGCAAGTTTCTGATGGCGGGGAAGTCCGGCCTCAACCTCACCAAAAACGAAGCCTTTGCGCCGTTTCTGGCGCACTTTGCTGAGGCCGCCCCGCATCTGCGCCCAATGCTTGTGGAATTTGGTCCGCAGGAAGCGATCGCCTGGGCTGAGTCCTTGGGGCAGGAAATGTTCACCGGCTCCTCAGGCCGAGTGTTTCCCAAAGTCATGAAAGCCTCGCCGCTATTGCGCAACTGGCTCAGCCGCCTTGCCGCGCAAGACGTGGAGATTCGCACGCGCTGGCGTTGGACAGGCGGGGCTTATGAGTTTGATACGCCTGAGGGCCGCGAGACCCTGAAACCACGCGTCTGTGTGCTGGCCTGTGGCGGCGCAAGCTGGGCGCGGCTTGGGGCAGATGGCGCATGGGCCAACTGGCTCGATGCCCCCAAAGCGCCGTTTCAGCCCGCCAATATGGGATTTGTGGTGGAGTGGTCTGCCCATATGGCCCGCCATTTCGGCACGCCGGTCAAAAATGTGACCCTCTGCGCCGGTGATCAGAGGATTCGCGCGGAGTTTGTGATTTCTGAGCGCGGCCTTGAAGGCGGCGGCATCTACGCCATCTCCCGCGCCCTGCGCGAGGGGGCAGCTCTGACGCTAGATCTATTGCCGGATCTTTCCTTGGAGGAGATCCGCAGCCGCCTTGCCAAACCGCGTGGCAAGGCCAGCCGTGCCAATCATCTGCGCAAGTCCCTGAAACTCAGCCCGGAAAAACAGGCGCTGTTGATGGAGTTTGGCCAGCCTTTGCCCGATGATCTCGCACCGCTGCTTAAGACCTTGCCAGTCACTCATTCCGGCCCGCGCCCCATGGATGAGGCGATCAGCACCGCAGGCGGGCTAACCTTTGCGGGGCTCTCAACAGAGCTGATGCTAAACTCCCAGCCCGGTGTGTTCGCCGCTGGCGAAATGCTAGACTGGGAAGCGCCAACGGGGGGCTATCTGCTCACCGCCTGCCTCGCCACGGGCCGCTGGGCCGGGCAGGGTGCCGCGCGCTGGCTTTCTGAGCATTGAGTTTGGCCCCTCAGCCTTTCTTTGGCACCAGCCGCCGAAACGCGTCTCTCGCCCGTGTGTGTTTGATGTAGGGCACCAAATCTGTGTTTTCGGTGTCAAACCCTGCGAACTTGGCCCAGGTCGCGCAATGTGTCAGCAGGATATCGGGGATCGTGAAGTCTTCGCCCATCAGGTAGGGGCCTTTGCGCCGCGCCATCACATTGTGAATGCCGCGGTTGTATTCCCAGTTCAGCGTGTCTTTGAGGCCCGGCACCCGGCGCTCTTTGGGCAGGATAAAACTGTGTCGGCTCGCCGTCCAAAGAGCGGCCTCCACTTCATCCAGAATTTGTTGCGTCACGCTGTCTTGCTGCGCCCGCGCAATCGTGCCTGTCGGGGCAGTCAACGCCTCGTGTTTGTCCGCCAGATAAGTCAGTATTGCCGTACTGTCGGTGATCTTGTGATCGCCCTCAATCAGGATCGGCACCTTGCCTGTCGGATTGTGCTGACGCACGATCTCACTTTGCGGCTGTTCTGGCTGCAATCTGTAGGGCTGGCCCAGTTCCTCCAGCATCCAAAGCACGCGAATCGCGCGGCTTGTGGGGCTTCCGATCACGTCATACATGGCTGCACTCCCTCTCCATGACAAAAGGCTGCCCGCCTGAGCGCAGGCAATCAAGCGCAGCTTGGCCAAATTGACGCGCCGTCGCGCCCGTCAGCGTCGCGCCAGCATCGCGAGGCGCAAAAACAGCCGCTCCACCAGCGCCATCTCCGGCGCACGCTGCCCGGCAGAGCGCAGTTGCAGGTCGGTGTCCGTCAACCCTGTCAAAGCCTGCTCGAGTTTTGCCGCCCCCCAGCCAGAGGCCTGACGCACCATGCGGTCTCGGCGCGGGCCAAAGATCGGTGGGCGCATGCGGGCAATCCCGGCAGAGGCGCCGCCGGGGTCCGCCGCCGCGCTGTAAAGCGCGCGAAAATGCCGGGTTGCGGAGATGATCAGAAAAACAGGGTTCACCCCCTGCGCCTCTAGCTTACGCAACACAGGGCCAAGCTCTTGGGCGCGCCCCTCTGCCACGATGTTGAGCACATCATCGAGCGCCGCCTCAGTCGAAACAGGTGCGCAGGCCATCACGTCTTCTGAAGTGACCGCGGTGTCATCTTTGAATTTATAAAGCGCGAGCTTTTCACAGGTCTGGCGAAAATCGCCCGGATCCAGCTCCTTGGCGAGGTTGGCCAGATCGGTCATCGCCGCGCCCTGAATGTCGCGCAGCCCGGCGGCCTTCAGATCGGCTTCAATCTCCTCGCGGCTTGGCGGATCATTATAGATCCCCACCGCATAGGCATTGTTGTGCCCTTCAAACGCTTTGCGGATTTTGGAACTGGCCTTGAGCTGCCCGGCGGTCACAACAATCTGTGCATCGCCCGGCGCCCAGTCTTCCAACGCGGACAGGATGGCGGGAGCGGTGGCATCGGTGGCCTCTTCCACAAACGCCACGCGCGGGCCGGGAAAGAAGCTCACTTCCTTGATGGCATCATTCAGCCGCGCCTTGTCCTTGCGCAGCTCTGCGCCGGGAATGCGGGTCAGGCGCATTTCCTCTTCGCCCTGCGGGCCAATGAGGGCAGCAATCAATTCCTGACGTTTCAAGGCCACGCGCATGGCATCGGGTCCAAAAATCAACATCCCGGTGCGATCCTGCTCCGGGTTGCCAAAATACCGATTGGCCTCGCGCGCGGTCAGTTTCATGTGGCTGCGGCCGCCTCAAACGCCTGCAGCTCTGCCACAATACGATCTGCAAGAATCACGCTCAGGCGCTCATAGGCATCATTGCGCGCAGCAAGTTCCGAAACAGTGGTGCCGCTCGCGGAATAGCTCACAAAAGAGGACACCTTGCCAGAGGTGCGCACCTCTTTGCTGTCGATCCCGCGCAACGCATAGGTGGCTGATCCGATCACATCAAAGCGATCGGTTTCCTGCGCCACGGTGCGTCCCACCGCGCGCTCAGACAAATCCAGCGCCAGCGAGAGCCCGTATTCGGCGTTCACTCCGGGCTGGCCCAGCCGGTCTTCCAGCTCGCGCACCAACAGAAAGCTTTCGCTGGCTTTGGGTTCATCCACCAACACATTGTTGAGCAGGTTCCGCCCGCCGCCCCCCGGCCCATAGACAGGGGTGAAGCCACAGCCGCCCAAGGGAACACCAAGGGCGGCAGCTGACAGAAGAAAAGAGCGGCGATTAAACGACGACATTCACAATCCGACCGGGGACAACGATGAGTTTCTTGGGCTGGGCCCCATCCAGCGCACGCTCCACAGCTTCGTGGGCCAGCACCAGTTTTTCAACCTCTTCTTTTGCCAAGTCTTTGGCCACGGTGATTTCGCCACGACGTTTGCCGTTGATCTGGATCGGCAGCGTTACGTTTGCCTCAACCAGCATGGCTTCATCCGCCACAGGCCAGGCCGCATCGACAACCATGCCTTCGCCGCCCAGCATCTGCCAGATGTCTTCTGACAGGTGCGGTGTCATCGGCGACATCAGCTGTGCCAGCGCTTTGGTGGCTTCGCGTTTGGCATCGCCGCCCGCTTTGGATTTCGCCAGCGTGTTGGTGAATGCATAGAGTTTCGCGATGGAGGCGTTAAAGCCAAAGCTTTCCACACCCAATGTCACATCACGGATTGCCTTGTGCATCTCGCGCAGCAGGGTCTCATCATCCTTGCCCGCGCCCGCAGGCATCTCTGCCACTTCGCTCGCAATACGGTGCACACGGCTCAGGTGCTTATAGGCCGCTTCCGCGCCGGAGGCGGTCCATTCCACATCGCGCTCGGGCGGGCTGTCTGACAGCACAAACCAGCGCGCTGTGTCCGCGCCGAACGAGGTGATGATGTCCACCGGATCCACCACGTTGTTTTTGGACTTGGACATTTTGGCAGAGGGGATAACCTCCACCGCTTCGCCGGTCTCTTTTACAAATGTGCCGCCGTCGCGCTCTTCCACTTCTGCAGGGTAGTGGTAGATCGCGCGACCATTGTCATCGGTGCGCACGGCGTTCTTGTAGATCGCGTGGGTCACCATGCCTTGGGTGAACAGCGCATCAAACGGCTCTTTGGCGCTTTCGGGCAGGTGGCCACAAATGTGCATCGCCCGCGCAAAGAAGCGCGAATAGAGCAGGTGCAAGATCGCGTGCTCAATGCCGCCGATATACTGATCGACGTTCATCCAATAGGCAGCATCCTCCATGGAGGTCGGTGTGTCCGCCTGTGGTGCGGTGAAACGCGCAAAATACCAGGAGCTGTCCACAAAGGTGTCCATCGTGTCTGTTTCACGCTGCGCAGGTGCGCCACAGTTCGGGCAGGCACAGTTGCGCCAGCTTGGGTGACGGTCGAGAGGGTTGCCAGGCACGGAGAAATCAATCGCCTTGCCGTCCTCATCATAAGGCAACGCAATCGGCAGGTTCTCTTTCTTCTCCGGCACCACGCCACAGCTTTCGCAATGCACAACCGGGATCGGGCAGCCCCAATAGCGCTGACGGGACAGCCCCCAGTCGCGCAGACGGAAGTTGGTCACGCCTTTGCCCCAACCCGCGTTTTCAACAAAGTCGATGGTTGCGTCGATCGCTTCTTGACCTGTGGCCTCATCCAATCCGGCGAAGTGATTGACCCACTTCACCTTTTCTTCTTTGGGCGGCACAAAAGCGGTGTTCTCCACCGGGGTTTCATTGCCAATCGCAAAGAATGTGTCCGTGACCGGCAGGTCGTACTTGCGGCAGAAATCCAAATCGCGCTGGTCATGCGCCGGGCAGGCAAAAATCGCGCCGGTGCCGTAATCCATCAGAATGAAGTTCGCGATCCAGACCGGCAGCTCCCAATCCGGGTTCAGCGGGTGTTTCACCTTGATGCCAGTGTCAAAACCAAGCTTCTCGCCGGTTTCAATCGCCTCCTCCGTGGTGCCGCCTTTGCGGCACTCAGCGACAAAGGCTGCAACGTCTGGATTGCTGGCCTCAAGCTCTTTGGCAATCGGGTGATCCGGGGAAATGCCGACAAAAGACGCGCCCATCAGCGTGTCGGGGCGGGTGGTGTATACGGTGATCGCCTCACCACCATCCACACGCTCAAAGCCGAATTCCAGACCACGCGATTTGCCGATCCAGTTCTCCTGCATCAGACGCACTTTCGCAGGCCAGTTCTCCAGCCCGTCGAGCGCGGTCAGCAGCTCATCGGAATAGTCGGAAATCTTGAAGAACCACTGGGTCAGCTCGCGCCGCTCCACCAGCGCACCAGAGCGCCAGCCACGGCCATTTTCCACCTGTTCATTGGCCAGAACGGTCATATCAACCGGGTCCCAGTTCACCACAGCGTTCTTGCGGTAGACGAGACCTTTCTCAAGGAAATCAAGGAACAACGCCTGTTGCTGGCCGTAGTAATCTTCATCACAGGTGGCAAACATGCGCGACCAGTCCAGCGACAGACCCAGCGGCTTCATCTGCTCCACCATCGTGTCGATGTTGGAATAGGTCCAGTCCTTGGGGTGGCCACCGCTTGCCATTGCGGCGTTTTCCGCAGGCATGCCAAAGGCGTCAAAGCCCATCGGGTGCAAGACATTGTGCCCGGTGGAGATTTTGTAGCGCGCGATCACATCCCCCATGGTGTAGTTGCGCACATGCCCCATATGCAGCTTACCTGACGGGTAGGGGAACATCTCAAGCACGTAATACTTGGGCTTGCTTTCATCCCGAACGGCTTTGAAAGTCTCGGTCTTGGCCCAGGCTTCCTGCCAGCGGGCTTCAATCTCGGCGGGGCTGTAGCGCGACATAGGGTGTCACCTTTTTGTTTCTGGTCTCTGCCACCAAAGGGGGGCGCGGGTTTTGGATGGTGATAGGCCGCTCTGCGCGCTTGGTCCAGCAAGAAGCGGTGCAATTTGACCTATGCACCCGCTTACCAGCGCCAATTTCTGCGCTATACAGATCAAAACAGAGCATTTTGACAGGTACACGCGTTTGAAAATCCTATTTATTCATCAGAATTTCCCCGGACAGTTTAAACACCTTGCCCCCGAACTGGCCGCGCGCGGGCACGATGTGCGCTGCATCACCCTGCGCGTGAACGAAGAGGGAAGCTGGAAAGGTGTCAAACTCTACCCCTACAAGATCGGGCGCAAACCGGCGCAAGGTCTGCACCCGTGGCTTGTGGATTTTGAAACCAAAGTGCTGCGCGCAGAGGCCTGTTTTGCCGCAGCGCGTCGGTTGCGCGATCAAGAGGGGTACACCCCCGACGTGATCGTCGCGCACCCCGGCTGGGGAGAGCCGATGTTTCTGCGTGATTTGTGGCCGACCGCGCGCATTGGACTTTACAGCGAACTTTACTATGCGCTCAGCGAAACAGACACGGATTTCGACCCGGAATTCCCCAAGGCCAATATGGAGACAGACTCCATTCGCCTGCGCTTGAAAAATCTCAACAACATGATGCACCGTCAGGCCGTGGATCTCTGTATCAGTCCCACCCGCTATCAGGCGTCGACCTTCCCACCGGAATATCAGGACATCATCAGCGTGATTCACGATGGCATCGACACTGATGTCGTGCGCCCCAACCCAGAGGCACAGTTATCCTTGCCGGATGGCAGTGTGTTGACCTGTGAGGATGAGGTCATCACCTTCGTGAACCGCAATCTGGAGCCTTATCGCGGCTATCACGTCTTCATGCGGGCCTTACCTGAGTTGCTAAAGCGGCGCCCCAATGCGCAGGTGTTGATCGTGGGCGGTGACAGCGTCAGCTATGGATCCGCAGCGCCCAAAGGTCAGACATGGAAGCAGATCTTCATTGATGAGGTGCGCGGCCAGATTCCGACACCCAACTGGGAACGTGTACATTTTTTAGGAAAAGTGCCGTACGATCAGTTTCTTGCGATGCTGCAACTCAGCCGGGCGCATGTCTATCTGACCTACCCATTTGTGCTCAGCTGGTCGCTGCTGGAGGCCATGGCGATTGGCGCACCCATTGTGGCCAGTGACACGTCGCCGGTGGCCGAGGTGATCAAGCACGGCGAAACAGGGCGTTTGTTCCCCTTCTTTGAAGGCGCACAGATGGTTGAGGAAATTTGCGCCGTGCTTGAGGATCCGGATCTGCGGGCCGGCATGGCTGCGGCCTCTCGGGCCTTTGCGGTCAAACATTATGATCTGCAAGCCCGCTGCCTACCCCAGCAACTCGCCTGGATAGATCGGCTCTTTGAGATGCAGCCCGGCGCCTTGCGCAGCTGACACAAAAAAAGCCGCAGAGCTGTCTGCGGCTTTTCTTGTCTGATGTATGTGCCAGATATCAGATTTTTTTGTCTTCAATGCGCAACTGACGGGCACGGGTCAAAATGGCGTCTTCCACCGCACGTGCTGTGCTTTCCGGCACTGCGCGTCCCCCGTTAGACTGCAGCGCCACGTTCAGCGACCGCGCATCCAAAGCCGCGTCGCGCACAAAAATCGTCGCTCTGTAGGAGCGGCCACCACCCGGAGGCGTGCCGTAACCGGTTGAGATGACTCCACTGAAAGGATCCACTGTCTGGATTGGCAGGAAATCCAAAACTTCCTGTGACGCAGCCCAGATATATTTGTTCACCCGAACGGTTTGATCCGCGTTATCTGGGCCAAAGGCGTCCCAGATCGTATCTTCTTCCGCAGATGTATCTGCCGGGCGCACCTCGCCAAGTGTGTTGCCGCCGGCACCGTTGCCGCAGGCGCTCAAAGTGGCGATGGCGACAATAGCAACCATCATAAAGGGACGACGTAGAAGTTCCATGAAACTGCCTCAAGACGTGATTTGTAACCGTCCTAGCCAAGCTGCGCCTGTTGGGCAAGACTCTTGGGGTAAACTGCCTGTAATCGCCTCGTGGGCCGCCCCTATACCTGCCCTTAGGGAATGTGGGGTCCACTGGGGCGTCACCAGGAGGTGGAAGCAGACTGTGGCATGTCTGCACCACGTGGGCCTACAATCTACGAAAGCTTTGCGCCACGCTTGCAAATAGCCCCCCAAAAGAGCGAGAGACTACCCCATACCCAATTACGGATTCTCCGGGTTGGGCGCATGAATTGGAAATCCGAGGGAAAAATCATGAAAAAGATTCTCTTCGCTTCGACTGCTCTGGTTGCAACCGCATCCGTTGCAGCAGCAGACGTAACTTTCGGCGGTGCAGGCCGCTTTGGTCTTCAGTACGACGAGAGCCTGGCTGACGAAACCATCCTGGATCACCGTATCCGTGTGAACATCACTGGCCTGACCGAAACTGACGGCGGCGTGAAGTTCGAAGGCCGTATCCGTCTTCAAGCTGAAGAAGATGCAGGCTTCGGCTCCAACGGCACCGGCCCTGGCGGCGTTGGCTTCGCAGTGTCCACCGGCGGCATCCGTGTTGACGTTGGTTCCGTATCCGACGTGTTCGACTCCGGTGACGTTCTGAACTGGTCCGGCTACGAAATCGGTTACACCGCGATCTCCGGTCAGACTGCTAACTTCGTTGGCTTCGACCGTAACGGTTTCTCCGGCTCCGGTGACGACGACAACCAGACCATCAAACTGCGTTACACCACTGGTGACTTCACCGGTTCTGCGTCCTACTCCATGGAAGACGGCGAGAACGGTGCAGGCGCGGGCAACGCATACTGGCAAATCGGCGGCGGCTACAGCTTCGGCGCGCACAACGTTGGCCTGATGTATGGTGACAGCGACGCAGACAACTCCCAGTGGGCGTTGGGCGTTGACGGCTCCTTCGGCGACTTCGGCTACTCTGTGCTGGTTGGCGACAACGACGCAGCAGACGACGTAATGTTCGGTGCTTCCGGCTCCTACAGCATCTCTGCAGCAACTTCCGTGAACGCGCACGTGTCCACCGGTGGCGCAACCAACTCCGACACCTCCTACGGTATTGGCGTTTCCCACTCCCTGGGTGGCGGTGTGTCCCTGGGCGCAGGTGTTGGTTCCAACGCTTCCGGCAACACTGTTGGCGACCTGGGTGTAGTATTCAACTTCTAATAGTTGATCGACACCAAGTCTTTGGGGCGGGCTCGCAAGAGCCTGCCCCTTTCTTTTTGTACCAAAGCATGATTTGTCGCGCCCCAACACCATCAAGAGAGGCCGCCCATGTCGCTGACCGAAATTTCCGACCGCATCACCAAAGCTGAAGCCTCCGCAGGCCGTGCTGCTGGGGCGACCCAATTGATCGCCGTCAGCAAGCGACAGCCAGACGAACGGGTGGCGGATGTATTGGCGCAGGGCCACCGGCTGTTCGGCGAGAACCAGGTGCAGGAAGCCGCAGGGAAATGGCCCGCGTTCCGCGCAACCTATCCGGATGCCAAAGTGCATTTGCTGGGGCCGTTGCAAACAAACAAGGCACGTCAGGCGCTCGGCCTGTTTGACGCCATTCATTCGCTTGATCGCCCAAAACTTGCCAACACCTTGGCTCGACTCGCACAGGAAGAGGGGCGCTGTCCTGATCTCTTCATTCAAGTAAATACCGGAGAAGAAGCGCAGAAATCCGGGATTCTGCCCGCTGACACAGATGCATTTGTCTCAGAATGCCGCGCGCTGGATTTGCCGGTGGTTGGCCTGATGTGCATCCCACCTGTGGACGAAGAGCCAGCCCTGCACTTTGCGCTGTTGGCCAAACTTGCCAAACGCAACGATCTGGCAGGTCTGTCCATGGGCATGAGCGGGGATTATGAGCGTGCGGTTGCGCTTGGGGCCACGCATGTGCGTGTGGGATCCGCAATTTTTGGTGCGCGCCCAAGTTAAAGTGGCGCGGTGAGGCGTCTGTTGGATGCCTCCGGCGGGGATATTTTAAGAATGAGAAAGCCTTAAGTTAAGGGACAATCACCCGTGTGCCGGGCACAATCCGGCTTGCGATCCAATGGAGATCTGAACGACTGAAGGCGATACAGCCCTCTGTCGGATATCCCGGACGCCGCCATTGATGTAGAAAAATCGCTGAGCCGCGCCCGGCAACAACATCACGCCAATTCCAATCGGTGAGCAGGATCAGATCATACAGCGGGTCTGCCCGGCGCAGGGCTTCATGGCTGTCTTGGAACGGTGCGCGCACCTGCTGGTTGTAGTCCTGATGACCCGGCGCATCACACCACAAGTCGTCTTTGCCAATCGCCAGCGCCCAGGTGCGCGGTTCGGCCATGCGATCGGCCCGATACAGCATTCCGACGATCTTATGCACGCCGCGCGGCGTGGCCCCGTCCCCCTCGCGCTTGCGGCCGCTGATCCCGCCTTTGCCGATGCTGCAGGGAAAATACCTTCCCTGAAAACGCACGCCACGTGGGGTCAGCACCAGATCATCAGGGCTCATAACATGTGCCCGGATTTATGGGCCTTGGTCGCAAGATAGGCTTCGTTGTGAACATTCTCGCCAACCTTGAGCGCCACCCGCTCGGCCACAGCCACACCAGCGTTTTCCATCATGGCGATCTTGCGCGGGTTGTTGGTCAGCAGGCGCACCTGTTCAAATCCCATTTCCTGCAGGATCTTGGCCCCAATGCGGAAGTCTCGCTCATCATCTTCAAACCCAAGACGGTGGTTGGCTTCCACGGTGTCAAATCCTTGATCCTGCAGAGAATATGCGCGCATTTTGTTGGCCAGTCCAATCCCGCGCCCCTCTTGGTTGAGGTACAACAGAACGCCTTCGCCCTCCGTGCCCATCTGATCCAGTGCGGCATGAAGCTGTGGGCCGCAGTCGCATTTCAGGCTGCCCATCACGTCGCCGGTGAAACAGGCAGAATGCAGTCGCGCCAGCACAGGTTTGTTGCGGGCAGGGCGCCCGATTTCGATCGCGTAATGTTCTGATCCGCCATCCTCTGGGCGGAAGATGTGCAACCGTCCGGCCTCTGCGGCCGCCATCGGCAGGCGGGCATGTACCACCGGGTGCAGCGGGCTTGTGGCAGACAGATGCGGTGCGGCCAGAGCGTGTGAAATCACTGTCAGCCCGTGTTCCAACGCAAATTGACCCGCATCGGGCAAGGCCATGGTCAGCGCCGCCGGCAAAAGTTGTGCGGATTTCACCAGCTTTACGGCGGCGCGATGCAGATCCGCGTTGCCGTCGCGCGCTGTGGCCAAGGGGCCTTTCATCGGGTTTCTCAGGTCATCTTCTGGCGCTGCGATGCTGTGCAGCCACGCAAGATTCGCGTCCTGCGGCAGGGCAATGCGGGCCACATCTCCATCATAGACCCGCGCTTTCAGAGTCTCGGCACGCCGCGCCGTGATCACCAGATGCGGTGTTCCCTGCATTGCACGCACAGCAGACAGACGCCCCTCGGTCAAGGTCTCCGCCGCCAACACCAAGAGAGGCACACCGTCTCCGGTCAGAACAATCGGCACCCCCATACGCAGATCTGCGCGGGCGCGGGCCAGTCGCTCGATAATGTCAGGTGCAAAACTCATGTGAACCTCAGCTAGTTGCGCCACACATGTAGCCTTCCTTGCAGCAATATGAAACATTTGCCGCTGCTGAAACACGAGGGCGTGAGAGTTTTGCAGCAAATCTTGTCGTCAATGAAATGCTAGCACAGTTTCACTATCACCAACGCAAACGAGGAGGCGGCACATGGCGCAATTGAAAAAGATCCTGCTGGTAGACGATGATGACGATCTGCGCGAGGCGCTGTCTGAACAACTGGTGATGACAGAAGACTTTGATGTCTTTGAGGCCGCCAATGGCGCGGACGCGATGAGCCGTGTGAAAGAAGGGCTGTATGATATCATCATCCTCGATGTGGGTCTGCCTGACACCGATGGCCGCGAGCTTTGCCGCCTGATGCGCAAGCAGGGTGTGAAAAGCCCGATCCTTATGCTGACCGGTCACGACAGCGATGCAGACACCATTCTGGGCCTTGATTCGGGCGCTAATGACTATGTCACCAAGCCGTTTAAGTTCCCGGTGCTGCTTGCGCGGATTCGTGCGCAGCTGCGCCAGCATGAACAATCTGAAGACGCGGTTTTCCAGCTTGGGCCATATACGTTCAAACCGTCGATGAAACTGCTGACCACCGAGGACGATCGCAAGATTCGCCTGACGGAGAAAGAAACCAACATCCTGAAGTTCCTCTATCGGGCCACCGAAGGTGTTGTGGCACGCGATGTTCTGCTCCACGAGGTGTGGGGGTACAACGCTGGCGTCACCACCCACACGCTGGAAACCCACATCTATCGTCTGCGCCAGAAGATTGAGCCCGATCCCTCCAATGCGCGGCTTCTGATCACAGAAAGCGGTGGCTATCGCCTGGTGGCATAAAACCGCCGATGAGATGCCGGGGTATTTTGCTGAGCCCCGGCAGCTCCTAAATATGCTACAGTGGTCGGGTGAACATTTGAAACGCGCACCATTTGCAACGACCAAAGAGTTCCCGCCCATGTCCGGGTTATGACATGAACCTCCCTGTTGGACTGGCCCGGGCTCCGGCTCGGGCCTTTTTTTGTGCCCGCGCAGAGGTGCATGTCCCTTGGCGCAGCTTTCGGATTGGCAGCGCCCGCACACCCGCGTAGGGTCGCGGCAAACATCTGAGGGAGAGCTCCATGCCATTCACGCTTGCCACCTGGAACATCAACTCCGTGCGCCTGCGCGAGCCAATTGTGCAAAAGCTGATGCAGGAAGAGGCCCCCGATGTGCTCTGCCTTCAGGAATGCAAGAGCCCGGTCGATAAAATCCCTACGGAGAGCTTTGCCGCTCTGGGCTACACCCACATGGTCGCGCGCGGCCAGAAGGGCTACAACGGCGTGGCGATCTTCTCCAAAATCCCGATGGAGGAAGCGGGCAGCGAGGATTTCGCAGAACTTGGCCATGCCCGTCATATCGCAGGGCGGCTCGAAAACGGTGTGACAGTCCACAATTTCTATGTGCCCGCAGGCGGCGACGTGCCAGATCGCGAGCAGAATGAGAAATTCGGCCAGAAGCTCGACTATCTGGCGGACATGCGTGATTACTTCAAACGCGAAGACATGCGCAAATCCATCATGGTGGGCGATCTCAACATTGCCCCGCGCGAAGATGACGTCTGGGATCACAAAAAGCTTCTGAAAGTGGTGAGCCACACCCCGATTGAGGTCGAAAAACTCGCCGAAACGCAGGAGGCCGGCGGTTGGGTCGATGTCACCCGCCAAGACATCCCCGAGGGCAAGCTTTACAGCTGGTGGTCTTACCGCGCGCGCGATTGGGATGCGGCAGACAAGGGCCGCAGGCTCGATCACATCTGGGCCACCCCGGATATTTCCAACGCCGCGCACTCAAGCCGCGTGTTGCGCGCGGCCCGTGGCTGGGAAAAACCCTCCGATCATGCGCCGCTCTTTGCGACATTCGATCTGTAACTCACTAGGGATTTTGTCGCGGAAAGTTCGGTGAAAGTGGCGCGGGCAGGGCAACTCCTCCCTTGGTTTCTGCGCCGCATCTCGCCATATAGAGGGCAAGGTCCAGACGGAGACAAAAGATGATGGATATTCTTGGCGGCGGCGCACAGGCTGCGCCCGCAAATGGCGATCTGATCAAAGACGTATCTGAAGCCACTTTTATGGCCAATGTTGTGGATGCCTCCATGACCGTGCCGGTGATCGTGGACTTCTGGGCCCCATGGTGCGGCCCCTGTAAAACTCTCGGCCCGGCGCTTGAGGCGGCTGTGACCGCAGCCGGTGGCGCGGTCAAAATGGCCAAGGTCAATGTTGATGAAAACCAGATGATCGCAGGCCAGATGCGCGTGCAATCCATCCCGACCGTCTATGCTTTCTGGCAGGGCCAGCCGGTTGACGGCTTTCAGGGCGCATTGCCGCCCAGCGAGATCGACGCCTTTGTCGCGCGTGTGGTTGAGGCCGGTGGCGGCGCGATGCCGGATGGCGGTTTGGCCGATGCGCTGGCCGCAGCAGAAGAGATGCTGGGCGAGGGCGATGCCACCTCTGCGGCAGAAACCTTTGCCGCCATTGCTGAGCAAGATCCTGAAAACGCAGCCGCTTTTGCTGGCATGGCGCGTGCCTATCTGGCGCTTGGGCAGACCGATCAGGCCGAAGCGGTGATCAACGGCGCGCCGGAGGCCATCGCTGACGCTGCAGAAATCGAAGCGGTGCGCGCACAGATCGAGCTGGCGCGGCAGGCAGAAAACGCGGGCCCCGTGGCAGAGCTGCGCGCGGCTGTGGAGGCGGATCCCGACAACCATCAGGCGCGTCTGGATCTGGCGCAGGCGCTGCACGCCGCCGATCAGATCGAAGAGGCAGTGAACGAGCTGCTGGAGCTGTTCCGCCGGGATCGCGAATGGAATGACGGCGCGGCCAAGGCGCAGCTCTTCACCATCTTTGAGGCGCTTCCAGCCAATGATCCGGTGGTGCTCAATGGCCGCCGCAAACTGAGCTCGCTGATCTTTGCATGATCTCGCTTTGCGGATCAGGCGTTCCAGAGTAGGCTTCTGCCATGTTCAAAGCCGCTGACCTTCCGGAAACACTGGCGGTGTTTCCCTTGCCCGGGGCGCTGATGTTGCCCCGCGCGCGACTGCCCCTGCATATTTTTGAGCCGCGCTATCTGGCCATGCTGGATGATGCGCTCAAAACACCGGAGCGTTTGATTGGGATGATCCAGCCCAACGAGGTGCCGGGGCGCGAAGGGTCGGGTCTGCACACCATTGGCTGTGCCGGGCGGATCACGCAATTCACCGAAACCGATGACAATCGCTATCTGATCACCCTGTCGGGCATCTCTCGTTTCCGCGTACTGCAGGAGGTCGAAGGCTTTGCGCCCTACCGCCGCTGTCAGGTGCAATGGGACGGATTTGAGCGTGATCTCGGCGGCACGGAGACCGATCCGGGCTTTCAACGGCCCGCGTTTATGGATCTATTGCAGCGCTATTTTGAGCAGCGGGATCTGTCCACTGATTGGGAAACGCTGAAAGATGCGGATGATGAGCTGCTGATCAATTCGCTGTCGATGCTTCTGGAGTTTGGGGCAGAGGACAAGCAGGCGCTGCTGGAAGCGCCGTCGCTCACCACCCGCCGCGAAACCCTTGTGACACTTATGGAATTTTCACTGCGCAGCGGTGATGGAGAGGACTTGATACAATGACCGATGTTGAAACGGCGCAGCCTCGCATACCTGAATTTGACCGCCGCATGCTGGAGGCGCTGGTTTGTCCAAAGACCGGGCGCACATTGGAGTACGATGCCGAGGCACAGGAGTTGATTTCACGTGCGGCGGGTCTGGCGTTTCCGATCCGCGCAGGCATCCCTGTGATGTTGATCGACGAAGCGCGTGTGATTGAGTGACCGCAAAGTTCCGCGTTTGAGGAAACCCGAGGGGGCCAGCCCCCTCGCGCTGCGCGCTCACCCCCGGGATATTTGACGAATGAGAAAGGCGGTGGGTCTACTGCATCAGCTTGGGCAAGTCGCCATTAAGCCCCGCAGCTTCACGCATAAATGTGCGGCGCAGGCCCGGCATCGCGCCCACAACGCCCATGCCCAGATCCCGCGCGGCGCGCAGCAGCGGGTTGTCGTTGGAAAACAGCTTGTTGGTGAGATCCGTTGTCGCCACCAGTGTCGCCGTGTCAAAGCGGCGCCATTCCTGATAACGCGCCAGAACCAACGCAGAGGCAAAATCTTCGCCGCGCTGTTGCGCCTCAGACAGGATTTGCGCCAGCGCCGCCACATCGCGCAGACCAGCGTTCAGCCCTTGCCCGGCAATCGGGTGCATCCCATGGGCCGCGTCGCCCACCAGCGCCACGCGTTCGGCGACGAACTCATTGGCCACCGAGAGGCTCAGCGGATAGGTGAAGCGGCTGCCTGCCAGTTCGATTTCGCCCAGAAAATCGCCAAACCGCGGGCGCAGCACCGCCATGTAATCGTCATCTGACAGCGCATTGATGGCTTTGGCAGCGGCATCGCTTTCCGACCAGACGATCGAGCACATGTTGTTTGGCAGTGGCAGAATCGCCAGCGGGCCGGGGGGCATGAAGAACTGATGCGCCACGCCATTGTGGGGTTTTTCATGTTTGATGGCGCAGACCAGCGCAGTCTGCCCATAGCCCCAGCCCGTGCGCTTGATCTTCGCGCGCGTGCCAACCCCGGTCTGCCGCCCGTCACAGCCCACCAAAAGCCGCGCACGCTTGCTGCTGCCATCACTCAATGTGACTGTGACACCGCTGACATCAACCGCTTGATCCGTGACCTCGGTGCCAGAGATCAGCGTGATCTTAGCCTCGGCTTCCATCGCGGTCAGAAAAGCACGGTAAAGAAAACGATCTTCTAGCATGAACCCCATCGGGCCTTCTTCGATCTCACGATGGTCAAAATGCATGAAGAACGGTGCAGGTCCTTCGCCAGCGCGCCCGTCAGAAACCTTGATGTCGCGCATCGGTTCGGCCTGATCGGCCACCTGATCCCAGACGCCAATCGCGGTCAGCAGACGTTTGGAGGCCAGCGCCAGCGCATAGCCGCGCCCGTCAAAATTGCCCGCCGCCCGCGCTGGTGCGGCGCGCGCATCCACAACGGTCACATCAAAGCCCGCCTGTGCGAGCGCCAGCGCAAGCGCAGGGCCGTTCAGCCCGCCACCCGCGATCAGAATATCGGTGTCAAAACTCATATCGCCAATATGGGTGTCGGTTCGGGATTGTCCATGCGCGATTGCGCCGCTACCGTCGCGCCGATCAGAAGTTTTGGAGAACACGATGTTGGAATGGCTGAAAATGAGCGCAGCGGATCTGGGACGCGGGATTGAGGCCGGGGCGATCGACCCGGTGGCCCTGACCGAGACCTATCTCGCCGCGATGGACAGCCATGCCGAAAGCGGACGGATCTATTCGGCCATCACCCGGGAGCGCGCTCTGGCAGAGGCCGCCGCCGCTGCGGATCGTGCGCGCGCAGGCCAGCGCCTGTCGCTGCTGGATGGGGTGCCGATCAGCTGGAAAGACCTGTTTGACAGCGCCGGTGTGGCGACCGAGGCAGGCTCGGACCTGCTGAAAGGCCGCGTGCCCACACGTGATGCTGAGGTGCTCGCTAACGCCACCGCGCTGGGGCTTGTCTGCCTTGGCAAAACCCATATGAGCGAGCTTGCCTTTTCTGGCATTGGCCTCAACCCGATCACCGCCACGCCGCCTTGTGTGAATGACCCGGAGGCCGTGCCGGGCGGCTCATCCTCTGGCGCTGGCGCAAGCGTTGCCTTTGGGCTTGCCGCTGCGGGCATCGGCTCTGACACCGGCGGCTCCGTGCGCATTCCTGCGGCCTGGAACGATCTGGTTGGGCTGAAAACCACCGCAGGCCGTATCTCCTGCAAAGGCGTGGTGTCGCTCTGCCGCAGCTTTGACACCGTTGGCCCGCTCACCCGCACGGTTGAGGACGCCGCCCTGCTGTTTGCGGTGCTCGATGGCAGCGCGCCCGTGGATCTGCGCGGCGCGGATCTGAAGGGCAAACGTTTTGCGGTTCTGGAAAGCGCGCTTGAGGACGTGCGCGAGGCACCCATGGCGGGCTTTGAGCGGGCGCTGCAACGCATCGGCACGGCAGGCGCCACCATCGAATTTATTCAGGCCCCCGAAATCACCGAGGCGCTGTCGCTCAGCGCGCCGCTCTACACGGTCGAAGCCTACGGCGAGTGGAAAGACGTGATCGAAGCTGCACCTGATAAAATGTTTGACCAGATTCTGGAGCGATTCCGTGCAGGTGCCACCTTCAGCGGGCCGGAGTATATCTCTGCCTGGTATCGCCTGCTGGAGTTGCGCGAGACTTGGGAGGCCCGGATCGCGCATTATGATGCAGTGCTCATGCCGACCACGCCGATTCTGCCCCCCAATGTGGAACGCCTGATGAGCGATCAGGAGTATTACGTCACCGAAAACCTGCTGGCCTTGCGCAACACCCGTATGGGCAATCTGATGAGCAGCGCCGCGATGACCCTGCCCACGGGTGTGCCGTCTTGCGGCGTGATGCTGGTGGTCAAAGGCGGCGATGAAGCCCGCCTTCTGCGGCTTGCTGCCGGGGTCGAGGCGCTGTTTTCTGAGGACTACGCCTCGCGTCACCTGACAAACCCCGCTACAAGCGGCGCATGAAAAAATTCGAAATCTTTGTGGTGACCGCGCCGGGGCTGGAAAAACCCCTCGCGGCCGAAATTGCGGATGCGGGCTTCAAAAAGCCCAAGATGATGCCCGGCGGCGTGCGCTTTCGTGGCAACTGGCAAGATGTCTGGCGCGCCAATCTGTGCCTGCGCGGGGCCGTGCGGGTGCTTGCACGGATCGACAACTTTCAGGCCATGCACCTCAATCAGCTGGAGCGGCTGATCGCCGACATGCCATGGCGGCAATATCTGCGCACCGATGTGCCGCTGAAGGTCGATGTCGCCACGCAGAAATCCAAGATCTACCACGCAGGCGCCGCCAAAGAGCGGATCGAGCGTGGTCTCGCCACCGCCGTCGGCGCGCCGATCTCAGCGGAGGCTGACGTGGTCGTAAAGGCGCGGATCGACAACAATATGGTCACCCTGTCGCTCGACACCACGGGGGAGAGCCTGCACAAACGCGGCCACAAAGCGGCGGTTGCCAAAGCGCCGATGCGTGAAAACATGGCCGCCATGTTCTTGCGCCAGCTTGGCTTTGATGGCAGCCAGCCGGTCTATGATCCGATGTGTGGCTCCGGCACCTTTGTGATCGAAGCCGCGGAAATCGCCGCGGGGCTGTTGCCGGGCCGCTCGCGCAGCTTCGCCTTTGAGCAGCTCGCCACATTTGACGCAGAGGCCTTTGCAGCGTTGCGTGTGTCAGAATCCCATGCGCCATCCGCGCGCTTTATGGGCTCAGATAAAGACGCAGGCGCGATCCGTATGGCGGGTGAAAACGCCAGCCGCGCAGGGGTGGCGGACTGGGCCAGCTTCGCCCAGAAAAGCGCAGGCGAGATCACCGCGCCAGACGGCCCGCCCGGCATCGTCGTGGTAAACCCGCCCTATGGCGCACGGATCGGCGACAAAAAGGGGCTGTTTGCGCTTTACGCGAGCTTTGGCAAAGCGCTGACGCAGCACTTTTCCGGCTGGACGGTGGGCATTGTCACCACCGACACCGGGCTCGCCCGCGCCACGGGCCTGCCGCTGGAAACACCCTTTGCCACGGTGGTGCATGGCGGGCTGAAGGTGCAGCTTTACACCTGCGAGGTGCCTTAGGGCGGGAGCCGCAAAGCGATGAGCCGTCCACCTCTGGATCTCTGGGGCATACATGCGCCGCTTGAAGAGCTCACGGGTGGCAATCGCAATACGGTCTGGCGCACGCGCGGCCTGCCCAAAGATCTGGTGTTCAAATCCACCCAACGCTCAGAGGTGGCGATGGCCTGGCTTTCAGAGGTGCAGGCCATCGCTCGCGCCGCAGGACTAAATGTGCCGCAAATGCATTGCAGCCTGTCCGACGCGTGGACTCCTGAAGGCTGGATATGTGAGGACTTTGTTCAAGGGGCAGCGATACCGCCTGCTGCGGCCTCTGACCTCTCCGCCCCACTCAACCGGTTTCACGAAATGAGCCGCGCTGTGTCTCAACGACCGGGGTTTTGCGCCACCGCCGACCTGCTGACCCGCGCGGCGGGCGGCGACGTCGACCTCACACAGATGCCCGCCGATCTTGTAGCTTTGTGTCGGGCCGCTTGGAGCGCCGTGCAAACCACGCCACTCTCTGTGGTGCATGGCGACCTTGCGCAGGGCAATCTGCTGCGTAATCCGCTGGGGCATCTCTGGCTGATTGATTGGGATGAATGCCGCCGCGACCTGCCGCTTTTTGATCGGGTGATGCTTGAGCCTTTGGGGCCGCTGGCGCATCGTGCCCATCTCGCATGGGAGGTGGCCTGCGGCTGGCAGCGGGAGCCAGAATACGCCTGTCGACTTGAGAAAGATTTGCGCGGCATCTGAGCTGTGGAATCTACGCAACGCGCGTTGGGGTAACCTTTTTCGGGCAGAAATTTCGCACCTCCGCGATACCGCCGCAATACAGACGCGATACCGACGTTGATTTCAGGGTTAACGTAGCCTCTGAGGCACGCAACAAAAGAGGCGCTTGCGTGAAAAAGTACTTTGAAATTTCACGAAACTGAGGCAGCGTGAAATTCGAGGTATAATTTTCACCACCGGAGTCGCGCGTCATGCTGCACGATGTGCCCCAAAATCCACCAACGCTTGGCGCCGATCTGCGTGCGCTGCGCAAGGCGCGTGGGCTGACATTGACGGATATGGCAGAGGCGCTGGAACGGTCTGTGGGCTGGCTCAGTCAGGTGGAGCGCGACAAGTCCGAACCGACGATTTCCGATCTCCGTCAAATCGCGCAAGTGCTTGATGTTCCTATGTCAATGTTGTTCGGACAGTCCTCCGCACCGGCGCATGAGCAGGGCTACATTGTTCGAGCAGGCGCCCGCCGTCCGATGGGTGGCAGCGACGAAGGGCTTGTCGAAGAGCTGCTGTCGCCGGATCTGACAGACGACTTTGAGATGGTGCATTCCACCTTCGCGCCGCGCTCTGAGATGCAAATGCCTGCCACCCGGCCAACGCAAGAAGTAGGCTATGTGGTTGAAGGTAAACTGAATTTACGGATCGGTGCACAAGAATTTTCCGTAGGTCCAGGCGACAGCTTCCGCATCCGCGGCGAGGAATATCACTGGTCCAACCCCCATGATGAACCCTGCGTCGCGATCTGGGTGATCGCGCCGCCGGTCTATTGAGGAGGTCGCAATGCTCAAAGGAACATGCCTCTGTGGCGACATCAAATTCGAAACGAATGCAACGCCCCAAGGCGCATCCATGTGCCACTGCAGTCAATGCCGCAAGCAATCAGGCGGCGTGTGGTCATCTGCCTATGTGCTTGAGCAAGAACTGAAAATTACAGGTGACGTTCTCTGGTATGAGGCAAGTACCTCCGCCAAGCGTGGCAGTTGTCCCCGCTGTGGATCTTTCCTTTTTTGGAAAGCCCATGATGAAAACACGATCAGTTTCGCACTTGGTGCCGTTGACGGGCCAACCGGGCTGAGTTTGGAGAAACACATTTTTGTAGGGGACAAGGGCGACTATTATCAGATCGTCGACGGTCTCCCGCAGAGGGGCTGAAGATGCTGGAAACATTCGCAAATATGGAAAGCGTCACGCTCTGGGCTTTCATGGCGGCCTCGTTGGTCATGTACCTAACCCCCGGTGCGGATATGATGTTCACCATCGCAAGCGGCATCGCAGGCGGCCCCAAAGCTGGTTTCGCGGCCACTCTGGGCGTCACGCTGGGCTTGCTGGTCCATATCACGCTTGCAGCCGCTGGGCTGGCTGTTGTGATCGCCGCATCGCCTACGGCGCTGCTGGTGATCCGCTACGCAGGCGCGGCCTATCTTGTTGTTTTGGCGTGGCAATCCTGGCGCGCCCCGCCGCCTTCAGATGCCGCGGATGGCCGTGCAAATGTGGCACGTGCCTTGCGCCGTGGGTTCCTGACCAACATCATGAACCCCAAAATCATCCTGTTTATTCTCGCATTTTTACCCCAATTCACCGCCCCTGAAGCAGGTCCGATCTGGCAACAAATTGTCATTCTCGGCCTGATGTTCGCCGCTGGTGGCTTTGTGGTGGTGTCCATGATTGGCCTGTCTGCCGGACTGGTCGGCGCGAAGCTCAAAAAGGCCACCGGGGTACTCAACAAATGCGCATCCATCATTTTCGGCAGCCTTGCTGCCAAGCTCGTTTTCGACTGAGGGAGTCTGTAAATGTCTGATTTTCCAACAAAAGCCCGTGTGGTCATCATCGGGGGCGGGGTCGTTGGCACCTCCAGCCTGTATCACCTTGCCAAGAAGGGCTGGACCGATTGTGTCCTGCTGGAAAAGAATGAACTGACTGCCGGGTCTACCTGGCACGCAGCCGGAAATGTGCCCACGTTTTCAAACTCTTGGGCGATTATGAACATGCAACGCTACTCCACCGAGCTTTACGCCCGTTTGGGCGAAGAGGTGGACTATCCGATGAACTATCACCAGTCCGGCTCCATCCGACTGGCGCACACCAAAGAGCGTGTGCAGGAGTTTGAACGCGCCATGTCCATGGCGCGCTATCAGGGTATTCCAATGGAAATGTGGACCCCGGAAGAGGCCAAAGAGCGCTATCCTTTCCTTGAGACCCACGATCTCATGGGTGTGCTCTATGATCCCACCGATGGCGATATTGATCCGGCTCAGCTGACGCAGGCTTTGGCCAAAGGCGCACGGGACATGGGCCAGAAAATCATCCGCTTCTGCCCCGCCACTGGCGTGACTCAGCTGGAAGACAAAAGCTGGATTGTACACACGGACAAAGGCGACATCGCCTGTGATTATGTCGTGAATGCAGCGGGTTACTATGCCCAGCGTGTGGGCGAATGGTTCAAGCCGTATGGCGGTCGTTCCGTGCCGATGATGGTGATGAGCCACCAGTATCTGCTGACGGAAGAAATCCCCGAGGTGGAAGACTGGTCCAAAGCCAACGGCGGTGCGAAACTGCCACTGCTGCGCGACGTGGATATCTCTTACTACCTGCGTCAGGAGAAACACGGCTACAACCTGGGCCCTTATGAGCCCAACTGTAAAGCGCATTGGGACACGGAGGCCGACCCTATGCCGGATGATTTTTCTTTCCAACTATGGTCTGACGATCTGGACCGGATCGAGGACATCGTGACCGACGCGATGGAGCGGGTGCCGCTGATGGCCACCTCCGGCATCAGCCGTGTGATCAACGGCCCGATCCCCTATGCGCCAGACGGTCTGCCACTAATTGGCCCGATGCCGGGCGTGGAAAATGCCTTTGAAAACTGTGTGTTCACCTTCGGCATCGCTCAAGGTGGCGGAGCTGGCAAGGTGCTGGCGGAGTGGATTGTGGATGGGCACACCGAATGGGATATGTGGGCCGTCGACCCGCGCCGCTACACCGATTACACCGATCATGATTACTGCGTGAAGAAAGGCATGGAAGTTTACGGCAACGAATATGCCATGCATTTCCCGCATCACGAATGGCCCGCCGCGCGCGACAAGAAGCTCTCCCCCGTCCATGACCGGGTGGTTGCACAAGGCGGTGTTATGGGGGCCTACAACGGATGGGAGCGGGCCAATTGGTTCGCCAAAGACGGCGACGACACCTCGCTCGATGCCACCCATACTTGGGGTCGCTCCGGCCCTTGGGAGCAGCGCATCAAAGCAGAATGCGAAGCGGTGCGCGATCACTGCGGAGTGCTTGATTTGCCAGGCTTTTCTCGGTTTGCTTTGAATGGCCCTGGCGCAGCAGAATGGTTGCGCGGCATGATTACCGGGGGCTTGCCAAAGGTTGGGCGGATTAATCTGGCCTATTTCTCGGATGAACGCGGGCGTATCTTGACGGAAATGTCGGTTCTGCGCCACGCGGAGGATGGCTTTGTTCTGATCACGGCAGCCAGCGCGCAATGGCATGATTTCGAATTGCTGAACCGTAACCTTCCTTGTGGGGTAGAACTCGTAGATTGCACCGTGGATATGAGCACGTTGATCGTAACCGGCCCCAAGTCGCGCGAGATTTTGGCGGGTTTAAGCGACGCGGATCTTTCTCTGGGCTGGCTTACGCACCAACAAGCGCAGATGGCTGGTGCCAAGGTGACATTGGTGCGTGTTTCCTTTGCAGGTGAGCTTGGTTGGGAGGTGCATGCGCCTTTTGCAGATATGCCTGCAATCTATGACGCCATTATCGCCGCTGGTGCGACACCGTTTGGCATGTATGCGCTGAACTCGCTGCGCCTTGAGAAAGGCTACCGCGCTTGGAAAGGCGATCTCTCCACAGATTACTCTCTGCTTGAAGGGGGCCTTGGCCGCTTTGTCAAACTGGACAAGCCACAGGCGTTCCCGGGCAAAGCCGCGATCCAGAGCGAGCTGCAACAGGGCGTCAAAAAATCCTTTGTGACCTTGGTTGTAGAGGCCGGTGACGCAGATGCGCCTTATATGTCTTGTATCTGGCATGGCGATCAGATTGTAGGTGAAACCACATCTGGCGGCTGGGGGCATCGTGTGAATGCCTCTATCGCGCTGGGCATGGTGCAGGCAGATCTGGCGAAACCCGGCACAGAGCTTGAGGTTGAGATTTACGGCAAGAAATACCGCGCCGTGGTGCAAGAGGATCAGCCGCTCTGGGATCCGGCCAACGAACGTCTGCGTGCATGACAAAGATTATCCTGAAAGATGGAGGATCGGGGCAGGAGTTGCTGGCGCGATCCTCTATGCCAGCGCATCCGCTTTGGTCCACCAAAGTGATGATGGAAGAGCCGGAGATTGTGCAGGCGGTACATGCAGACTTCATCCGGGCTGGTGCGCGTCTGGTCACACTTAATACCTATTCCGCGACGCCGGAGCGGCTGACTCGTGAAGGTGTCGGCGATATGTTTGATGCGCTCCAGCAGCGGGCGATCGATCTCGCAAATGCCGCCCGGGATGAAGTGGGCGCTGAGGGTGTAAAGCTGGCCGCCTGTCTGCCACCTTTGCACGGGTCTTATCGGCCTGACATGTCACGCACTCACGCAGATTTGCTACCCGCGTATCAAGAGATTGCGGAAGCTCAGGCTGCGGCTTGCGATGTGATGTTGTGTGAAACGCTTTCAAGCGTTGCTGAGGCGACGGCGGCCGCACAGGCAGGTGTTGAAACAGGCAAGCCGACTTGGGTGTTTGTGACCCTCAAAGACGACAACAGTCAAATGTTACGCTCAGGAGAGTCGCTGGAATCCGCGTTAGAGGCCCTGAAAGCATTTGACGTTGCTGGCATCGGGTTGAACTGTTCCAAGCCGGAAGTTGTGTCCGACAGCCTTCACACGGTTCTCGCAGAAGGGCGACCAACAGGCGTCTATGCCAATGGGTTCACGGGCATTGATGCGTTGGAAATTGGCGGCACTGTAGATGGGTTGCGCGCACGCGATGATGTGACGCCAACATGTTATGCGGATTTTGCCATGCAATGGGTTGCTGATGGCGCGCGCTTTGTTGGTGGCTGTTGTGAAGTTGGCCCAGCCCATATCGCGGCACTGGCCAATCGTTTGAATGAGGCAGGTTATGAGCTGGTCGGGGCTTGACCGGATTCTGCTGAATACACTCTAGGGATCGGGGGCGAGCCTCGATTGGTTGCGGGCGTACGCCCGATAAGCACCTGAAAGGACATCATAATGGCGGATCTTCCAAACAAAGCACGTGTGGTGATCATTGGCGGCGGCGTGGTGGGCTGTTCTGTTGCGTACCACCTGACCAAATTGGGCTGGAAAGATGTTGTGCTTTTGGAGCGCAAGCAGCTGACTTCGGGCACCACATGGCATGCGGCAGGGCTGATTGCACAGCTTCGCGCCACGGCGAATATGACGAAGCTCGCAAAATACTCCCAAGAGCTTTACGGCAATCTTGAAGCTGAAACTGGCGTGGCTACAGGCTTTAAGCGCTGCGGCTCGATCACTGTGGCTTTGACCGAAGAGCGTAAGGAAGAAATCTACCGCCAAGCGGCCATGGCGCGGGCTTTTGGGGTTGAGGTCGAAGAGATTTCGCCTGCCGAGGTGAAAGCGCGGTATGAGCATCTCAATATTGAGGGTGTGAAAGCTGGCGTCTGGTTACCGCTGGACGGTCAGGGTGATCCGGCCAATATTGCGTTGGCTTTGGCCAAAGGCGCGCGACAGGGCGGTGCCATCGTCAAGGAGCGAAGCAAAGTCACCAATATTGCCAAATCCGGTCGCAAGGTGACGGGCGTGGATTGGGTCTCCGATGACGGCAACGCTCAAGGCCACATTGCCTGCGATATGATTGTGAACTGTGCGGGGATGTGGGGCCATGAAGTGGGCCGCATGGCCGGCGTGAATGTGCCGCTGCACGCCTGTGAGCACTTCTACATCGTGACCGAAGGCATTCGGGGCCTCACACAGATGCCGGTGCTGCGCGTTCCCGATGAATGCGCCTACTACAAGGAAGACGCAGGTAAAATCCTGCTCGGCGCCTTTGAACCCAACGCTAAACCTTGGGGCATGAGCGGTATTCCCGACAGGTTTGAGTTTGACCAGCTGCCAGAAGATTTTGACCACTTTGAGCCGATCCTGGAAGCGGCGTGCAACCGTCTGCCCATGCTTGCCGAGGCGGGTATTCACACCTTCTTCAACGGGCCGGAAAGCTTCACGCCAGATGACGCCTATCATCTTGGTCTTGCGCCAGAGATGGACAATGTCTGGGTTGCTGCCGGGTTCAATTCGATTGGCATTCAGTCAGCAGGTGGCGCGGGCATGGCGCTGGCGCAATGGATGAATGATGGCGGCAAACCCTTCGATCTGAGTGATGTGGACATCAGCCGCATGCAGCCGTTTCAGGGCAACAAAACCTATCTGTTTGAACGCTCTAAAGAGACGTTGGGGCTGCTTTATGCAGATCACTTCCCCTATCGCCAAAAAGCCACCGCGCGCGGGGTGCGGCGCACACCGTTCCATCATCAGCTGAAAGAGCAGGGTGCGGTTTTTGGAGAACTCGCAGGCTGGGAGCGGGCCAATTGGTTTGCGAATGAAGGCCAAGAGCGCGAATACCAGTATACCTGGAAACGCCAGAATTGGTTTGAGAACTCCGCCGCCGAGCACCGCGCCGTGCGCGAAAATGTCGGCATGTATGACATGTCGTCTTTTGGCAAAATCCGTGTGGAAGGGCCGGATGCGGAGGCCTTCATGAATTATGTGGGGGGCGGCGATTATTCGGTGCCAAATGGCAAGATCGTCTACACGCAATTCCTCAACCGCAACGGTGGGATTGAGGCGGATGTCACAGTGACGCGGCTGACGGAAACCGCTTATCTGGTGGTGACACCCGCCGCGACGCGGCTTGCAGATCAGACATGGATGCAGCGTCACAAGGGCAGCTTCAACGTGGTGATCACCGATGTCACCGCAGGTGAGGGTGTTCTGGCGATCATGGGGCCAAACGCGCGCAAGCTGCTTGAGAAAGTGTCTCCGGCGGATTTCTCCAATGCGATCAATCCGTTTGGTACAGCGCAAGAGATTGATTTGGGCATGGGGCTGGCGCGGGCCCATCGGGTGACCTATGTGGGCGAACTTGGCTGGGAAATTTATGTGTCCTCAGACATGGCAGGGCATGCCTTTGAAACGCTCTGGGATGTAGGCCAAGATATGGGGCTGAAACTTTGCGGTATGCATATGATGGACAGCTGCCGGATCGAAAAAGGCTTCCGCCATTTTGGGCATGATATCACCTGCGAAGATCACGTGGTCGATGCGGGGCTCAGCTTCGCTGTGAAGACGGACAAAGCAGACTTTATCGGCAAAGAGGCGGTGCTCGCACGCAAGGAAAGCGGGCCCAAGAGCCGACTTGTGCAATTCAAGCTCGCTGAGTCTGAGCCATTGCTGTTTCACAATGAGCCGATTCTGCGTGACGGCGAATATGTCGGGTATCTCAGTTCTGGCAACTACGGCCACACCTTAGGGGCGGCAGTTGGGTTGGGGTATGTGCCATGTGAGGGGGAAAAGGCGGCTGATGTTTTGGCGTCGACCTACGAAATCGATGTGATGGGTAGCAGAGTACAGGCTGAAGCCTCACTGAAACCTATGTACGATCCGAAATCGGAACGAGTCAAAGTCTGAGAAACGGCGGGCGCGCGCCATCAAGAATGGTGATGGCCCCCGTCACAAAATCGCGCATTTCCTTCCCTTTGGCCCGGCGCTATCAAGATGCGTCGCGGTCAAAGGAGGCACTCATGGCGGTCGTCAGCAATACGCCTGAAAATGTGGATACCCCAAAAGGGTTTGCCTTTGCTATGGGCGCCTATCTGCTCTGGGGATTCCTGCCGCTTTACATGAAGCTGCTTGCGCATATGCCCGCGCTTGAGATTGTAGCCCATCGGGTCATTTGGTCTGTTCCCGTTGCTGGCTTGGTGTTGATCCTTCTAAGGCGCACCAGTGATCTTGTTGCAGCACTGCGCAACCCGCGTACCTTGGCGATGGGGTGTCTCACGGCCGCGCTGATTACCGTCAATTGGGGCATTTACGTCTGGTCGATTGCCAATGATCGCGCGTTGGATGCGGCACTTGGGTACTACATCAATCCACTGTTCAGCGTTGGTCTTGCGGCGCTTTTGCTTGGCGAACGTTTGTCACGGCTGCAATGGATTGCTGTGGCTCTGGCTGCTGGGGCTGTTGTGGTGCTTTGGGCGGATGCTGGTACGCTGCCATGGCCCGCGTTGGCGTTGACCGTATCATGGGGGTTTTACGCCTTTTTCAAAAAGTCACTTCCTGTCGGGCCAAACCAAGGTTTCTTGCTTGAAGTTTTGATCCTCTCAGTGCCAGCTATTGGGTTTCTAGGCTGGCTTACGGCGACGGGGCAGGGGCACTTTGCGATGTCGGCACAAGACACTTGGCTTCTTCTGGGTTGCGGGATTGTGACAGCGGTGCCGTTGCTGTTTTACGCCAATGGTGCAAAACTCATGCGTCTTTCGACAATTGGGATCATGCAGTACATCGCGCCAACGATGATTTTCTTGGTGGCGGTGTTCCTGTTTGGAGAGCCTTTTGGTCAGGCGCGGATGATCGCATTCCCGATGATCTGGTTGGCGCTGATTGTGTACTCTATTCCAATGCTGCGCGATCTGAGAGGTAAGCGTGGCTAAGAAAGGTGCAGTTGTGCGCGGATGTGATCTGCGAACATTGCCGCCCAAATGGCATAGGCTTCCTCTGAAGGGTGATAACCATCCGATGCCTGGTACCGTGGTTCGAATGGCAAGTTAAGCGGGAGGTGGGTGAGCTGGCGATGTGTCGCCGCAAGGTCAGCCAACGCATCGTCAAGACGCTTGGCGTGCGCGCCCAAGACCCACCGCAGCGGTTGAGGGAGCTCCGGGTAAGCGCCCATTGGGGGCAGCCCAGAGGCGACAATCGTTTGCACTGCGAATTTTGAAGAAAGCACTTCTGCAAGTTCGCTCTGGCGTTTCACCCATTTGGCACGGCTGCTCGCGCGGGTCACATCGTTCACACCAAGCGCAGTGATCGCCACATCAAACGCGCTTGGTGGGACAGTCGCCAAGCGTTTGAGCATGCCGGTTGTCGTGATGCTGCTCTCGCCAATCAGTTTCCAGGATACATCAAAGCCTTCTGCGAGGTTTTTTACAACTTGGCCAGATAAGGCCGCGTCTTGGGAGCGCGCGCCAACGCCAGCAGCGGAGCTGTCGCCAACAATCAACAAACGCAATGGTGCGCCCTTGCCCGCTTGCCCCTGCCGAGCACCGGGCGGTTCGGGCAGTGTGTTGGCGCGTCGACGCACCCCCAATCCTTGCGCTGCGAGCAGCGGCGCTAAGGGGATACGCAAGATCTGGTCGGCGGCAGGTCGCATGCGGTCAGCTCAACGCGTCTTTGAATTTTAGAAAGCGCGCATCGGTCATGACGCGTTTGTTCATAGCGTCGCGTAGGGCGCCGATGGTCTTATATGGGCGCATCACCACTTCAAAATTCTGAATTTCGCCTGCTTCATTAAGCGTGATCAGATCAACGCCGACACAGTCCAAGTCGCCAACTTTGCACTGGAATTCCAAGGCCCAGTCATTGTCATTGCCCATAACACGGCGATATCGAAAGTCGCCGAACACCTGTCCCACGTGCCCAAGCACAGCAGCGACAGCGTCGCGTCCTGTCCAAGTGGCCCAATATGTGGGGGGCTGAAATGTGACATCTTCGGCCAAAAGCGCCTTTATGTCCTCTTCATCGCCCTTGGCGACAACCTCTTGCATGCGGGTGATTGTGGGGTGCATTTGTGGTCCTCCCTTACTCTTACACGTGTAGCCTGCGCATCTGTCAGGGCAACTCAAGGCTGACGTTGGGTTGCCCACGTTGCGTCAAACCCCTATGTCCGGCGCTATGACAGAAATTACGCCATATGATCCGCCCCAAGACCCTCTGGTGATCTTACATGAGGACAGCGATATCCTTGTGGTCGATAAACCCTCTGGCTTGCTGTCGGTGCCAGGGCGCGGGGATCATCTTTCTGATTGCCTGATCAGCCGTGTGCAAGCAGCCTTCCCGACTGCCTTGCTGGTGCATCGTTTGGATCGAGATACATCCGGTGTGATGGTGTTTGCGCTGACGCCGCACGCGCAGCGGAATCTGTCGATGCAATTTGAAAAGCGCAAAACAAAGAAAACTTATGTGGCGCGCGTCTGGGGAAAGATGACGGAGAAGTCAGGCACGGTGGACCTGCCGCTGATCGTGGACTGGCCCAATCGCCCGCGACAGATGGTGGATCAAGAGAACGGTAAGCCGGCGATCACCGATTGGCGCTCTCTCAAGGTTAGCGAGACCGAGACGCGCGTGCGGCTGAGCCCCAAAACCGGACGCAGCCATCAGCTGCGGGTGCATATGCTGGCGCTTGGACATGTGATCTTGGGAGATCCGCTCTATGCGGAGGGGGAGGCCTTGGCGTTCCCCCGCCTGATGCTGCATTCTGAAGAGCTGCGGATCAGCCATCCTGAGAGTGGGAAGGGCATGGCGTTTCGCGCCAAAGCGCCCTTCTGAAACTTAGGCTGCGTTCTTGAACGCGGCAGCGAGAATGGCCGTCAGCTGATCCGCGTCTTCCTGAGTGAAGGCGTCGGGTTGATTGCTATCGATGTCAAACACCCCGAGCAGATCGCCTTTGTCATTCCAAACGGGCAAGACCAACTCCGAGCGCGTGCTGCTGGCGCATGCGATGTGGCCGGGGAAGGCATCCACGTCTGGGACAAGCTGGGTTTCGCCGGTACGCGCGGCCGCGCCGCAGACGCCACGCGAGAAAGGGATCACCAGACAGCCGTGTCCGCCCTGATAGGGGCCGATTTTCAGAAGTTCGGGTGCGACGACGCGGTAAAAACCTGTCCAGTCAAAGCGGTCGTCTGCGTGGTGGACTTCGCACGTCACCGTGGCCATCAGTGATACGGTGTCAGTTTCCCCCTCAGTCAGTGAAGCGATGGTGGCTGCGAGTGATGTGTAGTCGATAGACATGGGTGTTTTCCAAAAAGAAACCGCGCCTGTGCGATATGCCAAGGCGCGGTTGTGGTGTGATTTTAGATGCCAGCGTCGATGATGGCTTTGGCCAGAACCGGAACAGAATTGGTGTTCAGACCAGCGATATTCATGCGGCTGTCGCCAACCATATAGATGGCGTTGTCGACGCGCAGTTTTTCAACCATGTTGGGCGTTGTACCCAGCTGACTGAACATGCCGCGGTGCTGCGCAAGGAAACCGAAGCGATCGGAACCTGAAAGGCGCTGCAGTTCGCTGGCCAGTTGTTCGCGCAGAGCGAGCATGCCGAGGCGGGTTTCTTCCAGCTCTGCCATCCAATCTGCTTTGAGCTCCGGATCCGTCAGAATCGTGGTGACCACCCGTGCGCCATGGTCGGGCGGGAAGGAGAAATTCTGGCGGTTGAGGTGGTTCAGGTTGCCCTGCGCGACGGCAGTTTGTTCAGCTTTTTCGCTCATTGCGATCAGCAGACCGGTGCGTTCGCGATAGATGCCGAAGTTCTTGGAGCACGACGCTGCGATCAGCAGTTCTGGCACCGACTGTGCCACAAGGCGGGTGGCGGCGGCATCTTCTTCCAGACCATCGCCAAAGCCTTGATAGGCAATGTCGATCATCGGCGTGCAGCCTTTTTCGGTGATCAGGTCGATCACTGTTTGCCATTGCGTCAGATTGAGATTGGCGCCAGTTGGGTTGTGACAGCAGCCATGGAGCAACACGACATCGTTGCTGGTCACATCTGCCAGATCTTCCATCATGCCGTCAAAATTCACCCCACGGGTTTCCGCGTCAAAATAGCGGTACTTCACCATTTCGATGCCGAGGTAGTTCAGGATGCTCACATGGTTGGGCCATGTAGGATCAGAGACAAAGACACGGGCCTTGGGGTTGGCGACCTTGATCAATTCGAACGCTTGGCGAATGGCACCAGTGCCGCCCGGGGTGGCCACAGCCGCCAGTCGGTCGCGTTCCACGCTGCCAGCCAGCAGCATGTCAATCATCGCGTCTGCATAAGCTGGATCCCCCGCCAAACCGGTGTAGGCTTTGGTGATCTGCTCTTCGACAATCTTACGCTCTGCCGCCTTAACCGCGCGCATGACGGGGGTCACCCCCTCAGCGTTTTTGTACACGCCAACACCCAAGTCCACCTTGGTGGCGCGGGGATCTTCGCGATACATGGCCATGAGGCCAAGAATTTTGTCTTTGGGCTGCTCTTTCAGATTGGTGAGCATCAGGCTTCTCCGGTTGCTACGGGCACTGTGGGGAACGCCCCCCATTCGGCCCATGATCCATCATAAAGGGAGTGATCGGTTTTCCCGAACCGTTCCATTGCAAGGCACAGTACGGCTGCAGTGACACCAGAGCCGCAGGTTGTAATGGCTGGTTTGCTCAGATCGACGCCTGCGTTTTCGAAGACGGATTGCAGCGTTTCAGGAGTTTTGAGCGTGCCATTTTCATTCAGGAGCGACGTGAAAGGCACGCTCTTTGAACCGGGAATATGACCTGACCGCAGACCCTCGCGCGGTTCGGGTGCCTCTCCACGGAAGCGTGCCGCTGCGCGTGCGTCGATGATTTCGTGGTCGCCAAGTTTTGCGGCATGTGACACTTGGGTTACGTCGCGCACCATGTGGTTTTGACGGCGCACAGTCATGTGTCGATCGCGAATGATCGGTGGCAGGTCTTCTGTGGGGCGGCCCTCGGCGATCCATTTTGGAAGCCCGCCGTCCAGCACCGCGATGTTGTTTTGGCCCATCAATTTGAAAAGCCACCAAACGCGTGCTGCCGAGAATAGGCCGGCGCTGTCATAGACCACCACTTGGTGACCGTCTCCGACTCCCATAGCGCGCAGACGTGACATGAATTTTTCGACAGGTGGTACCATGTGAGGGAGGTTGCTGCGCCCGTCCGAGATATCGTCGATATCAAAATAGCGCGCGCCCGGGATGTGGCGCTCCAGATATTCAGCGCCTGCGGTGTTTTCCATGCCAATCGGTGACATGGATCCGTCCAGAATGCGGAGATCTGGGTCTTTCAGGTGGGCGGCCAGCCATTCCGTGGACACCAATGTCTTGGGATCGTCGCTCATCTCATCCCTTTCCAGTAACACTAGAAACACTGCCTACATCTCGCATCCGCAAGAGGCAAGTGGTGGGGCAACGTCGGGCTATACTGGCGTCTAAAAGTTGGTCGCAAATCTAATTTCGATGAGTGAACCACTTTTGGTTGAATGTCGTATCTGTCCTCGGTTTATCTTGAAGCGAAAGTCAGCTTGGGAGCGTTGTAAAATGGCGGGTACTGTTCTGGTGATCGGTAGTGGTCCGAACGCCCCTGTGGCGAAGGATTGGGACGCCAAGCTGTTTGACCACATTGTTGTGATAAACAACGCTTGGCGGGTTCGCCCCGACTGGAGCCATGTGATTTACCCTGAAGATTTCCCCGAAGATCGGTATCCGCCGGTAATGGCATCTGGGCAGACTGTGATCCGCTACACAGAGTATGTGCCGCAAAACAATGCTTTTGGGGGCGTTCTGTTCGCTGGAGGTACAATGGCATTTACGGCTGGGTATTGGGCGCTTGGCGCACTGCAGCCTGACGTGTTGGCATTCATTGGCTGTGACATGGTCTATCCAAAACAGGGGCACACGCATTTTTATGGAACAGGGGCGGCGGACCCTCTGCGCGATGATGTGTCTTTGCAAAATCTAGAAGGAAAATCCGCGCGTCTAGCCCTGCTGGCGGCGCAAGTAGGCTGTGCCTGTGTGAACCTGTCATCAGCGGAGAGCCGATTGCTGTTTCCACGGGCAGACGTCAAGGATCTGGGAGAGACGCGCGTGAACTTTGCAGCGGCACAATCCGATGTCGAGGTACTGCGAGATGCCGAAACAGCCCTTGGGTACAGCGCACCTAGTGGGCGGTATTGGGAAATTCTAGATCAGATCGATCCCAAAGAGCTTGCCGCAATAGACAGGCGTTGGCTGGAGCTTTTCAAGCGAACTCAATCGCCGTGACGCAGCAGGCGTTGTTTCTGCCGGCCCCAGTCACGTTTTGCTTCTGTTGCCCGTTTGTCGTGGTTTTTCTTACCTTTGGCGATGCCGATCTTCATTTTCACAAAGCCTTTGTGATTGAAGTACATCACCATGGGAACCAGGGTCATGCCCTTGCGCTGGGTCGCGCTCCACAGGTCAGAAAGCTGTTTCTTGCTGACCAGCAGCTTGCGCTTGCGCCGCTCTAGGTGTGGGAACATAGCGCGTTCATACGGTGCGATATAGGAGTTCACCAACCACAGTTCGCCATCTTCCACCGCAGCATAACTTTCTGCGATGTTGCCGGATTTTTCACGCAGGGATTTCACCTCAGATCCTGACAAGACAATGCCAACCTCGATGTCATCATCGATGGCGTAGTCAAAACGTGCCCGCCGATTCTCGGCGATCACCTTGTAGTTCGGATCAGAGTTCTTTTGCTTTTTGGCCATAACACGCGTGGCATAGCGCGGCTTTGTGGCAGTGTCCATCCTGTCGGACACGTGGGTCTAAGCGCGGGGTTGCGCGAAGGTCACAAGGGGGAATGTCTCCGGCATTTTAGTGGACGCACCGTCAGGCTTTGGCTAGTTTGGGTCCAAACGGGGCGCAATGATCCCGAACTTGAGGCAGCTGAATATGATTTTCCCCGAGCGGTTTTCGAACCTTCCGGCTTATGCATTCCCGCGTCTGCGCGCGCTATTGGACCATCTCGAACCAGGTGGCCCCGTGGTTCATATGACGATTGGCGAACCCAAACACGCGTTCCCAGATTGGGTTACGGATGAAATTGTTGCACATTCTGCGACGTTCAATCGCTATCCGCCAAATGAAGGCGCGCCGGAGCTTCTTGCCGCGATCGCCGAGTGGATTGAGCGTCGTTACGAGGTGAGAGTGGACGCTGGCACTCAGGTGATGGCGTTGAATGGGACACGTGAAGGGCTCTACAACGCTGCAATGGCGCTTTGCCCTGAAACCAAGAACGGTGCACAGCCTCTAATCTTGACTCCAAATCCGTTTTACCAGGTGTATGCCGTCGCCGCACAAGCTGTTGGTGCAGAAGCCTTGTTTGTGCCTGCGACCGAAGAGAGTGGGCACCTGCCTAATTTCTCGAAGTTGTCGAAAGCTCAGCTTGAGCGCGTGGCCATTGCCTACATCTGTTCCCCTGCGAACCCGCAAGGCGCCGTTGCTGACCGCGCTTATTGGACACACCTGATTGGTCTGGCCGAAAAATACGATTTCAAGATTTTTGCAGATGAATGCTATTCCGAAATCTACCGTGGCGAAGCGCCAACTGGTGCGCTTCAGGTTGCAACAGAAATGGGTGCGGATCCTGACCGGGTTTTGATTTTCCACTCGTTGAGCAAGCGCAGCAACCTTGCTGGGCTGCGCTCCGGGTTTGTTGCGGGAGGAGCTGAGAGCATTCGCAGGATCAAACAATTGCGTTCCTACTCTGGTGCGCCGCTGCCGTTGCCTCTGCAAATGGCGTCGGTCAAAGTCTGGCAGGATGAAGCGCATGTGATCGAAAATCGTCGTCTTTACAGCGAAAAGTTCGACCTTGCCGATGAGATTTTCGCCGACATCGATGGCTATCAAAGTCCAGATGCAGGCTTTTTTCTTTGGCTGCCCGTCGACGATGGGGAAGAGGCTGCAATAAAACTCTGGACAGAAACCGGGGTACGTGTGTTGCCGGGGGCATATCTCAGTCGCGATGTTGACGGGCTAAATCCGGGTAAAGGGTATATCAGAGCTGCGCTGGTGGCTCCAAAGTCTGAAGTGGCAGAAGCGCTGACAAAGCTGCGCAGCTGCATCTACGGACAAGCGTAAAGGGGTGGAGTATGGCATATCAGGCAAGAGGACGCGGACCTTTGTTGGATAGCAACACTCAGGCGGCGGTTGAAAAGCGCGGTAAAGAGCTGATTGGGATCGTGTTGTTGGGACTGGCGGTGATGTCAGCTGCGATGATCCTGTCTTACTCCCCCTCAGATCCAAGTTGGTTGTCTGTTACGGACGCACCTGTCCAGAACATGCTTGGTCGCATGGGCGCTTCTGTTGCAGCACCGTTGTTCATCATTGTGGGCTGGGGAAGTCTGGGGCTGTCTTTGATCTTTGGCGCATGGGGTGTGCGTTTTGCATTGCACATTGGCGAAGAACGGGTGCAAAGCCGCGCTATTTTTGCCCCCATCATGCTTGCGCTGGGCGCAATCTATGCTTCGACTCTGACGCCAGGGAGCAATTGGATCCATGCCTTCGGGCTTGGTGGTTTGTTTGGCGACACGGTCATGGGCGCTCTTCTGACAATTTTGCCGATCGGAGCGCAGGCTGGCGTCAAATTCATGTCACTTTTGACTGGGCTCGCATTTGTTTTTGTCGGTGGGTTTGTGCTGGGTTTCACACGATCAGAACTCAACCGGCTGGCGCGCGCTCTGGTGGTTGGTCTGGTGCTTGCCTACGATGCGTTCATGCGCTTGCTTGGGCGCAGCGCAACGGGTGCTGTGCAGGCCGCCAAAGCTGCGCAAGAGCGTCGGAATGAACGCCGCGAGCTGGCGGCGCAGTCTGACGCATTTGCGGCAGAACCGGATTGGCAGGACGCTATTCTCGATGATACTGAAGCCTTCAATGAAGAGCTTGTGGCAGAAAAGCCAAAGTCTCGCCTGCGCTTGCCGACACTGATCAAGCGGGCGGAACCAGCGCATGAAGAGATGCCAGAACCGGAGTTGGTCGAGAACCTTTTCGCTGAGGAATTCGATGAGCGTCCTGAAGAGGCGCGGATTAGTGCAAAAATCGCTGATGTTATGCGCTCTCGTGCGCGACGCGGTGCGCCTGTTGCGCCGCCTGAATTGCACAAAGACAAACCATTGACCAAAGGCCGCGGTCGCGGGCCTGATCCTTTGGTTTTGGATGTCGAACAGCCGACTTTTGTTGCACCACCTGAGCCAGAAGTGGCGGTGGCAATTGCCGGTTTGCGTGCGGAGCCTCCACTGTCCAGCGGTCAGCCTATTGCGCCGCAGCCAGAACCGTCGCTTGATGTGGTGGCGGAAGATTTGGATGACCCTGCCATCTCTGAGTTCGAAATCGAGCCAGAACCGGACATGCCGCCCCAGCCGGGTGCTGCGCCAATCGCCCCTATTCCAGTCGCGGAACCGAAGAAAGTTGTGCAACCACGTCAGAACAAAGTGGTGCATCCTTCCAGCCGTGCACAGGCTGAGGCGCAGCCGTCCTTGGCGTTTGAAGAGCAGCATTCGCAATACGAGTTGCCACCGCTTGGACTGTTGGAGAACCCGTTGGACATCAAGCGCCATCATTTGAGTGATGAAGCGCTCGAAGAAAACGCGCGGATGTTGGAAACAGTGTTGGATGACTACGGCGTCAAAGGTGAGATCGTCAGTGTGCGGCCTGGTCCGGTTGTGACGATGTATGAGCTTGAGCCTGCGCCGGGTTTGAAAGCGAGCCGTGTGATTGGTCTGGCTGATGATATCGCGCGCTCGATGTCTGCGTTGTCGGCGCGTGTTTCAACGGTTCCCGGCCGCAGTGTGATCGGCATCGAACTGCCTAATGAGAACCGCGAGAAGGTGGTGTTGCGAGAGATCCTTGCAGCGCGTGATTTTGGCGACAGCAACATGAAGCTGCCACTTGCGCTGGGCAAAGACATTGGTGGGGATCCTGTCGTCGCCAATCTTGCAAAGATGCCGCACTTGTTGATCGCAGGGACCACAGGTTCCGGGAAATCGGTGGCAATCAATACGATGATCTTATCGTTGCTTTACCGTCTGACACCGGAAGATTGTCGATTGATCATGATCGACCCAAAGATGCTCGAACTGTCCGTCTATGATGGCATCCCGCATCTGCTCTCCCCTGTTGTGACCGATCCTAAAAAGGCGGTGGTGGCGCTTAAGTGGGTCGTGGGCGAGATGGAAGATCGCTATCGCAAGATGTCAAAAATGGGCGTGCGCAACATTGATGGCTACAACAGCCGTGTAAGCGATGCACTTTCCAAAGATGAGACATTCAGCCGGACGGTCCAAACTGGATTTGACGACGAGACCGGCGAACCCGTGTTTGAAACCGAAGAAATAGTGCCGGTGAAAATGCCCTATATCGTGGTCATCGTCGATGAGATGGCTGACCTGATGATGGTGGCGGGCAAGGAGATTGAAGCCTGTATTCAACGTCTGGCACAGATGGCGCGTGCCTCAGGTATTCACCTGATCATGGCCACGCAACGCCCATCGGTGGATGTGATTACTGGCACGATCAAAGCGAACTTCCCGACACGGATTTCATTCCAGGTGACGTCAAAAGTCGACAGCCGCACGATCCTTGGTGAAATGGGTGCTGAGCAGCTTTTGGGCATGGGGGACATGCTCTATATGGCGGGCGGTGCAAAGATCACCCGGTGTCATGGCCCGTTTGTCAGTGACGAAGAAGTTGAGGAAATCGTGAATCACCTCAAGAGCTTTGGCCCACCGGATTACATTGGCGGAGTCGTTGAAGGCCCTGATGAGGGAAAAGCGGATGATATCGACGCGGTTCTTGGGCTGAACACAGGCGGGAACACAAATGGCGAAGATGCGCTTTATGATTCTGCAGTGGCGATTGTGATCCAAGATCGCAAGTGTTCCACCTCTTACATTCAGCGAAAGCTGGCGATCGGTTACAACAAAGCCGCGCGTCTTGTTGAGCAGATGGAAGAGGAGGGGCTGGTGAGCCCGGCCAATCATGTTGGCAAGCGCGAGATACTGATCCCGGAGCAATGACAAATCGGTTGGGTGCAGGCGAAACTGCGCTCAACCTCTGCGCATCGTTGGCGCGCGCCCCTATATTGGATGCATGACAATGCTTAAATACACACTTGCAGCGCTGATAACAGCGGCCTCTGCTATTCCGGCATATGCAGAAAAGCTTTCGCTCAATGCGCTGAGCGCATACTTAAACAGCCTAAAAACCGCGGAGGCGGCTTTTGTGCAAACATCCGATGATGGGTCCGTTCAAAAGGGCCGTTTGTTCATTCAGCGCCCCGGCAAAATGCGCTTTGAATACGCGCCGCCGCAAAAAGCTCTGGTTTTGGCCAGCAACAACGCTGTGGCCATTTTTGACGATCGGGCCAGTGGTCCGCCGGAGACCTATCCGCTGCGTCGCACGCCTTTGTCTCTGATTTTGGCGCGTAATGTAAACTTGGCGGCAGCAAACATGGTTGTTGGCCATGGTTTTGATGGCACCCACACCATCGTGACAGCGCAGGATCCAAAGAACCCTGAATATGGCCAAATTCAGTTGAAGTTTTCCGACGCACCCGTGGCTTTGACAGAATGGGTGATCCTTGACGCTGGTGGCGGTGAAACAACTGTGCGCCTGGATGAGGTGGTCACCGGGATGAGCTTTCCGCGCACGCTGTTTGACATTGAAACCGAGCGAGGCAAGCGGAAGCGTTAAATGTGCGATGTGCCTTTAGGCGATAATGTCAGGGGTTAGCCTGTCTTCTATGCGGGCGATCATATCTTTGAGGCGCAGTTTCTGTTTCTTGAAGCGTTGAATGGTCAACTGATCCCCCGTGCCGCGGTCTACGAGGGCATTGATTGCCTCATCAAGATCGCGGTGCTCCTGCTTGAAAACCTCCAGTTCCACGCGCAGAACATCATCTGTTTTCATGGACAAATCGGTTGTCGCATTCATTGGGTCGTCCTCGATCTGGTTCGGAGTCTCACAATAGCTTCTTTGTGAACGGCTGAAAAGTACGCCTGCTGTGCGGAATTAATGACAGTTGAATAGGTTCGTGACTTGCGAGTGGGCAGGTGCTGCCCCATATTTGAGTGGTAGTCGGTTGCCAGTATGGGATCGGCATGCAGACGGTCGCTTTGAAAAGGACGTGTCAATGACCAAACTAACTTTGGGGTCCTATCCCCATCTTCTGGGCTTTGAGCAGCTCGAGCGCCTCTTGGAGAGGACAACAAAGTCTGGTGGAGAGGGCTATCCGCCCTTCAACATTGAGCAGACTTCCGACTACTCTTATCGCATCACGCTTGCTGTCGCAGGTTTCCGTGAACAAGATCTCAGTATTACGGTTGAGGATCGCCAACTTGTCGTGCGTGGGCGACAGACTGAGGACAGTGGTGAGCGTATCTTCCTACACCGCGGGATCGCCGCGCGTCAGTTCCAGCGCAGCTTTGTGCTCGCGGATGGCGTGGAAGTGGGAGAAGCCGTTATGGAAAATGGTTTGCTTCATGTGGATCTGACACAGGCCCGCCCTGAGACGATTGTGCAAACCATCCAGATCAAGAAAGGATAACGATATGCAGGCAGAATTTGACAGCGCGTCGATGGATGACCGCATTGTGTATGTTCGAGAAGTACTGGTCGCGGAATTGCCCGAAGAAGTGCAAGAGCAAGCAGAGGGCGCTGAAACGCTCTTTGCTGTCCACACCACCGATGGCGAACGACTGGCACTGGTGAAAGAACGCAATCTGGCGTTTATTCTGGCGCGCCAGCACAACTATTCACCAGTCACTGTGCATTGAAGCGACTAAATTGAAGCAATCATGGCGCGCCCTTGGGCGCGCTTTTGCGTTTTACGGCAGCTCAAACGCGACAGCGGTTTTTGACCATCCATCGATGTTGTCTTTGCTGCGCAGATAAATGGTCGTGATTTCCGGGGGGATCCAGACGTTTGCGAGACTGCGGGTAAAGGGCTGCTCATTGACGTGAGGATGTGCCAATATTCGTGTCCCGAGCACCTGACCGTCGTCGGTTTCAATACGCCAGCCGTCTGCATAATGATCCCATCCGGTATCAGGATGCGCGATGGTCACATCAAACCGCCAGCCGTTTGCACTCGATGCTGCTGTGACATTCGTAATTTCAGGGGGATCAGCGAGCACTGATGTCGGCAAAACTAGAGTCATAAAGAGAATAAAATATCGCATGAGTTTTGCCTAGCACAACGCACACGTGTTGTCTTGCAAATGAAAAAGCCCGAGCACTTGCCCGGGCTTCACGTTTTCGTTTGTTGAGCGTTTAGCCCTTGGAGAAGTCAGGGTAGGCTTCCATGCCCAGTTCTGACATGTCGAGGCCGTTGATTTCATCTTCTTCGCTGACGCGGATGCCCATGACAGCCTTCAGGATGACCCACAGGATCAGGGAGGCCACGAATGTGAAGACACCGTAGGCCACGATACCCGTCAGCTGAGCGCTAAGGCTTGCGGATCCGGAGAAGACCACTGCGATGGTGCCCCAGATGCCCGCAAACAGGTGGACAGGGATCGCGCCAACAACGTCGTCGATTTTGAACTTGTCCAGCAGTGGCACTGTGAGAACAACGATCACACCACCCACAGCACCGATCAGCAGAGAGCCTGCCAGAGAAGGTGCGAGAGGCTCGGCGGTGATGGAAACGAGCCCCGCCAGTGCGCCGTTCAAGATCATGGTCAGGTCCGGCTTTTTGTACAGGATCTGTGTCAGGATCAGTGCGGCAACAGCCCCGGCAGCAGCGGCCATATTGGTGTTGGCAAAAATGCGCGATACGTCGGTGACATCACCCACAGTGCCCATCGCCAGCTGCGAGCCGCCGTTAAAGCCGAACCAGCCGAGCCACAGGATGAATGTGCCCAGCGTAGCCAGGGCAAGGTTGGAGCCTGGCATAGGAACCGTGCGGCCGTCTTTGTATTTGCCGATACGTGGACCGAGTACAATTGCGCCGGCAAGAGCAGCCCAGCCACCCACGGAGTGCACAATGGTGGAGCCTGCGAAGTCGGAGAAGCCGAGTTCAGACAACCAGCCGCCGCCCCACTGCCAGGAGCCAGAGATTGGGTACAGAATGCCTGTCAGAACGACAACAAAAGCAAGGAAGGGCCACAGCTTGATGCGTTCTGCCAGCGCACCGGACACGATGGACGCGGTTGCCGCAACAAACATCAGCTGGAAGAAGAAGTCAGAACCAACGGACGCATAGTCAAGCGCCGCATCAGCCGCGTCGAGACCGACAGGTTCCAGAGAGGTTGGAACGAAGTTGAATGCGAAGTAGCCGTTAAAGTCGCCGGGATACATCAGGTTGAAACCAACCAGCCAGTACATGATGGCGGCGATCGAAAAGAGCGCCATGTTTTTGGTCAGCTGCATGGTCACGTTCTTGGAGCGCACAAGGCCCGCTTCAAGCATCGCAAAACCGGCTGCCATCCAGAAAACAAGAAAGCCACCCACCAAGAACAGCAAAGTGGTCATGATGTATGGGCCAATTTCGTCAAAGCCCGGAGCCGCAGCGGCTTCCTGAGCAAAGCTCAGAGTCGGAAGCGCTGTCAGCGCACCGGTCAGAGCAATTTTCGTCAGAGTTTTCATGGGTGTATTCCTTCCTTGCGACGCCTTAGAGCGCATCTGCATCCGTTTCGCCTGTGCGCACGCGGATCGCTTGCTGCACGTCCAATACAAAGATTTTCCCGTCGCCAATTTTGCCGGTTTGGGCGGTCTTGGTGATGGTTTCGACAACTTGGTCGGCCATGTTGGCGGCAACCACGAGTTCGAGTTTGACTTTCGGCACAAAGTTCACGGCGTATTCCGCACCGCGATAAATTTCAGTGTGCCCGGATTGGGAGCCGAAGCCCTTGATCTCAGTGACCATCATGCCGCGTACGCCGATTTCGGTCAGCGCTTCGCGAACCTCCTCGAGCTTGAACGGTTTGATCGTTGCGATAATCAGTTTCACCTTGTTCCCCTTTTGGCGATGCGGGGGGAGCCCCGCTTATTTTGCATTTGCAGAAAAACGCAGCGGAGCGCCGAAAACGAAGGCTGAAGGCACGTCAATTGGTCAAATTGGAAGGGTGAAGGTTAAAAATTAGGCATATTGCTGCGAACGCATAAAAAATGCGCTTAATGATAACTGAATCGAGACCCACTTCGGCCTTACAAGTGGTCACCAACGCGGTAAAATGAGCGAAAAGCGAACTGAGCAGTTGGGTTCTAATGAGTGATTCAAGACGAAAGAAGCCGCCTTTGGTGGCAGAGAAACGCTACGGTCGTGTTGCCAAGACACCTGTTCGCAAAGCTGCAAAAGCAAAACCAAAGCCGGGTGCGTCTAAACGAAAACCGACCCGGAAGAGAAAGCCATCGCGCAAGCAGAACCCTATAGTGGCATTTTTCCGTCGCATCGTGGGGTGGATCTTCAGTTTGGTCTGGTCGCTTATTTGGCGCACTTCCTTTGTGATTGCTCTCATGGTGTCTCTTGCTGTCGGATATGTCTATCTGACGCTGCCTGAAGTGGATGATTTGTTGGATGGGCGCGCGCGTGGTTCGGTGACGCTGCTTGATCGTGACGACAAAGTCTTTGCCTGGCGCGGAGATCAGTTTGGCGGCGTTGTTACGGCGGACACGGTATCCAAGCATCTCAAAAACGCTGTTGTGGCCACTGAAGACAAGCGGTTCTATCGCCACTTCGGTGTTAGTCCGCGCGGGGTTGCGAGTGCTGTTCGCATCAACCTGAGAGAGGGCCGCGGGCCTTTGTCTGGGCACGGTGGTTCTACGCTGACACAGCAGACCGCCAAGTTGCTTTGTCTCGGTGTCGCCTATGATCCTGCCGATTGGGACAGCGAGGCCGCCTACGTGCAAGACTGTCGCCGTGGGTCGCTGGGGCGAAAAGTCAAAGAAGCGATCTATGCCATGGCGATGGAGGTGAAATACACTAAGAATGAGATCCTCTCGGTGTATCTCAATCGAGCCTATATGGGAGGTGGGGCTTACGGCGCAGAAGCAGCGTCACAGCGTTATTTTGGAAAACCTGCGGCCAATCTGACGCCTGCTGAAGGGGCTATGCTGGCGGGGCTATTGACGGCACCTTCTTCACTGGCCCCGACGGCCAATCTACAGCGCTCCCAAGATCGATCCGCCACCATCTTGCGGCTCATGAATGAGCAAGGCTACCTCTCCGATAAAGACACCGCATTTTATCAGTCGAATCCTGCGACACTATCTGAGGCCGCCAAAGCCAAAGCCGGAGGGTATTTCGCGGATTGGGTTATGGCGTCTGGTCCGGAGTTCTTTACACGCAACACGACCGAAGACGTGATCTTGAAGACGACGCTCGACCCTAGAATTCAGGACGCCGCAGAAGCCGGGTTGAAGTGGGTTTTCGAAAACAAAGTACGTGAAGGGTCCAAGGCGCAGGCCGCGATTGTCGTGATGTCCGCAGATGGTGCTGTGCGCGCTATGGTCGGAGGCCGCCAAACACAGGTTTCGGGCGCGTTCAATCGGGCAACACAAGCCAAGCGGCAAACGGGCAGTGCTTTCAAGCCGTTTGTTTACGCCACGGCTCTCGAGCGGGGCGCCCACTATGACGATAAAGTTGTCGATGAGCCCTATTGCCAGAACATTCCGGGTTCGGGCCAATGGTGCCCAAAAAACTATACGGGCAAATATTACGGCGATGTTTCGCTCACTTTTGCCCTGCAGAACTCGTTGAATATTCCAGCTGTGAAAGTCTCTGAGCAAGCGGGGCGGGAAAACGTGCGTACCGTGGCAAGCATGTTTGGGATTGAAAGCGATCTTGCGTCTGGGCCTGCGCTGGCACTGGGCGCCTCTGAAAGCAGCCTGCTGGAAATGACTGGTGCTTATGCGGGTATTTTGAACGGTGGCTCGTCTGTAACGCCATATGGGTTGGTGGAGCTGAGGCTCTTAGGCGATGATAACGCCCTTATGGGATCGGGCGGTGGCATAGGAGAACGTGTGATTTCTGACGCTGCAGCGCGCGAACTGATTTGGATGATGGAGAAAGTTGTAAGCGAAGGTACCGGCGCGCGTGCGCAGCTTCCGGGTTGGCAAGTCGCGGGTAAAACGGGAACGACACAAGCAGCACGTGACGCTTGGTTTATTGGATTCACCAACGAATATGTTGCTGGCGTTTGGATGGGGTATGACGACAATACCCCGCTGACAGGTGTTACTGGCGGAGGTCTGCCAGCCGAGATATGGCGTGAGGCGATGGTCCGCATCCATGAGGGGATCACACCGATGCCGTTGCCAGCATTCGTGCCAAAGCCCAAGGCAGTGTCTAACCCCGGCCCGCGCCAAAATCGAACGGGCATTGAGGGCGTTGTGAACGGTATCTTGAGGGATATTTTTGGCGGTAATTGACGTGGAGGTAAGGCCGTCGATGTTGCCATTTTTGGGTTTTTGTCAGCCCAACCTACAGGGCTGACAATGAAAGATGGCTGCCAATGTGCCACCTGGATGAACAACCGCGCGTGCGGTGTTAGCCAGCTCGGCTTAGATCCTGCGCCAGTTGATCTATGTTCCCGTTGCGGCGATCAAGCATCGCACCAATTTCGGCTTTCTCCGAAAGCCGCAAGCTGATGCCTTCGATAATCATGTCAAAAAACCGGTTTTGACCTGACTTATCAGAGACAAGAAAATTCACTTCAAACGGCGCTTGGCCGCGCAGAGTGACGCGCGTTTTCACTTCATAGAAGCTTTTGACAGCGCGGCCACCGATTACGTCGACTTTGCCACCCTCAAATTCCTTGAAGCGCTTTCCATATTTGCGCGCAATGTAGCCCTGAAATGCCTTGGTGTAGTTGCGAAGTTGGCTCTTGCTTGCCGTGCGCGCATCTGGTCCCAAAGCCGACCGTGCCAGAATGTTCACGTCCGCATATTTCGCAAAGATCCGTTCGAAATCTTTGATCATTGCGTTTACGGGTTTCCCAGAAGAAATCACCTTGTTGATGTCTGCCACAGCCTGCTCAATCAGAGCAGTGGCCTGCGCCTCATTTATGGCGAGGGCAGGTGTGCTGAATGCGCCAGCGAAGACGGATGCGCCTGCAAGTGAAACAAACGCGCGACGGGAAAGCTTAGAAATCGGCATACGGATCCTCATACGGGTCGAATTCAGGGTCGACATATGTGCTTCCATCTTTGTTTCCAAGTTCGAAGCGGCGGTTCTGTAGATAAAGAATACGTGCTTGCGCATAGCTGTCTGCGCTGTCGTAAAGAATGGAGTCAATTGTTTCGTCATAGTCGTAGCGATTGCCCATTACATTTACAACATACGCGCCGGCGCCGATGTAACGTGTTGGTTCTCTCGTCACTACGAAGAAAGGATCGAGAATAATATCAACGAGTAAGCCATAGGCGTCACGGGTCGTGGATGGTCCAAAGAATGGCAACTCTGTGTACGCACCTTCGCCGGTGCCCCAGACGTGCAAGGTTTCGCCGAAGTCCGTATCATGGCGTTCCATGCCGCCTGCGCTGGCAACGTCGATAAATCCAAAGAGCCCAAACAGAGTGTTCACGGCAAAGCGCGCGACATTGTTGCTGGCATTGCCCACTTCACCCTGAAGGGAGTTGTTGATGAAGTCGTTCGGCAGAGAGAGGTGATCCGCAAAGTTAGAAAATCCTCGGCGCAGCCCTTTGGGAACAATCGTGCCATACCCCGTAGACGCCGGAGAAAGCAGCACTTTGTCGACCGATTTGTTGAAGCTGTGCATGCGCCGATTGGCGGCTTCGTTGGGGTCATTAATGGCCGATGGAGGCTGGCTGGAGGTACTGGTGCAAGCGCTCACCAACAGTGCCAGAGCGACACAAAGAAGTTTGCGCTGTTTTTTAAGAAGGAATTGTGGCAGGAGGATCACGTGTATTTTCTCTTCTATTTACCGACAATGGCACATTTACATTAAGATATAGTCCACGCGTCAGACATACCATGCCTCATCAACGGATCGACGGTATGAATTGTCGCGTGCAGGATGATTCTGAAAGCGTCCATACATGAAACATGTTTGGACTTCGACCCAAAGACAAAAAGACATGAGTTAAGTTGATGCGAACACCTGCTGAAAAACAAGGCGACGAAGAACTCAGAAGCATCCGTCGGCGCAGTCGTTCGCTGTATTGGGCCGTAGGGGTGTTTAGCTTTTTTGTGAACCTGCTGATGCTGACCGGCCCGCTATATATGCTTCAGGTCTATGATAGGGTGCTTGGGAGCGGTTCTGAAGAAACCCTCTTGGCACTTTCATTGCTGGTTGCCTTCTTATTCGCTTTGATGGGGGTGCTGGACTATGTGCGTGGCCGAGTGATGGGGCGTGTTGGCGCCCGGTTTCAGGAAGACTTGGATCAAAGAGTTTTTGATGCGGCTTTGCGCCGTTCAACACTCAAGAAGTCACCTGAGTCACAAACGGCGCTTGCGGATCTGGAATCTGTGCAGCGATTCCTCATATCGCCCGTTCTTACAGCTTTCTTTGATATGCCATGGACGCCGATTTTTTTGATTGGGATCACCTTGTTCCATCCATGGTTGGGAATGTTGGCGATTGGCGGCGGCGCAATCCTAATCACAGCGGCGATTTTGAACCAATGGTCGTCAAAACGACCGCTGGCGCGGGTGAACATGGCGACACATGCGGCATCCCAAATGTCGACGCAGCTTCAGGCCGAAGCGGAGATGGTCAGCGCCCTTGGCATGCGGGAAGCGGCATTTCGGCGTTGGCGCAAGGCGCGCAGCGACTCGCTTGAAGCGACGGTAGCAGCTGCGGATGTTGGTGGTTTCTTTTCAGTCAGCACCAAGACGTTTCGACTGTTTCTGCAATCCGCGATGCTGGGTCTTGGGGCGTATCTTGCGCTCAAAGGGCTGGTGTCTCCCGGGGCTATGATTGCTGGGTCGATCTTGCTTGGCCGTGCCCTGGCGCCGATTGAAATGGCGATAAACCAATGGGCTGTTGTGCAACGGGCACGAAACGGCTGGAACAATCTTGCGTTGCTGCTTGGCGAAGTGCCGGCAGAAGCGCCGCGTACCAAGTTGCCTGTCCCCGCTGCCCGGTTGCGTTTGCAGCAGGTGACAGTAGTGCCGCCCGGCGAAAGCCAAGCCTCATTGCGTATGATCACCTTTGATGTTGCCCCAGGCGAAGCAGTTGGGGTGATCGGATCATCGGGTGCGGGAAAGTCCACGTTGGCGAAAGCCATCACGGGCGTTTGGAAAACCGCAGGTGGCAAAGTGCGCCTCGATGGGGCGGCGCTGGATCAATATGATCCGACAGATCTTGGACGCTATATTGGGTACTTGCCGCAACGCGTGGAGCTCTTTGACGGAACGATTGCTGACAACATCGCGCGATTGGCCGAAACACCAGATCCAAAGAAAGTTGTAGAGGCCGCGCAGAAAGCGGATGCCCACGACATGATTTTGAAGCTGCCGGATGGATATGATACGCAGGTCGCGTCTCATGGGGGACGTTTGTCTGGCGGTCAAATTCAACGTATCGGGCTTGCGCGCGCAATGTATGATGACCCGGTTTTGCTTGTATTGGATGAACCAAACTCCAATCTAGACAACGAAGGCTCCAACGCGCTGAACACGGCCATCCGCAACACAAAGGCCGCTGGCAAGGCGGTTTTGATTATGGCGCACAGGCCCGCAGCTATTCAGGAATGTAATAAGCTGCTTGTGCTTGAGCATGGAGCGCGCCGCGCCTTTGGGCCGCGCGATGAAGTTCTGAAAGATGTTTTGAAAAACTATTCGGACGTGAAAGGCGTGAGCTCGCCAGGAGGTGTCAGATGACAAATCAATCGCGCTGGACGGCACGCAAGCCTCTGACCTATGGATGCATCGCCCTTCTTGTGTTGGTTGGTGGCTTCGGCGCGTGGGCTGTTGGATCAGAACTCGCGGGGGCAATCGTTGCGTCCGGAAGAGTCGAGGTAGATCGCAACCGACAAGTTGTACAACACATTGACGGCGGCGTGATCACCGAGATTGCAGTAGATGAAGGCGACCGTGTGGAGCAGGGTCAGCTGCTCTTGCGCCTTGATGATGCGGACCTCCTTTCTGAGTTGGTTGTGACCGAAGGTGAGCTCTGGGAAGTGATGGCGCGCCGGGGGCGGCTGGAAGCGGAGCGTGATAGCGCGAGTGAAATCATTTTCGATCCTCTTTTGATGGATGCGGGGGCGCAATCCATTGATGTTCTGGGGTTTATGCAAGGGCAAGAGCGCTTGTTTCATGCCCGAACGGACTCTTTGAACAAAAACCTAGAGCAGCTTGGGCGCAGGATCGCGCAGATCGAAAGCCAGATTGAGGGTGTATCCGCACAAAGCACAGCATTGGGGCGCCAACTTGAATTGATCAGAGTCGAGTTGGTGGATCAGCAACAGCTTTTGGAAAAGGGCTTGGCGCAAGCGACACGTGTCTTGGCGCTGCAAAGGGAAGAGGCATCGCTTGCCGGGGAAGTCGGAGAACTCTTGGCGCAGCGTGCGCAATCCGAAGGCCGCATCACCGAAATCGAGATTGAACGGATCAAGTTGGAGACACAGCGCCGTGAAGAGTCGATCGCGACCCTGCGTGATCTGCGCTACCGTGAGCTGGAACTGGCTGAACGGCGCAGGCAATTGCAGCAAAAGCTGGATCGGCTTGCGATACGGGCGCCTGTGTCTGGCGTGGTTTACGGGCTGAGTGTTTATGCATTGCAGTCAGTGATCCGACCTGCGGATCCGCTAATGTTCATCGTGCCACAAGACCGCCCGTTGGTTGCTGCGGTTCAGGTGCCCACCATTCACGTGGATCAGGTTTTCCCGGGTCAGGATGTGGCATTGCGGTTTTCTGCATTTGACCAGCGTACAACACCTGAGCTTGAGGGGTTTGTTGTCCACCTGTCTCCTGATGCATTCCAAAATGAACAAACTGGTGAGTCATTTTATAAAGCGGAGATTGAGTTGGCCGAAGGTGAAGTCGAAAAGCTGCCTTCAGATGTTTCTTTGCTTCCGGGGATGCCAGTCGATGCTTTCTTGCGAACATCAGATCGCTCGCCTCTGACATACCTTACAAAACCGCTGACCGACTATTTCGTGAAAGCCTTCCGTGAGAGCTGATCTGAAAGCCGCTTTCCAAATCAGATCGTTGAAGTTAGCGTCGCGCCATCTTGGCCTTTAGGGAGCAAAATAATGAGCGAGATCGAAGCGAAACTCAGCGAACTTGGTGTCACATTGCCTGATGTAGCGGCGCCTGCTGCAAACTATGTGCCGTATGTGGTTGTGGGAGACATGGTGTATGTGTCTGGCCAGATTTCGCAAAACGCCGAAGGCTTGATTTTGGGCAAAGTTGGCGCCGACTTAGACACTGAGGCAGGCGCCGCAGCAGCAAAAACCTGCGCTATTGGGCTGTTGGCTGCTTTGAAGTCTGCATGTGGTGGCGATATCGATCGTTTGGTGCGTGTTGTGAAGCTGGTGGGTTTTGTGAACTCCACAGCGGACTACACGGAACAACCAAAAGTCATCAACGGTGCGTCTGATTTCTTGGTAGAAGCTCTGGGTGACAAAGGGCGCCACGCGCGCTCTGCAGTGTCTGCGGGCGCATTGCCACTTGGCGTTGCGGTTGAAATCGAGGCGATTTTCCAGATCGCATAAGCAATACTCAATCTAAGGCGCGGCGCAGGGTAAATGCGCCGCGTTTCTTGTTGGGCAGGCGCTGATCAGAAAAAAGTGACGTCCGAAGGTGACACTCGTCTCGTATTGTTGGCAAAGATGGCGAACGTTGCCCTGGCTTACTAAGTGACCATTGTTGAGAGCATCTCGGAGATTGATCGTGGACAGCAAGCAGGTCGAAATTGAAGTACACAGCACACTGCGTGATCTATCTGCTGAAGAATGGGATGCCTGTGCTGATCCGGAACACACCTTCGGTGTGCGCAATTCCAACCCCTTTGTGACTCATAGATTCCTTTCTGCGCTGGAGGAGAGCGGCTCCGTCGGGCCTGGAACAGGATGGCATCCGAGATATCTGACAGTGCGCGGAGAGGATGGCATCGCAGCTGCCGTGCCACTCTATGTAAAAGAGCATTCGCAGGGCGAATATGTGTTCGATCACAACTGGGCACATGCCTATGAACAAGCTGGGGGGCGATATTATCCCAAGTTGCAGTCCGCAGTGCCGTTTACGCCCGTGACTGGGTCGCGCTTTTTGGGGCGCAAAGAATGGCAGGGCAATGCACAGGCCGCCTTGACACAGGCCATGGTCCAAATTGCTGATGACAACAGCCTGAGCAGTGCCCATATCACGTTTTGCACAGCTGAAGAGGCTGAAATCGGCAAACAGTTGGGACTTTCGCATCGCACGGGTCAGCAGTTTCACTGGCTGAACGAGCACTATGGCGATTTTGATGACTTTCTCGCCAAGCTGTCATCCCGCAAACGCAAAAACATCAGAAAAGAACGCGCACGCGCGCAACAATTTGGTGGAGACATTGTCGCCCTAACCGGTAACGACATTCAACCGCAACACTGGGATGCGATGTGGCAGTTCTATCAGGACACAGGTGCGCGCAAATGGGGCACGCCGTATTTGACGCGCGCGTTTTTTGATGTCGTGCATGACACTATGCGTGACGATGTTTTGCTCGTCCTGGCAATTCGCGACGGGCTGCCTGTGGCTGGTGCGATGAATTTCATTGGCCGTGATGCGCTGTTTGGGCGGTATTGGGGCTGTGTGGAGGATCATCCCTGTTTGCACTTTGAGCTGTGCTACTATCAAGCGATGGACTGGGCGATTTCAAATGGCCTAGCTTCGGTGGAGGCTGGCGCGCAAGGAGAGCATAAATTGGCGCGAGGGTATTTGCCGGTCACGACCCACTCGCTTCATTGGATAAGAGATGCAGGATTTCGGGAAGCGGTCGATAAGTTCTTGGTGGCCGAGCGGCAGTCGGTATCGCAGGATGTTGAGGTTTTGACTGCATGGGGACCGTTTAAAAAGACAACGGAGGAGGATCAGCAATGACAGAGCGATTGAGCGAGGCGGCGAGAGATGCCGTGTTGGAGCCACTTCTAGAGAGTGGATGGGCGCTTGATGCGGAGCGAGATGCCCTGAAAAAGACGTTCAAATTCACAAATTTTGTGGAGGCATTCGGCTGGATGACGCGGGCTGCGATTTGGGCAGAGAAGTGGAACCATCATCCAGAATGGTTCAATGTCTACAATCGTGTTGAGGTGGTTTTGACGACCCATGACGTCGGCGGGATTTCAGCGCTGGATGCCAAGCTCGCGCGGAAAATGGACACGCTCTAATAAAACGACCCAATCAAAAATGATTGGGCCGTTTGAACGTCCTTGGCTTAAAGCGCGGACAACATGGATTCACCTGCGCTGATGTCACAGGTGCCGGGGGACTCTTCCACGTTCAGCACCTTCACAATGCCATCTTCGAGAAGCGCGGCATAGCGTTTGGAGCGGTTGACGAAGCCAATTTCTGGGACGGAGAAATCAAGGCCCATAGCCACTGTGAGCGCACCGCTTGGATCGGCCAGCAATGTGACGCCAGCTTCAGCGGCTTGGGTGTTTTTGTCCCACGCGTCCATCACGAACGGGTCGTTGACGGAAAGGCAAATCACTTCGTCGACGCCTTTCTCTTTGAAGGCGTCCATGTTGCGCATGAAGCTTGGCAGATGCGCCGCAGAACATGTGGACGTGAATGCGCCGGGCAGGCCAAATAGAATAACCTTGCGACCAGCGGTCAGGGATTCAACACCGACAGGTTCCGGACCCTCAGCCCCAACCTTCATCAATGTGCCTTCTGGAATTTTGTCACCAACTGAAATTGTCATTGCTTATACTCTTCGTTGCGTTTCCCTGAAATGCGGATATAGGCTCCCATGCGATGGACGCAATGGCCGCGAGGGGAGTGTAACGTGACGCACGTTGTTGTGATAGGCGCTGGTCAGGCCGGTGCGGCCTGTGTGGCAAAGCTGCGCGCGCTAGGATTTGAAGGGCAAATCACACTGGTTGGCGCTGAGAATGTGCCGCCATATCAGCGACCGCCACTTTCAAAAAAATATCTGCTCGGCGAAATGACATTGGAGCGGCTCTATCTGCGCCCCGAAAGCTACTATGCAGAGCAGAACATTGATTTGCGTCTGGGCACGCAAGTGAGCGCAATCGACACGCAGGCGCAAACTGTCACAGCAGATGCTGAGGTCCTGACCTATGATCATCTGGTGCTATCCACAGGAGCGGCGCCAAATAGGCTGCCTGCTGCGATTGGGGGCGACATCGACGGTGTTTATGTTGTGCGCGATCTTAAGGATGTCGATGCCATGGCGCCGGAGTTTGTCGAGGGGCGCCGCGTATTGATTGTCGGCGGTGGCTACATCGGCTTGGAGGCCGCAGCTGTTGCAGCGTCTAGGGGTTTGTCTGTCACGTTGGTGGAGATGTCAGACCGCATTCTTCAGCGTGTCGCCGCGCCGGAGACCTCTGATTTCTTTCGCGACTTACACAGGTCTCGCGGTGTCGAGATTTTGGAAAGTGTAGGGCTCAAGCGTTTGAGTGGTGAAGGTCGTGTTACCGGTGCGGAACTGACTGACGGGACTACGCTGGATGTGGATTTTGTGATCGTTGGCGTGGGTGTGACGCCGAACGTTGGCTTGGCGAAGGCCGCCGGTCTCACTGTCGATAATGGTATCAAAACGGATGCGTTTGGGCGCACGGACGTCGCCGGGGTTTGGTCTGCAGGTGACTGTGCCTCGTTCCCCTACAAAGGGGAGCTGATCCGTCTTGAGAGCGTGCCCAATGCGATTGATCAGGCCGAAGTTGTCGCTGAAAACATTCTGGGCGCAGAAAAGTCCTACGTTGCCAAACCTTGGTTCTGGTCAGATCAATATGACGTTAAGTTGCAGATTGCGGGTCTGAACACGGGCTTTGATCATGTGGTGACACGCGACAATGGCGATGGTGCCAAATCGTTCTGGTACTATCAAGGTGAGACGCTGCTGGCTGTCGACGCGATGAATTCTGCGCGGGACTATATGGTTGGCAAACGTCTGATCGAAGGTGGTAAATCGCCAAGCGCAGAAATGGTTGCGGATATGGCGGTTGAGATCAAGGATCTGATGCGCCTGTGAGGATTATTGCGGGGACATGGCGCGGCACGGCGCTGGCGGCGGTAGGTAAAGGGGACGCGGGCAAACACCTGCGCCCCACGACGGATCGCGTGCGCGAAAGTCTTTTCAATGTCCTGCAAGGGGGCAAATTTGGCGACCCCATCTCTGGCGCACGCGTGCTTGATCTTTTTGCTGGAACGGGCGCGCTTGGACTGGAAGCACTTTCACGTGGCGCCGAGCATGTGACGTTTGTTGATGATGGGCGCGTCTCCGGGCAGCTTATTAAAAGCAATATTCAGAGGTTGAATGCCAAGGCTGATACGCAACTTTTGAAAATTGATGCCACGCGGCTGCGCAAAAATGAGGCCGCGCCCTGTGATCTGGTGTTTCTGGATCCTCCATACGGAAAGGGGCTGGGACAGAGGGCACTTGCTGAGGCGGCCCAACAGGGGTGGCTGGCGGAGGATGCGCTGATCGTGTGGGAAGAAAACGCGCCGCAGCTTGCGCCTGAGGGCTTCGAAATTCTGGATGCGCGAAAGTACGGCGATACGCATGTCACCATGCTGCGTTGGACGGGGGTCTCGTAAGCGCAGTCTGCTTGAGAGAAATCCGATTGGAGGGCAGGCGGCAAACCCCAATAAATCCTGCCGTTGCTATAGACAGCCTCTCCCATCCCTGTTACATCGCGCCAGTCGTGTGGCCTCAGATTCGCTCTGGGGCTGCACCGTTTTTGAACCGGGGACCTTCGGGGCCCTACAAACTTGGCCACCCTAGTAGGGGTTTCTGACGAAACTTTCGGGCGGGGGGCTTTAACATAGCTGGACCAAAGACAAGAACCTAAGGTCTGGCGCGCTATACGGAAGACAGAAAGCATGGCACTCAAGTCGTACAAGCCGACGACGCCGGGCCAGCGTGGGCTGGTGCTGATCGACCGTTCGGAGCTTTGGAAAGGACGTCCTGTCAAAGCCCTCACTGAGGGTCTGACAAAATCGGGCGGCCGGAACAACACCGGACGGATCACCTCGCGTCGTCGTGGTGGTGGGGCGAAACGCCTTTACCGGATCGTTGACTTCAAACGGAACAAATTTGATGTAGCGGCAACCGTTGAGCGGATCGAATACGACCCGAACCGGACCGCATTCATCGCATTGGTCAAATATGACGACGGCGAGCAGGCATATATCCTCGCGCCTCAGCGTCTGGCAGTTGGCGATCAGGTGATCGCGTCTGCAAAGGCCGACATCAAGCCGGGCAACGCAATGCCGTTCTCGGGCATGCCGATCGGTACAATCGTTCACAACATCGAACTGAAACCAGGCAAAGGCGGCCAGATCGCCCGTGCAGCTGGTACCTACGCTCAGTTTGTTGGCCGTGACGGTGGTTACGCTCAGATCCGCTTGTCCTCGGGCGAACTGCGCCTCGTACGTCAGGAATGCATGGCCACCGTTGGTGCCGTGTCCAACCCTGACAACTCCAACCAGAACTTCGGTAAAGCCGGCCGTATGCGCCACAAAGGCAAGCGTCCGAGCGTTCGTGGTGTGGTCATGAACCCGATCGATCACCCTCACGGTGGTGGTGAAGGTCGTACCTCCGGTGGTCGTCACCCAGTGACACCATGGGGTAAGCCGACCAAGGGTGCGCGTACCCGCAACAAAAACAAAGCGTCGCAAAAGCTTATCATCCGCTCGCGTCACGCCAAGAAGAAGGGGCGTTAATAGATGTCTCGCTCTGTATGGAAAGGCCCTTTTGTGGATGCTTACGTGCTTAAAAAAGCCGAAGCAGTTCGCGAATCCGGTCGCAATGAAGTGATCAAAATCTGGTCCCGTCGTTCCACCATCCTGCCCCAGTTCGTGGGTTTGACCTTTGGTGTGTACAACGGCAAGAAACACATCCCTGTCAACGTTACTGAAGACATGATCGGTCAGAAGTTTGGTGAGTATTCGCCAACTCGTACCTATTACGGTCACGCAGCTGACAAAAAAGCGAAACGGAAGTAAGTCATGGGCAAGGTAAAGAACCCCCGCCGCGTGGCTGAAAACGAAGCAATGGCGAAAACCCGCATGCTTCGCACCAGCCCGCAGAAATTGAACCTGGTAGCCGGCATGATCCGCGGCAAGAAAGTTGAGAAGGCTCTGACCGACCTGACTTTCTCCAACAAGCGGATTGCAGCAGACGTGAAGAAATGCCTTCAGTCCGCGATTGCCAACGCCGAAAACAACCACAACCTGGACGTCGACAGCCTGATCGTTGCCGAAGCCTATGTGGGCAAGAACCTGACCATGAAACGCGGCCGTCCGCGCGCCCGTGGTCGTTTCGGCAAGATCATCAAGCCGTTCTCTGAGCTCACCATCAAGGTGCGTCAAGTTGAGGAGCAAGCCTAATGGGTAACAAAGTCAATCCGATTGGCATGCGCCTTCAGGTGAACCGCACCTGGGACAGCCGCTGGTATGCTGACACTAAGGACTACGGTGATCTTCTTCTAGAAGACCTCAAAATCCGTGAGTTCATCAAAAAAGAGTGCAAGCAAGCTGGTGTTGCACGTGTGATCATCGAGCGTCCGCACAAGAAGTGCCGCGTGACCGTTCACACCGCACGTCCTGGCGTGATCATCGGTAAAAAAGGCGCTGACATCGAGACTCTTCGCAAGAAGATCGCAACGATGACTGACTCCGAGCTGCACCTCAACATCGTTGAAGTGCGCAAGCCGGAACTCGACGCTCAGCTGGTTGGCGAGTCCATCGCTCAGCAGCTGGAACGCCGTGTGTCTTTCCGTCGCGCGATGAAGCGTGCCGTTCAGAACGCAATGCGCATGGGCGCCCTGGGTATCCGGGTGAACGTCGCGGGCCGTCTGGGTGGTGCCGAAATCGCACGTACCGAATGGTACCGCGAAGGCCGTGTGCCTCTGCACACCCTGCGTGCTGACATCGATTACGCACATGTGGAAGCGACCACCGCTTACGGGATCATTGGTATCAAAACCTGGATCTTCAAAGGCGAGATCATGGAGCATGATCCACAGGCGCGTGACCGTCGTGCACAAGAAGTCCAGGATGGCCCTGCACCACGTGGTGCCGGTGGTCGTCGCTAAGGGAGACTGATCAATGCTTCAACCAAAGCGTACTAAATTCCGCAAGATGCACAAAGGCCGCATCAAAGGCGAAGCCAAGGGTGGCTCCACCCTGAACTTCGGCTCTTTCGGCCTGAAGGCAACCACACCGGAACGCGTGACAGCTCGCCAGATCGAGGCAGCACGTCGTGCAATGACCCGTCACATGAAACGTCAGGGCCGTGTTTGGATCCGTATCTTCCCAGACACCCCAGTGACCTCGAAGCCTACCGAAGTCCGTATGGGTAAAGGTAAAGGTTCCGTGGACTATTGGGCCTGCAAAGTGAAGCCGGGCCGCGTGATGTTCGAAATCGACGGTGTTGACGAAGACATCGCACGTGAGGCTCTGCGCCTCGCCGCGATGAAACTTCCTGTCAAAACCCGCGTTGTCGTTCGCGAAGACTGGTAAGAGGCTGGTGAGCTGACGCTCTCCTCCTTCACTCAATTGACCCCTCGCTGGAAACAGCGGGGGGTTTCTTTTTGTGTGGTTTACTTTTCGACTGCCAGTCGCACAGAGACTTCGAAAACGGTCTCCGAATTTCAGCAATCGTACTTGGCGCCATCAAAAAAGCCCCGCGCAGTGCGCAGGGCTTTGTTCAGTAAGTCGTCTTGGAGCTAGGGGCGGCGATGCAAACGGAGAGCGCGCAACGCGGCCGTTATGGCCACCCTGCAGCGCGCTTTTTAGGCTGCGTCCCATTCCGCGTCGAGTGTGTCTTCATCCGCAAGCGTTTCTGCTTCTGTTTTTAGCTTGAACCCGGACACTGCTCGCACCAAGTTCTCAGCTTCACCGAGCAATACTTGGCCAGAGGCCGCCGTTTCCTCAAGCATGGCCGCGCTCTTTTGGCTGTCACGGTCCAAGTTTTCGACGGCAGCGTTCACCTCGGCGAGTCCTGTCGACTGATCAACCGCGTTCTCTGCAATCTCATTGACCTTGCCAACCACCTGTTCGACAGCTTGAAGGATTTCACCAAGCGATTTCCCTGTATCATCCATCAGGTTTACGCCGTTAACAACCTCGGTCTGAGAGCTGGAAATCAGGGTGTTGATCTCATGGGCCGCTTCAGATGACCGTTGTGCCAAAGCGCGCACCTCAGAAGCCACCACTGCAAAGCCACGTCCTGCATCTCCTGCACGGGCTGCTTCCACACCGGCGTTAAGCGCCAGCAAATTGGTTTGGAAGGCCACGTCTTCAATCAGCCCCGAGATTTGTGAAATCGCGTCAGAGCTTTCTTTGATGCGCTGAATGGCTTCTACAGTTTGATCTGCAACGGACCGAGTGGCCTCTGCTTTCTTCTGAGCATTGTTCACATGGCTGCGCGCTTCTTGCGCGCTTTGTGCTGTGCTGTTGACGGTTTCTGCGACGGTTTGCAGTGACGAAGACGTCTCTTCCAAAGACGCGGCTGAAATTTCACCACGGCGAGATGCATCATCAACGGAGTGAGAGATTTCCTTGGAAGTTCGATTCAGGACGTTCGAAGAAGAGGACAGCTGGCGAACCATGCCGTCCAAGCTTGAAGTGAGATGGGTGAGCGTCTCTGAAATGTCCTTGAACACGCCTTTCTGACCTTGAGGCATCTCATGGGTCAGATCGCCGGTTGAGAGGATTTCCAGCGCTTCTTTCACATCGCCCAGTCCGTTCTCCGCAACTTCGCCAATTGCGTTAACGCCTCTTCCGAGTTCCGCAAATGTACCCGTAGCGTCGCCAATATCAATACGGTCAGAAAAATCACCTTCTGCACAGGCGTCAATCACACGAGACATCTGCTGCGTGATGTCATGTTTGATCCGTTCTTCATCTTGGAAATTGGTGACGGCATTTGCGATCGCACCGATTTCTCGGATGAACGACCTTGGAGGTTCAGCGGTGAAGTCCCCTTCCATCATTTTCTTCAGTACTGCATCGGTTTTCTTAAGTGGGCGAGAGATTGCACGCGCCAAGAAAACTGCGAAGAGCACAAAGACAATAGAGCCGATAATGCCTGCCAATTGTGTCACCTGCTGGGCCAAGGCGCTAATGCGCTCGCTCTCGGCCAGCTTTTTGGTGAGTTCATTGTGTGCCGCAGCTTTGAATTGCGCCATAACAGGCTCAGCGTCAGAAAAACGGGCGGACATTTCGAGACGCTTTTCAGATTCCATCAAGCGCGTATTCACGTATTCGGTGAAGCTTGTCAGGTAGATATCAAGTTTCTCGTGTAGGTCCGGAATGACGGCTGGATCGTCATAGAAAAACTCCGGGAATCCTTTGAACTCTTGGATGAGCTGTTTGATTGTAGCAAGCTCAGCTGCGTCCGGTTCCAATCTAAACTGCTTAGCATGCAGCTGAATCGTAAGCAGTTTTGCATGCAAAATCGGAATAGAGACGCCGGCAACCTCTGCCTCTACTGCCGCAATTGCATCTGCGAGCGTTTTGCGAATGCCTTCTTTTTCACTCAACCCGAGCTTCTGCTTCAGGCTGACCATTTCAAGGAAAGACTGTTCATACGCAGAGACTGCAGTGCCAAGCAGGGGAACAAGGGTCGCAAACTCCGCCATTTCAGGAATTTCAGGCACGATCTGCTCGATCATTTCAAACTCAGATTTCAACGAAACCATCGTTTGTGCATGGCGGTCTATATATTTCTCAGCTTCACGTAGGAGCAGATCTTTTTCGGAGCGTCTGGCCATTAGAAATTCGACCTGAAGATTGGCGGTGGCGATATTGAGCTCTTCAATGTCTTCCAAGTCGCTCTGCATCTTGTCGCGCATGATATGAGAGTAGTAAGAGGTGGCACCAAGCCCACCCATAACGCCCAATGCGAGCACGATGATCGAAATGATAGCAGCGGTGATCGTTATTTTAGGTTTCATTGGTTCGCGGCCTACTTGTTTGCGTTTCGATGCGAGAATTAGGCATGTCTGGTTAACAGAAGGTACCCAAGCGCGAACCCACAACGCGCTGCCTCAGATAGTGCAATCAAACCAGCGGGTTGCGCACTCAGAGAAGGAAAGAGAATATGTCTACAATTGAATCTTTGTTTGTGACGCGGCTTTACCGCGCGCGTCTCGCAGAGTTTGGTAAGCCAATAGACACGGATGAGTTGGAAAACTCTTGTTTTTCTATCGCTGAAGATGATGAGGCGGGACAAGACTGGTGTGAAGCCAATGCCTACCCAGGTTACACGTCCTACGCTTCGCTTACTGATTTGCCTTGGCGGTTTCCAATATTTGCGGATGTCGTTGAAGCGCTCGATCAGCACGTTGCGGCCTTTGCAAAAGACTTGGAGTTTAATCTTGATGGCCGGGCTCTTAAGCTTGAAGATATCTGGATAAACATTCTGCCAGAGGGCGGAATGCATGCGTCTCATATCCATCCTCATTCTGTCATTAGCGGTACGACCTATGTGTCCATGCCAGAAGGCGCGAGCGCGTTGAAGCTGGAAGATCCAAGGTCAGGTCGCATGATGGCGGCCCCAGTACGCGAAAAGGAGGCGCGGCGGGAGTTGCGGCCTTTTATTTATGTGAAGCCTGATGTGGGGGATGTGCTGCTTTGGGAAAGCTGGCTGCGCCATGAAGTTCCGATGAATATGTCGGAAGAAGAACGGGTTAGCGTGAGCTTCAACTACATTTGGGAATGACCCTAATCCCAAAACAGGCTGCGGTATTGCGTCGGTAATACGTCGGTTTTGCAGCTGTATCGCGGAGGTGGATCGTCGGTCCTGCGCGATATCGCCTTTCACCTCGAACGTTTGAGGTGAAAGGCTCAAGGGCACTTGCGCGCATAGAGCCATATGATGCCACACGCAGACTCCGCTGGTGCATCAGCGTCACCTGTGTAACAAGCGCGCCCGATTGCATTCCGGTGAGACCCATAACCCTGCGCTGCGCGTGTGAGAGCCGAGGAACCGGCCGCATGTTTCAGGCATGCGCGCCGATTCATCCGTTTGAATGGTCGGTTTTCAAGGGTTTGTTTTGCTGTGTGTGCGGAGTCTCTGGGCAGTGACATCCAAAAAGGGGAGTTTTATGTCAGAACAAGAAACCGACTACGAGGTTGGTCAGGACAATGTGCAGGTAATGGGGTTGGACGTACACAATCCTGTGTTTGCAGTTTCAGGATTGACGATCGTTGCTTTCGTCTTTTTTTCCTTGGTGTTCCATGAACAAGCAGCCGCATTTTTCGGTTGGCTGCGCCCGACGTTGACCAGCAATTTCGACTGGGTCTTCATGATCGCTTGCAACATGTTTGTTGTGTTCTCTTTGTTCTTGGTCGTGTCGCCTTATGGCAAGATTCGCCTTGGTGGAGAGGATGCCAAACCGGATTATAGCTACGCGGGCTGGATTGCGATGCTGTTCGCAGCTGGCATGGGCATTGGTCTGGTCTTCTGGGGCGTTGCGGAGCCGATTTCACACTATGGCTCGTCCCTTGGGGGTACAGCCGTGGGAGAGAACGGCTTGCGTACCGACTGGGCGCCACTTGGTGCCGCGGCTGGCGACGTAGACGCGGCCCGTGATCTTGCTATGGCCGCAACCATTTTCCATTGGGGGCTGCACCCATGGGCGGTTTATGCGGTGGTGGCTTTGGGGCTGGCGTTCTTTAGCTTCAACCGTGGGCTGCCGCTGACCATGCGCTCGGTGTTTTACCCACTTCTTGGGGAGCGGACATGGGGGCCATTGGGCCACATCATTGATATCCTTGCTGTGTTTGCAACGATCTTTGGTCTGGCGACATCGCTGGGTTTGGGGGCAAGTCAGGCACTGGCTGGATTGAACTACCTCTTTGATGTGCCAATCAGCGATGGCATGAGCGTGCTATTGATTATCGCCATCACAGCATTTGCTTTGGTATCGGTGATTGCAGGGTTGGACAAAGGCGTTAAACGTCTGTCTGAGGTCAACATGATCCTGGCGGCTGTCTTGTTGGTACTGGTCCTCATCGTGGGTCCAACTGCCGCGATTATCTCCGGCTTTTTCTCTGGCCTTGTCGACTATGCTGTGGCGTTGCCTGCCCTGTCCAACTGGGTCGGTCGTGAGGATACCAATTTCATGCAAGGCTGGACGGCCTTCTATTGGGCTTGGTGGATTTCCTGGTCGCCCTTCGTTGGGATGTTCATTGCACGGATTTCACGGGGTCGGACCATTCGCGAATTCATCATCTGCGTGATCTTCATTCCGACTTTGGTTGGCGCGCTTTGGATGAATGTCTTTGGCGTGGCGGCTTTGGAGCAAGTCGCAAGCGGTACAGCGCAGGCGCTCTCTGATGCGGCGCTGGAGCTAAAGATGTTCAAGATGTTTGAAGCTTTCCCAATGACCGGGTTGCTGTCGTTTATCGGCATTGTTCTGGTGGTTGTGTTCTTTGTGACATCTTCTGACTCTGGTTCGCTTGTGATCGACACGATCACTGCGGGTGGCAAGACAGACGCACCAACGGCACAGCGGGTGTTCTGGTGCATTCTGGAAGGCGCGATTGCGATTGTGCTGCTTCTGGGAGGCGGACTTGGCGCACTGCAGGCGGCATCTATCGCAACGGGTTTCCCGTTTGCCATTGTTCTGATGCTGATGTGCGTGTCGGTGATGATTGGCCTCGTGCGAGAACGCCGCCGTCGCTGAACTGTTCGACAGTAAAGAAAAAACGCCGCCCCTTGTGGGCGGCGTTTGCGTTTCAGCGTTCTGCTGTCACCAGTTTTAATGCGAGAGCAATAAAGACGACCCCTGCAATACGGTTGAGCCAGATTTGGGCGGTGGGCGAATTCTTGAGCCAATCGCCAAGCCAACCAGCCGCCAGGGCGACGGAGCCAAACACCAAGAGTGTGGCGATGATCATTAGAAAGCCGAGCTGATAAAACTGCGCCACCATAGGCCCGTTTGCGGGGTCCACGAATTGCGGCAGGAAGGCGAGAAAGAAGATTGTTACCTTTGGGTTTGCGATATTCATGATCAGACCGCGCGTATATTGTTTGGCGGTCGTCTCTGGGGCGGGGGCGTCGCCATCAAGATTGGATTTCGCAGCGGTGAAGGCTTTGAACGCCAGATACGCCAGGTAGGCCGCACCGATGTATTTCAGAATGGCGAAAGCCACTTGAGAGGTCTGAAAGATCACGGCCACGCCGAGCGCCACGGCTGTTGTGTGAAAAATCAACCCGCTGGCAAGGCCCAATGTGACGGTAAGGCCCGCTACGCGGCCATGTAGCGCCGATTGCGTGAGCACAAAGATATTGTCTGGTCCCGGTACAAGCGCGAGGGCGACAGCGGCGCCCATGAACAGGATCATTACGTCTACGGGTATCATGTCTTTCCTCCCAAAGTGTGCGCGGTGGCCGTAAGGCTGCACGCGTTTGTCGAGAAGGTGTAGGGGAGATGGAAAGGGGAGGGAAGGGGCAGGGGGGCGAAGGCTTCTGAGGATTACGCTATCTTAGGTGCACGTTTCGCGTTTATCCTAGCGCGAGGGTATCGCGCCTCAATGAGAAAGATGGATGGAACCAAGGCGGCGGTGTGCGGTCTGGCGCTGCGCTCGTTTCTCTGACCCAGCTAATTTTGGCGTCTCTTTGAGACCGATCAACCTTGTGCGCTAAGTTTCCCTTGCCATCCTGACCACGCACCCGTATAGAGCGCCATCTCATGGATTCCGTGACTGCGGGATTCGTGTGTTCGTCATATGTCCATCAGACAAAAGGGTCACCCCGCACATACTCGGGCGCCCTCTGATGTATGAGAAAGGAAAAGGCGATGAACGCCAAAGAACTGCGTGATAAGACGCCGGATCAGCTGCGCGAGGAGCTGGCCAATCTTAAGAAAGAATCGTTCAACCTGCGTTTCCAACAGGCCACTGGCCAGCTGGAAAACTCCGCTCAGATCCGTGCCGCGCGTCGTAACGCAGCACGTGTGAAGACGATCCTGAACGAAAAAGCCGCGTCGGCAGCAGAGTAAGAGGAGCTAGATAGATGCCCAAACGTATCCTGACTGGCACCGTGACCTCCGATGCCAATGCCCAAACCATTACCGTGTCTGTTGAGCGTCGCTTCACACACCCGGTTCTGAAGAAGACCATTCGTAAGTCCAAGAAATACCGGGCTCACGATGAGAACAACGCCTACAAAGTAGGTGACTCTGTTCGCATCATCGAATGCGCACCGCGTTCGAAAACCAAACGCTGGGAAGTTTTGGAAGCCTAAGAGTCTCACCTCGAGACTCCTGGCGACTAGACTTTACAGTTAGTCGAAACCCTGGGGGATACCAGCACGCATCGCTGCCCCATAGGTCGGGAGAAACCACATGATCCAGATGCAAACCAATCTGGATGTTGCTGACAACTCCGGCGCTCGCCGAGTTCAGTGCATCAAGGTTCTGGGTGGCTCCAAGCGTAAATACGCATCCGTAGGCGACATCATCGTTGTCTCGGTTAAGGAAGCCATTCCACGTGGTCGCGTTAAAAAAGGTGACGTCCGTAAGGCCGTTGTCGTACGCACCGCTAAAGAAGTCCGTCGTGAAGATGGCACCGCGATCCGTTTCGATCGCAACGCAGCTGTTATTCTGAACAACAACAACGAGCCAGTGGGTACACGTATCTTTGGCCCAGTTGTTCGTGAACTGCGCGCCAAGAACTTCATGAAGATCATCTCGCTCGCGCCGGAGGTGCTGTAAGATGGCTGCTAAGCTGAAAAAAGGCGACAAGGTCGTCGTTCTGGCCGGTAAGGACAAAGGCAAAGAGGGCACGATCTCCTCTGTTGACCCCAAAGCCGGTAAAGCCGTCGTGGAAGGCATCAACATCGCCATCCGCCACACCAAACAGAGCCAGACCGCACAGGGCGGCCGCATCCCTCAGGCGATGCCGATCGAACTGTCCAACCTGGCATTCCTGGACGCAAATGGCAAAGCAACCCGCGTTGGCTTCCGCATGGAAGGCGACAAGAAGGTGCGTTTTGCAAAGACCACAGGGGACGTGATCGATGCTTGATTCCGCAGACTACACCCCACGTCTGAAGTCGCTCTACAAGGATTCCATCCGCGCCGCTCTGAAAGAAGAGTTCGGCTACAAGAACGACATGATGATCCCAAAGCTGGACAAAATCGTGCTGAACATCGGCTGTGGCCGTGCAGCCGTGAAAGACAGCAAGAAAGCCAAGTCCGCTCAGGCAGATCTGACCGCAATCGCGGGCCAGAAAGCGCTGACCACCGTGGCAAAGAACTCCATCGCTGGCTTCCGTGTTCGTGAAGGCATGCCGATGGGCGCCAAGGTGACCCTTCGTGGCGACCGTATGTACGAATTCCTCGATCGTCTGATCACCGTTGCGATGCCTCGCATCCGCGACTTCCGTGGTGTGAAGCCGAGCTTTGACGGCCGTGGCAACTTCGCCACCGGTCTGAAAGAGCACATCGTGTTCCCAGAAATCGACTTCGATAAAGTCGACGAAAACTGGGGCATGGATATCGTCATCGCCACCACTGCTGAAACCGACGCCGAAGCGCAGAGCCTGTTGAAGCATTTCAACATGCCGTTCATCGCGTAAGGCTGAGAGGATTACGACATGGCTAAAAAAGCAATGATCGAGCGCGAGAAGAAGCGCGAGCGTCTGGTGGCAAAATACGCTGCTAAGCGCGCCGAGCTCAAAGAGATCGCAAACGATGAGTCCAAGCCAATGGAAGAGCGTTTCAAAGCGCGTCTGAAACTGGCGAAACTGCCGCGCAACAGCTCGGCGACCCGTCTTCACAACCGTTGCCAGCTCACCGGCCGTCCCCACGCTTACTACCGTAAGCTGAAGGTCAGCCGTATTGCGCTGCGCGAGCTGGGTTCTGCTGGTCAGATCCCCGGCATGGTCAAATCCAGCTGGTAAGGAGAGAACGATATGAACGATCCTATCGGTGATATGCTGACCCGTATCCGCAACGGCCAGATGCGTGGCAAGTCCGTGGTGTCTACCCCGGCTTCCAAGCTCCGTGGCTGGGTTCTGGATGTGCTGACTAACGAAGGCTACATCCGCGGCTATGAGGCAATTGAAGAGAACGGCCATCCGGCGTTCGAAATCAGCCTGAAGTACTACGAAGGCACTCCTGTCATTCGCGAACTGAAGCGGGTCTCCAAGCCTGGTCGTCGCGTTTACATGAATGTCAATGACATCCCAACCGTCCGTCAGGGCCTGGGTGTGTCGATTGTCTCCACCTCCAAAGGTGTGATGTCTGACGCAAGCGCACGCTCCAACAATGTTGGCGGCGAAGTGCTCTGCACAGTCTTCTAAGGAGAGCTGAGAATGTCTCGTATTGGTAAAAAACCGGTCGAGCTGCCCAGCGGCGTTACTGCCTCTGTCTCCGGCCAGACCATCGAAATCAAAGGTCCGAAGGACACTCAGTCCTTCACTGCGACCGATGACGTGACGATTGAAGTTGAAGAGAACGCCGTTTCGGTCACTCCTCGCGGCAAATCCAAGCGTGCTCGCCAGCAGTGGGGCATGTCCCGCACTATGGTTGCCAACATGGTGACCGGTGTGACCACTGGCTTCAAAAAAGAACTCGAAATCAACGGTGTTGGTTATCGTGCGCAGATGCAGGGCAACACCCTGAAGCTGTCGCTCGGTCTCTCTCACGAGGTGAACTTCGAGGTTCCAGCAGGCATCACCGTGACTGCGCCGAAGCCGACTGAAATCATCGTTGAAGGTACTGACAGCCAACTGGTTGGCCAGGTTGCGGCGAACATCCGCGAATGGCGTAAGCCTGAGCCTTACAAAGGCAAGGGTATCAAGTACAAAGACGAGTATATCTTCCGCAAGGAAGGTAAGAAGAAGTAAGGACCAGACAGATGGCAAACAGCAAACGGGAACTGTTCCTCAAGCGCCGCCTGCGCGTCCGGAACAAACTTCGCAAGGTCAATGGCGACAGCAAACTGCGCCTGTCCGTTCACCGCAGCAACAAGAACATCAGCGCTCAGCTGATCGACGATCGTGCTGGCGTGACTGTGGCAGCAGCCTCCTCCCTGGAAAAAGATCTGGGCGTAGTGGGCAAAAACAACATCGAAGCAGCCACCAAAGTGGGCGCGGCGATTGCAGAGCGTGCGGTCAAAGCTGGCGTGAGCGAAGCTTATTTCGATCGCGGCGGTCGTCTCTTCCACGGCAAAGTGAAGGCTCTGGCCGACGCTGCGCGTGAAGGTGGCCTGAAAGTGTAAGCACTTGTGGGGGACGGCAACGTCCCCCCGATGATCCGGGAGCTCTGGCGCTTTCGCCAGGGTTCACTGGGATCGGAAGTAACAGGCGCCTCGCGCCAGTAGATAAAGGAATGCCAAATGGCAGAACGTGAAAATCGCCGGGGCCGCGGTCGCAACCGCGAAGAAGAAACCCCGGAATTCGCAGATCGTCTCGTAGCGATCAACCGCGTGTCCAAAACCACCAAAGGCGGTAAGAACTTTGGCTTCGCTGCTCTGGTAGTTGTGGGCGATCAAAAAGGCCGCGTTGGCTTCGGCAAAGGTAAAGCGAAAGAGGTCCCTGAGGCTATCCGCAAAGCCACCGAGCAAGCCAAGCGTCAAATGATCCGCGTGCCTCTGCGCGAAGGTCGTACTCTGCACCACGACATGGAAGGCCGTCACGGCGCCGGTAAAGTGGTTATGCGTACCGCACCTGAAGGTACTGGTATCATCGCCGGTGGTCCAATGCGTGCCGTTTTCGAAATGCTCGGCGTCAAAGACGTTGTTTCGAAATCCATCGGTTCGCAGAACCCATACAACATGATCCGCGCCACCATCGACGGGCTGAAAAAAGAAGCCAGCCCTCGTCAGGTTGCGGCACGTCGTGGCAAGAAAGTTGCTGACATCCTGCGCAAGGATGAAGCACCTGCCGAAGCTGCAGACGCGTAAGGAGTAACGAGACATGGCAAAAACCATCGTTGTAAAGCAGGTCGGTTCGCCGATCCGTCGCCCTCAAGACCAGCGTGCCACGCTGATCGGTCTGGGTCTGAACAAGATGAACCGCACACGTGAACTGGAAGACACACCTTCCGTGCGCGGCATGATCCGTAAGGTTTCCCACATGGTGGAAATCATCGAAGAGCGCGACTAAGCTCTTTTTGATCTAAAAGTTTGAAAACGCCCCAGGCTCACGCCTGGGGCGTTTTTGCGTGTGTTAAGAGATTATGACTGCGGTCATGCATAAACTGCATAACGGAGATGCTGTTCTTCCCCTACCTCGATGAAAAAGAAGGCATTATGTGAACGCGTAGTGAGATTTAACGCGCATTGGCCGAAGTGGCGCACCGGCAGTTTTAAGGATTAATCCCATGCAACATGCACCCTCTTTGCACATTGAAGCCGTTGATTTCGTTGGCCGTTTCGCCCGCATGGTTGAAACATGGCGCCTGAATCAGAAACGCGCGTCTTCTTATAAGAAGACCGTGAAAGAGCTGAACAAGCTGACAGTTCGTGAGTTGGCTGATGTGGGCCTGAGCCGCGGCGACATCGAGCGCGTGGCGCGTCAGGGTGCAGAAGCACTCTGATCTAAAGTATCTTCCTTGTGACTTAGCCTCGGATGCCTGTCCGGGGCTTTTGTCGTTTTAGAGCTTTGTTAAGGCGGCATGCCTCTGGCGCATAGCGGGCAGTTCAAACCGTCAATTGTTAGCGATAACGGCGCGTTCTATATAGAGGGCACAACAGAAAGAAACAAAACAGCTCGCCGGAAAATACGTTTCGGCATAGATCAAAAGGAGCCAGTACAATGGCAAACGCAAACATCACTCTTTCCACTGGATCTTCCCTTGTTGCCCGTATCGAAGCCGCACTGGAAGCGTTCAAAGAAGCGCGCGCTTTGCGGGCGAAATACAATACAACCGTACGCGAACTTTCTGAGATGACGGATCGCGACCTCGCGGACATCGGCATCTGTCGCTATGACATTGAAGAGCTGGCGACCAAGCACGTTTACGGCTAAGCCTGCACGACATTTCGACCGTATCGCCCTCACATTCGTTGAGGGCGTTTTGGTTTCAAGCGTTTAGAGGCGTTTACCTGAGAACCCGCTCCTGACCATCTGATAGATGGTAGATACAGCCCTGTTCTTTCGGGAGCTGGAGTAGGGCGCCTTTGGACAGGCCTAAATAGAGGCCGCGCAACACAATGGACGTGACCCCATGTGTGACGATGACAGCAGGTTGGACCAGGTCATTCAGGAACGCTTTTACGCGTTTTGAGATGTCAGCGTAGGATTCGCCTTTTGGGCTTTGAAAATACCATTGATGACTTTCAAAAGGACAATCGATCAGCGTTTTGATCTCAAGGCGCGTTTTGCCTTCCCAGACCCCGAAATCTATTTCCTGCAAGCGATCATCAAACACAGGTTTCAGAGTGCCACCTAACGCCAATTGCGCGGTGTGACGCGCGCGCCCCTGAGGGCTACAAAACGCGGTCAGAGGCGGCGTTGTCAGTGTTTGCAACAGCTCGCGCTGACGCTGTGCGTGCTGGCGCCCTTGCGCTGTGAGAGGGGAGTCCTGCCGGCCCTGAAATTTGCCCGTTACGTTCCACTCGGTTTCACCGTGCCGCAAAACATATAGTTCCGGATAAGACATGTTCCGCCGCCCTTGAGATCTCAACAGGCCGTTGCTATTGGAAGTGCGGCGCCATTGATAGGTTTTTGAGGTGCGTCTTTGGAGCGCAGGCATGTCTCAAAGGCGCGTGTGACAACCGCGGCAGGGCATGTGCCTCTGTGATGTGGATGGACATTGCAAACTGCGCAACAAGGGTCTATACGCGCCCGGTGGCGTTCTGTGCGCCACAGAATCAAAATCAAGAAAAGCCGAGTTTGGCCCGATACGCTTCGTGGGTCAGTTCCGGCAAGGAGAAGCGAAATGAAACTGCACGAACTGCGCGACAATCCTGGCGCAACTAAGAAACGCATGCGCGTTGGCCGTGGCCCTGGTTCCGGTAAAGGTAAAATGGGTGGCCGTGGTATCAAAGGTCAGAAATCCCGTTCGGGTGTGGCGATCAACGGCTACGAGGGTGGCCAAATGCCATTGTACCAGCGTCTGCCTAAGCGTGGCTTCAACAAGCCAAACCGCAAGGCATTTGCTGTTGTAAACCTGGGCCTGATCCAGAAATTCGTCGACGCCAAGAAACTGGACGCATCCGCAGCGATCACCGAAGATGCGCTGATCGAATCCGGTCTGGTACGTCGCAAGCTTGACGGCATCCGTGTTCTGGCAAAAGGCGAAGTCACCGCCAAGCTGAACATCGAAGTGACCGGCGCTTCCAAGGCAGCTGTAGACGCTGTTGCAAAAGCAGGCGGCTCTCTGACTGTCAAAACCGCGCCAGCGGCTGAATAAGAGGTTGTGAGCGGGGACGGACCCGCTTACATAATCTGACAAGTTTTCCAACGCCGCCAAACCGGGAAACGGTTCTGGCGGCGTTTCTAGTCTAAGAGAGATCCTAAATGGTATCTGCAGCAGAGCAAATGGCGGCCAACACAAGCTGGGCCGCGCTGACCAAAGCGACCGATCTGCGCAATCGCATCCTGTTCACTCTGGCATTGTTGATTGTGTATCGTCTTGGCACCTGGATCCCGGTTCCGGGCATTGATGGTGTGGCGCTTCGTGAATTCATGGAGAGCGCAGGCGCAGGGATTGGTGGTATCCTGTCCATGTTCACCGGCGGTGCATTGGGCCGTATGGGGATCTTTGCTCTGGGCATCATGCCTTATATTTCGGCCTCGATCATCGTCCAGCTCCTCGGCTCGATGGTGCCCGCGCTTGAGCAACTCAAGAAAGAGGGTGAGCAGGGCCGCAAAAAGATGAACCAATACACCCGCTACGGCACGGTGTTCCTTGCCACATTGCAGGCTTATGGTCTTGCGGTGAGCCTTGAGGCAGGTGATCTGGTGACCGATCCGGGTATGTTCTTCCGCTTCAGCTGCTTGATCACACTGGTTGGTGGCACCATGTTCCTGATGTGGCTGGGTGAGCAGATCACCGCACGCGGCATCGGCAACGGCATCTCCCTGATCATCTTTGTCGGTATTGTGGCCGAGCTTCCAGCCGCACTGGCGCAGTTCTTCGTGTCTGGCCGTACCGGCGCAATCAGCGAAGCTGTGATTGTGGGCGTCATTGTGATGGTGATTGCAACCATCGCCTTCGTGGTCTTCATGGAGCGTGCGCTGCGCAAGATCCACATTCAATACCCACGCCGTCAGGTGGGCATGAAAGTCTATGACGGTGGCTCCAGCCACCTGCCAGTCAAGGTCAACCCAGCAGGCGTGATCCCGGCAATCTTTGCAAGCTCTCTGCTTCTGTTGCCGACGACGATCTCGACATTCTCTGGCAGCCAGACCGGCCCAATCATGTCGACACTGCTTGCTTACTTCGGCCCAGGTCAGCCGCTGTATCTGCTGTTCTTTGTCGCCATGATCGTGTTCTTTGCGTATTTCTACACATTCAATGTGAGCTTTAAGCCCGATGATGTGGCTGACAACCTGAAAAACCAGAACGGGTTTGTGCCGGGTATTCGCCCAGGCAAGCGTACTGCAGAGTATCTTGAGTATGTTGTGAACCGTATTCTGGTGCTTGGCTCAGCCTACCTTGCGGCAGTTTGTCTCCTTCCTGAGATTCTGCGTGGCCAGTTTGCGATCCCATTCTATTTTGGCGGAACCTCTGTTCTTATTGTTGTGTCAGTGACCATGGACACCATCCAACAGGTACAGAACCATCTGCTGGCCCATCAATATGAAGGGCTGATCGAAAAATCGCAGCTGCGCGGTAAAGGCAAAAAGCGCGGCGCACGTAAGGGAGCTGCTCGTCGATGAACATTATTTTGCTTGGCCCGCCAGGTGCGGGGAAAGGGACACAAGCAAGTCGTCTCGTTGAGAGCCGCGACATGATCCAACTCTCCACAGGGGATATGCTGCGTGCGGCAAAGACCTCTGGCACTGAGATGGGCAAAAAAGTTGCAGAAGTCATGGACCGTGGCGAGCTTGTGACGGATGAGATTGTGATCGGCTTGATCCGTGAACAACTCGAAGGTGACAAAAAGGGCGGCTTCATCTTTGACGGCTTCCCACGCACACTGGCGCAGGCCGACGCTCTGGCGGCTTTGCTTGAAGACTGCGGCGAACAGCTGGATGCCGTGATCGAGATGCAGGTGAACGATGAAGTTCTTGTTGAACGCATCATCAATCGTGCAAAAGAAACGGTGGCCGCAGGCGGCGAAGCGCGTGCAGACGACAACGAGGAAAGTCTGAAGGTGCGCTTGATGGCGTATTACAAACAGACGTCACCGTTGATCGGCTACTACCACGCCAAGGGCAATCTCACCTCTATCGACGGTCTTGCGTCGATGGATGAGGTGGAAGCCTCGGTTACAGGCGTGCTTGGGTAAGCAAAACACAGACTTTTTAGAAAGCCCTCAGGTTTCTGAGGGCTTTTTTGTTTTTTGATAAATTTTTTTCTGAATAGTTTTGCCAGCTGGCGCGTTGATCTTCTGAATGGGCGATTTTGCCTGGCTTGGAGGAACCGATGAAGACACTGTTGAAAACCACTGCGCTTGTTTTGGCATTTGCTGGCCCCGCGATAGCCGGCGGGCATGAGACTTGGAAAACCGTTGATGAAGACAGCCAAATTGCGTTTGGGTCGATCAAGAGCAGTGAGTTCGGTGAAGTTCATACATTTGATGCTCTGTCTGGGTCAGTGAACGAAAAAGGTGAGGTGGCGGTATCTATCGAGCTTGGCTCGGTGGAGACCAACATCGACATTCGCAATGAGCGCATGATCACACATATTTTTAAGGCGGCGGACGCGCGAGCCGAGCTGACTGGTTCTGTGGATTTTGATGCGGTGCACGATCTGGAAGTCGGTGCAACCACGGTTGTGGATTTTGAGGGCGCGCTGAGCCTCGTCGGGGTGAGCGCAGATGTTGAGGCGGAATTGTTTGTTGCCCGGCTGAGCGAAGACCGTGTTTTGGTCACAACATCGGATATGATCATGCTGTCCACCTATGATCTGGGCATTGATGCGGGTGTCGATAAGTTGAAAGAGCTTGCGAGCCTTGAGGGGATCACGCGTGTGACGCCTGTGACTGTGCGGATGATTTTTGAGAAGTGACGGCGCGAGCCAGACGTGCGGGGCCTTGGCCCCGTGCATCAAGCAAGGAGATAAAGATGCGCCAACTGACGTTTTTAGCGGTTGCTTTGACGATATGGGCCGGGGCGGCAGCCTCAGAGGGGGATGTGAAAGCTGGCAAAAAGGTCTTTCGCAAATGTCAGTCCTGTCACAGCTTGAAGCCTGATGACAACCGTGCTGGACCGACGCTCTATGGCGTGTTTGGCGCCACCTCAGGGTCTGTGGAGGGCTTTCGCTATTCGGGTCCGATGCAGCAGGCGGGCATTGTCTGGGACGCGGCAACGCTCACAGAATTTCTCACGAAGCCAAGAGCGCTGGTGCCGGGAACCACAATGGCATTTGCGGGCCTTAGAAAGCCTGAGCAGATTGACGACCTCTTGGCCTATTTGCAGAGTGAACTGGCAGATCAATGAGAGATCAGAGCGCGAGAGACTGATGCTGGGCCGTTGGAGAAAATATAGCGCAGAAGAAGAGGTGGAAGCAGGCTTGCCAAAGGTCTTCCCCCGCATCTGGCGCTATGCGTTTTCGCTCACGGGATCCAGGGATGGGGCGGATGATCTTGCGCAGGCCGCCTGTTTGCGGGCGATGGAGCAGGCCAGCAAGTTCCAGCCCGGCACCCATTTGGACCGGTGGATGTTTCGGATCACCCACAACCTTTGGATCAGTGAGATCCGCAAAGAAAAAGTACGCAAAGGTGGCGGCATGCCAATGGTGGATGCCGCTGATATTCCGGACCCCAAGCAAGACCCAGAGCGGGACTATGATCGCCAAGAGGTTTTGAAATCGGTGCTGGATCTGCCGGAGGCACAGCGTGTGACTGTGGTTCTGGTGTATGTTGAGGGCTATTCTTACAAGGCCGCTGCGGAGATACTTGATATTCCGCTGGCCACCGTGATGAGCCGCCTTGCCACCGCACGCGCCAGTTTGGGGCGCAAATTCAGGGATCAGAGGGGAATGAGCCGTGCAAGATAGACGTTTCTCAGATGAGGAGCTCGTGGCCTATCTCGATGGTGAAACTGAGCTCGTGCCAATGGCGCAGATTGAGGCTGCGGTGCAGGAAGATCCTGCATTGGCCAAGAGGCTTGAAGCATTGCGGTTTGATGTGACCGCGCTGCAGGAGAGTTTTGAGCTGTTGCAGCCGTCACAAGATGTGCTGGGTGCGTTGCCTGTGAGGGGCAGGGGGCCAGCGAAACGCCCTATGGCCGCCGTGGCTATGGTGGCTTGTGTTGCGCTCGCTGTCGGATTTGGCTTGGGGAACTGGACGTCCGGGCCGGAAAGAAGTGGCTGGGTGGACTACGTGGCGGCTTATCAGGCGCTTTATACCCATGCGACATTGGATCATATTCAGCAGACGCCAGAGCAGTTGCAGAATGAGTTGGCACGGGTGTCTGCGGCAGTGGGCAAAGACATAGAGTTGGCGCAACTGACCGCTCTGCCAGACGTGGAATACAAACGCGGGCAGGTGCTGAGTTTTGAAGGGCGTCCTTTGATCCAGTTGGCCTTTGCAACACCCAGTGGTGTGCCGATGGCGCTCTGCATCATGCGCCGCGAAGAAGCGGGCGTATCTGAGGAGGCGTTGGCCACCATGCGACTGGAAGGGTTGAGTTCGGCAGTCTGGTCTGATGGGGCGTATGACTATGTTTTGATTGGCGGCACAGAGGATGGTCTTGTGCGCCGTTTGGGGCAGGCCTTGCAGTCGATGCAGATCTAGGATCTAAGCTTTGAGAGCTGGACGTTAGGATCTCCGTCTCTTTCGCCAGATCCCCTATTGACGGCCTGCGCTTTCCCCCCTACATCACCTCATCTCTTAATCGAGAATCAATTCTTTGCTTTTGGGTCGCACCCAATACGCAAGATCACCTGATCAGCTGAGGCCCGATCGCAGACCGCGTCGGGCTTACGTTGTGAAAAAAGGTTCTGGAACCACGGAACCGCAACGAAAAGGAAAGTGACACGTGGCACGTATCGCCGGCGTTAACATCCCGACCCACAAACGGGTCCCGATCGCCCTGACTTATATCACTGGCATTGGTCCAGCATCCGCCAAAGAAATCTGCGAATCCGTGAACATCGACGCGACCCGTCGTGTGAACGAACTGTCTGACGCAGAAGTTCTGGCAATCCGCGAGCACATCGATGCGACCTACACCGTAGAAGGTGACCTGCGTCGTGAAGTGCAGATGAACATCAAACGTCTGATGGACCTGGGCTGCTACCGCGGTCTGCGCCACCGTCGTAACCTCCCGGTCCGCGGTCAGCGTACCCACACCAACGCACGTACCCGCAAAGGTCCTGCGAAGCCGATCGCCGGCAAGAAGAAGTAAGGGAGGGTTTGATCAATGGCACGCGATAAGACTCGTACGAAGAAAAAAGAGCGTAAGAACATCGCCTCCGGCGTTGCACACGTAAACAGCTCTTTCAACAACACCAAGATCCTGATCTCTGACGTTCAGGGTAACGCGATTTCCTGGTCCTCTGCTGGCACCATGGGCTTCAAGGGCTCCCGTAAGTCCACGCCTTATGCTGCTCAGATGGCTGCGGAAGATGCAGGTAAAAAAGCGCAAGAGCACGGCGTTAAAACGCTGGAAGTGGAAGTTCAGGGTCCAGGTTCTGGCCGTGAATCCGCACTGCGCGCGCTGGCCGCTATCGGTTTCAACATCACCTCTATCCGTGATGTAACCCCGATCGCACACAACGGCTGCCGCCCTCCAAAGCGTCGCCGCGTCTAAGCGATATTTCATTACTTTGGGGCCGCGTGTTTTACACGGCCCCATTTCGTCATTTTTAAACCTCGGGCGTCTGGTTCTTCTTGGAACATGGGAGCCAGACAAGAATGGAGGGACGCATGATCCACAAGAATTGGGCAGAATTGATCAAGCCAACCCAGCTTGAAGTGAAGCCGGGCAACGACCCTGCGCGCCAGGCCACTGTTGTGGCAGAGCCGCTGGAGCGTGGTTTTGGTCTGACACTGGGCAACGCGCTGCGTCGCGTTCTGATGAGCAGCCTGCAAGGCGCGGCCATCACCAGCGTTCAGATCGACAATGTTCTGCATGAGTTCTCCAGCGTTGCCGGTGTGCGCGAAGACGTGACCGACATCATCCTGAACCTGAAGGGCGTGTCCCTGCGCATGGAAGTGGAAGGCCCTAAGCGTCTTTCCATCAATGCAAAAGGCCCAGGTGTTGTGACGGCTGGCGACATCAGTGACAGCGCTGGTATCGAAGTTCTGAACAAAGACCACGTGATCTGCCACCTCGACGATGGTGCAGACCTGTACGTGGAGCTGACTGTAAACACTGGCAAAGGCTATGTGTCTGCGGACAAAAACAAACCGGAAGACGCGCCAATCGGCCTGATGCCGATCGATGCGATCTACTCCCCGGTCAAAAAAGTGTCCTATGACGTTCAGCCAACCCGTGAAGGTCAGGTTCTGGACTATGACAAGCTGACCATGAAGATCGACACCGACGGTTCGATCACTCCTGAAGATGCTGTGGCCTATGCCGCGCGCATTCTGCAGGATCAGCTGTCCATCTTCGTGAACTTTGACGAGCCAGAATCTGCGGGCCGTCAGGAAGAAGATGATGGTCTGGAGTTCAACCCACTTCTGCTGAAGAAAGTGGACGAACTGGAACTGTCTGTACGTTCGGCAAACTGCCTGAAGAACGACAACATCGTTTACATCGGCGATCTGATCCAGAAAACCGAAGCAGAGATGCTGCGCACACCGAACTTCGGCCGCAAGTCTCTGAACGAGATCAAAGAAGTGCTGTCCGGCATGGGTCTGCACCTCGGCATGGACGTCGAGGACTGGCCACCAGACAACATCGAAGATCTGGCCAAGAAGTTCGAAGACAACTTCTAAGGTTTTGGGCGGGGGCGACCCCGCCCGTCTTACAAATGCCCGGACCTGCCGGGGAAAGTTGGGCCAAAGGCCTCAAGGTGAACCGGTGACACGCATCACTGGTCTGACAAAGCAAAACGCGAATTAGGAGAAATAAAATGCGTCATGCTCGTGGCTATCGCCGCCTGAACCGTACTCACGAACACCGTAAAGCTCTGTTTGCCAACATGGCGGGCTCTTTGATCGAACACGAACAGATCAAAACCACGCTGCCAAAGGCAAAAGAACTGCGTCCAATCGTTGAAAAGCTGATCACGCTTGCAAAGCGCGGTGACCTGCACGCCCGTCGTCAGGCGGCTGCACGTTTGAAAGAAGATCAGTATGTTGCAAAACTGTTCGACGTTCTGGGCCCACGCTACGCAGAGCGTAAAGGTGGTTACATCCGCATCATGAAAGCCGGCTTCCGCTATGGTGACATGGCGCCGATGGCGATCATCGAATTCGTGGATCGTGACGTTGATGCAAAAGGCGCGGCCGACAAGGCTCGCGTGGCAGCTGAAGAAGCCGCCGAAGAATAATACACATTCGGACCAACCGAATGACTGGACCCCTGCCATTTTGGTGGGGGTCTTTTTTTGTGCGAATGCGCGGCTAAAATTGCGCTTTATGTGATGGTGTTCCCGGTCGCTGCGGGGCAATGTGCCCGCAACCTATGTGATCGTGTATTGCGGTCGCAACACGCAGGAGGGCTGGCGCGATGGATGCGGACGTGATTGTGGTTGGTGCTGGGCTTTGGGGCAGTGCCTGCGCTCGCCATTTGAGCGAGATGGGGCTGTCGACCGTTCTGGTGGGTCCTGACGAGCCAAGGGACGCGTCCAGTCATACGGGCGTCTTTTCCAGCCACTACGACGAAGCTCGGATTACGCGGCGGTTGGCCAGTGATCGGGATTGGTCCCGTTTGGCGCAGGCGTCAATGGCGCGCTATGCTGATATGGAAGCGCGCAGCGGGCATAAATTTCATGCCCCCGTTGGGGCCCTGATGGTCGGTGCCAAAGGTGGCGTGGGTGCGGGTTTTGTGGCCAACACACGGGAGGTTGCACAACAAGAAGATTTTGCGTTCCAAGAACTTGAAGGGCCGCAGTTGGACGCGCGCTTCCCGTTTCTTTCCTTCCCAGGCAACACGCATGCGCTCTATGAAGAAGACGGTGGTGGGTGGATCAACCCCAGGCAGCATATCCTGGCGGAGATTGCCATTGCAAAGCAGCATGGCGCAAAACTGCACCGCAGTGAGGTTGTGCGTCTTTCTGAGGTTGGGGGCACTGTGACTGCGCAATGTGCTGACGGTGAGGAGGTTACCGCGAAAAAGGCCGTGGTGGCCTGTGGGGCGTTTTCCAAAGCCGCGGAACTTCTGCCCGAAGCGGTGCCGTTAACGGCTTATGCGCGGACGATTGCATTTCTTGAGATTGACCCCGCAGAAGCGAGGCGCCTGCAGGCTATGCCGTCGTTTGTATATGTGCCGCCGGGCACAGAACGAGACACTTATGTTTTGCCGCCTGTGACGTATCCAGATGGCAAAACATACCTCAAGATCGGGGGGGACCCGGAAGACCATGAGCTTGTGACGGTTGCCGACATGAAAACCTGGTTCCGCGGTGGTGGAAACGCGCGTGTCGGCGAGCTGCTCGCAGATCAGTTGAAAGGTTTGATGCCGGACCTGCGGGTTGAAAGCGTTTCACACGGGGCATGCGTGACATGTTTTACCCCAAAGGGCGCCCCACTGATCTATCCGCAAAGCGAACGAATTTTTGCCCTGACCGGGGGCAATGGGGCAGGGGCGAAATGCGCCGATGAAATTGGGCGTCTCGGTGCATTGATGGTGGCCGGGCATGAACTTGCAAGCGGGCCCTATGCAAGTGATTTCACTCCCTGATGGTTGCACTGCACTGCGCTGCGCGACTGTGGCTTGTAATCTCATCGCGTGCCGCGCATATCTTTGGCTGGACCAAATAGAGGACTATGCATGATCCGTGCCGCTATGATTGCGCTTACGCTTGGTTTGGCGACCACCGTTTCGGCAGAGACAAAAATTCCGCAAACACAAAGCGAAATTGCGCTTGGGTTCGCGCCGCTGGTGAAGCAGGCCGCCCCCGCCGTGGTAAATATTTTTGCCAAACGCGTGGTGCAGGCGCGACAAAGCCCGTTCTCGGGGGATCCTTTTTTTGACCAGTTTTTCCGCAACTTTGGCACACCACAGCCACGTGTAGAGAACTCGCTGGGATCGGGGGTGATCCTGACGGAAGACGGCATCGTTGTGTCCAATTACCACGTTGTGGGCATGTCGACCGACATACGCGTGCAACTGAACGACCGAAGCGAATACACGGCGGACGTTTTGCTCGCAGATGAGGAAAGTGATCTGGCGATTCTCAAGCTCAAAGAAGCGGAAGGGCTGCCGTTTCTCACCTTGCGCGACAGTGACAGTGTGGATGTCGGGGAGCTGGTGATGGCGATTGGCAACCCCTTCGGTGTCGGGCAGACGGTCACCAGTGGCATTGTGTCAGGGCTTGCGCGCTCGGGCGTGGCGACCGGCAATGCGCGGGGCTATTTCATTCAGACCGATGCGGCAATCAATCCAGGCAATTCTGGTGGTGCGTTGGTTGACGTGAACGGTGACCTAATTGGGATCAACACCTCTATTCTGACTCGTTCCGGTGGCTCCAACGGTATTGGCTTTGCCATTCCGGCACGTTTGGTTGCGCAGTTTGTTGATCAGGCGCGCACGGGGTTTGAGAGTTTCCAGCGCCCATGGGCCGGTATGTTTGGTCAGCCAGTGGATGCGGATATGGCAGAGGGCTTGGGGCTAGATCGCGCAGGCGGCATTGTGATCACTGAAATGCACGCGGTGAGCCCGTTTCTGAATGCAGGCTTTGAGCCGGGCGACGTGATCCTTGCCCTCGATGGACAGCCAGTCAACACGCCTGCAGAAATGATTTTTCGCATGTCTGTGGCCGGGCTTGGCAGCGAAGTTGCTGTCCAGATGGTGCGTGAAGGGCGCGAAGAGGAACGTATGGTTCTGATGACCATTGCGCCTGAGGAACCGTCTCGTGCGCAACTGACCACAGGGCGCCGGGCAGCCATTCCGGATCTTGTGATTTCAAACATCAACCCAGCGGTTCTGAGCAGTTATGGCCTGCCGCTGAGTGCAGAGGGTGTGGTTGTTGAAAACCCCGGCGACATCGGTGCGCGCCTTGGCCTGCATCCGGGTGATGTATTGCGCTTGATTGACGGGCAGGTCATTGAAACCACGGCAGATGCGGACAAGGCTTTGCGCGCTGCGCGCAATCGGCTTACGCTAGAGGTCCAGCGCGGCACTCAGCGGCTGGTGATGCGGTTCCGACTGTAAAGGCACAAAACCCCCATGGCCGATCTCTTTGACTCCCCTGCCGGGACTATTTCTTCAGCATCTGTGGCCGAGGCACCGCGCCCCTTGGCGGATCGCTTGCGGCCGCGTGCGCTGACTGATGTGATCGGGCAGGAACAGGTGCTGGGGGCTGAGGCGCCATTGGGCGTGATGCTCTCCTCCGGCTCTTTGTCCTCATTGGTGTTCTGGGGGCCGCCCGGTGTCGGAAAAACCACAATCGCACGCCTTTTGGCAGATGAGACGGATCTGCATTTTGTGCAGATAAGCGCGATTTTTACCGGTGTGCCTGAGCTTCGGAAAGTCTTTGAAGCGGCCAAGATCCGTCGCCAGAACGGGCAGGGGACGCTGTTGTTTGTGGATGAGATCCACCGCTTCAACAAAGCGCAGCAAGATGGGTTTCTGCCACATATGGAGGATGGCACCATCCTTCTGGTGGGCGCGACCACCGAAAACCCATCCTTTGAACTCAATGCCGCGCTTTTGAGCCGGTCGCAGGTCTTGGTGCTTGAGCGCCTGAGTCTTGCGGATTTGGAGCGTCTCGCCCAGCGTGCCGAACAAGAGCTGGGCAAAGCCTTGCCTCTGGATGGGCACGCCCGCGAAGCGCTTTTGGAAATGGCGGATGGCGATGGGCGTGCGTTGCTCAACCTGATTGAGCAGGTGGCGGCGTGGACCGTGAAGGGCAAGCTTGACAGCGAAGCTTTGGCGACACGCCTGATGCGGCGTGCTGCCAAATACGACAAATCCGGCGATGAGCACTATAACCTTATATCAGCGCTGCATAAATCGGTGCGAGGGTCAGATCCGGATGCAGCTCTGTATTGGTTTGCCCGCATGCTGGAAGGCGGCGAAGATCCACGCTTTTTGGCACGGCGTATCACGCGGATGGCGTGCGAAGACATCGCTCTGGCCGATCCGCAGGCACAAGGTGTTTGCCTGAATGCCTGGGAAACCTATGAACGGTTGGGCAGCCCGGAAGGCGAGCTCGCATTGGCGCAGGCGGTGATTTATCTCGCGCTCGCACCAAAGACCAACGCAGGCTATGCGGCCTACAAAGCGGCGCGTGCATTGGCGAAACAGACCGGATCGGAGCCACCCCCCAAGCATATTCTGAATGCCCCAACCTCATTGATGGCGGATCAGGGCTATGGTGCGGGGTATCAATATGATCATGACGCCGAAGATGGGTTTTCCGGGCAGAACTACTTCCCGGAGGGCCTGAAACGGCCTGTACTCTATGCACCAGTTAAGCGGGGATATGAGCGCGAGCTGAAACGGCGGCTTGATTACTTTGCCAAGTTGCGCAGTCAACGCGGCGGATGAGGGGCGGCCCCTCTGGGACTTCGAATCTTCTATCCGGCACATTTGCGGCGTGAGAAAGGCCTGTTTTCTTGACATTGGGCGCGGAAGCGCAGAGAGACGCCGGATGATTTTAAACCTGACATATGTGGCTGTTGGTGGCGCGCTTGGCGCGGCACTGCGTTACCTTGTGGGATTGAGCGTTGTGCGGCTGATCGGGCCGGGCCTTTGGAGTGGTTTTCCGGTGGCGATTATCACAGTCAATGTGATCGGCTCTTTCCTGATGGGGGCCTTTGTGGTGTTGGCGGCGCATCGGGGGCTGACTCATTTGTCGCCTTTGGTGATGACGGGCTTCTTGGGTGGTTTTACGACGTTTTCGGCGTTTTCGTTGGAAACGGTGACCCTGATGGAGCGCGGTGACTATGGCGCCGCAGGCATATATGTGACGGTTTCGGTGATTGGTGCGGTGGGCGCGCTGATGCTGGGGATGATTGTGACGAGAGGGCTGTTGGCATGAGCCGGGTACAGACACTAATTGTGGAAGCAGGCGAAGGCGATCAGCGGCTTGATCGGTGGTTCAAGCGCAGGTTTACCCACGTGGGGCAGGGCCAGATCGAGAAGATGTGCCGCAAAGGCGAAATCCGCGTTGATGGGGGCCGTGTGAAGGCCAACACCCGGCTTGAAGAAGGCCAGTCTGTGCGCGTGCCGCCGCTCCCCGCACCTGGTGAGAAACCGGCGGCACCTGCCAAGTCACGTGTTTCGGCTGCGGATGAAAAGCTGATCCAGAACTGTGTGATCTATCGCGATGATCAGATCATTGCCCTGAACAAACCCCCGGGCTTGCCGACGCAAGGCGGCAGCAAACAGACCCGCCATGTGGATGGTCTGGCAGAGGCGCTCAAGTTTGGGTTTGAGGAAAAGCCTCGCCTTGTGCATCGTCTGGACAAAGATACCTCTGGCGTTTTGTTGCTGGCGCGGACGCGGCAGGTGGCGCAGGCATTGACAGAGGCGATGCGCCACAAGCAGACCCGAAAGATTTATTGGGCCGTCGTTGCTGGTGTGCCGACGCCGTACCTTGGTGAGATCAAATACGGACTCGTGAAAGCAGGCGGGCATGGTGCGCGTGGCGAAGGCGAAAAAATGATCGCGGTGCATCCGCGTGAAGTTGACCGGACGCCGGGGGCCAAACGGGCGATCACGCAATATGCCACGCTTTACCGTGTGGCAGGCCGCGCCGCTTGGGTGGCGATGGAGCCGATCACCGGGCGCACGCACCAGTTGCGGGCACATATGGCAGAGATTGGCCACCCGATCATTGGCGATGGCAAATATGGTGGTTCTGGTCAGGAAAATCTTGGCGATGGCTGGGGGGCAAAGCTTGGTGGGATCATTTCCAACAAGCTGCATTTGCATGCGCGGAGTATGACATTTGAGCATCCCCTCACCCGCAAAGAGGTGACTGTGACGGCCAAACTTCCAGAGCATATGATGCACACTTGGGAAACCTTCGGATGGTCCGAAGATCTGGCAGCAGAGGACCCGTTTGAAAGCCTGCGTTGAGGGTGCTTGACCATGGTGAATGGTCCGGGTTGAAACAGCATGACAACGCAGGAGATCGATGCCTTTGAAACTTGTGATTTTTGACGTTGATGGCACGCTGGTTGACAGCCAGGGGCTCATTCTTGCGGCAATGCGTGCTGCCTTTGCAGAAGAGGGGCTGCAAGCGCCTACGCGGGAGGCGATCCTTGGCATAGTTGGCCTGTCTCTGGATGTCGCGGTGTTCAAGCTGGTGCCGGATCTGGAACAGACACAGCGTGCGCGTTTGGTCGATGGGTACAAGCAGTCCTATATGCAATTGCGCGCAGCGCAGGGGGCGGCGCAGTCGTCTCCCTTCTACCCCGGTGCCTTTGACGCCCTGACACGCCTGCGCGAACGTGAGGACGTGCTGTTGGGGGTGGCCACCGGGAAGTCGCGTCGCGGCCTGGACAAGCTGATCGCTGGCCATGGGCTGGAAGGCTATTTTGTCACAACGCAAGTGGCGGATGATCATCCTTCCAAACCGCACCCTTCCATGATCGAAACAGCCATGCTGGAAACCGGTGCCACGGCAGCCGAAACGGTGATGATCGGTGACACCAGTTTTGATATGGAGATGGCCGCCGCCGCGGGTGTCACCGGCATAGCGGTGAAGTGGGGGTATCACCCCGCCACGCGTCTGGGGGCTGCGCAGGCAATGCTTGATGATTTTGGTGCGCTGGATGGCGCTTTGGAACAGATTTGGGGACTTCAGCCATGAGCGGATGGGCAAAGAAACGGTTCTGGAAAGAGACAACAGTTGCGCCTGTGGACGGTGGGTTCGGAGTGTTTTTAGACGGGCGCGGGGTCAAAACACCGGCAAAGGCAGCACTTGTGGTGCCGACCCAAGCTATGGCGCAGGCGATGGCAGTCGAATGGGAGGCTCAGGAGGGTGAGATTGATCCCAATAGCATGCCAGTGACCCGCTCTGCGAATGCTGCGATTGACAAGGTCGCAATCCAGCATGCGGAAGTGGCCGATATGTTGGCGGAGTATGGCGGCAGCGATTTGCTCTGTTACCGCGCCACCTCGCCAGAAGAATTGATTGATCGACAGGCCCGCAAGTGGGATCCGCTTTTGGATTGGGCTGCGGAGACATTTGGTGCGCGGCTGAAGCCAGTGTCTGGCGTGATGTTTGAGGCGCAAGATCCTGTTGCACTGGCGTCTTTGGCCAGAGAAGTGCACAGGTTTGACAACTTTGAACTTGCGGCCTTTCACGATCTTGTTGGCATCTCTGGATCTTTGATCCTCGGATTCGCCGCAACGCATGATTTGCACGAAATCGAAGCGCTTTGGGAACTCTCCAGAATCGATGAGATTTGGCAGGAAGAACAATGGGGCCAAGACGAAGAAGCGGTGGCCGACGCAGCAAAAAAACTCGCAGCATTTAAACACGCTTACCGGTTTTATAAACTGAGCAATTCCTAATCAGACAAGGGTTTGCTGGAAGCGGCTTTCACATTCTCGCAAGCATTGATTGTAATGCGTGATGGGCCTCTTGACGTTTGGCGATGAATGCGACCACACTGACCGCAGATGTGCGGGGGGTGTTGTCTCAACACATCGTTATAGGCCGTGAATGGCCAACACCACCTACGAAGGGTGGGTAAACAGGAAGAGGTAAAAATGAAGAAATCCGTAGTTTTTGGTGCGCTCACTGTCGCTGGCCTGGCGGCCGGTGCTGCGGCTGCTGGCACGCTTGACGATGTTAAAGCGCGTGGCAAGCTGAACTGTGGCGTTACCACTGGTCTGGTTGGCTTTGCTGCACCAGATGCAAACGGTGAGTGGAAGGGCTTTGACGTGGGCGTATGCCGTGCGGTTGCTGGCGCTGTTCTGGGCGATCCGACCGCGGTTGAATTCGTGCCAACCACCGGCAAAACCCGTTTCACCGCTCTGGCGTCCGGCGAGATCGACATGCTGGCGCGTAACACCACCTGGACTTTCAGCCGTGACGTAGACCTGAAGTTCACCTTCGTAGGTGTGAACTACTACGACGGTCAGGGCTTCATGGTCCCGAAAGAGCTGGGCGTGTCCTCTGCGAAGGAACTGGACGGCGCAACCGTGTGTATCCAGACCGGCACCACCACCGAGCTGAACCTGGCGGACTTCTTCCGCTCTAACAACATCAGCTACGAGCCGGTTCCAATCGAAACAAACGCTGAAGCACAGCAGCAGTATCTGGCTGGCGCATGTGACGTGTACACCACCGACGCATCCGGCCTCGCGGCGACTCGTGCGACCTTTGAAGATCCATCTGCGCACGTTCTGCTGCCAGAAATCATCTCCAAAGAGCCTCTGGGCCCGCTGGTTCGCCACGGCGACGACAACTGGGGTGACGTGGTACGCTGGTCCCTGAACGCCCTGATCACTGCAGAAGAGCTGGGCGTGACCTCCGCAAACATCGCAGAGATGGCGGCTGGCACCAACAATCCTGAGGTGAACCGCCTGCTGGGCACCGAAGGCACTCTGGGTGAAATGCTCGGTCTGAGCGCTGACTGGGCCAAGAACGCCATTATGGCGGGCGGCAACTACGGTGAGCTGTTTGAAGGCAACATCGGCGAAGCCACTCCGATCGGTCTGGCCCGTGGCCTGAACGCTCAGTGGACTGACGGCGGCCTGATCTACTCCCCGCCCTTCCGCTAAGATCTGACACAAAGAGGGCGCGGGAGGAATTCCGCGCCCTTCTCACATTATGTGACCAACAACAATAATCGGCCACGGCGCATAGCGACGCCAAAAAAACAATCGGCCGAGGAACGGGAAGATCCCATATGACCACTTTGACCGACCCCCCCAAGGAGTCGTTCCGGCTGTCGATGTTGATCAACGACACCCGGTATCGCTCTTTGACCTTTCAGGCGATAGCCGCGGTCTTGCTTGCCCTTGCGATCTGGTATCTAGGTAACAACCTTATTCAGAACTTGCGCGCAGCCGGACTGAACATTTCACTGTCATTTCTGGGTGACCCAGCTGGATATGACATCAACCAGCGCCTGGTTGAATATGACAGCCAATCCACTCATGCCCGCGCTGCGTTGGTTGGTATTCTGAATACTCTGCTCGTGGCGTTCCTCGCATGCATCACCGCTACGGTCTTTGGCGTCATAGCAGGCGTATTGCGTCTGTCTAACAACTGGCTCGTCTCAAAGCTGATGGCGTTCTACGTTGAAATTTTCCGCAACATTCCCGTTCTGATCTGGATCATCATCATTTTCACGATCATGACGGCGGCACTGCCGGGACCACGTGCTTTCCGAGGAGACAACGCCACATCGAGCATGTTGTTTGATCTCTTCGCCTTCACAAACCGCGGTATCTATATCCCGCGCCCTGTGTTTGAGAGCGGTTTCTTTGCCGCGACGTCTCTGAACTGGGTGTTGGTGCTGGCCGTTCTTGCAGGCTCTTGGTTTGCGACACGTCGGGTCAATGCGGCTGCGACCGTGAAGCAAGAGCAAACCGGTCAACGGCCAAACACGCTGTGGACAGTGCTGGCGATATGGTTTGTGCCGTTCGCGGCGCTTATGTTCCTTATGGGGCTGACATTCGACGTTCCTGCGCTGAAAGGGTTCAACTTCGCCGGTGGCATTAAAATTGGTGGGCCGCTGATTGCGCTTTGGTTTGCGTTGTCGATTTACACCGGTGCCTTCATCGCAGAAAACGTGCGTGCAGGTATTCAGGCTGTCTCCAAAGGTCAGACAGAGGCAGCTTCGGCGCTTGGTCTGCGTCCGAACCGTGTGATGAACCTTGTGGTGCTGCCTCAGGCGCTGCGTGTGATTATTCCACCGCTGATTTCTCAGTATCTCAACATCACCAAGAACTCATCGCTGGCGATTGCTGTTGGCTATGCCGATATCACAGCGACGCTTGGGGGGATCACACTGAACCAAACCGGGCGCGCGATTGAATGTGTGCTTTTGCTGATGCTGTTCTATCTCACCGCATCGTTGCTGATTTCCATGGCGATGAATGTGTACAACGCCTCTGTGAAGCTGAAGGAGCGCTGAGTTATGGCTGATACTCAAAACAACTCTGTCGCTTTTGTTGCCACTGAGGTGATACCGGAAAGCCCGCCCCCGGCGCGCGAAACCGGACTGGTCAAATGGATGCGTGAAAACCTGTTTTCAACCATTCCAAATGGCATTCTGACCATTTTGTCTCTCTACGTGATCTATCTGGCGCTGGCAGCCATTTTGCCTTGGATTTTCAACGGTGTCTGGACAACTTCGTCTCTCGCGGAATGTCGCGAAGTGTTGCAGGGCAAAACGGGTGCTTGTTTCTCAGTGCTGACAGAGCGTTGGAACCAGTTGATCTATGGTTTCAAATATCCGGTTGAGGAATACTGGCGTCCAAACCTCGCGTTTGTGCTTCTGCTGGTGGCGATTGCTCCAGTGCTGTTCTTCGATCTGCCGCGTAAGCTTCTGATGTTCACGGCCGTTTATCCCTTCGTTGCCTTTTGGCTAATCTGGGGCGGCACCATCATGGCACCTATCGTGGCATTCCTAGGCGTTGTTGCTGGCGGTGTCGTGTTTCAGAAATTTGGCAAGTCGACTTTTGCCATCGGCTTCTTTGGCGGTATCCTGGCAGCCTTCGTTGTCTGGGGCATTGGTGGGGCGTTGATCCCAGAAGGCGCGTCTGAGAACGCCTTGCTGCCTGCGGTGCCTAGCCGCGATCTGGGTGGCTTTATGCTGAACTTGATGCTGGGCGTCACCTGTGTGTCGTTGTCGATTCCGTTGGGCATTGCTCTGGCTTTGGGTCGTCAGTCCGACATGCCGCTGATCAAAGGCATCTGTGTTGTGTTCATTGAGTTTGTGCGGGGCGTGCCTCTCATCACGTTGCTCTTTGTGGCGTCTGTGATGCTGGCATATTTCTTCCCACCAGACAGCACAGTGGACCTGTTTCTGCGTGTGGTGATCATGATCACCATGTTCTCGGCAGCCTATATTGCTGAGGTGATCCGTGGTGGTCTCGCTGCGTTGCCCAAAGGGCAGTATGAAGCTGCTGACAGCCTTGGCTTGGACTATCCGCAAGCGATGCGCCTGATCATTCTGCCGCAAGCATTGAAAATCTCGATCCCTGGTATCGTGAACGTGGCCGTGGGCCTGTTCAAGGACACCACGCTGGTTTCCGTGATTTCGATGTTTGACTTGGTTGGCATGATCCGCGGACCCGTCCTCGCCTCCACAGAGTGGAACGGCGTTTATTGGGAGCTCTTGGGCTTTGCGGCCTTCCTGTTCTTTGTCGTTTGCTACGGCATCTCACAATACTCACAGTGGTTGGAGCGTCGTCTCGCAACCGGGCACAAATAAGGAGTTCACCTATGTCTGAACTTATGACCGACCGCGCGATCGACCGCTCCAAGATGCATGTGAGCGATCAGGTTGCGATCCAAATCTCCAACATGAACAAGTGGTACGGCAGTTTCCATGTGTTGAGAGATATCAACCTGACCGTCAATGAAGGCGAGCGGATCGTGATTGCGGGGCCTTCGGGTTCCGGTAAATCAACCCTTATCCGCTGTATCAACCGTCTGGAGGAACACCAGTCGGGTGATATTGTTGTAGATGGCACTGAGCTGACCAATGATTTGAAAAACATTGACAAAATCCGCTCGGAAGTGGGGATGTGCTTCCAGCACTTCAACCTGTTCCCGCATCTGACCATTCTGGAGAACTGCACGCTGGCGCCAATCTGGGTTCGCAAGACACCTAAGAAAGAAGCCGAAGACATCGCGATGCACTTCCTTGAAAAGGTGAAGATTCCGGATCAGGCGCTGAAATATCCGGGCCAGTTGTCCGGTGGTCAGCAGCAGCGTGTGGCGATTGCCCGCTCGCTCTGCATGAAGCCGCGCATCATGCTGTTTGATGAACCGACCTCAGCGCTTGACCCTGAGATGATCAAAGAGGTGCTCGACACCATGATCGAGCTCGCGGAAGAAGGCATGACAATGCTGTGTGTGACCCATGAGATGGGCTTTGCCCGTCAGGTGGCGAACCGTGTGATCTTCATGGACCAAGGTCAGATCGTGGAGCAAAACGAGCCGGAAGAGTTCTTCAACAACCCGAAGAGCGAGCGGACTCAGTTGTTCCTGAGCCAGATTTTGGGCCACTGAGTTCTGAGCGATATGAATTCGAAAAGGCGGGGTCATCCCCGCCTTTTTCTTTTGCTAGAGGTCGGTATCCCGCGCCATAAGCTCGCGAGGGATGACGAAGTCGACAATTTGCCCGGCACTGTATTGTGCGTCTTTCCAGTGGTTTAGGTTAAAGTGAAAGATGGTTGTGGCCGCTGTGGGGTAGTCTTGAAACCTTGGGTGATTTGGCGTTTGCGTGGCAAGCTGATCGGCAAAATGCGCGATGCCGGGGTTGTGGCCGATCATGAGTATCGTCGGCTGCTCCGCTTTGCGGAGGTGATGCAGCATTGTGTCAGCGGAGGCGAGGTAAATAGCATCTAGATGACTGACTTTTGCGATGGTGGGCAGTGTCAGCCGATCCAACGTTTCGCGGGTGCGTTCTGAGCTTGAGCAGAGAACCTCATCTGGCAACAAATGCTTTTGGGCCAACCATTTACCAAGGGCATGCGCCGACGCGCGGCCGCGCTTGTTCAGGGGGCGTGCGTGGTCGGGTTGATTGAAGTCATCCCAACTTGATTTGGCGTGGCGCATCAGGATCAAGGTGTGGCGCATGGGTGGAACGCTTTCATATGGAGGGCCGATTGCGCATCTGTGCGACAGGCTCCTGCAGAGACAGGGCAGGCGCGGCGGGCGTGGCAGCCTTGGGACATGCAGCTTTGGCCCTCAGAGGTGTCAAGGTAGCTGTGGCAGGCGGTGACGTTGTAGGCGGCGCCCGCGGAGAGTGCGCCCACGGGGCAGGTGGTGGTGCAGGGGGCCTTGCAAGCTGTGCATGGGGAGGCGAGATCGGCGGTGGGGATGGCGATTTCTGTGTCAAACAGCAGTGCGCCGCGAATGGAAATCATCAAGCCCACCGTGTCATGCACCATCATGCCCACGGGGCTGAGGAAAAATCGATTTGTTTTCAGGGCCCAAGAAATGAAGGGCGGGTAGGGCGGCCCATCTGAGGGATAGGCGGTTGTGGCATCAAATTGATCTGCCAGCGTGCCGACGATGCGCTTGGACCAGCGATCGACGGGGTGGGGATGCCCATCCTGACCTTCCTCTGAGGTCGAGAAGATGGGCCAGAAGTCTGCGCCAGTGCCAACAAGCACCACGGTGGCAGGATCATCGGCAACGCCTGTCTGGCTTTGAATATGCGCGGCGCCCATTGTGATCAGGCCCGCATTCTGTGCGGCTTTTTCAAGGGCGCGGTAGCTCATGGCGCTGTGGCGTGTTGGCGGGGGGTGTTCAGCTTGTGCATGACAATACCACAGGTTCTGCTGCCGTTGCGCGGCGTTGCGCATGGCGTTTGGTCCTGATCAGCATGCACAGGCTGATTGTTTGGCTCAAGCGAAGAAATGGGGCGCGGGTCAGCGCGCCCTTTGGAGGGTTTAGTCCGCTCGGATGATGGAGCCCGCGCCGTGCTCTGTGAAGAGTTCCAGAAGGCAGGCGTTGGGTGCACGACCGTCCAGAATGACCGCAGCACGGACGCCGCGTGCGATGGCATCCAGCGCAGTTTCGGTTTTGGGGATCATCCCGCCAGCGATCACACCTTCGGCGACAAGGTCCCGAATTTGCTGAGCTTTCAGCTCTGTGAGAACTTCGCCTTCTGCGTTTTTCACCCCAGCTACATCGGTCAGCAGGAGGAGGCGATCGGCGGCCAGGGCGCCGGCGATGGCGCCAGCGGCGGTGTCGCCGTTCACGTTAAAGGTTTCGCCATTGCGACCAACGCCCAGAGGGGCAATCACCGGGATGGTGTCATTGGCGAAAAGTTCGTGCAGAATCGTTGGATTCATTTCTGCTGGGGTGCCAACAAAGCCAAGGTTGGCGTTGGTTTGATCGCAGATCATAAGGTTGGCGTCTTTGCCCGATAGACCCACCGCTTTGCCGCCCTGACGGTTGATCGCAGAGACGATGCGTTTGTTCACAACACCGGAGAGCACCATCTCTACCACTTCGACAGTCGCGGCATCCGTCACGCGTTTGCCGTTCACAAATTCCGATTTGATTTCAAGCCGTTCCAGCATCGCATTGATCATCGGGCCGCCGCCGTGCACGATCACGGGATTGATGCCGACCTGACGCATCAGCACCACGTCTCGGGCAAAATCATCCATCGCCTCATCAGAGCCCATGGCGTGACCGCCGAGCTTAATCACAACCGTCGCGCCGGTGTAGCGCTGAAGGTAGGGCAGAGCCTGGGACAGGGTGCGGGCGGTGGCAATCCAATCGCGATTCATATCTTGTGTCTTCATCTTGGCTGACCTCTTTGACAGAGCCTGTTAACGGCTACTGGCAGGGGTGCCAAGACGCAATGGTCGAGTTGGGTTCCGTTTTGCGCAGAAAGTGCAAAATTAACCCGATTTGGAGCGTCGGTATTGCGTCTGTATCGCGTCGGTTTTGCGGAGGTGCCCGTTTCGGAGGGCCGCAAAGGTTAAGCCACCGACAAAGGCGGCCCCACTGCGGGGATCGCTGGGACTGTTGGGGGGCAGACAGCATGCGGGGCGTGCAGCCTGGATGGACCAAGCTGACACTTGTTGGCGATGCACTAGATTGTGTGGGGTGTTCGCGACTCGGTCTGGTTCAGACAGCGACCAGAACCGGGGTGCTGTCGCTGTTGGCGACAGGGGTCAGCTCTTTCACCAGAAGTTCAGAGACAATGCCGCGCAAGCTGGCAAAGGCAGCAGCGGCTTCGGTGCTGTTGATATAGGCCTGATAGCATCCACGATTCGCCCAAACCTGATGAACGTGGAAATAATCGGGATCGTCCGCGCCCTGATAGACCGCATAGCGCAAAGCGCCGGGCATACGTTGCACACGTTTGGCCAGTTCCGAAATGGTTTCGCGAAAGGCGGAGGTGTCATCTGTGGTGACAACAAATGTAAGGAGAACGGTAACGGACATCGGGATCGCTGGATCTCTCTTAGCGGTATTCTGGGCGACGGCGCAACTTTGCGGTGCAAATGTTAATGATTGCCTAAAGGGGGCACGAGACCATGTGTGAGTGCAAAGATTACCGTGATTTCTGAGGCGTTGACGCCACATCTTTGCGGGGCTTGGCGGGCGCATGCAGTTTCTTGAGCGCCCATTTCAGATCTGCCTGAAGCGCAAGTATATCGCGGGCCGCTGTCGCATCTTTGCGCCCGATCAGCACATAGTCCCAACCGGGTTTGCCTGCACCCGGCAACACTGCGCGCGCCACTTCGCGCATTCGGCGCTTGGCACGATTGCGGGCGACTGCATTGCCCACTTTTTTGGAGCAGGTGAAGCCGACGCGGATGATGTCAGGGGAGATGTCTTCAGACTCGCGCCGCTTGCGCGCCTGAATCATCATCGCAGTCGTACCCTGTTTGCGGGCGCGGGATGCGGCCACAAAGTCGCTGCGTTTCTTGAGGATCATCAAAGTATCCGGCGCGCAAACGGAAACCGCCGGAGACGTCTTCTCTTGGTTGGCAAAGCCATCCGAGGAGGTCTCCGGCGGTGTCATTTCCGTCTGAACGGTGTCGGTGAGCTTACGCGCTCAGCGACTTACGACCGCGTGCGCGGCGTGCGTTCAGGATCTTGCGGCCAGCTTTGGTGGCCATGCGCGCACGGAAGCCGTGGCGGCGTTTACGAACCAGGTTCGAAGGTTGGTAGGTGCGTTTCATCGCTCCGTCTCCGTATCTTGTTAATCTGGGCAGTCGGCGAAAGATTCGCGATGCCTGTCTATTCGAAGCCCGGTCTTTAGACGGGCCTGTGTGATAAGTCAAACGCCTGATGGCGGTTTTGCGACAAAAACGCAAGGCTTATGGCCAAAGCGGAGCGAATATTGTTTCAGAACCGCCCAAACGGGCCGATTTCATCACGAAACCGTGGGACTGCGATCAACCCGCTGTGAACCCCCTGTTGTTTAGAAGGTCTCTGTCTCATTTTGAAGGCAAGAAACGGAATTGACCAAAGGCAATGACCACGATGGCAGATGCAATGGAGCGCGGAGGCGAGTCGCCGGGCGCGGCAGTGAAATCAAAATGGGCACGATTGGTGCCGCTGGCGGTGATTCTTGTTGCAGCGATGGGCGGGGCCTATGCGTTGGGAGATTACCTGAGCTTTGAGACGTTGCGCGACAACCGCGAGATGCTGATAGCCTATCGGGATCAGCATTATTGGGCCGCCGTGGCGGTTTTCATGACCTTCTATGTGATTATCGCAGGTTTTTCACTGCCCGGGGCAACGATTGCCACGCTGACCGGCGGCTTTCTGTTTGGCACCTTTCCGGGGGTGCTTTTTAACGTGGGTGCGGCCACGATGGGGGCGACGGTGGTGTTTCTGGCGGCCAAGTTTGGTCTTGGGGAGCGGCTCGCGGCCAAGATGGACAGCTCTGAGGGCCGGATCAAAGCGCTGAAAGACGGGATTGATGAAAACCAGTGGACCATGCTGTTTCTGATCCGTCTGGTGCCGGTGGTGCCGTTTTTTGTGGCCAATCTGATCCCGGCTTTGGTGGGTGTGCGGTTGTGGCGCTACGTCGTGTCCACTTTCATTGGCATCATTCCGGGTGGTTTGGTTTACACCTCGGTCGGCGCCGGGCTTGGTGAGGTCTTTGCTCGCGGTGAGACGCCGAATTTGGGCATCATTTTTGAGCCGCATGTGCTCTTGCCGATGCTGGGTCTGGCGGCGCTGTCGCTGCTGCCCGCGGTGATCAAGAAAATTCGGGGCCGGGAGACAGTATAATGCAAGAGATAACGACCGATGTGCTGGTCATTGGCGCCGGCTCCGGTGGGCTGTCTGTGGCTGCAGGAGCGGTGCAGATGGGCGCGGATGTCACCCTGCTTGAGGGCCATGAAATGGGTGGGGACTGCCTGAATTTCGGCTGTGTGCCCAGTAAGGCGCTGATCGCCAGCGGTAAGGCCGCACACGGGCAGGCGCACAGCAGCATTTATGGTGTGGCCGATCAGGCGCCGCAGGTGGATTACGCCGCCGCCAAGGCGCATGTAAAAGACGTGATTGCACAGATCGCGCCGATGGACAGCCAAGAGCGCTTTGAGGGCTTTGGGGTGCGGGTGATCCGCGCCTATGGCCGGTTTGTCAGCCCCAAGGTGGTAGAGGCTGGCGATCACCGCATCACCGCGCGTCGGGTGGTGATTGCCACGGGCTCCAGCCCGCTGGTGCCGCCGATTCCCGGTCTTGAGGATGTGCCTTATCTGACCAATGAAACCTTGTTTGATCTGACCGAGACACCAGAGCATCTGCTGATCATTGGCGGTGGTCCCATTGGCATGGAAATGGCGCAGGCGCATCAGCGGCTGGGCATTCAGGTCACGGTGATAGAGGGCGCCAAGGCGCTTGGCCGGGATGACCCGGAAATGGCGGCGATCGTGCTGGACAATCTGCGTGCAGAAGGTGTGGAGATTGCCGAAGACGCGCTGGCCAAGCAGATCAGCGGGCAGGCGGGGGCCATCACTGTGGAGACGCAAGATGGGCGCAGCTTTACCGGCTCGCATTTGCTGGTCGCGGTGGGGCGAAAGGCCAATGTCGACAGGCTGAACCTTGCGGCGGCAGGGATTGAGACCACGAAGACCGGCATCAAGGTGGATGCGAGCCTGAAAACCACCAACCGCAAGGTCTATGCGATTGGCGACGTGGCGGGCGGTGCGCAATTCACCCATGTGGCCGGCTATCATGCCGGGGTGATCATTCGCTCGGCTTTGTTTGGCCTGCCTGCGAAGGCGCGCACGGATCACATTCCGTATGCCACTTATACAGAGCCCGAGCTGGCGCAGATCGGCCCCACCGAGGCGGAGGCGCGTGCGCTCTATGGGGACAAGCTGACGGTGGCACGTTTTGAGATTGACCATAACGACCGCCTGATCGCGGAGCGCAAAGCCAAAGGGCTGATCAAGGCGATGGTCGTGAAGGGCCGGCCGGTCGGCGTTTCAATTGCTGGTCCGCAGGCGGGCGAATTGATCAACCTGTGGGCGCTGGTGATTGCCAACAAACTGAAGATGAGCGCGGTAGCAGGCATGGTTTCCCCCTATCCGACCGTCGGAGAAATCAATAAGCGTGTTGCAGGGGCCTATTTCTCCCCACAACTGTTTGATAATCCTAAGGTCAAACGGGTGGTCGGTTTCGTGCAACGCTGGCTGCCATAGACAAAGGCGGGCGCGCAGAATGCTCAATTCGCTCTCAGGTCGGTTCCTGATCCTCACGGTCATTTTTGTGATGTTGGCCGAGGTGCTGATCTTTGTGCCCTCGGTTGCGCGCTATCGGGAGGACTATCTGTTGTTGCGGCTGGAGCGGGCGCAGATTGCCTCGCTCGCGCTTCTCGCCGATGACATGATCGACATGGATCTGGAAGACGAGCTGCTGAAAAACGCGGGCGTCTATAACGTGGTGCTGCGGCGCGATGAAATGCGGCAGTTGATCCTGAACTCCCCGATCCCTGAACCGATCAGCGACACGTATGACATGCGCGGGGCCACGGCGGGTGTGTTGATCAAAGATGCGATGATTCAGCTGCTGGACCGCAGCGACCGGGTGATCCGGGTGATTGGCGCGCCTGTGCAGGATGCGGGGCTGCTGATCGAGGTCACAATGGATACGCAGGATCTGCGAGCCGCGATGATCGACTATGGGCTGCGGGTTTTGGCGCTGTCTGCGGTGATTTCTGTGGTCACAGCGTTTCTGCTGTTCCTTGCGGTGCGCGCCATTCTGGTACGTCCGATTGAGGGCGTTGTGCGTTATATGCAAACCTACGCTGCGGCGCCTGAAGACGCACGCAGCGTGATCACACCCAAATCAAGTGTGGCCGAGTTGCGGGAGGCGGAAGAGGCGCTGTTGACCCTGCAGACCGAGCTGACATCGGCCTTGCGGCAAAAAGAGCGCTTGGCGCAGCTCGGCGGTGCGGTGGCAAAGGTCAGCCATGATCTGCGCAATATCCTGACCTCTGCGCAGCTGTTCACGGATCGTATCGAGAGCAGCGAGGATCCGCTTGTGGCGCGGCTCGCCCCGAAGCTGGTGAATTCGATCACTCGCGCCGTGCATCTGTGTGAAAGCACATTGGCGTTTGGCAAGGCCGAAGAGCCCGCGCCGACCCTGTCGCGGTTTGATCCGGCGGAGCTGGTGTCAGATGTGGTGGCCAGCGAGCGGCTGGCGATTGGAGAATACGACCTGAGCTTTGCCGAAGACATGCCCTCCGGATTGATGGTGCGCGCAGATGCAGAGCAGCTGTACCGCGTGATTTCCAACCTTGTGCGCAATGCCCGCCAAGCCATTGTGGCCAGTGGTCAGCCGGGCGAGATTGCGATTTCTGCCAGCGAGGCCGATGACAGCTGGGTGATTTGTGTGCGGGACACAGGCCCCGGTTTGCCCGCCAAAGCCCAGGAGCATCTGTTCACCCCGTTTCAGGGAGGGATTCGCAAAGGCGGCACCGGCTTGGGGCTTGCGATTTCGGCGGAGCTGATCCGAGGTCATGGCGGGGCGCTGGTGCTGGCGGAGACTGGATCTGCTGGAACCACCTTTAAAATAACGCTGCCAAAGGGTGAGTTGGGGCTTATCTGACTTTTCTGTCTTTTTGCGCTTGCGCTTCTGCGCTGTAGCGCCTAAATCCCCCTCACCGCGCTCTGGTAGCTCAGCTGGATAGAGTACTTGACTACGAATCAAGGGGTCGGGGGTTCGAATCCTCCCCAGAGCGCCATTTACCATTTGTTGTGAGGCGACACATAGTTCTGCCATTTGCGACAGAACCTTTCCATTCTCATTGCTCGATGTTGAACCTCACACGACTTTGACCTTTGCGTCATAGACTGACGCAACATCCTCATTTCATGCTCCCGCAGGCTGTTTCGATTGATCTGACTTCCCTTTCTGAAAATCAGGGCTGATTTGCAGGTTCAGTCGGCGAAGCCGCCTGCTCCTGCTGATCTGCCACGTGGCGAACGCGGATGGGGGCGAGGCAATGCTATTCGACAAAAGTGGTGCGGCCCGCAGCGCAGAGCGCGAGGACACGGTTTTGTCTAATAGGGTTGCCCGATGGAGTGGACGCCCCCTCCGGCCTCATCTTGTGTCAAACTGGGGTCGTCGATTGGACAAATGGAGGAATTGGATATGGCGGCCCCGGACATTATCGGCTTAGACATCGCGAAAAATACGTTTCATCTGCATCGCGCCAGCGGTGACGGCACTGTCCAGTTTAGCAAGGCGCTCGGCAGAAATCGCCTGCTGGAATTCCTGTCTGACTTGGAACCCTGTATCGTCGCGATGGAAGCCTGTGGCAGGGCGCACCACTGGGGAAGGGAGATCAGCAAACTCGGCCATGATGTTCGGCTTATCGCACCGCAATATGTGAAACCGTATGTCAAACGTCTGAAGAATGATGCAGTTGATGCCGAGGCGATTTCGGAAGCCGCTTCGCGACCGACGATGAGATTCGTTGCCGTGAAATCAGCTGATCTGCAGGGGCAAGCGATGACACTCAAAGTGCGAGATTTGTTGATGGCGCAGAAAGTTCAAACCATCAACGCGCTTCGCAGCCACCTTGCGGAATTCGGTATCGTGGTTCCCAAAGGCATTCAGAACCTTGGCAGGTTAGAACAAGAGGTTGAGGCACATAGAAAATCCTTGCCAGAGGCAGTTGTAGATCTTTGTGCGACACTATTGGAGCAAATCGCTACGCTCGCAGACCGGATCGCCGACCTTACAACACAAGTGCAAATAATCTCGCGGGAGAACGAAACCGCGCAACGGCTTCGAACGATGCCCGGGATCGGGCCGATCACAGCCGTTGCGTTGGCCACGCTTGCTCCGCCAACCAGCACGTTCCGGCGGGGGCGTGACTTCGCAGCCTGGGTCGGACTGACACCAAAACAGTATTCCACTGGCGGGAAGACACGGCTTGGTCGAACCTCAAAAATGGGGCAGCGAGATATCAGACGTTTCTTGGTGATCGGCGCTATGGCCGTCATCGCATCTGCACGAAGTCGCGGCGGACCTCCAGAAGGATCCTGGTTGTCTCGCATGCTGGCGTGGAAACCAAGAATGCTTGTGGCAATCGCGTTGGCCAACAAGATGGCCAGAGCCGCCTGGGCCATCATAAAACACGGCGGAACATATAGAATACCAGCGCCAGCTTGAGAGCTGGGGCGTTGGTAGGGTTGCAGCGGTTCTGACGGAGGTCATGGCAAAACGTCGAAAAGGACGGGATCGGGAAAACCAGTTTCCCCCTCAGCGGAAATGCACCGCGTTTGTCCGATTTGGACCCGATCTTCGAACGAACCATGAGGGCCCGCAGCAACTTGGCTGCACAAAGAGGCCGAATACACGTAGGAACTCGACTGTGGAGCTTTGGGCTAACAAAAGAAATCGCTTGCATCCCCGGGGGCGTGCATACACGAGGGGGAAGGCAGCGCTTACCCCCTGACGGCCAGGGGCGTTTGGCTCGTCCAAATCCCGCTGGCCCAACAAACAAGAGCGGCGGGGCGATAAGCTCCGCCACAAGCGACGTCGCACTTCAGAAATCACTATTTGTGCCGACGATGATGAGCACTGCGGAATAACACGAACGGCCCAGAGCCGCCGTCCGGCAGGACCTATGAATTCTGCGGTAGCAGCCCGATTAGCGGCCATTCGCTGCGGCAGCGAAATCTCGAGGTCCGCGAAAGAGGAAGGTCGCGGACTTTTCCGCCACTCTTTTTCCGTGCTTCGCGGACTCAGTACCCACTCGCATAGGCGGAACTCTTTCGCTACGATGCCGCCCAGGCCGTCAAACCGGTTGTTCACAAGCTACGTTTTCCATGATCAGAGACCACTCTTTCGCCGATATCCAGTCAGACAAGCGAGACACGGACAATGACGACCTTGAGCTCACTGTCGACATCAGGATACAAACTGATTTGTGTTTCGAATTTCTCCGAGAAGTCACGATCAATGATAAATTTCGTCGATGATTGGAACCTTCTCAGGATCCAGGCAAATTGGATCCAAGGCACCCAAACCAAGGTCAGCGGCTAGGTCACTCAACAACAAGTCGGGCAATTTCGCACAGATTTGTTCGAATGCGCTTCTGGCTTGACAAAGGTCAGTGTGCCAAATCTCGATAGCATCGTTGGACCAAGTGATCAAACGCTCACCGATACCACCCGTCGCCATACCAGCTGTGAAACTACCAGTTTTGTAGTGCGCAAGAGTTATCTTGGATGCAGTTTAGATCTTCGAAACTACTCCATCAGCTCTCACTGTAATATAGCGTCCGTCTTCGGAGAATACTGGCGCCGACAGGATGCCGCTTTCGGCGCCGGTTTGGTAAAGAATGCCAAGCTCTTCACCATTTTCCAAGTCCCAAAGCCTAATGGTTCCGTCTGAGGACCAAGTGAGGAAGCGTTCGCCATTTGGGGCAAACACCACACCCTTGACGGATTGCCTATGCCCCTGAAATGCGTGCACCAAACTTCCATCGCTAGCATCCCAAAGCTGCAAGTCACCACCGAGTGACCAGGTTAGCGCTCGCGTGCTATCAGGTGTGATGCGTCCGCCAAGGACGCGCTTAGCGTGACCTAGAAACACCGCCTGTTCTTGCCCGGTTTCCGCGTTATAGATCTTTGCCGTATTCTTTAAACGATCGTCAAGATTGCTCCACCACACCAATAGGATTGATCCATCATCGCTGAAGTGCCCGCCGCGAACACGCCCTGGTATAATTTCGACCACGTCCGCAGTGTTGGCGTTGTAAAGAACGCCATCGCTAGAACGGTGCGTCATTAGAATTCGCGTGCCTTGCGGATTGAAGATTCCGTCGCGGACATAGCCGCTAAAACTCTTCAAAATTGAGCCATCTAGGCTGCTGTAGATTCGTGCTCCATGGTCTCTAGAAGCAAGGGCCAATATTTCGGGACGTTTAGGATTGAATTCAAATTTACTGAGGCGAAATTCAGCGTTACCTAAACTTGCGACCTGCTTACGAGTCGAGCTATTCCAGAGTAAGGCGTTTGAAGAGGCATATTCTTTTACCAAAATCCGAGAGCCGTCTGGGCTGAAGCGAGCTTCTTCAACTCGCGAACGGACAGTCTTGAAACGCTCAATTTCTTCGCCTGTTACGAGATCTATTAGAACTGTATAGTCCCCAATAGCAACCAATGCCTGGTCTTTTGCGGGATTCAACGTTGCTGATCTGACAAAGCCATCGGCCAATACTGACGACTGCGGTGTCTGAGCTTTAGTATCCCATATGCGCACAGAACCGTTGTCCGACCATGTTAATAGTCGTTCGTGGTATTCCGAAACGGCAAAGCCTAAGAGTGCTGAACCTTCACTGGGGTTGCGAAACACAGCTCGATGAAAGCCAGAAGCCGCATCCCAAAGATGCAATTGATTGTCCGACGTCTGCACCCACAGGTCATCGCCGCCAGTTCCAAAATCAGCACGGACAATATTCCCTTGATGGGCCTTTGTCTCGGCGACAACATCTCCAGTTGCGGTCGACCTGACGCGCACAATCCGATCAGATTCCCAAGTTAGAAAGCGACGCCCGTCGTCGCTGACTACACGCGATTCAACATCGGCTACCCACGAACTGCCAGTCAATGGGCGACGCAAGGCCGGTATGCTTGCACCTCTCTTCCTCTCCTTTGCATCAAACAGATGAATCTTTCCCGCTCGCCAGGCAATCAGACGGTTTGCCTCGGGAACAAAAACGGCATCCTCTACAGGATTTCGTAAAGAAGGTTCCCGTTGCCCGGTCATGGCATCGTAGATCACGGGAGATGATCCGTCTAATTGCGTAGCGAGGAAGCGCGTTCCATCTGGTGAGCTATAGATGAACTCAACCCCATCACTCTCAAGTAATTCTTCGATCATGTTACCGTTAAGCCCATCCCAAAGAATGACGCTGCTTTCTGATACGGTTACAGCTCTTGTGCCTGTAGGTGTAAACCTCACTCCCACTACACTGTCCTGATGTGCGGCTACCAATTGGTGGCGTTTGAGTTCTCGAACCAGTGACTGCGTTTTGGTCGCCCAGAGGCGTGCAAATTGCTCACCAGTAGTCGTCAGCACCCGCGATCCGTCGTGGTTAATGCGCAGTCCAAACACTGGCATCGTATGGGTTAGAACCGCGACTTGCTTTCCCGTGACAGCATCCCAAACTCCTACCGAATGATTATCTTCCAGAACTGTCGCGAAATAAGCGTTGTCATGGCTGAATTGAACGCGTTCTCCCTGCCCCTCAATTTCAGCGACAGGGACACCGGTCAAACCATCGACCAGACTTCCAATACCTCCCCCCGAGAAGCTCAGGATGCGGCTGTCCTCACCGACGAAATAGACCTTGGCAACCGAACCAACCAACGAATGCACATCAATTTGTTCTCTTTGCAAAGGAGCAATCTCGGAAAACAACTTCTGTGTAGCTGCCAATTGCGGTCGAGGGTCTTCGGCATTCCTGGGCCAAGCAGCCAAAGCCAATTTCGCTGCAATCGTGGGTCGCTGTTCATCTACTGCATTTGACGCCAGCGCCGTCAACGCAGCACTTTCATTGTTAAGTGCAATGAGCTGCTTCCGCTCGGCCTCGCGTCGCTGCTCATTAGCCTCAACGCGTTGGATGTTTGCGTAATACGCTGCAACCGCGAGCGACACTGCAAGAATAGAAAGGGACATCAGCGCAACCGTCGCAATTCGGAAGCGCCAGCTTATCTGTTTCGTAATGTTGAAGGATTTGTCAATTTCTGAGACCACCAGCTCAGAGGGCTGGTCAGATGTTCTAAAAGTTTTCTCTGCAACGAAAATATTTTCGCGCGTTATGTACTTCATTAACCCTTTGTCACCAAAATCTTCCAGAGATCCATTCACCGCAATTGGAATGATCTGCTTCTTGCGTTGGGAGAACGATTTGACTTCAAACGCCACCGCATCGGACTTGAATGCGTCAGGGGTCAATACCACAAGCAACTTGGCGGTTCTTCGAAGGGCGCTAATTGCCCCGAGGCGCCAATTCCCGCCGCGCTCAAAGTCTTCTGAATCCAAAAAGACAACGTAACCTAACTTAGTTAGTCTATCTCGAAGCTTAACAGCGTAGTCGCGCCCATCACTCCATGCTTAAGAGATGAAAAAGTCGTACCCAAAGACGAAATCATATGTGAGTTGAAGTGGCTTGGTCATCCTTACATACGCTCATCCTGAATTGTCCCAGTACTGCTGCCATCAACCAACGGGTGCCTCTCCGGAGGCATTGATAAACTAGAATTCATGATACTATTTGATTTGGTTTAGTACGTCACTTAACCGTTCTTCCAAGCCTTCATCGACCAGTGATGTTGGCATCGGCACACGAAACACCTGCCTTTGCGCCGTCGTCACCAATAGCATAGCGTCATTGTCCACAAACTCGGCCGCTCTGGCCATAGAAATTGGCCAAACCCCAACCCCCGTGCAGGTTACGCGATCATGCATTCGGATCGCGTTCGGTTCCGCAACAACCGCGAAGCGACCGCTTTGCGAGACCGCGACGGTCTCAACACTTGGACCGGCTTCGTAGCCTTTGCACTCCCAGGATCGCCTCGAAACGTCTTCAGCGACTGGCTGGATGAACGTCATAGCGTCCTGAGGGAGGTCTGGTGCGAGCGTAATTCCATTCGGGTTTATCCGAAGCCACCGGTCCCTTATGAACACACCGCCCGGCAAGTTCCTTCGATAGCTGAAGACGTCAAGCCCCTCTGAAGCGATGGTAATGCCCAGTCGTTCTAAGCTTGACAGGTCCCGATGCGCTGTATGGGGTTCATCAACGTCCAAGAAGGCTTGAGCAAACGGCGCATACCCGCGGCCGAGCAAGACAGTGGAAAGCGTTTTTCCTTCTTTCCAGTCATAGAGATAGGCGCAGTACATGTCGTCCGCATGATACCGCTCACTGGTGAACCGCAAGACCCAGGTTTTACGATCTACAAACGCAGTAGTCGCTTCTTCTGCTGAGAACCGTCCGCACAGATGTTCACCATTTGCGGCCACCATTTCAAACGATCGTAAGTCCGAGCATGCGCCGGTTTCGTCCACGTCGACGGCAAACAAGGTTCCGTCGTCAGAAATCAATCCTAGCCGACGACCGTCCGGCGTGAAGCGTATCGAAACGAAACTGTGTCCGTCGTGGGATACGTCGCAAAGGGTTATTTTTTCTTTGAAATCGAAAACCGTGACACCGGGTGCCGTTTGCGCCGCGAACCAAGCCCCGTTTGGATGCAGGTCAAGCGAGTGGTCGGGCTTACCCGTGTGCCCCGTCTCGTAGCTCGCAAATGTGTGGCCGACGCTTTGTCCTGTCTCGAAGTCGAAAACGTGAACCGCGTTTACCGTCGCGACCGCGAAAATATTCAGATCGTCATAGGATACGATCTCAGTTATCTGCGCTAGGGGCTCGCTTGTTTCAAAAGGCAAAGTCTCTTCAGATCCAAAACGCCACAAAAGTAACTCCCGACCGAACCCACCATAAAGGGCGGCCCGGTGACTGGCGATGATCTCGACTGCGAAGGACGTATTCTTTGGCAACCGCACCTCGTAAATCAGTGCGCCAGTGGCAACGGACCAAAGCCGCCCCCAATGCGGCATCGTCCTGGGATTGCCCTCAGTGAAGTCGCCCTCAACCGTTGCTACCACCTGCGCAGTCGGGTCGAAGTCTGCATCCTTGATGTGAAACGCCATTTGCTCCGAGGACCCAATCGCAAGCCCGTTGAACACGGAGACGGCAGCCGAGACCGAAAGGGGATGGGACGCCTGGATCCACCGGCTTGGGTCAGGAAGTGCATTCTTCGCAAGGGCCAACGCCTCTGGCATCGATCGTTGCTCGGTCAAGCTAATCGCTGCGACGGCGGAAACTTCGGAACGACTGGTCAGCGTGGCAACCAATTGTTGATAGGCCGCATTCGCAAACCAAGTTGTTGCAAGCAGCAAGCCCAAAAGCACGACTGCTGCTGTCGAGACGATCCTGAGCCGCCGACGGGCGACGCGCGCGCCTGTATAAGAGGCCTTGAGTTGCGAGATCACGTTGTGATCTGCGACGCGGACGCCGTTTTTGGTGTATCCGCTGTTGTCCTGCAGCCTGAGCACGGGATCGATTTAAGACCCATCATCCTGGCGTGTCCGTGTGCTTTCGATCCAGCCGCTGAGCTTGTCGCTTTTTGGAAGGTGCAGTGCCTCTTCCACTGCGCCATCCACGTCCACGATAAACGGCGGCTTTTTAGCGGCGACAAACTGTTCATTCTCTATTTTGACCCACGTCGAACCTGTGAGGGCATCGGGTGTCGCGACGATCACCAGGTGCCGTGAATTCCTCACGCGAATTTTAGAGAGGAGTCCTAAATCATTTCCTACAGGATAATCGCGCGAGTCGAAGTGAACCGAAAAACCTTCGCTTAAAGCCGCATCCAGCGACTCTGCGTATCCCGCGCCGTCATTGCGACTGTAGGCAATGAAAAAATCGTGGCCGAACAAGGCGTTTGCGATCCTCTCGAGAAAACCGAAACAATACCGAAATATGTCCGACAAGACCCTAAACATCCCTTAGATCCAGCTTTTCATAAACCTGCATGGGCAATAGAATCAAAGTCCAATTG
>NZ_JAQJIM010000019.1:0-9565 GCF_027947445.1 Shimia sp. MMG029 | reverse complement strand
CACCCTGTGTTTGCAGTTTACCCGGTGCCCACAGACAAACAGGTGTTTGGCAAAAGCCCACAAAAACGGGAATTGCTTACCATTGAGGAGGCACGCAAGCGCACAGGGCTGGGGGCCGTCACGCTCAAATTGATGCTTGGGTATCTTGAAGGCATACCGAAAGAAGAGGTTTTGAAACGCACCGAGATTTCTGCAGAGGAGACCCAAAGGGTGCGCGTATTTAAGGCCAAGTTGACCACATTTGCCGAAGTGACCAAGCAGCTTGGTATTTTTCCTGAGCAGTTGAAAGCGCTGCAGAACCTGGGCGTTCTCACCACGCTCAAGCTGTTGTCATCACGACGCTATCTCTTTCGTGAGGAAGTGAACGGGCTACTGGCTGATGTCGCGACCTTGCCAGCGCCTCTTCCAGGCAAGTCTACCGCGCCCATGAGAGAGTTCTGTCGCGTCAGAGGCATTCCTTTAGCGCGGGTGATCTCCATGTGGAAACAGGGCGAACTGAACGGGGCTCTCTGCGCCGGAATGGGAGACGGTTTGCATGCTATCGAAATTGACTGGGATGCGGTGTGCGGCAGCAAAGCTGTTGACCTGGCGCGCGACCTGACGTTACCCGAAGCCGCGCGCCACCTTCAGATCAATGTGGGCTCCATTCGTTCGCTAAGAGACAACGGCTATTTGCGCGAGATTTTGCATCAAAACCCCGACACCAATCGTGCAAAAACTTATATTGCTTGGTCGAGCATTCAGCAGTTCCAAGCAAGATATGTTACGCTTGGGCAGATGGCGCTACGCCAGAAGGTGGCAGCGATACATTTGGCGCGACGGCTGGATCGTGAGGATGTGCCGCCAGTCAATTGTGGTGAGAGGCTGGTCCGCGTTTACGACAAGCGCTTGGTGAATTGGGAGTGAGTTGGCATGAGCGACAAGGAAGATATCGAAGAAGAAGGCCTACCGGAACCCGGTCAGACAGCTGAACCGAGCGATGCATCAGACACTGGCTATGAGGAGCTGTTAGCCAAAATGCGGGGGCTCCAAGAGAAGGTTCAGTTGATGGGCCCAATAGATGCAGGTTTTGACATGAAACGCTTTTCTGATGAGCTATCTGATGAGGTAGAAAAATAGCTAGGCTGGAATTTGGGGCCAACGTTTTGGAACTTGAGGACGCAAATGCCGAAGACAGATTGCCCACAGCAGCAGCTTTTTCCGGCTGTCCTACACTGCGAGGGCGGGGTTTGGGGGTACTTTGTCCCTGAGTATTGTGGGGAGGTGCTGGCAGCAGCGAAGCAGCGCTGCGTGGTGCCCGAGAGCTATTAGAGTTGGGCGTGGCGCCGCTGATTGCGCGCGGAGAAGTTGTTTATTCCCCAGAGCAGCCAGACCAACTTTGCTTGGATGGCGGGCAGATCGTCTGGTTGCCTCTGGATACGACAAACCCGGCCGGCAAAGAGTTCTTTAAGAAACAGTCCGTGAAGCGCGTTTGATCTCGCGGAACTCACCGCAAGAGAACATTAAACTGTGACATCGCACCTGAACTACTTTGTCGATTGCGCTAAAGGCCAAAAGACTGCCCGACTGAACTTAACGCCTGCAGTTCAGAGCTAAGAGCCGGCGCCTAACGACACTTAGCTGGTCCACTATCCAAAGCGCAATCGCATTCTCAAATTCGTAATTGACACCTTGGTCTTTCTCTGGCTAGCTCCGACCCGTTCTGGTCCGGTGGAGTTTCCATCCGGTTAAAAGGGAATGAGGTGCGGCGTCGGCCAAATCCTCAACTGCCCCCGCAACTGTAAGCGGTGAGCAACCTCGGCATATGCCACTGTCTCCGGCGGAGATGGGAAGGCCCGAGGGCGCGATGACCCGCAAGTCAGGAGACCTGCCAGAATGTTCACCTGGTCCGGACGCGGGGCGCGTCGAGGGCAGCGGACCTTCCGTAGTGGTGGCACTTGCTTCACCGTCTGCGGAGAGATTTCTCCAAAGGCAATTTGATAAAAAATGGGCCCCTATTTTGCGGGCCGAAATGCGGGAGTCGTTTGCCGATTTCCGTGGAGATGGGACATGAAAAAACACATCTTAAGCGGCTCCAGCGCATTGGCGCTGGTTTTTGCGCAAACAGCTCTGGCGCAGGAATATACCGATCTTGGCGAAATTATTGTCAGCGGCGGTCTGACAGGGATCGAAGCGGAAAACTTTACGCGATCCTACAGCGTCGTCACCGCTGATGAGATCAGAGAACGCGGCATAATGCGGGTTCAAGATGCGCTCCGGGCACTCCCAGGGGTGTCTGTGGCGTCTACAGGCAGCACCATCACTGGGGTTTTCATTCGCGGCGGTGAAAGCAACCACGTCAAAGTTCTGGTCGATGGCGTGGAGATCAACAGCGCGCTGCAAGGATCTTTCAACTTCAGCAGCATGCCAGTCGCCAACATCGAAAAAATCGAAGTCCTGCGCGGCCCTCAGTCTGCAATTTATGGCACCTCGGCAATGTCGGGCGTGATAGCCATCACCACCAAGCGAGCCAGCAAGCAGGGCCTCTCCTATGGCGGCAGTCTGGAGGCAGCAAAGGACGATCAGTACAACGCCAACCTCTATGTGCGCCAAGGCTTTGATACAGGGCAGCTGTCTTTCTCGCTGGAGCAAAATCGCGAAGATTATAACTACGCCGCGCCAGGTATGCCGAATGCCGACAACGAGGTGCGCAACATCAACCTGTCCGGTGATACCTACTTGGGCGATGGTGGGGTGCGGATTGGCTTTACATTCCGCGATCTAGATCAGGACTATACCTATTACTCGACCGCAGTGTCGCAAACGCCTGACGGATACCTTGCGCTGCCACTCAAGGAAACGCACATTGAGCAGCAATCCGGGGCAATCTGGCTGGAAGCCGAAACGCGCGATGATTTGTGGCTCCATCGTTTCGAACTCTCGGGAATGGATCAGGAGTCAGTGTCAGACCCCAATACCGCGACACCATCAAAATACGCGTCTGACCGCCAGAGTTTCAAATACACCTCCACCTTCTCGCTGGATGGACAGGCGGCACGGAGTTCCAATCAAAAGCTGAATGTGCGACTGGAAGCACAGACAGAGAGCATGGACATTTCGTCGCCGTGGTCTGAAGGCACGCAAGAGCGCAACACGCGCGCGATCGCAATTGATTATCAGGGTATTTTTTCCAATGGCGTCGATGTGCAGGCGGGCATTCGCTACGATGACATCGATGTTTTTGAAAATCCGTTCTCTTGGAACCTGTCTGCGGCCTACCGCATCCCCGGCACCGATCTGCGTTTGCGCGGGTCCTTGGGGCAGGCGACGGTCAACCCCACCATGTATGAGCAGTTTGGCTATTCTCCGGGCCAGTTCGTCGGCAATCCCGACCTCAAGCCCGAAGAAAGTCTCAGCTTTGAACTGGGCGCAGATTGGACGTTTGCAGATGGTCGCGGCATGTTGGGCGTTACCATCTATCGCAATGAAATTGACGACATGATTTCTTCTGCAGGTATGACAGCCGTCAACCTGACAGGCACCAGCGTGCGTCAAGGGCTCGAGGTAACCGGCGACTGGACTGTCAACGACTGGCTCGATCTGAAAGCGAGCTATTCTTATGGCGATGGCGAAGACCCAACAGGGGCCCCTTTGGTGCGCCGCCCAGAGCATGAATTTGCCCTTCAGGCGCGCACGTCCTTCCTGAATGATCGCGCCGTTGCCACGGCGGAATTGCGCTACGTTAACGGCAGTTATGACACCGAGTGGTTTCGCCCATGGCCAAACAACCCGACAACAAAACTGCCCTCTTTCACAGTTGTAAACCTTGCCGGGCAGTATGAGCTTACGGAGAACTTGATGCTCACGGGTCGTATCATCAATCTCTTTGATGAAGAATATTCAGAGGCCTGGGGCTACTATGGTCAGGAACGCACCGCATATCTTGGTATAAGTGCATCTTTCTAAAATGCGTTTGACGCATCTCATATCAATGTTGGCGGTGCTGCTTTTGGGTGGGGCCGCTCAGGCGCAGGAGGCGGCTGAGCCGCTTTCTGTGCCACCTTCATCTGAGTTTCCCGCGCATCCACAGCGTGTCGTCTCAATGAACCTCTGTACAGATCAGCTCGCAATGATGATTGCAGCGCCTAGGCAATTGTTGTCGGTGTCCTATCTCGCTTTGGACAGCCGCAGCTCCGCCATGGTGGAAGAGGCTCGCGCTTATGAGATCAATCACGGGCGTGCCGAGGAGATTTACCTGCTGGAGCCTGATCTCGTGATTGCCGGTGCATATACCACCCGCGCAACCGTCGATATGCTGCGTCGGCTTGACGTTCCAGTAGCCGTTATACAACCCGCCCGAGCGCTGGACGATGTCGTGGCTCGTATTCTCAAAATGGGGATGCTCCTTGGTCAGGATGACAGTGCCGAAGCCATGGCAGCGCAATTTATTGGTGATCTGGCCGCACTCATTGAGGCCAACGACGAAGGGCCACGTGCTGCGCTGTATTCTGCCAACGGGTGGACATCCGGAGATAAATCGCTGGCCGGGCAAATTCTGCGGGCCGCGGGGCTGCGCAATGTCGCCACCGAAAAGGGGTTCTCGCAGGGTGGCATTCTGCCGCTGGAAGTACTGGTCATGGCCGCGCCTGATATGGTGATCAACTCTGGCGATTATCCGGGCCACTCCCGCGCTGAAGACGTTTTGCGACATCCCGTGCTGGACGTGTATCGCGCGCCGGGCACGCGCAGTGATATGCGAGACCAAGACTGGGTGTGCGGCACACCGTACGTGCTTCGCGCGATAAAGCGGTTGCGCAACGATCGGGATCAATTTCAAAGGACAGCAGAGTGATGCGATTGGAGATCGGACTTGGCCTTGGCGTGCTGGGATTATTTGTAGCCTCGCTTACCATCGGGCCCGCCAATGTGCCTGCGATCGACAGCCTTCAGGCGCTGTTTGATAACAGCTTTGGGCCGCTCACGCTGGTGATGCAGGAAATCCGACTGCCGCGCGGGCTTCTGGCAATAACCGCCGGAGCTGGCCTTGGTTTTGCCGGTGCAGCAATGCAGGGATATTTGCGCAATCCTCTGGCTGAGCCGGGGTTGATTGGCGTAGCCTCCTCGGCTGCTCTGGGTGCGGTTTTGGCGATACATTCCGGGTTGGCGGCAAATGTGTTTCTGGGGCTGCCTTTGTCTGCGTTGGCGGGGGCCTTGGTAGGCGTGTGCCTGGTGATGGCACTGGCAGGTCCGCGCGGCGGCTCTCTGACGCTTATCCTTGCCGGGATTGCTATTTCGGCATTGGCCGGAGCACTGACATCACTTGCATTGAACCTCTCACCCAATCCCTTCGCCGCCAATGAGATTGTTTTCTGGATGATGGGCTCTTTGGCAGATCGCTCCATGACGCATGTCTGGTTGGCGTTGCCGTTTGTTGTGGCAGGGGCTGTGGTGATTGCGATGACTGCGCGTGGTCTGGATGCGCTCACACTTGGCGAGGATGCCGCGGAAACCATGGGTTTTGACCTGTCGCGGCTACGGCTTCTGATCGTGGTGGGTACAGCGAGCATTGTGGGCGGCGTCACCGCGGTTGCCGGAGCCATCGGTTTTGTCGGTTTGGTGGTGCCACATATTCTGCGCCCGTTTGTCGGTGCGCAGCCGTCGCGGCTGATGTGGTCCTCCGCACTGGGAGGGGCAATCATGTTGCAGCTTGCTGATATTGCCGTTCGGGTCATCCTGCCGACGCGGGATTTGAAGCTTGGCGTTGTGACTGCCCTCGTTGGGGCACCGTTGTTCCTGCACCTTATCTACAAAACGCGGAGGGAACTGCCATGACCCTTATGTCGGTCCAAAACCTTGGGATCTCTCTGCGTAGAAGAGAAGTCTTCAAGGGCATTTCCTTTGAGATACAAGAAGGTGAGTTTGTCGGGTTGATCGGCCCTAATGGTGCAGGAAAAACCAGTCTGATGCGTGCCATTTTGGGATTGCTGCCGCATGACGGGAGCAGTTCGCTGGCTGCCATGTCACCACGTCAGCGCGCGCGGACGGTGGCGTGGATGCCGCAATCCCGCGAAATTGCGTGGCCGGTGTCCGTGGAGCGCATCGTGGCGCTGGGGCGGCTGCCGCATCTGGCGACGGGGCAGAGGATGCCGCTCGCTGATCAGGTCCGGGTGGATGCGGCAATAGAGCGTCTGGGGTTGGAGGCCTATCGGCAGCGTGCAGCCTCGCGCCTATCTGGGGGTGAACAGGCTCGAGCGCTTATTGCTCGCTCCTTGGCGCAGGACACACCTGTTCTAATGGCGGATGAACCCATTGCCGGGCTTGACCCCGCGCATCAGATTTCCACGATGCAAGTCTTTCGCGAGCTGGCGGGTGATGGCCGTGCTGTCATGATCTCGATTCATGATCTCGGTCTTGCCGCCCGCCACTGCACCCGCCTTATCCTTCTTGCCGAAGGTAGAGTGATTGCTGATGGTACGCCACATGATGTGCTCACCCCCGAGCTGATGGCAGAGGCCTTTGGTGTTTCCGTTTGGCATGAGGAGACAGCGGAGGGGCCGGTGTTTCAACCCCTTGAGGTGGTGAAATGAGCTACGTGAAACTAAAAGCCCCTTGGCTGGAGTTTGACCTTGGCGAGGACATGCAAGCCTTGAGTTGGTCGATAAACGCACCGGGGTTTGCGCGCGCATCCCGTCTTCTATGGCGTGAGGTGCGCAATCGCGATTTGCCTGAAGGTGTAGATGTGCAGCAGTGGATCAATGCCGAATTGGTGCGGTGTTATTCCGAGGATGCCGTGGTTATGCTCACCTCACGCGACATCACTCGCTACGAAGCACGCACCGCAAGCGTTGATGGGGTGACTGTCGAAGCGGTCGCGACTGTGGGCCTCTCCAATGGGGAGCGCGTTGGGCATCGGGTGGATTATTCGGGCCGTGATTGGGGCACAATCAATGTTGGTCTGGGGATCAGCGAAGGAATGACCCAAGCAGGGCTGCTCGAAGCGATGAGCATTGCCGTGCAGGCTCGCACTGCCGCTGTCATGGATGCGGGCTTCAGAGTACCGACAGGGGTTGCAACGGGAACGGGGACAGATTGTGTCGCCATTGCTGCCCCGGAGGGGGACCAGCTTTATGCGGGCCTTCATACAGCTATCGGTGAGGCCGTCGGGCGCGCCGTCTATGACGCTGTGCGTGCGGGCGCTGACAAGTGGATTGATGAAACAGAGGAAAGACAGCGTGCCAGAGCTTGAAAACGTATTGCGCGACGCACTCATTCAGGAAGACACCGGCTGGAACATGGGGTCATTTGGCGCCATTGCCGAGTTCCACCATGTGTACGGTGATGATGTACCCACGACCCAAGACGGGTTGATGCAGGTCACGCCACGCGGAGGTGTGCGTATTGACCGTCTGGAGGGGGTGACACCTGTGGCCTATGAAACTCTGAGCCCCAAACCGCATCGCTGGACGCAGGCGGTGTCGCTGTGTCTGCCAACAGATCAAGCCGCTATGCATCAGCGAGATGTGTTGACCGAACTTGGCGCGGATACCCAGGCCTTGCGCGCAACAGATCGGGATGCGGTGCTGTTTGATATGGGGCTGGCACAGTTTCAAGTCGATTTCTGCATTCGGACGACTGATCCCACATTACTTGAGGTTTTGCGCGCAAATGAGGGCCGCTCGTTGTTTGATCACCATAGTCCCGCTATGGGTGCGATCCTGAAAGCCCACCCTCATCGGGTTGCTTTGACACGGATCGGGCGGGTTGAGGTTTATCAAATGATCGGTGGCCCAGACACCGGTGGCAAATCACCCGACGGTCCGCACACCCATGTGCTTCCCAAACTTCTGCGGGCCAAGCGCACGCATTCTGCCAATACGCCGATTCCGGAAGGGCTTGTGCCATGCTGCGGTATGCACCCGGAAAACCCCGCTATTGGCCGTTTGGGAGAGGACCTGCCGTTTAGCAAAGCCGCTTTTGATCATTTCCAGATGTTGCTACAAGCTTGGGGGGCGGAGGAGTATCTGGCTGGTAAGAACACGGCGTGGGCCGCACTGGAGGCTGGCAAAGAAGCGCGGGAGGTTTCCGAACCAGCGTCACGTGTTGGGCGGGCAGGGTGGCGAAATGGCATTCGTCAGTGGCGCCTGTTGCATGGTGAAAGTGCTTTGCTGACCAGTTGGGCAAGCGCATTTGACCGCGACCCTGAGCAAACTGATCCGGAAAATCTCGGTCATTAAATTAGCGGTGAAGGTCTAGCTCAAGAAATCGCGATGACCTTCACAACAGCCTCTTAACAGAGGCTGACATCCCTCCGCACCGCACATCGGTTATGTCGCGTTTGAGGGGGAGACGCTAAAGCATCAAAACCCCGACACCAATCGTGCAAGAACCTACATTGCCTGGTCGAGCATTCAGCAGTTTCAAGCGTTATATCAGACACCGGTTATGAGGAGCTGTTGGCCAAAATGCGGGAGCTCCAAAAGAAGGTTCAGTTGATGGGCCCAATAGAACCAGACTTTGCCATGAAACGCTTTTCTGATGAGTTGGAAGAGTAGTTGGTTTGGATTTGAGGCCTTCGTTTTAAAAATTGAGGTCGCAAACGCCAAAGACAGATTGTAAACATCAGCAGCTTTATCCGGCTGCCTGTGGACTGCGAGGGCAAGGTTTGGCGCGGCCGAGCTGATTGAGCGCGGAGAGGTTGTTTCTGCCGCAGAGCTGGCAGATCAACTTGACGCCGATGGCGGGCAGATCGTCTGGTTGCCTGTGGATGCGAAAAGGCCGGCCCAGTGAGGCCGGCTCAGTTGCCAGCATAAATAGCTAGCGTACTCAACCAGAGATCGCTTCACATAAAACCCGTACCGCGACGTTCTCACTTTGTTGTGGTGTCACCAATCATCCATTGGTTGCAGGAAGCTGTTGTTCGAGACGCGGTTAGAAGACGCCCGTAGTGCGCACTTAGAGCGATTTCGCTTCGGTTGCGCTAAGGTCAGCTTTCGGACACCGACTGCGACGCGCTCTCATCTCTTGATAGAACCGAATGCAACTGTCACAGCATTTGTCAGAGCTAGTAGGCCCAATGCACCAACGCGCAGCGACCAAAGTCTGATATTGATGCCTTAAGCGCTTGCCAGTGCTGACCCTAACTCAATGCCGAGGTAATTTGCTGACGGGTTAAGCGCGAGGATAAAGCCGTGGTTGACATCAGTCACCAAAGCCACAAGACGGCTTTTTTTGGGCGTTGCGAACAGGGTGCCCTTGAATGCGTATCCCGCAAGAGACATCGCACCCAAGTATGGCCCCAAGTCGAGAAGCACTAGGGAAAGAAACGCAGCGAGACAGGCAAAACTCGCCCAAAACAAAGGTCAAGATCCAAGGCGGTACGAAAGAGCACCTGCGACGGTGTTCCTGGCAATTCCTAGAATGCCGAACACGAGGATTGCGATTGGAAGCCTGCCTGTACTAATATAAAATACTGAGCCAGCCATTCCCTCATCAGCGCATAGATCACAAACTGCGCCGATAGCATGCCCACCGTCCTCATGAGCAGGAGCGCTGGTGCGAGGAGGCGCATTCCTTCTTAGGGTTGTTT
>NZ_JAQJIM010000018.1:0-13438 GCF_027947445.1 Shimia sp. MMG029 | reverse complement strand
AATTTGAACCTGCAGGCTTACCTTATTGACGTTCTCAGCCGCATCCACGACCAAAAATCAACAAACTCGACGAGTTGCTGCCGTGGAACTGGGCTCCGGTAGCGGCCAGAAATTGCAAGGTGGTTTAAAGCGGGCGTTTACCGATCAATGTACTTTGATTTCTTCATCAGAATCCCTCTTCCATCTTCGAGAAAATTCTACTTCCGCACCCCCTTAATTTTCAAGGCAAACACCGTGAGAGTTGGGACCAAAAGGCTCAAAATGCGCCATCTGGGTATCAATAAGCCTGAAAACCTCAATCATTTTACACCGCTCGTATTTCGACCCACGTGTCCACATGGAGAAATAAAACGGAACCTACTCCTAGTTATATACAGCACTTCTAAATTGATTTTCTGAAAAACGACCTCAATATACGCCCTTAAATTGAATTTCCAAAATTGTTTCATACGGCCAAAAAAGATCAAAATAGTTCGAACTAAAGTACTGAAATACCCTTACAGGAAATACAAACATCGCAAACCCCAAAAGGATAACCTTTCGGTTTGCGAGATTGTAAGCACTCACGATATACAGTTCGAAAATTAAAAAGACACCGTATAACCGCGCGACAGACCCGAGATCTACAACACCAATTATACAATACAGTACACCTCCGAAAATTGGTACAAAAGCATGGATACTACGATTTCTATCTGGGCATCTCGACATTTCTCTAGAAATCAACACACAAAGCACAAGATAAAGAATACGGTGAACGTAAACGGGATCAGATAAACCTTGAAGGTTCACATTAAAAGAAAAAATCTGGTTGGCCAGTTTGTACTGAAAAGATTCCTGTGTCACAAAGAAATATGTGACTACAATAAGGCACAAAAAAATAAGTAACTTCATTACTAAGGAAGTACCGAACGCTTCGTTCTTTCTAGGCCAGCTCAACAAAACCCCAATAAGAACCGCCTTGTGCCAGAGCATACCAAACGAAAAAAAGATCCAAGAGATCCATCGTCTTCCAAAGTATTCACGCGCGAACAAACCTAGAAACAAAAAAGATAACGCCGCGTTATAGCGCACGGAGTACAAATCAAATTGAAATGTAGTCCCATACCATACTAAAGCGAATTTCCAATATGGAAGCCTAGAAATTACGAACAGCTTGATACCGGTACATAACACCGATAAAATTATAATATACCCTGAAAATCCAATGCCGAAATAGTCGACCACCTTCATCGCGATGATAAAGCCAGGTTCAAACAGTTCGTTTATTACACCAATCTGTTTGATATTCTCGTAGACATCTAGGTATGCATCCCAATCAGTACCGGTTCGCCATCTTATCGCAGCCAGAAACATAGCCGAATACATAACGTAGATCGTGAGTATATTTTCTCTTGAGAACTTCATACTAGACGATGCCTATCGATAATCGACAAATGTGCGGCCCACTCGAGATATAGCTACATAAAATCGGTTTCGCCTCAAGATTGAATGATTTTGAAGCGAAACCGAAATGCTGACCAGAAATTTTCTCAGAGTGCATCAGAGAGGTTTCTAGATCTATTGCTAATTCCCAAAATGACGTCGATCATGTCATTAAATTTGTTCACTGGGTTTGTTCTTACAAATACAACATCTCCTGGTCGTAACTCCATATATTCGGCTAGTGTCACGTTCTCAACATCACTCAAGTCGAAATGATAAGCTGTAAAATTCGTGCCGCTGGATCGCCTTAGCAAATAAATCTGCGTGAAATCTGCTGTTATACGCTGAAACAACTCACCATCAAACAAAGCATCCGACAGCGAGGAGCGAGTAGACCTGTCAATGACAAAGGGAGTAGGATTACCTACTTGCCCAATGAGAAAAGCTGTTGCTTTCTCGTAAGCTAGGGGCTCTACAATTATGCTGTCATCGGGAAAAAGCCAAATTTTCTTTCCCGGTGACGAAACAAGCAGCTCTTTGGCTGAGAAACGGAACTCTGTGCCTTGGCGCACGAGTCTTACTAGTGAATCTTCAATTTCAGAAGTGTTGACATCTGCAGCAACCAAGACATTTCTAAGATCCAACCCTCGCTGGTCCAGATTGAGAATTTCGTGCCGGTCTTCAGCGACATTTATAAAACTCACATTGTGCGCATTAAACTCTTCGATTGAAACACGGAAATCTGGAACACTGGACAACTTTCGAATAACAATTCGATCACCATCGAGCGCGCGGTATTTTGCCCTCTTCGAACTGCTCAATATAGTGCTAGCCAACATGGAGTAGCGACGTCCAGCCCTTGTAAGTTCGACAAGATAGTCCGTTTTTTCTGATATTGCTAAGCCGGTCTGGGACAAAATCTTATCATATGTGTTTATTTTAATCGAAATTGGGACTGAGCGGACACTGATGTCACCCGCAATAACCACTGTTTGCGATCCAAACTCTGTAATCGAAAGTTGGACCTGATCTGTTGCTGCCCGCGCCTGCAGCGCAGCGTCCCCAATCCTCTGTTGGGCTTGGGCTAAAGTCAGGCCACCGACTTCAACATTCCCAATCTGCAGGAAATTTACGAGCCCACTTTCATCCACAATAGAGTTGGTAACAACAACCGAAGATGAACTTTCGCCGTCTAGAGATGTATCAACCAATATGAATTGTAGCGATAACACATCGGCTGATGCAATTCTGTATGGTGCTTTTTCGATTACTGGGAATTCAGTTGTTTCAACTGTCGTGGCGAGATCAGCGGATCGGGCACCAAATCCTGTTGAGATTGCGACCTGCGCTTCTTCAAGTGTTCTATTTTTAAGATATATTTTTCCCGCATCTACAAGCTCAACATACCCGCCATCACCAACAGTCAGCCTCGAGACAGATAGTTGTTCTTGCGCCAGACCATTGGGGTCAATGATCGTATTTAGACGCCCAATCTCGATAACATCACCGGCACCAATGCGATATTTGGGTTTTTCCGTAGCTCGTGGAGAGCGCGCACCTATGGCTGAACTCGGGCTGACACGTTTTACCGGAGCAGAATCTTCACCACCTAACACTACTCGAGTCACAAACTCACTTCGATTTGCTTCTTTAATGTTTGCGGGTGAAACTGGTAGTGCCTTCACAGTATAGTCTAGCTGCACTGCGCTACTGTCTCTTTCTTCTACAGTTAGCTCCGGCCGACGCAGTACCTCATTGCAGCTTGAAATAATGTTAAGCAGCACACAAGCAATAATAGTATTTCGCATATCAGTAGACGTCCTATTTCACCAACAAGGTGCATTGCGAGGACTCTAACCCGTTCAAGAAGTCGTCAACTTGCCTAAGCTCCGATTTCTTTAGCTTTCCAGCTTTTACTAGGACACACGTTAAGTCTAAGTTCGCAGCGAGTTCTATTGAGCTTATCCTCAAATCTTGGATGTTAGGGTTAAACAAAATCACAAACTCATTTGATTCATAAAGCTCTTCGAGCTGTTCACGCAGCCCGCTTTCGATGTCAGCTGCCTCCAAATTCGAGCAATTTCGCCACGATATGTTAGAAGATCCATCAAGGCCCTCAGGGAAAACAGATCCAGTGGTATCTAAGATACAAACTTTCTTTTCCAGAAAAACTGAGCACTTTTTTGCCAGAGAATGCACAAAGCCAATATCTTCCCGACTATGGTGAGCTGAAAGAAAAAACATACTCTTGGGATTTCCAACCAGCATAGTCCTTAATTCTTCTAACGAGAAGCACTGCAGGTCCTGTGTGGAGCTGCCACCGAAGGAAGGAATTTGCAGCCACCAAGACTTTTTCTCCGGGATAACAAGTACTGCGTTCTCTGCCGCCGAACTATCTAATATCGCACTAGCACTGAATAGAATATCAGATCGTAGTGCGCGAAAGATAGCGATTCCTATGCCCAAAAAACCGCCAAAAACGAAGGAGATAACCAACACAACAAGTTTTTTCGGTGCTACGGGTACAGATGGAACGACAGCGGGATCAATTACACGCGCACTCGAAGTTTCAAAGCCAGAGCTGAGCGCCTCAGCCTCAAATTGCCTAATCATAGCATCATAAACCGCTTCTTGTACCTTTGCGTCACGTGTGAGCTCTTCTAGCCTTCGAGCTGCACGCCCCCTTTCTGCGGCTACAGATAAAATATTTGAAATCTGCCGTTCAACTTCTCGCTTGTTGGCCAATATACGTATTTTTACTTCATCTAAATATGCCCTATCGGGAAGCTCCCATGTGCCTTCATCAACGTCCCAACCGAAGTATCTTCTGAATTCCAGTTCGGTAACTGATGGGAACCTCTCAATAAATGCAGGTGCATCAAATTCACTTGTAACTGCACGCTCAAGCGTTTGTACGACAGACAGATAGGCGTTCTGACGCCTCACATTATCGCGTAGCTGAGAGAGTTGATTAGAAGCGCGGGCAAGATCTTGCTCAGAATTTAAATTTTCCGTCAGAGCGAATTCGCTCAATGCCAAGTTTGCGGCGTCCAATTTCTCTTGAACGCCCGACAGCTGATCTCTGAAATATTCCAACCTTTCAAGAGATAGCTCACGCCCGCGTTCATGAATATCTAAAATCGAATGCGAGACCAAGGTGTTTACGACTTCAGCTGCCCTATCGGGATCTGGGTGCAATAATACTAACTCAATTACTCCATTTTTCTTTAGGGATATTGTTAAACTGTCGCTAAGAGTATTGAGGACTTCAGAAACCAATTCATCGTGATTTCTGGATTTACTCTGAGCGCCTCTTATCAAGGACCTGATACTATAAGCATCTCTATTGTCCGCATAAACACCATTGAAATATTCATCGCTTTCAAATCCGGCTTCTGCAAAAACATTCTCGACATAAGGTCTAGATAGTATTCTATCTTCAAGCCTGTTGGCTTCTCGATCACCATTTTGAGCAGCCAAACCAACCAAACTGGCAAGACCGCCAAGCGCTTGGTTTGACTGTCCAGCTTCAAGAAGCTCAAATCGAGATCGCGCTTCATACATTGTCGGTGCAAGTAGCACCACGTACAGTAAAGCAGCAGTCACGCACACGAACTGCGTGACTACAACGCTAGTCTTATGCGTCCATATGGCGCCAATCAGCTCTACCAAATTGATATCGTTATCCGCTCTACGCGACATACAAATCCCCTATTCTCGACGGAGTTTTGCCCTAAGCGCTTTGAGATAGCAACAGCGCCAGATCTATCTTTTCATCGTCGTTGAACATAATGCTCTGAGCATCTAAGAAACAGTCAATGGAACATAGATCAATGCCTCAGGTTGACTGAATACCTGGTGTGGACGTGTCCTGTTTTTGTCCCGCCCCAAGTGTTCGTTTAGGCTACTCTCCGTTCGAAGGTGACCTGGGTTTTCCAGCACAATGCTGAGTGCGGTCGGCGCGGATTTTAGAGGCCATTGATGCACTGGAAGATCGCTGCTTCGGCCTGCCGTCTGGTTTGCCATGAACACTGCCAGATCAGTTCTGCCTTTATGGTTTTGAAGAAAGTTTCAACGGCAGATTTGTCATAACAGCTTCCCTTACCACTCATAGAGACCTGTAAGCCATGCAGGCGCAACAACTTTTGGTAGTCGTGTGAGCAGTATTGCGATCCACGATCCGCATTATGGATGCAGCCCTTGGGCGGCTGCCGCAGCGCAACAGCCATTTTCAAAGCCCGGATCGCAAGATCACGATTCATTCGGTTCGACACGACCCAACCGATCACGCGACGTGACTGCAAATCGAGAATGACCGCCAGATAGAACCATCCTTCGCGCGTTCAGACATAACTGATGTCGCCTGCCCATTTCTGGTTCGGTTGATCTGCATGGAAGTCCCGGTTCAAAAGGTTGGGTGCGATATTGAAAGCTTGGTTGCTGTCGGTCGTCACCTTATACTTCTTAGACGGTTCGACGCGTATACCATTCTGACGCATCAATCGGCTAACGCGGGGATGCCTGATTGGAAAGCCATGCTCTTATTCAGTCATCCGTGGACGGCCATAGCTGCCGAGGCTGAGACGGGACTGTTCCTTGATATCGCCAAGACCTCCATATCGGTTCGCTGTCTTTGGCTGGCTGGGCGACAGCGATAGGCGCGCAGGCCACGTGAACTGACATGCAGAACCAGGCAAAGGCGGTTGGTCGGGAATTCGTGGCCATACTCTTCGATGAGTCGGAACCTTATGGGTTCAGGCATTCTCTCAGACCAATGGCGTTCATGCCTTCACTGGCTCGCGAAGACGGCTGTGGCCTTCGAACGCTTGGCGTTCGCGTTCTCAGTTTAGGATGTTCCTCTCCTCCTTCAGGATGCGATTTTCACGTCGAAGTCGTTCGTTCTCTCGGCCAAGGGACGAGGTTTTTGTCAGACACCACCTCAGTGTCACGATATGCTGTAACCCGCTTGTTAAGTGTCGAAAGACCAGCGCCCAAGTCAGACGCCACCTTTTTGCGCGTCAGCCCGCTCTTGAGCGCGATCCGCACCCCATCAGCCCGGAATCCGTTCGTCCGTTTCAATTCCATAGGTCGTCTACTTTGCTGGAATAAATGCTATTAAAGGAGCGGACTCAAACCGCGACACGTCCGAGAAGCATTGGTCAAAATAAGCCGCAAAGTGACCTAAACGTGAACTTGGGGCGGCACAAAACAGGGTGAGTCCAGACTGTGGGTGATATCTTTTAGCGGCCCGCTCCAGTTATCGATCCTAAGCTCAGCTATCGGGAAAAAAAGTTGGTGCCCCACTGGATCGCATATGCTGCCAGATGTGTTACAAAAAACAAAATGGGTAGCTGCCGGTGGCGAAGTCATCCGCAGGGACACGAATATCTGAACTTATCAGCGCAGCGTAACCCTGTGCTTCAGTTAGCTTTCGAAACCGCACAATAACGCCTTTTTCGGAGCACTTAGCCCCAAGTTCTGAACGAAAGAAACGTTTAAACGCCTATCGGTTCTTCTCACATAAAAACTGAACGCTTTCTATGGGTATTCTTTACATTTCAGACACTTCGATAGGGCGAGCTTCTGGTTTAGCTATAAGTGGCTTTGTAAAATCTCTCGACCGAAATTTTCGCGACCTGAAAAAAATCACCGATAAAACATAACTACCAACAAAAAGAGCCCCGAAGAAAATCAAAAAAAACAAAGAAAGCGGGCCGTTTTGCCAAGATAGTGTGCCCGCGACAATCGGGGCCGCAACAAAAGGCAAAAGAACGAGTGTTCCAAGCGGGTTGTAAAAGTCCGACTTGATCCGTCTACCAAACATGAGCCGCAGAGCCCGCACTACCAGATGATGGAAGTGGAGTCGGTCCGGCTGGTCTGTATCTTTCTCCAAGAGACGTCGTCTCACGATCGCAAAGGCAGTGTCTGCGACTGGCCAAAAAAGTACCAAGAGAACTGCCAGCCCAGTGCCTTCGGGGTTACGGCTCAACAAAATCATGCCCAGCCAGGCGAGGATGTGTCCGATCGCGTAGGCCCCCGCATCACCAAGAAACAGGTAACCGCGTGGCCAGTTTAAAATAAAGAATCCAAGCAACGCTCCAGTAAGCACACCGGAAATAAACTGAACATCATGATCACCTGTAAACCCGGCAATGACAAAAAACGCAAGCGAAGCCATCATACTATAGCCAGACGCGAGCCCGTTCAAACCATCGATAAGATTAAGTGCATGACAAGCACCAGCTGACCAGAGCAAAGTCAGCAAGACGCCGAAAAGCGAAATACCAATAACACTATCTAGGTAAGGGAGGCCGGCCCGTGGAAGGACAATACCTGTCAACAGCATTGCAAGACCACCCGAGACAAATGCAGCGATCAAACGCACTTTGGGTGACATGTCTCGCTTGATATCCTCACGCAGCCCGACCATGAAAACTAAGCCGCTCGCAACCAATGCCAGAATCAAATCCGTTTGTAGCTGATGAAAATATATTATTGATGTTATCAGAAGCCCAAGTACAACTCCAACACCACCTATACGCGGCGTTGGTCGCTTGTGTTGTGCCTGCCGTGCGTTCAGATCATTGTTCATATGTTCTTCGCTGAGGAACAGATTCGGCGCCAACGCGAAAACGCTACAAAGAGCAAAGCTGACTCCAAACGTTAGCAGGAGTGGCAAAATATATTCTGCTTCAATCGAATAAACCATATGTATTCTCTGATAAATATTTCATACTTTTCAACGCGCTAAACTACAAAATTTACGACATACTTAACAATTAAATTTCCCAGTTACGCATTAAAAACATAGGTTTATATAGTAGTGCTTAGACACTGTGCATAGCTAGAATTACTCAACTACTTCATGTTACTGAAGCCAATATCGCAGCTCGTGCATCATTTCAAGTTAACCACTACAACAGTGTCACTTAGGTGATGCTAATGAGCGAACCAACGCCCAAAACACTGGCACTGAGTTACCCGTCAGTGTTTGGACAGGTTTCGGCGTAAGTTAAGCTCGGCTTAGGATTCATAGCAAGTAGATGCCAAGGGCTGTTAGCGCGATTGCTGAGATGAAGACCTTTGGACACCTTGAACCGCCGGTTGTTTGGCGGAGACCCAGAAGTAAGGATACTGAGTCATAGGACAGGCGAAGTGCGGAACATGTAATCCAAAGGAATTGCGTGCCAGAGTGGTGGGTATGGTTTCGGATCAAGAGGTCGAATACGCGAGTAGATCGGTGGTAATTCTGCAGATCTCTCGGAAGGTTGGGAGCAATAAAAAAGCCCGCGCATGTGTGTCAAGCAGCACGAGACGGATACCGGCAAGCGTGATGAATGACTATCGCTGAACGTGATCGCATCAAGGAACTTGAACGCGAGAACCGGCAGTTGCGTCAGGAAAATGAGATCCTCAAATCAGCATATGCATATTTTGCACAGGCGGAGCTGATCGGCCCCACCTAAGTGGTCCAGTTTGAATGTTAGTGCATGATTGGCCTTGTTTCCATTGGGACGATGGTTTCCGGGGCCGGTGGGCGATAGCCTAGAGCACTATGTGGTCGTTTGGTGTTGTAGTGTTTCCTCCATTCTTCGATCAGGATTTGAGCTTCTCGCAGGCTGTAGAAGATTTCGCCATTCAAGAACTCATCCCTGAACCGGGCGTTGAAGCTTTCGCAGTATCCGTTCTCCCAGGGTGAGCCGGGTTCGATGTAAGCCGTCTTTGCACCGACGGCTTTGATCCAATCCCGAACAGCCTGAGCTATGAACTCTGGGCCGTAACACATTCGGAATGATGCTGATGTAGGGCTATGATTGCCTGCGCAGCCCCCAAATAGCGCAGCGGGTGATCATAGCCGTGTCTCAGGTCCCTACAGTGGTTTTGCACAAACCACACCGCAAGGGAGACCGACTATGACCGATACCATTATTGCACAGGGCGAGCCTATTTTGGTGTCGATTGATATCGCAAAAAACCGCCATGAAGTTTTGATCGCTGTTCCGGATAAGAAGCGCCGCCGCCGTCTGACGGTGTTAAACCAGCTCGTCGACTTCAACAGATTGATTGCCACACTCACGGATTACGGCCGTCCTGTGCGCGTGGCGCTTGAAGCTACAGGCAATTACCATCGTGCGTTGGCCTACCGCCTTGGGGTCGCTGGCTTCGACGTGAAGTTGGTGTCTTCGGTTGCCCTGGCCCGCACCCGGGAAGCCTTGAACAACAGCTGGGACAAGAACGACCCGAAGGATGCGCAGGTCATTCTGCACATGATGCAGATCTGGAACGAACAGCTTTATCACGATCCGATGCTGTGCGGCACGAATGATCTTCAGGAATTGTCCAAGACGCACGACATTGTCTCGCGCTCGAAGACCGAGTTGTGGCACCGCATCCTGACCCACTATCTGCCTTTGTATTGGCCCGAGGCTGAACGCTTCCATCGCAGTTCACGCAGCGATTGGTACTTTGCCTTCCTCGAACGCTATCCTTCCCCACATTTTATCTCAGCCATGGATCAAGAGGCATTCATTGCCGACGCCTGGGAGGTTGTCGGCCGCAAAGTGTCAAAAGAACGTTTGCTTGCAGATATTTATCAGACCGCAAAATCCTCTGTGGGCTTGCCAATTACGCAGGACTCCGACGCTGCCAGAATGTTCCGTCTGGTCTTGGGTGAAGGACGCAGCCTGATTGCCCAACGCAACGAGATCGAGGACCGCGCCGTAGAATTACTCAAGACCAACGACGACTATCGGCTGCTGACATCTATTCCGGGGATCGGGCCAATCAATGCGCTGACTATCCTCGCCTAGGCTGGCGACCTGCGCCGCTTTCCGCATCACCGGCAGTTCTTGAAGTTCTGCGGTATGGATCTCGCAACCATCCAGTCCGGTACATTCCGCGGTCAGACAAAGCTGTCCAAATATGGAAACGCCCGACTGCGACGGACGCTCTGGATGGCCGGCCAGGTGGCCATCATGCAAAAGACCAACAGCTTCCGTGACAAGTTTGAGCGCTACATCGCCAAAGATCGGCGGAACACTCATTTGCGCCGTAAGGCGTACACCGTAATCGCCGCCAAAATGGCCCGCACTGTGCACGGGATCATCAAACGCGGCGAACCATATCGTCCCTTCTTTGAGGGATGATCGACGGCAGAAGGACCTTTCTCTGTAAGGGCCGTAGAGGCGAGCACTCGACCTCGTAGATAATGTTCAGGCCTCCTGCTCAACGACCAAAAGATCTCGTCTTAAGGACGGTGAGAGCCGCAAAAGCGTACTCTGTGTTTGTTATGGGAGAGACAAGTTGTTGACCAAAATGCCGAACTGACACACATTCAAACGTGCTGGAACGCTTCAGCATGATAATGACCTGATGCCAAATCAGCCAGTCAGTCCGCGCATAGGACGTTGTCTGATCTGATGTAGGCCGGAACACCGCGCAGGATGAACAAATCCGTCAAGGCGTCGATCACCTCGGCTGAATTCAGCTTCCGTTTCACTCGGACCGCTAAGCATTCCCGGCTGTGCTCATCAAGGATATTCAATGTTCTGAACGCCCTTCCATCATCCGTTCGATGATGAACGCAGTCGTACGACCAGACATGGTTGAGATACTCTGCACGCAGTCGAATACACGAGCCATCGTTGAGCCAGAGTCGTCCTTTCTTGGGCTGCTTCATCGGCACCTTGAGCCCCTCACGCCGCCACAGGCGTTCAACACGCTTGTCGTTCACCCGCCATCCCGCATCTCTCAGCAAAGCTGCGATGCGGCGATAACCGTATCGGCCATACTGGCGAGCCAGTTCGATCATGTCGGCAACCAAGCGATCTTCATCGGCGCGACCTTTTGGGGCTTTACGCTGTGTTGACAGGTGCTGATGCAACACTCTGCAAGCCCGACGCTCTGAGATGCGGAATTGGCTTCGCACATGCACAATGCAGGCACGGCGGTGCGAAGGGCTCAGTAGTTTCCCCGTGCGGCTTCTGACAATATCAGTTTGTCCAGCGTCAGGTCCGACACGACTCTTCGCAGCCGTTCATTCTCTTTCTGAAGTCGTTTTAGTTCCTTCAGTTGATCGGTTCCCATTCCGCCATATTGTTTACGCCAGCGGTAAAACGTCTGCTCGGTTATCTGCACTTGGCGAACGGTATCAACGCGTGCCATGCCTTGGCTGCAAAGCGCCTCAACCTGCCGTAACTTCGTGACAATCTCTTCCGGTTTCTGTCGCTTCATTCCCATCTTTGATCCTCCGTCGCTAACTATACGGGCGGACCACTTCAGTGGGGGAGGAGCAGAGCTCGACTGCCCAATCGGCAAATGATTACTTCTATCAATGACAACAGGGCGCTGCACGGGGGCGAGCCGATCTGCAGAGTTTTGCAGATTGCTCTGTCGACTTTCTGTGAATGGATTGCCATTGAGCGTGATCCTGATTGGGTACCGGATCGTGCCAAGCGGGATGCGTTTCTTCTCAAATGGTGAGGGATGTCTGGAAGAAGAACTGGTCAATTTATGGCGCACGCAAACTGTGGCACGCGATGAAGCACAAGAAGGTCGATATCCCGGCTGCACCGTGGAACGCTTGATGTACCAGCTTGGTATTTAAGCCAATAGGCGCGACAAGAAGGTTAAAACCACCCATGTTCAGCCCTGAGATTAGTGTCCCTTGGACAAAGTGAATAGACAATTCCGGACTTCAAAAATAAACGAATTTTGGATACCAGATTTCTTTTTTATGACCGCCTGGAGTGTCTTTGTCTTCGTGGCCTTTGTGACCGACACCTTTGCCAATTGGATCGTGGGTTAGCAGGCTTCGACTACACACGACACGAAGTTTGTCATAGACCCATTGGGGTAATGCCATTCATGCGCGAAGTGATCCATCACTCTGACCACGGCAGCCAGTATGTCTCGATCAAGTACACTGTGAAAATGGCGGATGCCGGGTTTGAGCCGTCCGTTGGCGATGTCGGCGACAGTTATAACAACGCACTGGCCGAAACGATCATCGGTCTGTTCAAAGACAAGGTAATCAATCTCCTAGGACCCTGGAGGTCAAGAGACCAAGTCTAGTGGGAAGCCCTGAAATGGATCGATTGGTTCAGCACTGAGCGCCTGCTTGAGCCACCCGCGTACATCACGCCAAGCGAAGCAGATGAAAATTACAAACATGCATTGAAGTCACATAAAATCGCAGCTTGAAATACGAACTCAGTAGCCTCCAGCAAAACCGGGGCAGTTCAGTTTTGCTGTTGGGGCCTTAAACGTTAGTTTAATGAGCGACCGTTCTGACTTAAGAACTGGTAAGTTTGGCCAATTTTAAGAAAAATGAGGGTGCGTGGCATGGGAAAACGCGAAGACTTGATTGCCAAATATGCGGATGATCTGAAGCAGAAATGCGGAATGACACCGGATATGGATTTGCTGACAAAGGTGACCATCGGGTGTGGCCCCGCGATCTACAATGCAGACGGCGCAACCGTAGCGAGCACACAGCCCGAAGAGGTTGCGCTTGTCAAAAACAACTTTCTTATCAAGAAATTGGGTCTTTCTGACGGGCCGGAGCTGCAGGAAGCGATCGATGCGGTTTTTGAGACCTATGGCGTGTCTGAGCGCAACAAATACCGCGCCGTTGTCTACTACATGCTGACCAAGCATTTCGGCAAAGAGGCACAGTATCTCTAGGCGCATTGCTGAGGGGGCACAGATCCCGATTGCGGGCTCTGTGCCAAAAGGGTTTCAAAATCCCAAACGGATCTCCTCGGATTGTCGCTACTTGATATTTGAAACATTCATTCGGTTTGGGCTATGCCTTGTATGTCGGGCTAGGAAGGCCGGACCCTAAGATATAACAGACGCGTGTGGTGGTATGGGAGCACGCGGGGGGCATAGGGGGTCTGGTCGAGTGGAAGCAGGCCCCCTATGTTTTATTTTCTGCAGTCTGATACCAGCGACAAAGGTATGGCCGCATTGGCTGTGATTTGTTGGACTTTGCCGCACAAATGAGATGCCT
>NZ_JAQJIM010000017.1:0-23154 GCF_027947445.1 Shimia sp. MMG029 | reverse complement strand
TTCTCCGTTGGGAAAGTTGCTTTCAGCAACAGCTGCGGAAACGTTCGACGATGGTGTCGAGAACATCTTCCGGGGCGCGTTGCCACCAATTGTTGGCCGAGAAAATCTCAACCTCGCACAGGCCATTGTAGCCTGCGGATTCGACAGCGGCGCGCAGTGCTTTGAGATCGGCCACGCCGTCTCCCATCATGCCACGGTCCAGCAGAACATCGGTGGTGTCTGCCAGCCAATCGCAGAGATGATAGCCGAGGATGCGACCTTTGCCACGTTTGGCGAGCGTGGCCGCCAGTGTGGTGTCCCACCAGACATGGTAGACATCAATCGCCACCCCGACATTGGCCGCCCCCACCGCATCACAGACATTGAGCGCATCGGCGGCGGTCATGATGCAGGTGCGATTGCCTGCGGTCGCCGGGCTCAGCGGCTCCAGCGCCAGATTGACATTGCGCTCTGCGGCATAGTCAGCGGCGCGCGCAACCCGGTCTGCCAGCAGTTTCTGACTGTCCAGAACCCCTTTGGTGCCTGGCTCAGGTCCTCCGGTTACGATGGTGAGCACCTCTGCGCCGAGTTCTGCAGCCTCATCAATTGAGCGGTGGAAGTCGTCCATGATTTCCGCGTCGCTGGGCAGAGCCAGGGGACCGGTCAGAAAGGGTGTGCGGCACAGCCCGGCAATTTGCAGCCCGGCCGCGCGGGTGCGCACTCCGATGTCAAAAGCGCGTTCCCCCAATTCACGACGCCAGAAGGTGATTCCTCCATAGCCCCGCGCCGCGCAGGCGTCGATCACCTGTTCCGGTGACCAGCCCGCGCCAAAACCCTCAAGATTGTGCCCGAGGCTCGCGGTGTTGAGCGCAAGTGCGGCGTGGTTTTGGGAGAAATCACGCATCAGATTCACACGCCGTAGAGCTTCAGCATGGCGCCCATACGTTCGACCGCCAGATCCGGTTCCCGCAGCAAGCCACAGCCGTCTGCCATTTTGAAGCAATCGGTAAAATAGGGCAGGGAGCGGGTCGATTGCGCGCCGTTGAGCATGATGAAGTGGTCCTGAAACCCGTTCAGCCAAGCGAGAAACACAACGCCTGTTTTGTAATATTGCGTTGGGGTGCGGAAGATATGGCGCGCCAGAGGCACGGTGGGATCGAGCGTGGCCCGGAAGCTACGCGCATCGCCCTCGCTGAGTTTGCTGACCGCATAGGCCGCCGCAGGAGCCAGCGGATCAAAGATACCAAGCAGCGCGTGGGAATGCCCCTGCTCGTCGCCTTCGATGAGTTCGGGGTAGTTGAAATCATCGCCGGTATACATCTTGACGCCTTCGGGCAGACGGCGGCGCAACTGTACTTCTTTGTCGGCATCCAGCAGAGAGATTTTGATGCCATCGACCTTGGCAACATTGGCCTCAATGATCTGTACCACGGTGTCCAATGTGTCGGCGAAATTGTCGCTGCCCCAGTAGCCTGCCAGCTGCGGGTCAAACATATCGCCAAGCCAGTGCAAAATCACCGGTTGGTCACAGGCGTTCAGCACGTCGGAATAGATGGTAATGTAGTCTTCTGGGCTTTGCGCGACGCGTGCCAGCGCGCGCGAAGCCATGAGGATCAGACGGCCACCGACGGCCTGAATGGTGTCAACCTGTTCGAGATAGGCGCGGCGTACATCCTCCAGATCACGCGCGTCTGCCGGATCGAGGTGGTCTGTGCCGCAGCCATTGGCCACCAAGGCATCCGGGAGCTCTTCTTTGGTACGGCGGATCAGTTCGAGCGCGCCGTTCCAATCCAGCCCCATGCCGCGCTGCGCGGTGTCCATCGCTTCGGCAATGCCCATGCCCATACCCGCCAGATAGTGGCGAAACTCCATGGTTTTGTTCCAGTCCACCTTGGCGGGGCCGGTTGGATCATGATCGCCAAACGGATCAGAGACCACATGTGCCGCAGAATAGAGCACGCGGGCAGAGTTCTCTGTCAGCTTAGATGGGGCCACAGGGGTGCCGGTCAGGTGGTAGGGGTGCAACACACCTTGCGTGTCAGGCAGTTGAATTTTCATCAGAAGACCTCAGAAACGGGGCACAAGCATGCCGGCATCTGCCGAAATTGCCTGTCCGGTGGTGTAGGGGAGTTTGCCGCTGGCCAGGGAGGCGATGATGGCGCCCATGTCCTCTGGCTGACCGACGCGCGGAAAGAGGGTGAGCCCGTCTTTGGCGCGCTGGTCATACATGTCGATCACAGGGGCCGTCATCTCGGTGGCGATCAGTCCTGGCTGGACATCATAGACGGCGATGTTTTCCGCGCCCAACCGCACCGCGAAGGTTTTGGATACCATCGCGGCGGCCGCTTTTGAGGCGCAATATTCGGCGCGCGGCACGGCCACGGCAACAGCATTGGAAGAGGTGACATTGACGATGGCATGAAACAGCGCTGCGTCGCGCTGGCGGGCGAGCAGACGTTTGGCAAAGGCCTGTGACAGAAAGAACATCGCCTTGGTGTTGACCGCCATGCAGCGGTCATAGCTTTCTTCGGACACCTCCAGCAGATCGCCACGTTGCAGGACGCCGACACCGGCATTGTTGACCAATGTGGTGAGCGGACCGAGCTCTGCCTCGACGCGTGCCAGTTGGGCATCATGGGCGGAGAGCTCGGTCACATCAAATGCACAGGCCATGGCAGGCACACCTTCGGCGCGTATCGCTTCGACCGCGCGGGTGAGCTCTGGGTCTTCGTGGGGACCGTTGACCGCGATGGCAAAGCCCTCGCGTGCCAAGGCAGTAGCCGCCGCAAGGCCGATCCCCCGGGAGGATCCTGTTACAAGTGCAACCTGTCGTGTCATGCCTGCGCTCCTTTCGCCACCAGTTCGCGCGCAATGATCATACGCTGAATCTGGTTTGTGCCCTCATAGATCTGGGTGATCTTAGCATCGCGATAAAGGCGTTCCACCTCAAAGCCGCGAATGTAGCCAGAGCCGCCAAAGACCTGCACTGCGTCGGCGGAGCGGGCCACGGCCATATCGCCCGCAAAGCATTTTGCGATGGAGCAGGCTTTGGTTGCGTCTTGCCCCATATCGATTTTGTAGGCTGCGGATTGCACGAGAAGGCGCGCGGCCTCCACATCTTTGGCAATGTCCGCCAGAAGCCATTGCACGCCCTGAAACTCAGAAATGGCTTTGTTGAATTGTTTGCGTTGCTGGGCATATTCCGTGGCGGCCTCAAGCCCGGCCTGACCGATGCCAACGGCCAGGGCGGCGATGCCAACGCGGCCTTTGTCGAGCACGCTCATCATCATGTGGAAGCCACGTCCTTCGACACCCAGAAGCGCCTTTGCGGGCAGGCGCACATCGTCAAAAGACAGTGGCCCGACCTGACTTGCGCGCTGGCCCATCTTGATTTCCTTGGGGCCGCGGGTCACGCCCGCTGCGTGCAGATCAACGATGAAGATCGACATGCCGCGATGTCCGGCGTCTGGATCGGTGCGTGCCAGCACAAAGCCCACATCGGCCACAGGGGCATTGTGGATCCAGATCTTCCCACCATTGAGTAGCCAACCGTCACCGTCGCGCACGGCTGTGGTGCGAATGCCGGAGACATCTGTGCCTGCTTCTGGTTCGGTGATGCAGTAGGCGGGGCGCAGTTTGGCAGTGAGCAGGTCGCCCATCCATTTGTCCCGTTGCGCTTCGGTGCCGTGACGGACAAGCAGGGTGGAGACCAGCTCCAGCAACCCACATTGATCAGCCACAGAGGCATAGCCGCGTGACAGCTCTTCCATCACCAAGGCATAGGTCACAGTGTCAAAACCCGGCCCGCCCATTTCTTCGGGTACGCCGATGCCAAACAGGCCCAATTCTCCCATCTGGTCATAGATTTCGGCCGGGAAACGCGAATCACGATCCAGCTCTTCAGCAAGGGGGCGGATGACCTCCTGGGCAAATTGCCGGGTCATATCACGTACTTGTTCATGTGTTTCCGTCAGAAACATGGCGCGCCTCTTGTTCGATCTAAATGTAACTATCTAGTTACTTATAAATCGGACAAATTCGACCCGTCAAGCGCGATGTCTGGCGTGGGTGCGATACGCGACCTTTTTGGATTGGGCGCTCCTGTGCTTGGTGCTTGATCGAGGGAGCTGTTTGGATTAAATAACCAAACAGTTACTTATGTAATGATGTGCCTTTGGCACTGGGAGACATACATCAAATGTGTTTTGCGAAGGCAGACGTGTTTGATCGGAGGAAAAGGGAGGCTGGGTATGAACCCGAACAGTAAAAACAAATTTGGCCGGGTGGATCTTGAGGTCACGGCTTTTGGCTTTGGCACGGCGCCGGTAGGCAATATTTTCCGCGAAATCGATGAGCAGACATCCTCTGCCATGTATGAACATGCCTGGGATGCAGGCGTGCGGTATTACGATACGGCGCCAATGTATGGCCATGGCCTGTCTGAACTGCGAACAGGGCAGAACCTGCGCTGGAAGAACCGCGATGAGTTGGTGCTGTCATCGAAAGTGGGGCGTCTGCTGAAACCTGCCAAGCGCAGTGAGATCAATTTTGAGCCCTGGACCAACGCAGCGCCATTCACGATGGAATTCGATTACTCCTATGATGGTGTGATGCGCTCCTTTGAAGACAGTTTGCAACGTCTGGCGCTGGAGCGCATGGACATCTGTTTTATCCATGACATCGATGTGTTCACCCGTGGCAGCGAGCAGCCAGAGGTTTTCAAGCAGGCGATGGATGGTGCCTATAAGGCGCTTCAAAGCCTGCGAGATCAGGGGGTGGTCAAGGCCATCGGTGTGGGCGTGAACGAATGGGAAGTTTGTCATGCTGCGCTGGAGCAACGTGACTTTGACTGCTTCCTTTTGGCTGGTCGTTACACGCTGCTGGAACAGGAGGCGCTTGATAAGTTCCTGCCTCTTTGTGAGGCGCGCGGCGCAGCCGTGGTTGTTGGTGGTGGCTTTAACTCTGGTATTTTGGCGACGGGTGCCAAAGAGGGCGCGAAATACAACTACGCCCCGGCCCCTGCAGACATCATGCAGAAAGTGGCCAAAATCGAAGAGGTTTGTGCGGAATACAACGTGCCTCTTGCTGCTGCGGCGCTGCAGTTTGTTGTGGCACATCCAGCGGTGCCGTCGTTCATGGCGGGCACCCGCACCGTTCAGCAGCTGGAGCAAAATCTGGCCTGGTTCAGTCATGAGATTCCAGCACAGTTCTGGGCTGATCTGAAAGCCAAGGGCCTGTTGCGCGAAGATGCGCCAACACCTGTTTAAGCGGCCAATCGGAGCGAAAGCATATGACACAGGGTTTGAAGGGGGCAGCCTTGCCCCCTGGTGTGTATGGCTATGATGATCTGGCCATTGGCGATTGGATTGATGCGGGATCTGCGCAAGTCACGACTGCGCTGATCGATCAATTCGCTGCGGTGTCTGGGGATCACTATGCGTTGCATATGGATGCGGACTTTGCTGCCGAAAGGGGATTTGCCAACCGTGTGGCCCACGGGCTTCTCGTGCTCTCTATGGTGGACGGCCTGAAGAACAATGCGGCGGCACGGCTGGATGGTCTGGTGTCCATGGGATGGAATTGGCGCTTTGAGGCACCGGTGCTGGCTGGCGATCAAATCCAGGCTGGGCTGACCATTGTCGGGAAACGCAAAACCTCTTCGGGCGACAAGGGGGTTTTGCGCACGCAGTTTGACGTCACAAATCAAGATGGGGATCTGGTGCAAAGCGGCACCAATGAACTGTTGTTTGTATTGTAAGCACTGTGCGCTCGCAGGTTGGCCGCCTTGCAGGGCGCTTCGGCGCGCTGTGAAGCGCGTATTGGCAGATTTCATAGACTGATAAGGAGCAGATAAGATGAAGAGCTTTGCTCAACGCACAATCACGTTTCAGGCCGCGCAAGAGCTTGTGACGGCCGCTTTGGAGCATGCGCAGTCAGAAGGTTGGGCCGTTGCCGTGGCTGTCTGTGATCCGCATGGCGGGCTTGTGTCTTTTGGACGTGATGATGCTGCCGCTCCGCCCATTGGCGGATTTGCGCAGGACAAAGCCTATACAGCAGCAACCTTGCGCAAGCCCTCGGCTGAGTTTGGCGCCGGCATGATGAAAAGTGCAACGCTGAGCCTTGGTGTTGGCACGCGCGAGCGGTTTCTGACCTGGGGCGGTGGTGTTCCGGTCTATGAAGATGACGTGCTGATTGGCGCTATTGGGGTGTCAGGTGCGAAAGAGCCCGAAGATGTGGCCTGCGCTTTGGCGGCGATCGAAGCAGCCGGGCTAGCGAGCGCGCAATGACGTTTGGTTAGGCGTTGGTTTGAGACATGATGGAAGGAGCGGTATCTGCTTCTTCCTTTCTTGGTTGGTTTCGATGCGGCGGCACTGGAGGGCAGGCCACTACTCTGCTGCAACCAGACGCATGATTGTGTCGACGTTGAAGTCCAGCCGGGCATCAAGTGCTGCCGTGTCCATCATGTCGCGGTCAAAAAGGTAGGACCCGGTGAAGCGGTTGGTCAGATAGTAGTACCCAATCGCAGCAATGGTAATGTTGAGCTGTGTCGCATCAATGCCCGGGCGGAACTCGCCTGATTCTTCCCCTCTTTTCAGGATGTCGGAGACCAGATCCACGAGGCCGCGCGTCGCTTCTGGTAGGGTCTTAAGCCCTTTTAGATGTTTGGCGCGATGCAAGTTTTCGCTGTTCACGAGGGTGATGAATTCTGGGTTTTTCAGGTAATAAGTCCAAGTAAACCGCACCAGTTTTTCAAGCGCTTCGCTTGGGGCCATATCATCGAGCTTCAGCCGCTTCTCAGCTTCACGAATTCCAAGGTAGGCCTCTTCCAGAACTGCGCGAAACAGATCCTCTTTGCTCCCGAAATAGTGGTAGATCATACGTTTGTTTGCGTTGGCGCGTTCAGCGATTTCGTCAACGCGGGCGCCGCCAAGTCCGCTTTTTGCAAACTCTTTTTTTGCTGCAACAAGGATTCGCGCCTTTGTGGCTTCTGCGTCTCTCTTGCGTTTCTTGGTGCTTGCTTCAGCCATGCTCTGCTCTTCCTTTTGCGGCGGGTTGGCGTTTTCAAAAAAAGCAAAACGCTTTCAAAAACCGCCCTATGCAGCTCCTTTCAAATCGCCTCTTTGCGCCTCTCGCGTCAAGGGGCAACTGCGCCAGCGACTGGGAAACTGTTGAAATCTGCCCCGCGAGACGGGTTGACACACCGTCATTTCGTGAAGTAACCAGTTAGTGCATTAAGCGCGGCGCGGGGCGGTTGTCAGAGTGGTGTTTTGAGGCTGGGTTGGAGGCAATTCCTAGCGAAAACACGGTGGGCATCAGGCCGCACAGCGTTTTGCGAGATTTGAATGAAAAGGGAGGAAACCATGTCATTCATTAAGAAGTTCATTGAGCAGGAAACGATCAGCCGTCGTAACTTTCTTCTCGCCTCTGCCTATGGCGTGGGCGGTGTCGCTGCGTCCAGCATGTTGGGTGGCGTTGCGAGAGCGGCGATTTCTGATCCAACCGTTGCTTGGAGTTATCGCAACCGTACGAACCCGTACTGGAACGAGATTGTTTCCGGTGGCGAAGCGTTCATTGAGAGCCTCGGCAAGCCAAAGGAGTTTCTCACGCACCTGATCAACGAGGGGTCTTCTGAGAAGTCCCTGTCGGATGTGAAGGCATTGCTTTCTAAAACCAACGGCGAGCTTGCGCTGGCAATTGACACAAACGATGCGCCAAACGCACGCCCGATTGTCGAGGCTGTTGCGCAGGCGGGTGGTTATGTGTCCACCATTTGGAACAAAACAGACGATCTGCATCCTTGGGATTTTGGCGACAACTATGTCTCCCATATGACCTGGTCTGATGAAGGTCCTGCCGAGCAGACCGCGCGCATTCTGCTGGATGCCATGGGTGGCAAAGGTGGCGTTGTTCATCTTGGTGGCATCGCGTCCAACAACCCAGCGATTGAGCGCCTGCAAGGTCTGAAAAACGCGCTGAAAGACTATCCCGATGTGGAGCTTCTGGCAGCAGAGCCTGCGGATTGGGATACCCAGAAAGCCAATCAGGTGATGAGCGCCTTCCTGACCCGCTACGGTGATGAGATCAAAGGTGTGCACTGTGCCAATGACACCATTGCCTATGGTGTTCTGGAAGCCCTGCGTGCGGAAGGCATCGAAGACATGCCGATCGTGTCTTATGATGGCAACCCTCAGGCGGTTCAGCTGGTGGCAGAGAAGAAAATCCTCGCGACCGTATTCACGAACCCGCATTGGGGTGGCGGCATCACAGCGGCACTGGCGTATCACGCGGCAATTGGCACTTTCAAACCGTCCGAAGAGCCCAATGCGCACCGCGAGTTCTACGGCCCGGCCGTGTTTGTCACGCCTGAAGACGCGGCGGCCTTCAAAGCCAGCTACATCGACAGCGTGCCAAACTACGACTGGAAAGACTTCTGGGGTCCGACCAACGGTCAGATCGCCTATAAGTAAGCTCCCTGGATGGGATGGCCTACGGCGTCATCCGATCTCTCCTCAGGCCACGCCGTAACTAGGCGTGCGTGGCCTGCCCTTTGTGGTCAGGGGATGGCCAAATTCTAATTTCTACACGGAGTGGGAACAGGTGGGCAGTGTGCTGACACGGAATGTTCTGATAAAATGGGCGCCATTGATCGTCCTGATCGTACTGGTGCTGTTTTTTGCGGCAATGGAGCCGCGCTTCTTTTCGCTGCGCAACTTTGCCAGGATCGGGATTTCGTCTGCACCTGCGCTCATGGTGGCGATTGGCGTAACTTTCATCATCATAATGGGGTCGATTGACCTGTCGATGGAGGGCACTGTTTCCGTCTGTGCGGTGGTGTTTGCCTTTGCGTTCATCGCCATGGGCGGGACATTGGCGTCGTTTGCCTGGTTGGCCCTGCCGCTTGCCTTGTTGGTGGGGGCGATTGTCGGCCTCGTCAATGGGATGGTGCACGTCTGGCTGAAGATTCCCTCTTTCATGGCGTCGCTTGCGATGGGCTTTGTCGGCACCGGTTTTGCGTTGCTTTTGACGGGAGGGGATCGCGTCAGAGTGCAGGATGAGCTGTTCCGCTCACTGCTCACGGAGCGCTGGTTTGGTTTTCCGATCATGTGCTATGTCGCTCTGCTCTTCCTGTTGATCGGCTGGTTCATTCAGACCCGCACAACACTGGGCCGGAACTTCTACGCTGTTGGCGGAGGCGAAGAGTTGGCGCATGCCTCTGGCCTGAATGTAAACCGGGTGCGCATTTTGGGCTTTATGCTGGCGGGGGTCTTCTACGCTGTGGGGGCTTTGCTGGCAGTGGGCCGGATTGGTATCGCGGAAACCGCGACAGGCTCCAACTTCATGTTTGTTTCGATCACCTCAGTTGTGGTCGGGGGCACAGCACTTTGGGGCGGCATCGGTGGGGTGTGGAACACGCTGATCGGTGTGCTCATCGTGAACGTCATCAACAATGGAATGGTGGTGATTGGCCTGCCCGGATACGTCCAGGATGGCGTGCTGGGTCTGCTGGTTATCCTCGCGGTCGTGTTGTCAACTGACCGTAAGTCCGTCACCTTCGTGAAATAGGGGCCGGGATATGTACGAGCTTCAAAAAGTAGACAAGATTTTCCCAGGCGTGCATGCGCTCAAGGCTGTGGATTTTAAGATCGGGCGGGGCGAGATCGTCGGTCTGGTTGGGGAAAACGGCGCGGGAAAGTCGACCCTGATGAAGGTGATTTACGGTGCCTATCAGCCTGATGGCGGTGATATCACCATCGACGGAACCAAAGTGCGCTTTCAAAATCCACGTCAGGCCATGGATCATGGTATTGGCATGGTGTTTCAAGAGCAGTCCCTGATCACCAATCTCACTGTGATGGAGAACATTTATCTGGGCTTTGAGCAGCAGTTTGTCAGCTTTGGCGTGATCAACTGGAAGGCCATGGCCGCAGCGGCGCGCCGACAGCTTGAAAAGGTGAAGCTGGATATTGACCCAGCCACCATCACTTCAGAGCTTTCTTTCGCGCAACGCCAGTTGGTTGAACTTGCCAAAGTGTTGACCTTGGAAGAGCGCATTGATGGCGATCTGGTCATCTTGCTGGATGAGCCAACTTCAGTGCTGGCCAAGGAAGAGGTGGAACTGCTGTTCAGTCTCGTGCGTGAACTGACCAAACGGGCGTCGTTCATCTTTGTCAGCCACCGTATGGATGAGGTGCTGGATCTGTCTGACCGCATTTATGTGATGAAAGACGGCGAAGTGGTGGATGTGGTCACCCATGATGAGGCTGACGTCGATGCGATCCAGCATAAGATGGTTGGGCGCGACGTTGACAAGGAATACTACCGCGAGCAAAAACAAAAGCCCTATCAAGCTGACGCGCAGCCGCTTGTGTCGTTCAAGAACGTCTCTCTGGAGCGCAAATACAGCGATATCTCGTTTGATCTGCATCCGGGCGAAGTGCTTTGTCTGGTGGGGACAGAAGGCTCTGGCCGCGAAGCTATTCTAAGAACTATTTTTGGTCTCGAAACGCCGACCGAGGGTCAGGTTGCGCTTAAAGGCAGCCAAATGACCTCCTTCACCGCCAAATCCGGCGTGATGAATGGCGTTGGCTATATCCCGCGTGAACGCAAGATCGAGGGCATCGTTGCGGGCATGAATGTTTATGAAAACATGACCCTCAGCCAGATGGGGAACTATTCCAAATCAGGTGTCTTGAACATCGGTGAGGAAAAAGCGCTTGCCCGTAAGTGGATTGAGCGTTTGGCGATCAAAACCCCGGATGTCTACAAGGACTGTGGCGGCCTTTCAGGTGGCAACCAGCAGAAAGTTGTCTTGGCGAAATGGCGCTCTGCCGGATCAGACATCATTCTGCTCGATCACCCCACACGTGGCTTGGACATTGGCGCAAAAGAAGATGTCTACGACATGGTGCGCGAGATGTCTGATGATGGCGTTGGGATCGTTTTGGTGGCGGACACGCTCGAAGAGGCCATTGGCCTCAGCCACACGATCATCGTGCTCAAAGACGGTGAGGCACAGAAACGTTTTGAGTGCAGCCCAGGAGACAAGCCGTCGCTCTATGACCTTGTCCACCACATGATCTGAGGATTTAAAGATGACTTCCAAGACGATGACAGCTGTCAACTTTGCGCGGATCAAACCGCATCTCCCCTGGATCACCCTGTTGGCGCTTGTGCTGATTGTGGGGATTGCCGATACCAATTTCCTGCGACCTGTAAATCTTGTGTCGATGGCTGCGGATATTGTGCCGCTGTTCATTATGGCGCTGGGCATGACCTTTGCGATTTACATCGGTGGCATTGATCTGTCGGCGCAATCTATTGCCAATATGACCACAGTGATCGCCACGCTTGCGTTGCCGAGCTACGGTATTGGCGCGGCGCTGATCTGTATTTTGGCCGGTTTGGCGATGGGCGCGGTCTCTGGCTATGTGACCACCAAGCTTCTTGTGCCGTCGTTTATTTCTACGCTGGCCGTGGGCGGCGTGGCTTTTTCGGCGGCGCAGTATATGTCCGGCCAGCGGGCTTTGTTCATGGATGCGACGATGCGTGACAGCACGTTTGGCTGGATGACGGGCGTGACTGCAGGCATTCCCCATGAGCTTTTCATTGGCGGCGCGCTTGTCTTGGGCACATGGTTTCTGCAGTCTCGTACAACTTTTGGCCGCGCCTTGAAAGCTGTGGGCGCAGGTGAGCCTGCGGCGGTGGCATCCGGTTTGAATGTGACCCGTATCAAGATCATGGCCTTTGCGCTCTCTGCCGGGTTGGCCGCGATTGCGGGGCTGTTGTTTTCTGTCAAACTGTCTGGTGGCTCGCCAACGCTTGCCAATGGATTTTTGCTGCCGGCCATTGTGGCGGTCTTGGTCGGAGGCACTCCGCTGACCGGGGGGGTGGGCGGTGTGATCAACACGTTGATTGGCACGCTGATTGTGGCTGTGATCCGGTCCTCTATGCTCTATTTCGAGGTTGATGCCACCAAACAGCAGATGGTGTTTGGCCTGATCCTGATTGCGGCCATCGCCCTCACCATCGACCGCACCAAGTTGCGAGTGGTCAAATGACGGACGTGGTGTGCAAGACGATGCGCGCCGCCGTCCTTACGGCGCCCGGCACCTTTGAACTTAGAGAGGTGCCGCGGCCCCGCGCAGGGCGCGATGAGGTGCTCATAAAGATCAGCCGCATCGGCATCTGCGGCACGGATGTTCATATTTTCAATGGTCACTATGCCGCGGAAAACCTGCCGATGATCCCCGGGCATGAATTCACAGGTGAGGTTGCGGGATTGGGCGAGGACGTGCGCGACCTCACTGTCGGGCAGCCTGTCGTAGTGGATATGAACATCGGCTGTGGTCGGTGTTTCTGGTGTCGGCGCAACGAGATCCTGAACTGCCCAGACATGCAGCAAATGGGCATCACAATGGATGGTGCTTTTGCTGAGTATATCGCTGTGCCTGCAAGGCTTGTGATCCCCGCTCCATCTGACATTCCGCCCGAAGTGCTGGCGCTGACGGAGCCTTTGGCCTGTGTCGTGCGCTGCGCGCGTAAAGCGAACATCACCTTTGGTCAGTCGGTGGTCGTACTTGGGGCAGGACCGATTGGTAACTTGCATGTGCAGCTTCTGCGCACGATTGGCGCAGCGCCAATCATTGTGTCGGATCTGTCTGAAGAGCGCGTGCAGATGGCGTTGGATGCAGGCGCAGATTTTGGTGTGACGGACCCGGATGCGCTGGAGGCTCTGGTGCGCGATAAAACGGCGGGACGTGGCGCGGATGTGATGATTGAAAGTGTGGGTTTACCGGCACTGTATCGCCAAGCCACGCAGCTGATCCGAAAAGGCGGGCATATCGCGGCCTTCGGGATCACCTGCGCAGAGGAAGCGCTGGACTTGAACATCGTGGAAACGATCCTGCAGGAAAATTCCATCAAGGGATCGGTCGCGGGCATGGGGCAGGACATGCACGACGCGCTGACCCTGCTTGCTCATGGGCGCATCAAAACGGACCGGTTCACAGCCGCCTCTTTTGAGTTGGAGGAGATCCAACAGGCGTTTGACACCTTGTCGGACCGCCCGGGGGATCTGAAGACGCAAATTGTAATCTGATCGAAGAGTCTGGGAGGGCCAAATGGGAAAGATCCTGATCATTTACGACAGCGAGAGCGATCGCAAATTCACAGCTTCTATGGTGCCGCTTGTGGAGGAGGGCATCAAACGTGTCGAGGGCATGGAGGTGCGTGTGCGCCATGTGGACGAGGCTGAAACAGAGGATGTATTTTGGGCCGACGGCATTGCGATTGGCTGCCCCACACATTTCGCGGGGATTTCCTGGAAAATGAAAAAATGGTGGGACACGCGCGTGGCGGACATCTGGTTCAAGACGGATGGTAAATTCGCGGTGCCTTTCACATCTGGCGGCTCGCTTGGTGGCGGTGGCGAATTGACCTGCAATGCGCTCAGCCTGATGATGATGAACATGGGCTATTTCGTTTTTGGGATCACCGATTATGTCGCCAAGAAAGAGAGCCTGCACTATGGCGCGGTTGTGGCCGGGGAACCCCGTGCCGATCATGCCAAAGAGGCCTGCCGCCGTGCGGGGCAACGATTGGCGGAGTGGGTTGGATACTACATGGACGGGCGCAAAGAGTTGCATCCGCTTGAGGCCAAATATCAACGTTTCTGGGAGCTTGCTGACTAATGGCAAAAGTACGTCTTTTGGTGGAACTGGATGTGAAACCTGATCTTTCCGATGAGTTTGTGGCAATGTTTCGGCAGGAATTTATCTCTCGCTCACGCACTGAAAAAGGGTGTGAGCAATACGATCTTTGGCGTGACAGCACGTCGTCGAGCAAGATGACGATTGTTGAGGTCTGGAGCACGCAAGAAGATTTAGACACCCATCTTTCTCAAGACTGGTTCGCGGTCTGGGGGCCCAAATTGGAAGCGATGCAGGCGACGCCACTGGTTGTGCGCACGCTTTCCTCTATTGATGACTAACACCTGACGTCCGGCCACCGGTTCTGGACGCACCACAGACAGAGGACACTATGGACAATTCCAACTCAATCCTGACGCCACCAAGCGCACCGCGCGACTTTGGCTTTTTTCTTGATGGCGCTGTGGTGCCAGCGGGCGAGCGTGATGTTTTTGAGCGCAGCTCTCCGGGGCACGGTGTGCCAGTATCGCGCGTTCCGCGTTGTAGCGAAGTGGATTTGAACGCCGCGGTTGCCTCTGCGCGCAAAGCGTTTGACGATCGCCGCTGGGCCGGTCTGTCAGGTGCTGATCGTGCGGCTGTTTTGCTGAAAACCGCAGAGCTGGTCCGCGCCCGTGCTGAGGAAATCGCCTATTGGGAAACGCTGGAAAACGGCAAGCCGATTTCTCAGGCCCGTGCTGAGGTTGGTGGCTGCATCGGCATGTTCGAGTTTGCGGCAGGTCTCGCACGCGGGCTGCATGGGGACAGCTTCAACAACTCTGGTGATGGCGCGATGGGCATTGTGACCCGCGAGCCAATCGGGGTTGTTGGACTGATCACGCCATGGAATTTCCCGTTCCTGATTTTGTGTGAGCGCGTGCCTTACATCCTGGCGTCGGGCTGTACCATCGTGGCCAAGCCTTCTGAGGTGACGGCGGTGACCACCCTGATGCTGGCGGAAATCATGTCTGAGGCAGGTCTTCCGGATGGGGTGTTCAATGTGGTCACTGGTTCTGGCAGTGTGATTGGCCAAAAACTGGCAGAGCACATGGATGTAGACATGCTGTCCTTTACAGGGTCGACTGCTGTGGGGCGCTCTGTGGTGGAAGCCTCTGGCAAGAGCAATTTCAAGAAGCTGGGCCTCGAACTTGGCGGCAAGAACCCGCAGATTGTTTTTGCCGATGCTGATCTGGATGATGCGGCAGATGGTGTGGCCTTTGGCATCGCGTTTAACACAGGCCAGTGCTGTGTGTCTGGCTCGCGCCTGTTGGTCGAGCGGTCGGTGGCAGATGAGTTTTCCCAGAAAGTGGCTGACAAGCTGCGCAAAGTGCGCGTGGGCGACCCGCTGGATGAGGCGACACAGGCCGGGGCCATCACGACGGATGCACAAAACCGCACCATTCTGTCCTACATCGCCAAGGGGAAGGAAGAGGGCGCAACGCTGGTTTCCGGCGGTGGCACACCAGAGATTTCTGGCGGTCAGTACATAGAGCCGACAGTGTTCACCAATGTCACCCAAGACATGGCGATCGCGAGCGAAGAGATCTTTGGCCCGGTGCTTTGTGTGATGCCTTTTGACGACATCGAAGATGCCATCGCGATTGCAAACGACACAGAATATGGTTTGGCTGCAAGCGTCTGGAGCAAAAACATCGACAAGGCGCTGACGGTTGCGCGGCGCGTACAGGCTGGGCGTTTCTGGGTGAACACCACTTTGGCCGGAGGCCCGGAACTTCCGATTGGCGGCTTCAAAGCCTCTGGTTGGGGCCGCGAAGCGGGGATGCATGGTGTCGAAGAATATACGCAGCTGAAATCGATCCATATTGAGTTTGGCAAGCGCAGCCATTGGATCGAATGATCGCTAACGGCGGTATGTGATCTTTTCATAAATATGGCGTCTCGCCGCGCGTTTGTGCGGCGAGATGAAAGAAAAAAGACGGCAAATGGGGGCCACGATGGCACAAGTTGGATATGACTACGTGATCGTTGGGGGCGGTTCGGCAGGCTGTGTGCTGGCCAACCGACTGAGTGAAGACAGTGCGGTGCGTGTTCTGCTGCTTGAGGCTGGGGGAAAAGACAATCATCCGCTGATCCATATGCCCGTAGGGTTTGCCAAAATGACTGATGGCCCACATACATGGGGGTTCAATACGGTGCCGCAGGTGCACGCGAACAACCGCGAAATCCCCTATGCGCAAGCGCGCGTGATTGGCGGCGGCAGCTCTATCAACGCGGAGGTTTTCACCCGCGGCCACCCGGTGGATTATGATCGTTGGGCCAATGACGAGGGATGTGACGGCTGGTCGTTTGATGAGATCAAAAAGTACTTCATCCGATCAGAACGCAACGCCATTTTGTCCGGGGACTGGCATGGCACCGATGGGCCTCTGGGGGTGTCAAACATCAGTGCGCCGCAAGAAATGACCCGTGCTTTTGTGCGGTCTGCGCAGGAAGCGGGGTTGCCCTATAACCCAGATTTCAATGGCCCAGTGCAAGAAGGTGCAGGCGTCTATCAGGCGACGATCTGGAACAATAAGCGTTGCTCGGCGGCTGTTGGCTATCTCAAACCCGTTCTTGGGCGCGCCAATCTGACCGTAGAAACCGGTTGTCAGGTGCATCGCGTAGTGATTGCCGGGTCACGGGCAACCGGCGTTGAGTATGTCCGCAATGGTCAGAAAACTCTGGCATGTGCTGAGCAAGAGGTGCTGGTCACCTCCGGTGCCATTGGCTCACCCAAACTGTTGCAGCTTTCGGGAATTGGCCCGGCGGATCACCTGAGCGATGTGGATGTGGACGTGGTGCATGACCTGCCTGGGGTGGGGGAAAACCTGACGGACCATTTCGGCATTGATATTGTTGCCGAGCTGAATGGCCACCAAAGCCTCGACAAATACGGCAAGCCGCATTGGGCGCTTTGGGCAGGGATGCAGTATTACCTGTTTGGTTCCGGACCTGTGGCCTCCAACGTGGTTGAAGGCGGTGCGTTCTGGTATGGAGACAAGGCGGCTAAGGTGCCAGATCTTCAGTTCCACTTCTTGGCGGGGGCCGGGGCAGAGGCCGGGGTACCAAGCGTGCCCAAAGGCAGCTCTGGCATTACGCTGAATTCCTACACTTTGCGCCCCAAGGCCCGCGGAACGGTGCGCTTGCGCTCGAACGATGTGGCGGACCTGCCTTTGGTGGATCCCAATTTCCTCGGCCATCCTGATGATCTTGCGATCTCGGTGGAAGGCGTCAAACATTCAATTGAAATTTTCAACCAGCCAAGTTTGCAGAAATACATTCGCAAGATCCGTTTCCCGGATGACTCTGTCAAAACGCAGGCGGACTATGAGGCCTACGCCCGCCGGTATGGGCGCACCTCTTATCACCCGACCTGTACCTGCAAGATGGGTGTTGATGAGATGGCTGTGGTCGATCCGCAGTTGCGGGTTCATGGCATCGATGGGTTGCGGGTGTGTGACAGCTCGGCGATGCCGAGCCTGATCGGATCCAACACCAATGCCCCGACCATCATGATGGCGGAAAAGGCCGCGGATTTGATCCGTGGAAACCACTGAAACCTGAGCGCTTTGCCGCGACGGCATGTAAATAGATGAGAAAGGCGGTGTAGCAAGGTTGCATCGCCTTTTTGCTGTTCACAGGGGTCTGAACGCATTCAAAAAAGGCCCGCCACATTGGCGAGCCTCACGTTTTGATTTTTTCCTGATCGCTGTGTGCCGTCTGAAAGGGCGACACATGCCTTAGGGAGGGCTTAGTCCCAGTCTGGCGCCCAAGGTACGAGATCAGATGTCACAATGCGGAAACCTGTCTGCGTCATGGCATCTATGCGTGCCATATCGATGTTGGACAGAGTGAAATCCATCACGTCAAAATTGGCTTCGATATTTGCACGTTTGGTCGACATTGTGTTGATCGACACGCCTTTCTGCAGGATCCAGCGCAGCACGACCTGTGCGGCGGATTTTTGGTAGGCGGCTCCGATCTCCGCAAAGATCGCATGTTTGAAAACCTCTCCACGCGCCACTGAACAGTATGACGACAGGGGAATTCCGGTCTCACTCGCAGCTGCGAGCAGAATGTCCTGATTGAGCAACGGGTGAAATTCGACCTGATTGGTGACGATCGGCGTCTCAATGATCTGAGTCGCATCTCGCATCATTTGGGCTGTGTAGTTGGAAACACCAATGTTGCGCGCAAGCCCTGCCTCATGGGCTTTTTCCAGAAGCTTGAGTGACGGAGCGATGTCGCCATCTGCTGGGGGCCAATGCAGCAGCAGCACATCCACGTAGTCCAGCCGTAGTTTTTTCAGGCTCTCTTCGACGGATGGCAAAAAGGCCTCTGCGGTGAAATTGTCTGGATGCACTTTGGTTGTGACGCAAATCTCGTCGCGTTTGAAACCCAATTCGGCAAGCGCTGATCCGGTTTCTTCTTCGTTTCCATACATTTGAGCGGTGTCAAATGAGCGATACCCAACTTCCGCAGCATGTACCATCGCGTTGCGCAGTTCTTCTCCTGTGAGTGGAAATGTGCCAAACGTGCGCTGATTGGTTCCTTGAAAATAGATATTCATGAAGGGCCTCCCTAACAGATTTACAAGTAACCTAATGGTTACTTAAGGTCTCGTCAAACCAAACTGTCCCCGGATTTGAGGTTGATTTTTGTTGTCTAGTTTGCCATGAATTGATGTAACCAGTTAGTTACCTATGAGAGTCGAATGACCAAGCTTATGACAGCGCGCGAGGCGGCAAACCTAATTCCGGACGAGGCAGTCCTTGCTGTAAATTCCTCTTCAGGTCTGTGTTGCCCTGATGCGCTTCTGCAAGGCTTGGGGGAGAGGTTCGATGAAGAGGCTGCACCCAAAAATCTGACGTCTATTCATCCGATTGCCGCGGGCGACATGTTTGGCACGAAGGGTGTGGACCATATTGCCAAGCCTGGCCTGCTGAGCCGGATCATTGGTGGCTCATATCCGTCCGGACCTTCCAAAGCGGAGCCGCCCAAGATTTGGCAAATGATCACGGCGGAACAAGTTCGGGCCTATAACGTGCCATCAGGCATTATTTTTGACATGCTGCGCGAGGCCGCAGCCAAACGTCCGGGAGTGCTGACCAAGGTTGGCATGGAAACCTTTGTCGATCCAGACATCGAAGGCTGCGCAATGAATGGCGCAGCGCGCGAACAGGCGATTGTCGAGCGCAAGAGCTTTGACGGCGAAGACTGGCTTTACTTCAAAGCCATTGCCCCAAATGTTGCGATGATCCGGGCCACCACCGCAGACGAAAAAGGCAACCTCAGTTTTGAGCAGGAAGGCGCATATCTCGGCGCGATGGAGATGGCGCTGGCTGTTCGCAACAATGGCGGTGTGGTGATTGCACAGGTCAAGCGAGTCGGTGCTGCTGGGTCCATCCGCCCTCATGACGTGCATGTCCCCGGAATTCTGGTGGATGTGATTGTTGAGGCACCAGACCAGCTTCAGACAACTGCGACGGAATATGATCCTGCGATTTCAGGGGAACTTATCCGCCCACTCGATAGCTTCCGCACTGCCGAGTTTAATGTTGGCAAGGTGATTGCACGCCGTGTTGCTCAAGAGCTCAAAGATGGTTGGGCGGTGAACATCGGTTTTGGTATCTCCGCCAATGTGCCGCGCATCATGGTAGAAGAAGGGCTGCATGGCTCCGTGACCTGGATGATTGAACAGGGCGCTGTTGGCGGTATTCCGCTTTTGGACTTCAAGTTCGGCTGCTCTGCCAATGCCGAAGCCTTTGTCGCATCACCGCATCAGTTCTGCTATTTTCAGGCGGGTGGTTTTGATGCCTCTCTCCTGTCATTTCTCGAAGTGGACAAGCACGGATCGGTCAATGTTTCGCGCCTGTCAGCGATCCCGCACCGCACCGCAGGTTCCGGTGGTTTTGTCGACATCACGACACGCGCGCGCAAGATTGTGTTCTCTGGAAACTTCAATGCCGGTGCGAAGATGAGCATCGAAGAGGGGCAGCTGAAGATCCATCAGGAGGGCAAGGTCGCAAAGTTCGTCGATGAAGTGGATCAAATTTCCTTCTCTGGCAAAAAGGCACGGGCTCAGGGGCAGGACATCACCTATGTCACCGAGCGCTGCGTGATCCGCCTGACAGATCAGGGGCTGATGGTCACTGAAATCGCGCCGGGTATTGATTTGCAACGTGATGTTTTGGATCAGGCTGCAACGCCGCTGTTGGTCGCGGACGATCTTAAAACCATGGATGCCACACTGTTTGACCCGGCATTGATGGGGCTGACCCTGGCCGCAGAAGGATGAGTTTCCTCCGGCTCGAAATCGCTGAGGGGATCGCGCATCTGACTCTGGTGCGTCCAGAGCGGTTAAACGCTCTGACCCAGGAAATGATGGACGATCTTCTGACGGTCTGTCGCCAGATTGAACGCGCTGAGGGCGCGCATGTCGTGATACTCAGTGGAGAGGGGCGTGCATTTTGCGCTGGGGGAGATATTGATGCTTGGTCGGATTTGTCAGCGGAGGATTTCTCGCGCCACTGGTTGCGCGACGGGCATCAGGCGCTCGACGCATTGGCGCGTCTGCGACAGCCAGTGATTGCGGTCCTCAATGGCCATGCGCTTGGCGGAGGTCTTGAACTGGCCGCCTGTGCCGATCTTCGTATTGCTGAGGAACACATTCGCATAGGCCAGCCAGAACCGGGGCTGGGCGTGATACCGGGATGGTCCGGGACGCAGCGCGCTGCGCGCCGCTTTGGGGCGCAGATCTTAAGGCGAATGGCGCTCTTTGGGGAAACCTTTACGGCACAGCAGGCACTTGAAATCGGGTTGGTGGATCAGCTTGCCCCAAGCGGTGATGGGCTCACGCAGGCTCGCGCATTGGCTGGCACACTGCGCCATCGCGGCCCGGTTGCCACAGAACTCGCCAAGATGATGATCAATGCCGCCGAAGGCGAAGAGCGGGAGCGGGTGATCGATGCGTTTGCGGGGCGTATTGCGGCCTCTCAGCCTGAACTTCAGCGGGGGCTTGACGCCTTCAAGGCGCGTCGCAAACCCGATTTCTGGGAGCGCTGAACGCGGCGAAACACACCACAGTATTTGACCAATCGGGAGGAAAGCATGATCCGTCACCTTGTCCACCTGCGCTTTCGCGCGGATGTTACGCAGGCACAGAAAGCAGCTCTATTCGGAGAGTTGGCTGGGCTATCGAACCACATTTCCGGGATTGTCGATTTCCAACACCGCAAAAATGTTTCTGTTGAAACGCCGCTGGTGCGCGATTTCCTCGATATGTTCTGGTTTGATTTTGCCGATACGGCAACACGAGATGTGTACCTTGAGGACAGCCAGCATCAGGCGATAGGCGCCAAAATTGTGGCCTGCCTTGAAGGTGGCGCGGACGGCGTATTTGTCTGCGACATCGCGCTATGATGCCAAACGCTTTGTTTCTGACTGCGCTGTTTGAAGCAGCGGTCGAGGCTGCTGATCCGATGTCTGCTCTACGCCCTCACGTGCCTGCCCCGCCAAAGGGCCGCACTGTGGTGATCGGTGCAGGCAAGGGTGCGGCCCAATTGGCCAGCGCGTTTGAAACGCTTTGGGAAGAGGCAGGACATGGGCCACTGTCCGGCGTTGTGGTTACGCGATATGGCTATGCAACGCCTTGCAAATACATTGAGGTTTTAGAAGCGGCCCATCCGGTGCCTGACGCAGCAGGGTTGCGCGCGACAAAAGCGCTATTTGAGGCCGTTGAGGATCTTGGTCCCGACGATCTGGTTGTGGCGCTCATTTGCGGAGGCGGTTCCTCCCTTTTGCCGTGCCCGCCCAGTGGGCTGACCTTGGCAGATGAGCAAGGTCTGAACGAGGCATTGCTGGCGTCGGGCGCCCCCATTTCGGCCATGAATGCCATTCGCAAACATGTCAGCGGCATCAAGGGCGGGCGGCTTGCCGCAGCGGCCTTCCCTGCCCGGGTGGTGAGTTTGGTCGTGTCTGATGTGCCCGGCGATGATCCGGCGCAGGTGGCGTCTGGGCCGACGGTGCCCGATGATGTCAGCCAAGCGACCGCGCTAGATCTGATAAGCAGCCATGCCATTGATCTGCCTGATCACATCTTGCGCCATATTGCGAGCGATCAGGCGCGGGCGCCGGCTTCCGACGCGCTGGAATTCCAAAAGAATTCAGTCACGGTGATCGCCTCTGCGGATTTGTCACTGAAAGCAGCTGCAGAGGTGGCCGAAGCTGCGGGCATTCCTGCTGTGATCCTTTCGGATGCGATGGAAGGCGAGGCGCGCGAAGTGGCCAAAGTTCATGCGGCGATGGCACGTGATGTCATTCACCGCGCGCGCCCCTTCACCGCACCTGTGGTTTTGTTGTCGGGCGGTGAAACCACGGTGACCTTGCGGGGCAGCGGAGGAAAAGGCGGACGCAACAGCGAGTTCCTTTTGTCGTTTGCTAAAGAGGTTGACGGTCTTTCAGGGATCAGCGCAATGGCCGCGGACACCGATGGTATTGATGGCTCGGAAGACAACGCAGGCGCTTTTGCTGATGGCACCTCCGCGGCCCGTATGCGCGCGGCAGGGCGCGACCCTGCTGCAGATCTGGCTGCGAACAATGCCTATTGCGCTTTTGAAGCGGTTGCGGACCTTTATGTTCCTGGTCCCACGGGGACGAATGTCAATGATTTCAGAGCCATACTACTGAAACCCTGACAGAGTAGAGCGCCATGGCCACCCAAATATGAGTTGCCCCAATGGTCTGGCCCCGTTGAATTTTCAGCGGGGCCGGACCAGCGTTGAGCCTGAGGTGTGTTGCACCTGCGTTTCTGCTAGACCTCGATAAGCCCGCGATCTGCTAGGGTTTTCCAAAGCGCATCTGGGATTTCGGTATTGAACCACTTGATGTTCTGCTCGACGTGCTGGCGAGATTGCGCCCCCATCACCACTGCGGAGATTTGATCGTGGCGCAGCGGAAATTGGATCGCCGCTGCTGCCAGCGGCACATCAAATTCGTCACAGACCGTGCGCAATTTTTCCGCCTTTTCAATCATGTCGGCTGGTGCTTCGGCATAGTTATAGCGTCGTATTTCTCCGGGTTTTGAGACAAGTATGCCAGAGTTGAAAACGCCGCCCACAACCAAAGCCACATCCCGCTTTTTTGCCAAGGGTAGGAAATCGCGCAATGCGTCCTGATCCAGAAGAGAGTAGCAGCCCGCCAGCAGGCAACAATCCAGATCGGTTTCCTCTAGTGAGTCTCGGATCACTTCCCACTCATTCACCCCCCCCAGGCCAAAGCCTTTGATGTTGCCGTTGCGCTTGAGCTCGTTAAGCGCATTAAACCCGCCGCCATATGTAAACTGAGTATTGCTTTAAATCGACAATAGATCTTTCAGATTATGAACACGAAAGGCGTTGACCTACACGGATTTTGCACGATTTGCCTCAAAGAGAAGTGCCTATTAACATGCAAACGCACGTATTCACACGCAAAGGTTAATCATTTGGTC
>NZ_JAQJIM010000016.1:0-24178 GCF_027947445.1 Shimia sp. MMG029 | reverse complement strand
TAGAGATAGGAAAAACATGTGGGCTGTCTCTGCGACTCGGAGCGGAACGCCTTCCGGCGGCGCAAAGAAGATAGCGAAGTTCTCTGACTGCTCGACCGTTTCTTCATTTCTAGAGCTTTGTTACATCCAATGACTTTCGCGTGCCTTTTTGCCCAGTGCGTTGACATGTTTGCGTAGCGTGTCGGATATCCTCGCTAAGAAAAGACTGGCGGGGATGTGATGAGAGCAGCGGACGTTATTGCAAAACGACTCTATGAACAGGGCTGCAGATGGGCATTTGGCATGCCTGGCGGCGAGGTGCTGACCCTTCTTGATGCGCTTGATAAGGCTGGCATTGAGTTTGTGTTATGCCGACATGAAAACGCTGCGGGTTTTATGGCGGAGGCCACTTATCACCGCACTGGAGCACCGGGTATCTTGCTAACCACTGTTGGTCCGGGAGCATTGAATTGTGTGAATGTGGTAGAGAATGCCCGTCAGGACCGCGTTCCCTTGATCGTTCTCACGGGCTGTGTGGACCCTGAAACCGCACAAGTTTATACACACCAAGTGCTAGATCAAAAACAGGTGTTTCAACCCGTCTCAAAGGCCAGCTATACGCTTAGTGCCGGGGCAGCGCATGTGACCATAGACAAAGCCATTGGAATTGCGACTGAGGGACGGCCCGGACCGGTTCATATTGATGTACCTATTTCTGTAGCAGACGCACCGGCATCGGGAGAAGGTGTGTTGCGTGGCCCGGTCGGGCCAATGGTGCCTGCTGGTGCGGATCTGGAAGCCGTCAGAGAGCTACTAGAGCATGCCCGGCGGCCTCTCATTCTCGCGGGGGTCGATGCGTTGTCTGAGGCAGGAGCCGCGGCCGTACAATCCGCTGCCGAGCGATTGGGCGCGCCGGTGATCACAACTTACAAGGCTAAGGGCCTACTTCCGGAAGATCATCCTTTGGCGCTTGGCGGGGCGGGTCTTTCCCCGATGGCAGACAAAATTCTGCTTCCGTTGGTAGAAAAGGCAGATGTGATTTTGGCCATTGGATATGACCCAATTGAGATGCGGATTGGTTGGCAAAGACCGTGGGATCCCGAAGTCCAGACTGTGATCGATTTGACTGCAGAGCCGAACCATCACTACATGCATCAATCTACCTACAGCTTTATCGGAGATTGTGCGCATTCGGTTCAGGCTCTCTTGCCTGAGACGCCGCTTTCAGGTTGGGAGGGACCGGAATTCGGTGAAGCAAAAGCGGCTTTAAAAACGCGTTTCAGTGCCAGGGAAGAGTGGGGGCCGGCTCAGGCGATTGAAATCTGTCAAGAGGTCTTGCCAGCTGATACGTTGGCGACCGCAGACAGTGGCGCGCACCGAATTCTATTGAGCCAAATGTGGACATGTCGATCGCCAAGAGCGCTGACGCAATCTTCTGGGTTTTGTACAATGGGGTGTGCTGTGCCGCTTGCGATTGGAACGCAGCTCGTGGAGCGAGATCGTACCGTTGTTTCTTTTAGTGGCGACGCTGGCTTCCTGATGGTTGTCGGTGAGTTGGCAACGGCGGCAGAGCAAGGGCTGAAGACCATTTTTGTTGTCTTTGATGATGCGTCGTTGGCTTTGATTGAGTTGAAACAACGCGCGCGAGATATGAAAAACGTGGGTGTTGATTTCAAAGGGACAGATCTGGCTGCAGTCGGTCGCTCGTTTGGCGGTGAAGGTGTGAGTGTCTCGGACGCAGATGGCTTAAGGGCGGCGCTCCAGACAGCGTTGGCAGCGGATACATTTACCGTGATCGCGGTTCAAATCGACCGAAAGGCATATGACAATGCGTTCTGATACCGTGTCTCCTGGCGCACTTGGTGGTGTTTTGGTCCTAGACCTTAGCCGTATCCTCGCTGGCCCCACAGCGACACAGCTGCTCGGGGATCTCGGCGCCACCGTAGTAAAGATTGAAAATCCCAAGACGGGTGGCGACGACACGCGGAAGTGGGGTCCGCCCTACGTTGAAACAAGGGATGGTGAAAGCGACTTAAGTGCTTATTTTCTTGCGGCAAACCGTAACAAGTTCTCTGTTGCCGCAGATCTGTCTACTGAGGATGGCCAGGATCTCGTTAAGGAGATCGCTGCGCGGGCGCATATCGTCATCGAAAACTATAAGCCTGGAGGGCTTCAGAAATATGGGCTTGATTACGCTTCATTGAGTAAGATCAATCCAGCGGTCGTTTATTGCTCAATTTCAGGTTTCGGCCAGACCGGTCCAAACCGTTCACATCCCGGTTATGACCTGATGGCGCAAGGGTATGGTGGGATCATGTCGCTTACCGGAGAACCAAGCGGTGCGCCGACAAAGGTTGGTGTTGGTATCGCTGATGTCATGTGTGGGATGTATGCAACCGTTGGTATGTTGGCGGCACTACGACACGCCGAGGCGACGGGCCAAGGGCAGCAGATTGACTTGTCTTTGGTGGACTCTCAAATGGCATGGCTTGTCAACGAAGGTACCAACTATCTTGTCTCGAAAGAGAACCCTAAGCGACGTGGAAACGGCCACCCAAACATCGCGCCCTACAACGTTTTTGAAACGAACGATGGGCACGTCATCCTTGCCGTTGGCAATGACTCTCAGTTCCAAGCGTTTTGTCGAGCATTTGATCGTAGTGATTTGGCGGAAGACGCAAGATTTGCAACAAACCCATTGCGATTGGAAAATCGCGGGCCACTGGAAGCGCATATTTTTGAAATATTCCAAACAAAAACCTCGGAAGCAGTGATCGAAATATTACAAACGAATGGTGTTCCATGCGGCCCGATACACTCGGTTGAACAGGCTCTAACGTCTGAGCAGGCGAAAGAGCGCGCGACCGTTGTCAAGCTTGAGTGTGCTTCTGCGGATACCGGAGATGTAGAATTGCTGGGCAACCCGCTGAAATTCTCAAAAACGCCTGTTCAATATGCAAAGGCCCCGCCAAGGTTTGGGGAAGACACTGCAGACATATTTGACCTGCTGTCGCAATATCCGAGCCAGTCCAAGTCACAATAGGTTGAGAACCGATCACCTTTTTGAGGCATAACGTTTTGGTGATGTGTCAGCCACGGGTGGTCAATTTATAACTTTAGATAACAGTCAAAATGCGTTTGAAAGGTTCCACTATGCTGACCGATATCAGTGCTTGCGAAGTAAGTCTGACACAACAAGACTCCTTGAGCGCGTGGAATAACGTCATTTTGGGAGTGCTATCGCACGGACAATCAACAGGTGATCATCTCACAACTCTGTTGAGGCTGGAGCCCAATTTCGCAATGGGCCATGCCCTTAAAGGCTTGAGCTGTTTGATGTTGGGCCGCAGAGAGCTAGTGGCTGCTGCGCAGGCAGCGAGCAATGATGCCGAGCAAGCGCTGACTTTGGGTGGTGCAACAGCACGCGAACGTTTGTGGTGTGAGGCATTGACGGACTGGCTGGCTGGCCGCCCTTCTCGATCCATCGTCCGAATGGAAGCGGCGCTAAAGCTGAACCCCGCAGATACAATCAGTATGAAATTGTCTCATGGAATTCGCTTCATGCTCGGTGATTACCAAGGAATGTTGCGGTCCGTAGAGCGCGTGATCAGTGCGCATGGCGTTGCGCATCCTTTGTATGGCTATGCGTTGGGCTGCCATGCGTTTGCGCTGGAAGAAAATGGCCGCTACGCGAAGGCTGAAAGCGTTGGTCTGCGTGGATTGGATTTCGCGAAAGACGACGCGTGGGGGTTGCACGCAGTTGCCCATGTATATGAAATGACCCATCAAACTCAGCGCGGAATTAGTTTGATTGACGAAAATCACTCTGCCTGGGACCACTGCAATAATTTCCGTTTTCACGTCTGGTGGCACAAAGCATTGATGCATTTGGACGAAGGCGAGATCGGCACAGTTCTTCGGTTGTATGACACAAAGGTGCGTGACGAAAAAACTGATGACTACCGAGATTTTGCCAATGCGAGCTCCCTGTTGATGCGGCTTGAGCTTGAGGGCGTTGATGTTGGCGATCGTTGGACAGAACTCGCAGACTTAGCTGAAAAGAGAAGCGATGACGGCTGCCTTACCTTTGCAGATTTGCACTACATGTTGGCGTTAGTTGGGGAGACACGGCCTGACGCAGTTATCAGACTGAGCGCCCAAGTCGCCCAAAACGCGACCAAAGCAGATGAAATGGCCGGAGTGATGAGGACCCCAGGTGTGTCCACCGCACAAGGATTGGCCGCGTTTGGCGAAGGCAATTTTGAGACAGCTTTCTCGTACCTTCGCACGGCCCACTCGAACTTTCAGGACATGGGCGGCAGCCATGCGCAGAGAGATGTGTTTGAGCGTTTGACAATCGAAGCGGGCTTGCGCGCCGGGCGTCTTGCTGAAACAGAACTCTTGCTGCGGGGGCGGACCGCGATGCGTGCTGGGCATGAGGATGCATTTGCTGCTTCTCGTATGGCTCAAATTTCCAATTTGCGCGCAATGACTGTTCCATCGACTGCGGCAAACTAGGTTGATCGAGGAAGACGGCTTTGGCAACGACCACTTTTGCAATGGCTCAGAAGCTGAATGAGACTGCTCCAACGGCTTTGACCAAGACGCGTGATGTGCGTCTGGATTTCTTCAGGGGCCTTGCGATGTTCATCATCCTGATTGCCCATGTGCCAGGTAACTGGCTGACCCTTTGGATACCTGCGCGTTTCGGTTTTTCGGACGCTACGGAGATTTTTGTGTTTTGCTCAGGCATGGCAAGCGCTTTGGCGTTTGGTAGGGTTTTTCGGGAGCAAGGCAATCTCATGGGAACCGTGCGCATCAGCTACCGCGTATGGCAAATTTACTGGGCACATATTTGCCTATTTTTTGCGATCGCAACGGCCATGGTTACTCTGAACATGCTGTTCCCAGACGGTCGAGACTATGTAGGACAGCTGAATCTATATCCGTTCTTCAAAGACCCACAAAATAACCTATTGGGTCTTCTGACACTCACTTACGTGCCGAACTATTTCGACATTTTGCCGATGTACATGGTTATTCTAATCATGCTGCCGTTTGTTGTTTTGCTCGCTGGCATTAACCGTTGGCTAGCCGCAGCTGCTGTTGTTGCCGTCTGGCTTTCTGCGTCTGTTTTAGACTTCAACTTTCCAGCAGAGCCTTGGTCGGAACGACAGTGGTTTTTCAATCCATTTGGATGGCAACTGATCTTTTTCACCGGGTTTGCCTTGAGCGCGGGTTGGATCTCGCCACCTCGCGTCGACCCTCGACTATTCGCCGCTGCTATCTTGGCCGTTTTGGCGACCGTGCCTTTCGCTTACTTCCGTGTTTTTAATGAATTTACGTGGTTCTTAGAATGGCGCAAAGAATGGAGTTTTCTCATAAACAAAACTGACTTTGGTATTTTGCGATATGTGCACTTCCTGTCTGTAGCCTATGTTGCTTGGATTTTGGCTGGCCATCGAGGTGCACGGCTTCAGGCGCAGAACCCAAATTCTATTTTTGGCTCCGTATGGCAAAAAGCGCTGACATTGATTTTGAAAGTCGGACAACAGTCTCTGGCGGTTTTTATTGCCTCAATGTTCTTGGCCCGCTTGATGGGGGCACTGCTCGATCAGGTTGGGCGCACGCATTTTTCGATGCTTTGGGTCAACTTATTGGGCGGGTTGCTCATTATTTGTGTCGCCTACACAGCGTCTTGGTACAAATCTCAACCCTGGAAATCGCGGAGCAAAACACATGCTAAGACGTGAATTTCTAGCCAGCTTTGCGGCATTGGCCGCGACACCTGCTTTGTCGGATGACAGCGCTGAGCCAGGGCTTCAGCTTTCCGCGCCTGAGGCGTTTCATCCTGATGACGTGATTAACCGCGCAAGGGAACTGAGCCAAACCCCCTACAAGGCGCCACGGCGTGTTCCTGATGCATGGACCAACATAAGTTACGAAGACTATGTTTCCATTTGGTTTGACGTGCGCAATGCGCTTTGGCGTAACGAACCAGAAACACCGTTGCAATTGGATGTTTTTTCTCCAGGTTTGTATTTTCCCCATCCCATCGATATCGCTGTCGTCGAAAAAGGGATGGCGCAATCATTGAAGTTTGATTTCGGTGTCTTCGACAAGACTGACAAATTTCCGTCACTGCCAACTGATGAGAGTTTAGGATACTCTGGGTTACGTCTGCGCGCCGAGCTTGAAACCCCGAGCATTTATCAAGAGTTCGCTGTGTTCCAAGGGGCGAGTTATTTCCGCGCGATCGGAACAGGGAATATCTACGGTCAATCAGCACGTGGGCTGGCGATCAACACGGCGGATCCAGAAGGTGAAGAGTTTCCGGATTTTCGTGCTTTTTGGTTGGAAAAGCCCGGCCCCGGAGACACGACTTTTGTCGTGCATGCTTTGCTCGACAGTCCAAGCTGTACGGGAGCATACCGGTTTGAGATAACGCCTGGCTTGTCCTTGACCATGGATGTGACGGTACATCTTTTCCCGCGTGAAGATTTGGACAACGTAGGCATTGCACCTTTGACGTCGATGTTTCAGTACGATCAAACCAACAGGCACAAGTTTTCCGATTTTCGGCCTGCTGTGCACGACACCGACGGATTGCTGATGGTTAATGGAGCAGGAGAGACGATATGGCGTCCGCTTGCAAATCCGAGCAATCTCCAGATAAGCGCATTTCAGGATGAAAACCCGCAGGGATTTGGGCTCATGCAACGTGCGCGGAATTACAATGATTTTGCGGACCTTCAGGCACACTATCATAAGCGTCCAGGGGTTTGGATCGAACCAAATGAAGATTGGGGGCAGGGTTCAGTCACTTTGGTTGAAATTCCCACTCAGTCAGAAATTTACGACAATATTGTTTGTTATTGGCGCCCTTCAGGAGGAATCGCTAAGGGTACAGAAACCCAACTGTCATATCGTCTAACTTGGGGGGCGGAGATCAAATATGGCGAAGGTCTAACTGTTCTGAACACGATGATCGGATCGGCTTTTGACAATGACGGTATCATTGTGGTGATCGACTTCGAAAATGGCAAATCCGTTCCACAAGAGCTTTTTGACATCGATATAAATATTGGTGCAAGTGCAGGTGAGGTATCTAGCGGGGTGCTTCAGCGTAACCCTGAAACTGACGGCCCTCGCCTGGCATTTAAGTTTTTCCCAGGCGATGCGCAGTTGATCGAATTTCGTGCCCAATTGCGGTTGGCCGGGGATCCGCTCAGCGAAGTGTGGCTTTACAGATGGACCGCTTAGTGCAGGACCATATTTATATGCCAGAGCGAGCGCCGCTCGCTATGCCGTCGCAAACCTTTAAAAAGGTCGAAACGTGTCGCCAAATGGAAACTGATGCGCGCGCAAGCAGTAGATATTGGCGCATTGCAGCATTCGTTCCCACGCTTGCGATCACTATTTTGGTGTGTTTGGTTTTTGTTCGCTATCTAAGTCAGGGTGGTGTCTCTGCAATTGATGCGACTGTCCTGGCTTTGATTGCTTTGTCCACCGTCTGGCTGGTGTTTTCAGTGACAAACGCATGCCTTGGACTGGTCAGCGTCGCGATGGGTTCTGGAAAAATCAGGCGGGAAGGGGTGGTGAGCTCTCCGTCAAACATCGCTTTGTTGATGCCAATTTACAATGAAAGTCCTTGGGATGTTTTTGGCAACGCCTCAGCAATGATGCGAGAACTGGCAGAAGGACCGGGCGCGGAGCGATATACGCTCTTTTTTTTGAGCGACACGCGTGATTCTCAGATTTCGGACCTCGAGGAGCAAGCTTTTCTTGCTCTAAGAGGAGCATCATATGCGAAAATTGATATCCATTATCGCCGTCGGAGGGAGAACACAGACAAGAAGGTCGGCAATATCGCAGACTGGATCGAAAATTGGGGCGCTTCTCATGATGCCATGGTGATTTTGGATGCAGACAGCCTTATGAGTGGAAAGGCGATCAGGCAACTGGCGCGCGCATTGGCTGCCGATCCAGATGCCGGTCTGATTCAAAGCCGCCCAATGTTAATTGGTGCGGAGACTCTGTTCGGTCGTGTACAACAGTTTTCCAACTCCGTTTATGGCTGGCTGATTGCGGAAGGCCTCGCTCGGTGGTCTCAGCATGAGGGGAACTACTGGGGGCACAATGCGATCATACGCACACGTGCGTTCGCAGAAAGCGCTCGCCTCCCGCACTTGCGCGGCTGGGACGGGGCAAAACGCTTGTTGCTCAGTCACGACTTTGTCGAGGCTGGTATGCTGCGCCGCGCTGGTTGGGCGGTCCGCTTGCTGCCGCGGATGACTGGCAGTTTTGAAGAGACACCTCAGACACTTATTGACTACGTAGTGAGGGACCGCCGTTGGTGTCAGGGCAATATGCAACACTTGCGTATTCTTGCCGCAAGAGGCTTCCATGTGATCTCTCGCTTCCACCTTCTGCTCGGAGCTCTGGCGTTTTTGATGTCGCCCGCCTGGCTTGCTGTGATCACGCTTTGGGCATTTGTGAGTGTTGGCCAAGACACGCCAGAAAGCTACTTTTCTCCGACCAATCCTTTCATGCCAATTTGGCCTGAAGCGCCAATGAACATGGCTTGGTTCTATTTGTTTTTCATCTATGGAATGCTGTTGTTTCCCAAGATCTCTGGCGCCGTGCTTTTTGGGCTAAATGCACGAAATCGAAAGGCCTATGGATCAGGGGCGATCTTTTTGGGTTCGATGCTGATCGAGTTGGTTCTGTCTGTGGTTTATGCGCCGATAATGATGGTACATCACACGATGGCTACGCTAGCTTCTTTGTTTGGGCGCGGAAACAGCTGGACACCGCAAAATCGCACCGGGGCAGGATATACATGGCTGCAGACATTTCGATTTCACTGGATAGAGACGGTTTTCGGGATAGCGTTGTTTGCGGGCATTTTCTTCGCGGGCATTTCGCTCCTTATTTTGCCGATCGCTTTTAGTTTAGCTATGGCAGTGCCGTTGTCTAAATTGAGTTCAATTCCTGTCGCGCGCGCGACGGCACGCGTGTTTCGCCTAGACACACCTCATACATTGATTGAACCAAAGATTGTGTCTCTTGCCCGTAGTGAACGCGTGTGGATGAAAACGATACTGACCAAAAATAGTAGCAGTCAGTCAATTGCGGCCGAATGACAGGATTGGCAGCCATAAAAGCTTTTCAGATCTATTGAACTTTCTGGTTCATCCCAACGAAAGGTGTTTTGTTCTTGTCGTGAGGGCTCAGGTATCCCTCGATAAGCAATATCGGGTCAAATTTTTGACTCTGACTGCGCGAGTAAGGGAACCTAGTTTACCACTAGGTTTCTTGAATGAGATTGTTACTCAGAAATGATAGCTTCAAACCAATCAACGACCAAAGACGGCCATGTTTTTGGAATGCTATGTCCCCCTGGGTAGATTGCGAGTTCCAGGGATGATCCCGCATCACAATGAGTCCACGATCGGCGCCAAAACGGCTCTTTCATAGAGAACTTATCTGCTTTCATTTGTGTGCAGTTATTGGTTGCACGCCAAATCGACATAGCGTGGAAAATATCACCCTGCGCGAAGGCCGATGGATCGTCCATGGGAACCCCATTCACCACACGTCCCTCCAATGGAACAGTCCCATCGCTCCAGCCGTGTGTATGCAACATGTGCACCGCGCCTTCGCACTGAGTGGGGTGTGGTCGCCAGAAATTGCCTCCCAGCGGAGCATAGCCCGCAAAAGACATCGGCGCCAGGCACGCTGTGTAAGCGGTCATGGACCCGCCAATAGAAAACCCGGCGAGAATCATGCGCGTTGAGTCTAGGTTGAACCGCGCAATTGCATCCTCCTTAACCGATCTCAAAAAATCGATTTCATCGAGTTGACGCCCCGATTGCGGATGAAACCCCCAGCTGCGACCACTACGACCTTCGCGTGGCACACCATCTGGTGCAATCACGGCGAAGCCGCGCTCCAAGAACATAGTAGTCATATCTTTGTTGCGTAAAGCTGCCTGACCGTTTCCGCCCCATCCGTGAATGTAGACGATTGCGGGAGCGGGTAGATTTGCGGGTTTCGGCAGAGCAACATAGTAGTTGCGATCATCGACTATACAAGGTGTGGTGATTGAACATGCGTGCCCCTCAAGCGATGATGCCATGAACAAAGTCGCGGCGTATGCGAGCATCAGGCGCATCACTTCACCTCCCTCACAGGCAATCCTCTTTCGAGCCAACCGGGGCCGGCTCTGGAGCCCAGCATTCCCTCCGGAATATCCACAATTCGCGTTAATCCAGCATCTTCAAGCCAATGAGTTACACGGGCGGAGCGTACGCCGCGCGCGCAAATAAGGGCGACTGGCTGCGTACTGGAAGCACGGGCGGCACTTACTTGTGCGACAAAGTCGCCTCTGCGCATGTCAATAGGTACAGCATTTTCTGGTACGCCAGTTTGGCGCCATTCATCTGGTCGACGAATGTCGACCAACAATATTTCGCCCAGTTTAGCCGCCGTGTAGGCTTGAACTGGCGTCATGGTTTCCGCCGAAGCGCTTACGCTCGTAAAGGATTGCGAAACGATAAATGTTCCCACGCCGATTGTCGCTGTACCTGCGCAGGCAAGGAAGAAACGGCGTGAGAGTTCCATGGATACTTCTTAGTTGCTTGGTGCAGGAGAAGAGAAGTTTGGAATAGTGCTGGTCGAGGCAGCCTTTGGCTCAATACCAGTCCAGTTACCTTCTGCCAATGTGATGTTGCCTGGAATGTCTTCTTCCCAGAAGCCCACAACGTTTTTGGTGATGTTCAGATATAGTTCGCCGTCAACAATCCGCCAAAGATGTGGGTTTCCTGGGACCTTGCCGCCTTTGGAAACACCATAGGCACAGTGACCGTCATATTTCGGTGCATACTTTTCGGGGTTTTTCAGGAAAGTTTTTTTATTGGCTTCGCTCGAGAACGCGAATTTTGCGCCATTGTATTCAGCTGTGATGTTCTTTTGTCCCGGTACAGCTTTCGGCTGTGAGGAACCTACTGCTGCTTGGTCTAGCCCAAAGTAGGCCACAACATCGTAGCCAGAAACAGCAAAGCCAGTTTCATCTACATATTGATCGCCTGCGAAGGCCATGGTGGAAGTTATTGCCACGAAGGCTGGTGCAAATAGCCACTTCACGAAAACTCTCCTTTTTGGTTCGGTGTGTGTGGACGCTATCATAGTGTTTGCAGTCCGCGTAGCATGCCTCGCGTGGGTGTGAAGTACTGTGTATGCATTCATTGAAATAGCTAAGAAAATTAGCTTTGGCTAAAGTTGAGTTGGCTTTTTTCAAAGTATTTCTTGTAACAAAGCTGCGCGGTGTCATGGCGTTACAGGGCGAGCTCCTTATTGCGAGCATTTGTGTCACACATCTTACCAAACACATTGCTTTACACGCTTTCAAGAGCTTCCCCCGTTTAAAGCACGCTTGTATAAGGCCACTGATGTCCTTCGAGGCCGATGTGTGGAGCCGATCCAGCATTCGAGTTTCGGTGCTATACTGACGGATCGAGGCCGTACCCATGCCAAGTAGTTTTGAACCAAGCATTCGACAGCTTCGTGCCCTTGAGGCGGTTGCGAGAACACAAAGCTTTACGGCTGCTGCGCAAGAGTTGGGGGTATCTCAACCCACTGTTTCCAATCTAATTGTCGCGCTCGAAAAGCAAACAGGATGCCGTTTCCTGCATCGGATGGGCGGTCGGATAGAAACTACAGAGCTCTTTGAAAAGCTGCGCCCTCAGATCAAAGCCATACTTGCGCTGAAATCCGAAGTTGATTTGGCGATTGAAGATCGTAAGTCACTTCGCGCCGGTTCTTTTTGGGTGGGCTATTCAACGTATCAAGTCGCGATGCTCCCAATTGCGCGCTTTATTCATGCCTATCCAGATATCACTGTCAACGCACGTGCTATGGCGAGTTTGGATCTAACTGAGTTGCTGAAAGTTGGGGAGCTAGATGTTGCGTTCGTCACAGTTGAAAAGCCGGTTGAGGATTTTGTGTGTCAGATTTTGAATTCCGTACGTGTCGGAGTCGTTGCCAATAGGACTGGCCCTTTGAGTGAGGTCGATCAATTGACGTGGTCTGAAGTTGAAAAGCTTCGTCTAATTCAGCGAGAACCAAACGCTGGCACCCGTCGAATTTTCGAAGCAGCGGCGCAGCAATCCGGCGCCCAGCCAAATACCATTTTGGGCTTGGGGTCATGGGGGTCAATAACCTCGTTGATCCGATCAGGGATTGGCGAAGGAATCGGTTTGGAATCAGAGCTCATGGCAACTGACCAAGATCTAAAGTTTATACCAATTTCTGATGAAAACCTTAAAGCGCATCAGTGTTTGATCGCAACGCCTCCGATGGCGGACGCAGTTTGTGTTCGAGAAATGTTTGAAATTTCAGCAGAAATTTACGGTGTCTAGGCAATCAAAATGGCCCATAGCTTAAAGCTATATCTGGTAACTTGTTATTAAAGTGTAACAAAGCGGGCTTAACGCTGTCTTCAAATCAACCTGGAGGCACTTATGAAATTCCGCCACTTTCTGATGTCAACCGTTGCGACTTTAATCGCTGCTCCTGCAATTGCAGAATGCCCCGTTGCCACTGTTTCTGACCCCAAAGGGCTGGAGTCTGCTTACCCCCAGCAGATGGAGCTGGCAGAGCTCCAGGCCGCCGCATCGTGCACTTTGTCTTTTGCCCAAAACCCATCGATTGAAGAGCTGAACGCAAAAATTTTTGGTAACGCAGATTTACCATCTGTTGCAGAGCGCCTGCCAAATGAGCCTCTGGTTGTGATGCCATACGACACGATTGGCCAATACGGCGGCGCCATCACAGGCATTTCGAAGGCAACAGAGTCTGGGACATCTGATCTACTTTCGGTTCGTCACGTGAACTTTGTGCGGTATTCTGATGACCTGCAAACGGTTGTGCCAAACATCGCCAAGGCATGGGGCTGGAACGCAGACAAAACTGTTCTCACCATCACCTTGCGAGAAGGTCATAAGTGGTCAGATGGTGCGCCGTTTACAGCAGAAGATGTGGCATTTTGGTACAACGATCTTTTGCTGAATCGTGACATTCTGGAGAAAACGCCAGACCGCTGGCTCTTTGCAGGTGAGCCGATCAATGTTGAGGCTGTGGATGCGGTTACTGTTAGTATGACGTTCCCTGTGCCCACTCCAGGCATCCTGAACCGCTTCGCGGTAGACTACGGGCAACCTTTCCAGCCGAAGCATTTCCTCGGTCAGTTTATGCCGAAGTACAATCCTGATGCTGATAAGCTGGCTCAACAGCATGGCTTTGCAAACGGCGCCGAAGCAGTAGATTTCTATTATGGTGGCTCTGACTGGAAAGACGTTCCGACGCCACTGCTGAAAGATGCGGAAAAGGCGATGCAAATTGGCCGCGCTGTTCTGCCAACTTTGGAAAGCCACATTGTGGTTGAAGAAACTGCAGAGGGCCGCCGCCTTGTTGCGAACCCGTACTTCCATCAGGTTGATACAGCAGGCAATCAGCTGCCCTACATCAACGAAATTGTAGAGAGCTACGTTGCAGACAAAGAAGTTCAAAACCTGAAAGTTATGAACGGCGAGGTCGTTTGGAAGCAGCAAGCCATTTTCTTGGAAGACTTCCCTCTGCTGAAAGAGAATGAAGCAAAGGGTAACTACACGATTCAGTTTGCACCGACCTTGGGCGAGAATATTTTCTTCTCATTCAACCGCACTCATGACGATGACGTTCTGCGCGAGATCTTCAACGATGTGCGCTTCAATCGTGCCATGTCGTTGGCAATGAACCGCGCTGAAATCAATGAGATTGTGTATCTTGGTCAAGGCACTCCAATGCAGGGTGTGCCAGCAGAACCCAAAACCGTGTCGTTTATTTCTGACGAAGTCCTAAATAAGGATATTGAATACGATCTGAATGCTGCAAGAGCCCTTCTCTCTGAAATGGGGCTCGAGGATGCGGATGGTGATGGCATTGTCGAACGTCCTGACGGGAAACCGCTGGTGGTTCGCCTGGTCTATTCGTCACAAGGCGTCCCCGTGAAAATGATGGAGCTGGTTCGGGATTATTGGACGGATGCGGGCGTTCGCGTTGACCTGAAAGAGGTGACATCTGACGAGTACCGCGCCTCCGGAAACAACAACGACTTGGATCTGACAACTTGGAAATATGACGGCAATGCTGGCCCAACTATTTCTCAGGATACCACTGTTTTTGTGCCACCATTTGGCGATTTCTTCAATCCAGGCACTGGCGCGAAATGGGCGACTTGGAAAACAACAGATGGTGCTGAAGGAATTGAGCCGCCTGCCGATATTAAGAAGCTGTGGGACCTTTCTGAGCAATTTATCCAAGTGGAGTTTGGTTCCGCTGAAAGCAATGAGATCGGCGCAGAGATCGTTAAAATCCATACCGACAACATGCTAAAAATTGGCACGGTAGGGGACATCGTTGCACCTTTCCTTTGGCGCAACGACCTGCAGAATGTTCAGCCAATCAAGTCGAAGACTTACGACTTTTATTGGACCTATCCGTACCGCCCATCTCAGTGGTGGTTAGATCAGTAACCTTTCCAAAGACGATGAAAACCTTCGGGGCGCGCGAATGACGTGCCCCGAAAGCCGCAGCTGTGCGCTGCGATTGAGGAAGACACCGTGCTAAGATTTACAGCAGAACGCCTCATAGGCATGATGATCACAATGCTTTTGGTCTCGATCATGGTCTTTGCGATCATGGAGATCCCCCCAGGCGACTACGCTGATCGATATGCCTTTCGCAAATATTCTGGGACCGGTGTCAATGTGACCGCCGCAGATGTGGAAGCCATCCGTGTAGAACTTGGACTCGATCGCCCGATGCTTGTCCGGTATTTTGATTGGATTTCGGGAATTGTGCTGCGCGGCGATTTTGGGCAAGCCTTTGCATTTGAAACCTCTGTCACCAAAGTGATCGGTGACAAGGTTTGGTTGACCACAGGCATTCTGTTCGCAACACTCATCCTAACCTACCTTATCTCAATTCCAATCGGCATCTATGCAGCTGTGCGCCGGGGCTCAGCCGTAGATTATGGGCTGACGGCTTTTTCTTACATGGGCCTCGCACTCCCCAATTTCTTGCTCGCTCTCGTCATGATGTATTTTGCCAATCTTTGGTTCGGCGCCGATATTGGTGGGCTTTTCTCCAAGGAATATCAGAACGCACCTTGGAGCTTGGCGCGGGTTTGGGACATGCTCAAACACCTATGGTTGCCTGCTGTTGTGCTGGCATGGTCGGCGGTGGCTTATCAAATCCAAACGGTTCGGGCGACAATGTCAGACGAACTGAACAAGTTGTCAGTGACAGCAGCACGTGCGCGCGGCGTACCTGAAACGAAGCTTCTCCTTAAGTATCCTGCGCGGCTTGCCATCAATCCCGTCGTTTCCACGATAGGCTTCGATGTGAATCGCATCTTCTCAGAATTGCCAATCGTAGCAGTTGTTCTTGGACTTACCGAATTGGGTGAGCTGTTGCTGAAGGCATATCTAGACCTCGATATGAATGTGGCCGGTGCGATCCTTCTTATGCTGACCTTCGCAATTGTTTTCATGAACTTCCTGTCGGATTTGCTGCTTGCGTGGCTGGATCCGCGTATCAAACTTGGGACCACGTGATATGAGAAAGCTACCCTTCTTTGCACCTGCGAGCCCTACCTCCGTTGAGCAGGAGCGTCAGCGGATGTTGAAGTATTACTCCGCTTCTCAATGGACGCTGATTTGGTGGCGCTTCAAACGGCATCGGGCGGCAATGCTGGCGTCGTTGGTGCTCGGGCTGATGGCACTTGCGGGCGTCTTCGCTGAATTTGTAGCGCCTTATGGACCAGTGGCACGCGACACGTCTTACATTGAAGGCCCTCCGCAGCTGCCGCGCTTTTGTGATCAAAATGGGTGCTCATTGCGTCCTTTCATAAATGGCAGCAAGACAGTGCGAGACCCTGTCACGCTAAGGGCAATTTCTGTACCCGATCCTGAAGTGCGTCACTACATCGGCTTCTTTGTCAAAGGTGATGCGGTCAAAGTCCTGGGCCTTATTCCGACCGAGCGGCATTTGATCGGTCTCCAAGACACAGAGCAGAAAATTCACTTCTGGGGGACCGATGATCTGGGCCGCGATGTTTTCTCTCGCACGGTTTATGCGACACGTACGTCGCTCTCCATTGGAGTCATCGGGGTTTTGATTTCGTTTGTATTGGCGTTGATCATCGGTGGTGTTGCTGGCTACTTCAGCGGGCTTGTAGATAGTGTGATTCAGCGCGTGACCGAAGTGATCCGGGTTGTTCCGATTATTCCATTGTATATGGGCTTGGCTGCCGCGATGCCGAAGGAGTGGTCTACCACGCAAGTGTATTTTGCCATGACATTGATTTTGGGGCTTTTCGGTTGGCCAACACTGGCGCGCCGTATCCGCTCGCAACTTCTGTCGATCCGCTATGAGGACTATGTGGTCGCAGCACGGCTGTCTGGCGCAAAGGCGGGCCGGATCATCAGTCAACACATGTTGCCAAGCTTCACCAGTTTTATCATCGTCGATTTGGTGATTTCCTTTCCCTACATGATCTTGTCTGAGACGGCGTTGTCTTTCGTTGGACTTGGTCTGCGTCCGCCATCTGTTTCTTGGGGCGTGCTCTTGCAGCAAGCACAATCCGTTCGTGCGATTGAACAAACTCCCTGGCTTTTCATCCCAGCTATCTTTGTTGTTACCGCCGTGCTTGCTTTTACCGTGATCGGCGATGGGTTGCGTGATGCTGCGGATCCTTATGCGGAGGCGAAATGATGAACACTATTCTCGACGTCAAAAATCTGTCTCTGTCCTTTCGCACAGACGAAGGCATTGTTCAGCCTGTCCGCAACGTTTCTTTTTCACTGGAAAAAGGGAAAACTTTGGGGATTGTTGGGGAAAGTGGGTCCGGCAAGTCTGTTTCTACCAAGGCGGTAATGCAACTTCTGCCCAGTATTGCATCGGTGGATCAGGATGCGCAGATAAACTACACAACCAAGTCCGGTAAGGTCTTAGATCTTTCAAAGATCAGCCCAGCAGATCCGCAAATGCGCAAGATCCGCGGGGGTGAAATTGGCATGATTTTCCAGGAACCCATGGCAAGTTTCTCGCCGATTTATTCAATCGGCAATCAGATCATGGAGGCAATCTTGCTGCATAGGCAAGTTAACAAGCGACAAGCGCGAGAGATTGCCATTGAGATGCTCGACAAAGTAGGAATCACCAATCCACAGGTTCGGGTCGACCAATTTCCACACGAAATGTCAGGCGGCATGCGTCAGAGAGCCATGATCGCACTTGCTTTGTCATCAGGACCACAACTGCTTATCGCAGACGAGCCTACAACGGCCTTAGACGTAACGATCCAAGCGCAAGTCTTGAATTTGATGCGAGATCTACAGGCTGAGCTGGGAATGAGCATGATATTTATCACTCATGACTTAGGCGTCGTGGCGCAGGTCGCCGATGATATTGCTGTCATGTATCAAGGGGAAATAGTTGAATACGGCAGTGCGCGTGACGTGATCAAGTCACCGCAAAAGCCCTACACACAGCGGCTTTTGGATGCGGTTCCGAGACTTGATAACGTGACACCTCCCAAACCCTTAAAGGGTGCCCGCCGCTTGATTGATGTAAAAAATCTTGGGGTGGAGTTTGAGGTGCGAAAGAAAAAAATGTTTCGCACAGAGATTGAAAAAGTACGCGCCGTTAGCGATGTGACATTCGATATTCTGAAGGGAGAGACAGTGGGTCTGGTCGGTGAATCGGGGTCCGGCAAAACCACTGTAGGGCGAGCCATGCTGCGCGCGATTGATCCGAGCGAAGGCGAAGTGATCTTTCATCGCAAGAAAAAGGGTGACATCGATTTGGCCCATGCCAGCGAAGCGGAGCTTCGCAACGTGCGGGCCAAGTTCAACATGGCGTTTCCGGAAGGCCCTGTTTCTTTGCAAACCTTGGCAGGCGATATGCTGCGAAACTTTCGCCCTGAAATGAGCCTCGTGTTTCAAGATCCGTATTCGTCTTTGAACCCACGTATGACCGTACGCGATATCATCGCTGAGCCACTTGTTGCGTCCGGGCTTATGAAAGATCGAGATGCTATTGATGAGCGTGTTCGAGAAATTGCTGCTCGTTGTAAAATTGATCTCGAACACCTTCGTCGCTTCCCCCATGCATTTTCGGGGGGGCAACGACAGCGAATATGTATTGCTCGCGCATTGGTGTCCAAGCCGAAATTTGTGGTTTGCGATGAGTGTGTTTCGGCGCTTGATGTCTCTATTCAAGCTGAAATTGTCGAACTGCTTCGAGATATTCAGGCGGAATTGGGCGTGAGTTTTCTGTTCATCGCGCATGATCTGGCTGTTGTGGCACAGATCTCACATCGTGTCGCCGTTATGTATCATGGTCGTTTTGTGGAATATGGCCCGACTGAAAACATCTTCTTCAACCCTCAACACCCATATACCAAAGCGTTGCTTTCAGCAGTGCCCCATCCAGATCCTGATGCTGTGTTCACTCCTATCCGCATCGACGGAGACATGACTTATCCCGTAGCGGTTCTCGGTGCAGACGGCATTCAGCTACGCACTCCCAGCCCTCAGGAATGCTTGTCAGGTTTACCTATTGATCTGGTGGAAGTATCTCCCGCTCATTTTGTCGCTTGCCATATCGATGGCGCAACATCCCACTCTCAACCCAAGGTGCCAGAACTGGTGTGAAACTATGGCTCACTTGCTTAGCGCTCGATACTGCTTTAAGTGAGATATAGCTTTAACCTAATAGACGGCTAACAGAATAATCAAAGGCTATATAATGATCTCGCTCCCTGCTCCTCATTTTGGCGAACCATATCTACTGACCCCTGGCCCTCTAACCACATCTTTCCCTGTGAAAGAGGCGATGCTTCGCGATTGGGGCAGCTGGGATGGTGACTTCCGCGCCATGACGGCTGAACTACGTAGGCGTTTGCTAGACTTGCTGGGGCCAGACAAAAGTCGTTTTGATTGTGTTCCAATGCAGGGCAGCGGCTCATATGTTGTGGAAGCCATGCTGGGCAGTTTCGTGCCTAAGGATGGAAAAGTGTTGGTTCTGTGTAATGGAGCCTATGGAAAGCGAGCTGTAGAAACACTCCGCTATTTAAGCCGCGATTGCGCCATCATTGATATGGGAGACTACCTTCCGCCCCGCGGATCCCAAGTCGCGGAAGCACTCGCCGCAGACAGCACGATCACCCACGTTTTGGCGGTACATTGTGAAACCAGCTCTGGCATTCTGAACCCATTGAAAGAAATTGCAGAAGCGACGGCCACGGCTGGGCGCAATTTGCTTGTGGATAGCATGTCTGCGTTTGGTGCAGTTCCATTGGAACCCCACAAAACACCATTTCAAGCGATGGTGAGCTCGGCAAACAAGTGTATAGAAGGCGTTCCTGGCTTTGGTTTTGTTATTGCACAAACTGAGGCCCTAAAGGCTTCTAAAGGTAACAGCCATTCGTTGAGTCTTGATGTGCATGCACAATGGGCTGCGATGGAAAAAACTGGCCAATGGCGCTTTACGCCTCCAACCCATGTTGTCGCGGCCTTTATAGAAGCACTTAAAGTGCATGAAGATGAAGGAGGCGTCGCTGCACGCGGCGCGCGCTACCTCGAAAACCGCAAGGTATTGGTCGAGGGCATGCGGAAACTTGGCTTTGTAACATTGCTGGACGATGCTTGGCTGTCACCAATCATCACCACATTCTTCTGTCCTGCGCATAGCAAATTTGATTTTGCGTTGTTCTATGACCGCATGAAGGCGCGCGGCTTCATCCTTTATCCCGGTAAGCTCACCGCAGCGGAGAGTTTTCGCGTGGGTCACATTGGCCAAGTCGACAGGGCTGTGATGCAAAGCGTCGTCCGCAACGTTGCCGAGGTGCTGGCAGAAATGGGCGTTGATAGCGCTGCACCTTCCGCACAAACACTTGAACAAAAACAGGCTGAACCCGCCTGAGACACAGAAGGAAATCTAACATGACACATTTCAAAGCCGCCGTGTTTGATTGGGCCGGCACAATGGTCGATTTTGGATCATTTGCCCCAATGGGCGTTTTTGTGAAAGCGTTCGAACAGTTCGGTATCACAGCAACGATCGAACATGCACGTGGTCCAATGGGCGCCCCGAAATGGGACCACATTCGCACCATGATGGACATGCCCGAAATCGCCTCTCAGTGGGAAGCCAAATACGGCAACACGCCCTCTGATGCAGATGTGGACAAGGTCTACGAAATTTTTGTTCCGATGAACGAAAAAGTTGCTGCGGACTATGCCGATCTGGTTCCAGGCGGGAAGGCTGCAATTGATGAGTTGCGCGCTATGGGGCTCAAGATTGGTTCGACCACAGGTTATACGCGTTCCATTATGGAAAATGTTCTGCCTGTTGCTGCCGCACAAGGATATGAGCCTGATAACTTGGTGTGTTCTGATGACCTGCCTGAGGGGCGCCCGGGTCCACTTGGTATGTATAAATGCATGGTCGATCTGGTTGCATACCCTCCGGCAGCCATCATCAAGGTTGATGACACTGAGCCCGGTATTAAGGAAGGTGTCGCCGCAGGATGTGTGACCGTAGGAGTTGCAATGTCTGGCAACGCAGTGGGCAAAACACCAGAGGAGCTTGCAGCGCTTTCAGAAGAAGAAATTGCAGCATTGCGAGCACATGCCACCAAAATCCTGAAAGACGCTGGCGCAGACTATGTGATCGATTCTGTCGCCGATCTCCCAGATCTCGTGCGTGAACTGAGCAAAGGATAAGTAAATGCCAAACGGGGCTCCGCGCAACTTACTGCTAATCGTAATCGACCAGTTCCGCGCGGATCTCGTGTCAGGGCTAATGGGGAACCATGTGGCCCTGCCAAATTTGCGAGCGCTTGCAAACCGCTCGATTGTGTTTGAGAACCATCACACAGTTGCGGTGCCTTGTGGGCCTGCAAGGGCGAGTCTACTCACTGGCCAACATGTTATGCGGCATGGCTCAAACCAGAACGGCAAACCTTTCGCCGCTGACACGCCTAATCTGGCAACCGCATTGCGCTCCATTGGGCGCGAACTTCTCTTGTTTGGCTATACTGATACCCAACCTGATCCGCGCGGAATGCACCCCGCTGATCCAGCGCATCTTTCCTACACCGGCCCGATCCATGGTGTGACTGAGGTCACGGAAATGCGGGAAGAAGCATGGGAATGGCTCGCGCATTTGCGCAGCAAGGGCTACGATGTGCCGGACGCCGCTGCATCTGATTTTGATCGCCTATATCGGCCGCAGGGTGGGGTTTTCGGCGGACCTGCGATATATGACGCAAAAGACAGCGATACTGCCTATTTGACAGATCAGGTTATGAAACACCTGGATGTCCGTAAGGCCAATCCATGGTCGGCGTTAGTGACCTACATTCGGCCCCACCCTCCTTTTGTCGCGCCTGCGCCCTATCACAATATGGTCGATCCTTTGAGCCTGCCGTCTCCAGCTGAAACGAGGATTGAGCACCCTTTTTATGATGCCTATCGAGCGCGCCCCAGTGGGTCCGGGATGTTTTGGGGCTATGAAGGAGATCACGAGGGCATCACTTCAGAACAGCGCGCTCTGTGCCGCGCCAAGTATCTTGGGTTGGCAGCTGAGGTTGATCATCACATCGGTAGAATCTTCGACTGGTTGGATGCCACAGGACAAGCAGATGACACAATGATTGTGCTGACTTCAGATCATGGAGAGATGCTGGGAGATCTCGGCCTGTGGGGAAAACAAAACCCATTCCGCACTGCATCACATGTGCCCTTGATGATCAGCCATCCCTCTTGTTCACGCCAACATGTTACGCACATGAGCCAGTCTATCGATGTCGCGCCGACTGTTCTCACCGCCTTTGGCGCAGAGGTCCCAAGGCAAATGACAGGACAGGATCTCTTGGCCAAGGGAGTGCGGCAAGATCTGCCTGCGATGGTTGAGCTTGAACTTGAACTTGAACTGTTTGGACAGAGGGAGCGCTCAGATTTCAGCTCGAAATCACCATGCCGTGTGCTTGCATATGAGAAAGACGGCTACCGACTTGTCTTCTTTGCATCAGACATTGCGCCTATGCTTTTCAACGTGGAGACAGATCCATACTGTACCGTCGATATATCTAAGGGTGAAACCGAAAGGACCACCACTTTGATTTCTGAGGCACTGGCCTACAGAATGCGCCAGGCATACTGAAAATGTAACGTGCCAGTTTCTAACTGAAGTTTGGCTTCAAGTTCTTACAAGATGTTCTCTTCAAAAAAATCTCAGGTGTATTTTGGGTATTTTGCGCTTGCGCTTCTGCGCTATAGCGCCTAAATCCCCCTCACCGCGCTCTGGTAGCTCAGCTGGATAGAGTACTTGACTACGAATCAAGGGGTCGGGGGTTCGAATCCTCCCCAGAGCGCCATTTTCCAGTTGTTGCACGTCGCACCAACCTGACCCAACCGTCATAGTGCGACCAAATCTACATTGAATATTCGGCTCTGTAACGCGCACGATGAAGTGCGCGTCTATCAACAAACACAGATCCTGAACTGTAGATCAGTTGCTGGAATTAAAAATGAGTTCCAACTTTTCTTGGGGTCGGGAGTGGTTCGCCGTGACTTTCGGCCCTTTGCTGCCGTTGGTCATGGCCGAATAATGCTGCGCGGCAGCCCGTCAAACCGGCCATTCACTCCAATTGCAAAATCCAATCCGGAGATTATCTCATGCTCTCTAACGCTTGTTCGCAACTTTCCCCATACAAAGCCTCGTAAGTCCGGCAAGCACGACGTGCCTCAGGCGTGAGGTTGAGTTGCTGGACGCCGCGTTCCTCGGCCTCAATCTCAAAAAATCGAGTTCTCGCCTGGGTCATAACGGTAACATCGACACCGCAACTGGACCGAACAAGAACCTCATGTACTCTGGGGCACGCAGTGTGAAAGAGAAACTCACCGTCGTTACTTCGTGTACCGTTCAATGGCTTTCTCCCCGCCAACTGCGAGAGGATCAATCGATCTGAGTATGCTTGAAACGCGCCATAACCATCGAGGGCGCAACTACCTGTAAGCAAGGCGGGATCAGGTGGTGGTCCGAGTGGGCAATCAAGTGTCCACTCAACTATATCGCCCTTTTCAACACGACCCTCTGTCTCAGCGATGCGCACAACCCGATGCAGGCGATCAGCCGGAAGCCTATGAAGTGGGATGCTGAAGGAATTGATTGTTTTGCCTTAAGTTTGCAACCTCATTTATTAGTAAGGCCAGACCAAATTGCGCATCTTCCAACCTCTCGTTGGCGGCGATCAGATCATCATTGGTCGTTTGCAGACGATCCGAGATATCCTCCTGAGCGTGGCTCGCGGCGATGGCGGCGGATTGAGAGGATCGGTAGTTCAAGAATTCGTTTGTGGATAGCAAAAGAAGTGTTGCGAACGCTAGAAGTATCCTCACCATTCCTGCACGCGTCAGTCTTTGAAAGAAGCTCTTTTCTTTATTGGACTCAAGGGATTGTTTTCCAGAAACCTGCAATATAGCGAGAGCAAAGGCGCAAGTCGCGAGTATGACTTTGATAATTAGTTCAGTCAAAGATTGCTCCCTCGCTTCTTCATTTTGGCTTTCATAAGTTTTGACAAACGTCTCGGTAGTCCCGTAGGTTAACAGGACATATCCGCAAGCTGCCGTTCGGATTCACGTAATCTGGCTTCCAACGCACCGGTTTCACCACGCTTAGTCTCTATGCGGCTGTCCAGCACTCGAATGTCCTCCGCGAAACCGTCCAAATTACGTTGGAGGTCGGCCAAATAGCCGCTAGTGTCTTGAATGCCGTCCAAGTAATTCTCATCTCTGACGACGGCCATGGATCCGGATAGACCTAGCAGCGCTTCGATCAATTGTTCAGTAAACTCTTCGTCCCTTGGCGTAAGAACCATGAAGTTGGCCGCACCGGGCTCAAGGCCCCAGTCAATCATATTCCTCGCAAGGTGTTGTCGATCCGTCAAAGCGGATGGGTAGCCTTCCGCTGACAGATACTCGACCCAAGTGTCAGCAGAGACTGTTTCGAAAGCGTTGTTGCCAAAGTCGCGTTTGAAACTTCTGATTGCGTCCCGAAAACTGCTTGACGTTCTTCCAATTACCAG
>NZ_JAQJIM010000015.1:0-30551 GCF_027947445.1 Shimia sp. MMG029 | reverse complement strand
CAAAATGACAAAGATTACCGGAATTCGAACACACGATCTGAGGTTCCCCACGTCTGAAAGCCTTGATGGTTCAGATGCAATGAACCCAGACCCCGACTATTCAGCCGCATACATCGTGCTGGAAACAGACGGAGCACATGAAGGGCATGGCCTGACGTTCACAATCGGACGCGGCAATGAAATTTGTGTGACAGCTCTCAATTCGTTGGTACCTCTGATCAAAGGACTGGAACTAAACTGGATTATTGAAGATATGGGGCGTTTTTGGCGTCACATCACGGGCGATAGCCAGCTTAGGTGGATCGGTCCAGACAAAGGCGCCATCCATATGGCCGCAGGCGCGGTCATCAATGCGGCATGGGATCTTTGGGCAAAGAACGCAGGCAAACCGGTTTGGCAACTCGTTTCCGACATGAGCCCAGAAGAGATCGTACGGCTGATCGATTTTAGGTATCTCACAGATGCGCTCTCCCCAGAGGAAGCTCTCGCTATCCTGCGCAAGGCTGAAGCAGGGAAACAGGACCGCATCGATAAGCTGCTTTCAGAGGGATACCCTTGCTATACGACGTCTGCTGGGTGGCTGGGCTATCCCGATGATAAACTGCGTCGCCTTTGCAGAGAAGCGAAAGACGCTGGATTTACCCATACCAAGTTTAAAGTTGGCCGGGATCTGGAAGACGATATTCGTCGCCTAAAAATCGCACGCGAAGAGCTGGGCGAAGAGATGAATATCATGATCGACGCCAATCAGGTGTGGGATGTTGACCAAGCAATCGATTGGGTCAACACGTTGGCGTTCGCTAAACCTCTGTTTATTGAAGAACCCACCAGCCCCGACGATGTTTTGGGGCATAAAGCGATCCGCGAAGGCGTTGCCCCCATCAAAGTAGCAACCGGCGAAATGTGCCAAAACCGCATCATGTTCAAACAGCTGATTGTCTCTGGCGCAATCGACGTGGTGCAAATTGACAGCTGCCGCATGGGTGGACTGAACGAAGTGCTGGCTGTGATGTTGATCGCACATAAGTATGGACTGCCCGTGTGGCCGCATGCAGGTGGTGTCGGCCTTTGCGAATACGTGCAACATATGTCGATGATCGACTACGTAGCAATTTGCGGAGAGAAAGACGATCGGCGCATCGAATTCGTCGACCATCTTCACGAGCACTTCGTCGACCCTTGTGTTGTCAAAAACGGGGCCTACCTTGCCCCCTCATTGCCGGGGTTCTCAATTGAGATGAAGCAAGACAGCATCAACTCATATGAGTTCCAGCCTGCATAAGGCGATGCAAAAAAACAACTGGGAAGGCAGATACATGCCTTCTCAAGCCCAGCAATACAGCTCTGACCATCCTCACGAATCAGAAAAATGCGATTTTTGGTATAATAATTATGTGCCAGCCCCGAGACTGTACTCGGCTTCGAAACAATAAAGCCCCCCACCCTCTGAACCGACGCATATGGTCAAAAAACGACATCATTATGTCTGAAATTTGCGTGACTAATCTTTTATTTACAAATGTTTAGTTTGAAGTTAGCGGAACGATAGATGACGAATTTGGCGCAAGAGGAACCGAAAACGACCTCGCTCCTTGCAGTCCAAATTCAGACAAACGCGGAATTCGATCTTTGAACGGCCAAAAATAGGGGAATAGCTATGTCTGGAGGAAGTGGCAGCGGAAGCGGAAGTGGCAGCGGTGGCGGTGGCAATTCGTTAGGCCCCTTAAAGCTTGGTCCAGACGGTGTCGTACGCGGCGGCAATGGCAACGACAATATTTTCCCCGGCTACAAAGATAGCGACGGAGATCGCGTTGATTCAAACGATGCCCGCCTGCCAACGGAAGGCGGTAATGACGACATCATCTACGCGAATGGTGGCAACGACACGGTGAATGCCGGATCTGGCAACGATTATGTCGATGCTGGCAGTGGTAATGATGTGGTGCAAGCTGGCTCTGGCCATGATGTGGTCGCAGGCAATGCAGGGAATGACACCATCGACGCCGGTACGGGCAATGACACCGTCTTTGGCGGTGGCGGCAATGATAGTATTCGCGCTGGTTTCGGCAATGATCGCATCTACGGTGACAATGAAAGTGGCAACACGGGCAACCTGCTCACAAATGGCAATTTCAGCCAGGGTGGTGCAGGCTGGCAGCGTATTGACGGAAACGGCGACGGCGTTGTTCCATATATCAGTGGCGACGCCCGTTTCAACACCGGCGGTCGGGCCGCAGGTAGAGATGCAATCCAGCAAACCTTCGCGACCAACATTGGCGCGGAACACACGGTGTCTCTGGATCTTTACGAAAACAACGGTGGCGTGGCCCATCACGGTTTCCGCATCGATGTTTTGGATGCCGATGGCAATGTGATTTCCTCGGAGTCCGTTGCCGTTCAGAACAACACCACACAGAAGGTCAGTTTCACCTTCACCGCCACCACGCCCAACACCACGCTGCGGATTACAAATACAACCGCCACCGGAAAACACCAGACCAGTGATGGTAAGGTGGACAATGTATCCGTTGTCGAGGCCCCTTCTGAGCCGGGGAATGATACCATCTACGCCGAAGATGGCGATGATTGGGTCGATGCCGGGGATGGCAATGATATCGTTGATGGTGGAATCGGGCATGACACGCTGCTTGGTGGGCGCGGAAACGACACGCTAACCGGAGGCATCGGAAATGATTCTCTGGACGGTGGGGCCAACAACGATATCCTGTTTGGCAACGACGGTGCGGATACGATCAATGGCGGCGACGGGGACGACTTTGTCGATGGGGGCCACAGCTCCGATGTGATGGACGGGGGGGACGGTATTGATACCGTGACCTATGAAAACTCCTTCGGTACAGCTGCGGAGTTCGTCGAATTGGATCTGCAGGCAGGGACCGGTCGTTTGAACGGTGGCCCTGATGTGGAAACCGTGCGCAATTTCGAAAATGCCATCGGTAGTCGGGGCAACGACAAAATTTCTGGTACAGACGGCGACAACGAACTGAAAGGCGGAGGCGGAAACGACACCCTTGATGGACGTGGTGGCAACGACAGGCTCTTTGGTGGCGACTCAAATGACCTCGTGATTGGTGGCCAAGGCATTGACCATCAAGATGGGGGCGCCGGCAACGACACGGTGTCCTTTGATGGTGCCAATGGGGATGGTGTTTCCTATGTCCGTTTTGACATGGCCACGGGAGGGGTATCTCTCGTCAATCACAACAATCAGGTTGTCGGCCATGAAACTGCGACCAACTTCGAAAACGCCATCGGATCCAGCGGCAATGACTGGATCACAGCCGATGGTGGAGACAATCGCGTAGAAGGCGGAGGCGGCAATGACCTTGTTCAGGGCGGTGCTGGAGATGACACGCTGGAAGGGGACGGCGGCAACGATTATCTGATCGGTGGCGGTGACAACGATCTGATCGACGGTGGCGAGGGCTCCGACAGGCTCTACGGCCAGGATGGCTCCGATACCTTTGTCAGTAGTGAGGGCCACGATACGGTCGATGGTGGAGCAGACCGTGATACTTACAAAAGCGCTGATCCAGATGATGATCACATTGACGCTTACATTGACAATGCCGGCGGCGGCTATGTTGATAAGCTTGGCACTGGCGGACGTGACACGCTTTCCTCCGTTGAGCATTACGTCGCTGATGAAACAGCCAACGATGATTCCATAACCCTGACCACAGCCGTCACCGATGTCTCGACCATTACAGGTTTGGATAACAGTGCCACTGGTGTATTCACCTCTTCGAAAGGTCAAACGATCCAGTTCGGCGGACAGGGTCAACCTACTCTGCGCGACATCCTTGATGGGAATGTTCAAGGAATCTTCCCGCGCGGCACGTATCAAATCACCTCCGGCGACGAGAGTGGTCAAATAGGAAACATCTCTTTTGAGAATTTCGAAGAGATCAATTTCACTGTTGTCTGTTTCACTGCAGGAACGCGCATACTGACACCAAATGGCGACATTGCGGTCGACGCGCTAAATGCAGGAGACCTGATCTCAACCAAAGACAGAGGCGCTCAGGCAATTCGCTGGATCGGATGCAGACATATTCCTGCCGAAGAGCTGGATATGCGCCCGCACCTAAAACCCGTACGTATTTGTGCCGGAGCGCTTGGGACAGGCCTGCCAAACCGAGATCTGATTGTTAGCCCACAACACAGAGTCTTGATTTCCTCAAAGATTGCAGAACGCATGTTTGGGCAAAAGGAAGTTTTGATTGCCGCCAAGAAACTAACCAAGTTTGATGGAATTGAAGTGATCGAAGACAATCCGGATGGCGTGTTCTACTATCACTTTCTGTGCGAAAATCACGAACTCGTTTGGTCCGAAGGCGCGATTACCGAAACGCTCTTCACAGGTGCTGAAGCGCTCAAATCGCTTTCCCCTGTGGCGCGTGACGAAATTTTCGAAATCTTCCCGGAACTTAAAACTGGGGACGAGAGCGGCATACCAACTCTTGCGCGCACCACACCAAGAGGCGCCAAGCTTCGTTCGCTGTTAGACCGCCTACAGCGTAACAAACAGCACTTGGTCAGCTCATCGCCGGATGCGCTCAAACCAATCGCCCGAGAAAGACATATGCATTAATGGCCAATGCATTGTCAAAATTGCAGGACTTAGAAACCGTTGCCGGGGTGAGAGTGTCAGAACTCATCGCGGCGACGGAAACACACTTTGGTGTTCCTGTGATCCGGGCAAGCTGTCCAGGAGGGCGGGATCGCTCGATTTTTCGAGTACATCTACAAGATCGAACACTCATCGCATCCCGTCGACGCAACACCAAAGGAGCAGCGCTAGAAAAGCGTATATTGGAATACGTCGCCCCCTGTACGGACCACTTTCCACAGCTGCTTGGCGAGCAAAACGGTTTCCTCTTTCAGACTGATATGGGATCCATGAGTTTAGCCCATAAACTCAGCGCATTGGATCCTTACGCAGCACTGAAGATTTTTGATCAGGCAATCGTCTCTGTATTCAACTACCAATTGGAGATTGGTCGACCACTCCCAGAAGCTAAAGTCCCGGTCTTGTTCGCCAAGCCGGAAAAACGAAAGTACTTCTGCGATGGGCCGCTAAGAACGGCCGAAGTTTTTGGTGTGCCACTCTCTGGATTCGAACCAGATAGCGTATCAAAAGAATTCAACCCAACGGACGCCAGCTTTCTGAAGTGGGATAACAGAGTCGCGAATGCTTCTGTAGCAGCCGAGGGCACAATCGGGTGGTTTGACTTTGAAGACAGTTTTGTCGGCGCTGGCTTTGAAGACTTGGCATGGATTGCCGCCGACGAGTTTCATGCATTCGCCTTTTCAGATATTTACCCATTGTTTGCGAAGCGCATCGAGGAATTTCATGGCCTTGCGGCGTCCGTGGTTCTCCGCCGCTTCAATCTCATGACGACACTTCTGATTGCCCTAAGAACCCGACGCATTGGTCGGCACCTTTTGAAACGCGGCCGATGGTATACGCGTCAGGAAATTGAACACTCCGACCGTGTCGGCGCACATCCAACTATGCTGAAAGCTCTGCTGCTACGTGGAATGCACTTTGCAGAACTGGAAAAAGAAACACTGCCCTTGGTGCAAATGTTTGACCGCATTCTAGATCAGCTTTCGGAAGCGCGCCTCAAGGACTAGAGGCTTGTTGCCAAGTTGAACCTCAAATCCATCGGGCCTCGCTAGCAACTGTCCTCAAACAAAACTGCGTCAAACGGATAGAACTTGTCTGTCAAAAGATGACAGCTAAATTTCAACTGCAAATAGCAGAGCGCCCAAGCCACAGACCAAAGTCGGTAAATCGACGGCTGCACGTTATTGAACATGTCCACGTTGTGGAAAATATTGGCGCTTGGTGACGATGTCACCAAAGTCTCCGCGCGCCGCATGCGAATGTGGCTACGCAACGATTCGACCTGGAGACGAAAATGATGAAGAACATGGGAATGATCGACCGCGGCGGCCGCCTGATCATCGCGGCGGCGTTGGTGTATCTGGCGCTGGTTGCAGGCGTTATTGGCGGTGTCCTTTTCTGGATTGCCCTAGCTGTCGCCGCTGTTTTCACGCTGACAGCGTTTGTCGGGAATTGCCCGCTTTACCGCATCGTCGGCCTTAAGACCTGCCGCGACTGCTAATCCATACGCAGGCCAAGGGCGTAAGGGGCATCCCATTTGAGACTGCCTTAAGTGCTCTGCACCGCACCAAGAGGCGTTTGACTTCGGCAGGGAGATTGCCGGGGCTGCGCGCCAGCGGTGCGGCTGCCGAGGCGCGCCTTCAGGCAATACGCATTCCCGCATGCCGTCACTGATTTGGAAGACCAAGGGCGCAGGGCGCGTCCTGAGGAGGAGAAACCTATGACTGATTATCCCGTCAACATCACTGTGAAACCTGAGGTTCAGGCGTTCTTTGACGAGGCGACCAACACCATCAGCTACATTGTCAAAGACCCGTCGTCAAAGAGCTGCGCGATCGTGGATTCGGTGATGGATATCGACTATGCTGCGGGGCGTATCACCTTTGATCACGCAGACGCGCTGATCCGCCAGATCGAAACACAGGGCCTTAAGCTCGAGTGGATCATCGAGACCCATGTGCATGCCGACCACCTGAGCGCGGCGCCGTATCTGCAAGAGCGGTTGGGCGGGAAAATCGGGGTCGGCTCCAAGATCACCGTGGTGCAGAATGTGTTTGGCAAAGTGTTCAACGAAGGCACCGAATTTCAGCGCGACGGGTCGCAGTTTGATGCGCTGTTTGAGGATGGCGACACCTACATGGTCGGCAATATGCAGTGCTTTGCGATGTATACGCCGGGGCACACGCCCGCCTGCATGGTGCATGTGATGGGAGATGCGGCCTTTGTCGGGGATACGCTTTTTATGCCTGATGGCGGCTCTGCCCGCTGTGACTTTCCCGGCGGCTCAGCAGAAGAGCTTTATGAGAGCATTATGAAAGTGCTGGCGCTGCCGGATGCGACGCGGCTGTTTATGTGCCACGACTATGGACCCGGCGGCCGTGCCATCGCCTGGGAAACCTCGGTGGCGGAGCAGAAAGCGGCCAATATTCACGTTGGCCAAGGCAAAACCAAGGAAGAGTTTGTCAAGTTCCGCACCGAGCGGGATGCGCAGCTCTCGATGCCAAAACTCATCATTCCATCGCTGCAGGTGAACATGCGCGCAGGCGAAGTGCCGACCGATAAAGACGGCAATCCGATGCTCAAAGTGCCGGTCAACGGCCTGTAAGCGACGATGCGCGTTGAGGCGCGCGATCCGCCAAAACCGCCCGGAGGAGGGGTTCACATGAACATCAAACGACTAGCCGATCAGGTTTCGGTCAGCCCGCAGATTGCAGCCGATGATATTGCCGAGATTGCCGCGCAGGGCTTTCGCACCATTCTGTGCAATCGGCCCGATGGCGAGGGAGGCGATCAGCCCTCCTTTGAGGAGATAGAGGCCGCCGCCAAGGCCGCAGGGATCGAGGCGCGCTATGTGCCGGTGCAATCGGGCATGGTGCGCGATGAGGATGTGGCCGCATTTGGCGCGGTTTTGGAGGAGGTCCAGCGCCCGGTTCTGGCCTATTGCCGGACCGGAACACGCTCGGCAACACTGTGGTCTTTCCATCAGTCCAAATCGCGCCCGATGGCGGAGATTCTCGTGGTCGCCAAAGCGGCGGGCTATGACATGAACGGCGTGGCGCGGCGTATTGCCAATGGAGGCACAACTCCCACAGATACCGGAGACGCGCATTTCGAAGTGGTGATCGTTGGCGCTGGCGCCGGGGGCATCTCGGTTGCCGCCAGCCTGAAGGCACGGCAATCGGGCCTCAATATCGCGGTGATTGATCCTGCTGACATCCATTACTATCAGCCCGGCTGGACCATGGTAGGCGGCGGCGTATTTGAGGCGCAAACAACGGCCAAGACCATGGGATCTCTCATCCCCAAAGGCGTGCATTGGATCAAATCCGCGGTGGCGGCGTTTGAGCCGGAAAACAACGCGGTCATTCTGGATGGCTGCCGGGTTGTGAAATATGACCGGCTGGTTGTCTGCCCTGGCCTGAAACTGGATTGGGAAGCGGTCGAAGGCCTTGAGGAGACACTGGGCCGCAATGGTGTGACCTCAAACTACCGCTATGATCTGGCGCCCTATACCTGGCAGCTGGTGCAGGATTTGCAGAGGGGGCGTGCGCTGTTCACCCAGCCGCCGATGCCGATCAAATGCGCGGGGGCACCGCAGAAGGCGATGTATCTTTCCGGAGATGCTTGGCACCGCAATGGGCGGCTCAAGAACATCGACATACAATTCATGAATGCTGGCGGGGTGCTTTTCGGGGTGAAGGACTATGTCCCTGCGCTCTCGCAATATGTGGAGAAATATGACGCAACCCTGAACTTCTTCCACAACCTCGTTGCGGTGGACGGGGCTGCGAAGAAGGCCACGTTCAACGTGGCCCAGCCAGAGACCGAACCAGCCGAGGTCTCGGTCGACTTTGACATGATGCATGTCTGCCCGCCGCAAGTGGCGCCGGATTTCATTCGGGTATCGCCCTTGGCCGATGCCGCGGGGTGGGTCGATGTGGATCAGGCCACCTTGCGCCACACGACTTATGACAACATCTGGTCCCTTGGCGATGTGATGAACGCGCCAAACGCCAAGACCGCTGCCGCCGCGCGCAAACAGGCGCCAACTGTGGCCGACAATATCGTGGCAGATATTGCGGGGCGCTCGCCAACTTCGGCCTATGACGGATATGGTTCCTGCCCGCTCACGGTAGAGCGCGGCAAGATTGTGTTGGCGGAATTTGGCTATGGCGGCGTGCTCAAGCCCAGTTTCCCCACCTTCCTGCTGGATGGCACCAAGCCCAGCCGCGCGGCCTGGTTTTTGAAGGAGACCATGCTGCCACCGATTTACTGGAAGGCCATGCTCAAGGGGAAGGAGTGGCTGGCAAAACCGAAGAAGATCAAAGTCGCTCCGAACTAAGGCGCATCCCGCCAGCGTCGCGCCTGCCTGCTCCTATTCGCGATGGGCGGGCGTAGGCCTATGCGATGGGCAGAGGCCCGTGAAACTCAGATGACGGAAAACACAATGTCCCACCCCCTGCACCGGTTTGTTCCCATTCTTGATTGGGGGCGCCGCTATGACCGGAACGCGCTGTCAAACGACCTGATCGCATCGGTAATCGTAACGATCATGCTGATCCCGCAGTCGCTGGCCTATGCGCTGTTGGCGGGGTTGCCGCCGGAGGCAGGCATTTACGCCTCGATTGCGCCGATTATCCTTTACGCGATCTTTGGCACCAGCCGCGCTTTGGCGGTGGGGCCGGTGGCGGTGGTATCCTTGCTGACCGCGTCAACCATCGGGCAGGTGGCCGAGCAGGGGACCGCTGGGTACGCGGTTGCAGCGCTCACGCTGGCGTTTCTGTCCGGCGCGTTTCTGGTGCTTTTGGGGGTGCTGCGCCTCGGGTTTTTAGCGAATTTCCTGAGCCATCCGGTGATTGCCGGTTTTATCACGGCCTCGGGCATCCTGATTGCCGCCAGCCAGCTCAAACATATTCTGGGCGTCAGCGCCCATGGCCATACGCTGCCGGAGATGCTGTTGTCGATTGCCCAGCACCTGAATGAGATCAACTGGATCACAGTGGTGATTGGCGTTCTGGCCGCGGGCTTTCTGTTTTGGGTACGCGGCAACCTGAAGCCGCTTCTGAATAAGCTCGGGACGGGGCCGCTGCTGACTGATCTTCTGGCCAAGGGTGGCCCGGTTTTTGCGGTGGTGGCGACCACGCTTGCGGTCTGGGGGCTGAATTTGGGGGAAGAGGGCGTGCGCATTGTTGGCGATGTGCCGCAAAGCCTGCCGCCGCTGACCCTGCCGGGGCTGAGCAGTGATCTTATCGGCGCGCTGTTACTGCCCGCCATACTGATTTCGATCATCGGGTTTGTGGAAAGTGTTTCGGTGGCGCAGACCTTTGCGGCCAGGAAGCGCCAGCGCATTGATCCGGATCAGGAGTTGATTGGACTGGGGGCGGCCAATCTGGGGGCGGCGTTCACCGGGGGCTTTCCCGTCACCGGCGGCTTTTCCCGCTCGGTGGTCAATTTTGATGCCGGCGCAGAAACCCCTGCAGCGGGGATCTTTACGGCAGTGGGGCTGGCAGCAGCGGCGGTTGCGCTGACCCCTCTTGTGTACTTCCTGCCAAAGGCAACGCTTGCCGCGACAATCATCGTAGCAGTACTTGCGCTGGTGGATTTTTCGATCCTGAGAAAGACATGGGCGTATTCTCGCGCGGATTTCATCGCGGTGGCGGCCACGATCCTGCTGACGCTGGGGCTGGGTGTGGAGGTTGGTGTGGCCAGTGGCGTGGCCATCTCTGTGCTGCTGCATCTTTACAAGACCTCCAGACCCCATGTAGCGGAGGTGGGGCTGGTGCCGGGCACGCAGCATTTTCGCAATATCCACCGTCATGAGGTGGAGACCGTACCCGAACTGGTGACGTTGCGGGTGGACGAGAGTCTCTACTTCGTCAATGCGCGGTTCCTTGAGGATTTGATCCAGCGCCGCGTCACTACCGGCTGCGAGGTGCGCGATGTGGTGTTGATGTTCTCAGCGGTGAATGAAGTGGACTATTCCGCCTTGGAAAGTCTGGAGGCCATTAACAGCCGTCTGAAAGACATGAGAGTGGGCTTGCATCTATCAGAGGTGAAAGGACCGGTGATGGACCGGCTGCAGCGCTCGCATCTGATTGAGGTGCTCAACGGCGAGATTTTCCTGTCTCAATATGACGCCTGGCAGAAATTTGGCGCACCTATTGAAGTCGCAAGAAGTCGCCAAGCTTAGCCTTATTGTGAGACACTTGAACATGTCACGCGACACATTCCCCCACAAAGGACCTTACCCCCAAGTCAAAAGGGCCAAAGCGCTAAGCCCAGCCTCGAAATAACGAATACTGCTTAACGTTCAAACCCGAAGGCCGCACAAACTTAAGGCTTTCAGCATCATGACGGATTGTAAAACGAGCTCCCTCAAAGGCGCCGTAGGATGTCGTACGCACAGTATCTATTGCAACACAGCGGGTAATAGCCTCGCGTGGGGTCAGGGTTAAATCTACATATCCATTATACAACGGGTTGTAATATCGCACGTCCTCATTCTCGCGCGTCATCAGCAGTGCATAGCTTTCCGTCGCCGACCCCAAAAAACCTTTCAACGTTCCCGAGGTCACAGAGGTGGTACCAATCTCGACACCCATTTTTGCTCCTGCATCATCGGTCAGGTCATTCAACCAGTATTCGTGAGCGTCACCCGTGACGACGAGCATATCGCGGACACCTACGTCCGCCAGTTGGTCATAGAGTCGTTTGCGCGCAGCTGGATAGCCGTCCCATCGATCGGTATCGAAAGGCAGCCTAAATCCAGACAGCTTGACAAAATTATCGATCCCCGACCAAAGCGGACGTATCCGATCAATGGCTTCCTGTGTCACATGAGGATTCAAATCGGGTGTCTGCACCCGCCCCATAACCACTTGATTGGCCAAAAGGCGCCAAGGCTTGCCGGCAGACTTTGACGCCCCAAAGGTCTGCGCTACAAAATCTCGCTGGGCTTGCCCCAACATATCGCGTGCCGGGTCGTTTAGCACCTTGTTGAACTGTTCAGCCCCATTTTCGCCATACAACATCTCGAAATAGTCATCGATGATGATGGGCGCCTGGCGCCCGACTAAGCGGGATTCGAGCGCAACAATAGTTGCAAGATCGCCCCATTCAAATGCCCGGAACTGATCAGTGCGGGATTGACCCGTCGCCGGTTCTCTTACTGGCAGCCACTCGAAATAGGCCTGCAAAGCAGCATCACGCCGAACGAGCCACGCGCCTTCTTCAGGCTGGTGGTTGTCAGCACCAGCTACAAAGCTGTCATTGGCCGTCTCATGATCATCCCAGATGGCGATCAAGGGCATCACCGATGTGACGCGTTGCAATGAAGGATCGCTGCGATATTGCGCCATCCGCTTGCGATAATCGTCCAGTGTAATGATTTCATGCGCTGGATCGTGAAGTCGTATTGCGCCATCCTTTGGTTTGCCGGACTTCTCGCTTTGACCATATTCATAAATATAGTCACCAAGATGGATCATCGCATCAAAGTGACCAGACCTTGCGATATGGTCGTACGCGTTAAAATAACCAAACTGCCAGTTAGAGCAGGACACAACCGCAAAGCGTGCCTGATCAACCCTACCTGCAGGTAGGGTGCACGTCATACCCTGCTTTGAAACATATGTGCCAAACAGGAATTGATAGACGTATTTTCGACCGGGTACGAGGCCCGCCACATCTACTTTGACTGTCCAATCTCGCTCCGCGTTGGTCGCAAACACACCCCTCCAAACTGCAGAGGTATCTTCTGCATCCCACATCTCCCACGCAACCTCGGCCGTTTCACCAGGTACGCTCTCAGGATCTAGTCGGGTCCAAATCACAACCCTGTCCTGCAATGGGTCGCCACTGGCGACTCCATGCGCGAAGGGCGCATCTGCAATCGTTTCACTTGCTTTGAATGTCTGAGTGGACGGTGCACTGAAAGCCCAAAGACCCCCACCAACAGCCAATGCGCTGGTTCCCAGCAATGCGACAATCGCCTGTCGTCTGGTAAAACGAGTATCGCCCATAACTTGCCTCAGATCTTCTTATGCACGTGTTTCTTCACTGTTTTCGACGAAGGGTCGCGCGATGTTCCATAACAGTGCCTCCCAATTAGGAGCTGATGCTATCAATTCCAACACGCGAAACAATCGCAATCGATTTGGTTGCCGCAACGTACACGGCCTGAATTTGGCCAGACCGATCGATAGGCAGCATATCATCGTGTTTCACAATGCTCGCAAAGCTCCTTTGCTTCGCATCGTCAGCGCGTCCAAAAAATGTAAAGCGCCGCCCCAATTGGTGGGCGGCGCCATTTCCTATAAGCTTGAATTTGACCGTTCAGAGCTATTCTCCCGCCAGAGCACCTTCAGCCTCATGACGCTTGTTCCGCATTCCGTCACGATAAAGCGCTTTGACCAAAGACACGCACATCAAGCCCATAATCATCGTAAAGGGCAAAGCCCCGATGATCATTGCATTGCGCATTGCATCAAGCGGTTTGTTTTCCCCTGCTGCAAAAATCAAAGTACCGATTACGGCAGTCAGGATCAGCCCCCAGACGATTTTGTGCTTGTTGCCGACCTCCTGGTCACCACCAGACATAATCGTGTTCATCACAAGAATCCCCGAGTCTGCTGATGTCACAAGAAACGTCAAAACCAAAACAACACACATCACCGTGACGCCTGTCAAAAGAGGGCCATTTATCATCTCGCCCAAAGTGACGAACAATTTCGCGGTGTTTGACGCACTAAGAATTGCCCCATTCGCACCACCTGTCAGTTCGAGATCAACCGCCGTCCCACCAAGGATAGCCATCCACGCGAAACAGACCAACGATGGCGCGAGCACACAACCCAGGATGAACTCACGGATGGTTCTCCCCTTGGAAATACGCGCCAAGAAAAGACCAACGAATGGTGAAAAGGCGATCCACCACGCCCAGTAAAAGGTGGTCCAGCCAGCCTGCCAACCAAACTGTCGCTGCTGCTCTCCTGCAGCATATACCGCAGTCAATGTTGCTTCAGATAATGCGGCGGCATCCGTTTCCAGACCAGATACAAAACCGTCAAAAGACCCCCAGGCATTTGTCGCTCCAGGGCGTAGAGCTTCAGCATATGGCACCGCGTCTGCGGGCAGCGCTGCAGTAAACTCTGCGACAGACTGAGGACTGTAGGCTCCAAAGCTAAGGTTCCAGAAGTTCATTACATAATCTACGAGCGACGCAATGTAAGTGTTCATCGCGAAAGCGAACGACCCAAAAATCACAAAAACCAAAAGCAGAATAAGGGACAAAACCAGATTTAGGTTGGACAGGTACTTCACGCCACGCCCAACGCCAGAAACGGCTGACAGGATGGACAACCCCATGATAACGCAAAGCCCTGCCAAAAGACCGACTGTGCTAGGCGTCGGTACATCAGCGTTCAAATTCATAATCCATTGGACACCCGTGATGGCATACAAACCATCAACAAACTGGCTGACCCCAAATCCGATGGTGACCGAAACGCCCAAAATCGTCGCGACGACCGCCAATACATCGATAACGTGACCGACGAAGCCATTCAGAAGACGGCCAAAGAGCGGTGTGAGTGCGGAGCGTATGGTCAGTGGCATGCCGCGAGTATAGGCATAATAAGCAAGCGAAAGGCCTGTCACCACATAGGCTGCCCAAGCATGAAAACCGTAGTGCAAATAAGTGTAACGGAAGGCAGACCTTACTGCCTCTTCTGAGTTGGCTTCCACCGCGCCTGAAAGCACAACGGGGTTGGATCCCCAAAGGCTCAAAGGTTCTGCAGTCGCAAAGACCATCAAACCAACCCCAAGCCCAGCGCCAAACATCATGGAGAACCATGAAAAGTTAGAGAACTCAGGTGCTGCGCCATCTCCCCCCAACCTCAACTTGCCGACACTCGGCCAAATTGCCAAAACTGCAAGAAACACCACAAAGGCACCAACAATGATCACATAAAAACTGTTGAAGGTTTCCAGAAGTTGCCAGTTGAGACTCCCAAGAACGCCGCTCGCATTGGCTGGCCATATGAGCGCCCAGAGGACCAAACCAATCATAATCGACTTACTAAGCACTGCGATTTCGATGGAGTGACCTTCATAAAAGCCCTTTGAAGATCGATTGATCTCTAGGTCTGTAAATGGCGGTTTTATTGACATGATTTTCCCTGTCTTTCTTTGTTTTTCTTGCTAATTTTGCCGTCACAAATCGAGAACGAGCCGTTTGCTTTTGGCGCGTGATACGCATGTGCACATGTAGCTGTTTGTCGCCTGCTCTTCTGGGGTCAGAATGCCGTCGCGATGATCAACATCTCCCTCAACGACATCGACCATGCAGGAACCGCACAGCCCTTCTGAACAGCCAAAGTCCACATGCACTCCGTTTGCTTGTAAGACTTCAAGGATGGTTTGCTCCGCAGAGACATCGTAAACGTCACCGCTGGAACTTATTTCAATCTCGAAACTTTCATTTTCACCGTGATCGGCGTCTGTGATCGCGGCAAACCGTTCAAAATGAATTGTTCCACCGCGCAGCGCTGAACCTGCGTCAAGGACAGCATTTAGCATCGGCTCGGGTCCACAGGTGTAGATATCACTGTCGACTGGCAAGCTGCGCATCAAGGCAGGTAAATCAAAAACACCATCCGTGTCATCACAATGCAGTCGATACCATTCCTGCAAACCCAATGCCTTGAATTTACTGTCCATTGCAGCCAGATCTTTTGTGCGCACCAAGTATACAACCTGAAAATCACGACCAGCATTCAGCAACTCGCGTGCCATAGCAACCAAAGGCGTTGCACCGATGCCGCCGGCGATCAACGTGACATAACGATCAGCTGCTTGTAGCTTGAAATGATTGCGTGGTCCGCCAATTTGGACCTGCACACCTTCTTCCAAGGCGTGCATAGCTAAAGAACCGCCGCGACCGTCATCTTCTCGCTTCACAGCAACGTTGAGCTGCCGCCCATCCAGACTCCAGCTCCAAATGGAATACTGACGGACCAGTTCCTCGCCCAAGTGTATATCAACATGTGCACCAGCCTCTAGGCCTTGGAAACGCCCCTCGGCAATTTCGAAAGCAAAATCTGTGGTATCCGGGCTAAGTGCAGACTTCTTTATCAATCGCGCGTTGACCGTTTGCATAACGTTTCCTCTCTCACTTTCATCGCAGAAAGCTGCTTCAGCACGCGCGAACTCACCCCTCAGAAAGGGCAAGCAAATACAGGGAACAATCCTGAGTAACCTGAGTTGCGCGCGTGCATCCAAATGACTAACGAGGAAAAAATGTATTTGAAGGACTCGTTCAATTCGGAAAATACTCATACAAAGATGAACTGAACTCACCCATAGCCATTCCTACAGCCCGGATTCGCCATGTCTCGACGCCATTACGACCTCCCGCCATTCACGACCTTGGCCGCATTCGAAGCAGCCGCGCGCCACATGAGCTTCAAAAATGCGGCGCAAGAACTCTCCGTCACACCTGGTGCGGTGAGCCACCAAATAAAGGCTCTTGAGGAAGAACTCGGGCGCGCGTTATTTCTGCGCCAACATCGAGGCGTTCAACTGACAGAAGACGGCAAAGCACTGTTTGAAACTCTAGGAGCCTCATTCCAAACTATTTCACAGCAACTTTCACGCATACGTCACCGAGGCACGAATGAAGCAGTCACTGTTGGGTCGACCACCGCAGTTGCTGCGCTCTGGCTGTCCCCGACAGTGATTGACTTCTGGCGTGAACACCCGGCAATCAATGTTCATCAAGTTACTCAAGATCGCCCATTCGAACACGTGAGAGACTTTGACTTTTTCATTTGTTACGGGCCCGCAGCAAGTCCGACCGTGCACCAAACGCCTGTGTACCGTGATGAATTGGTTCCCGTTGCCTCCCCAGTTCTGGCCGCGCAAATGCAGGGCATAGACTTGGACGCATTGGCAAAACAAAGATTGATTCACCTGGATGCCGCCAGCCCCACTTGGACACGTTGGTCAGAATGGTTCGCTGGGCTAGGCTACGACGGTGAAATTGCGCAGGGTGCGCGCGTAAACAGCTATTCAATAGCGCTACAAATCGCCCAAAAAGGAGCTGGCATAGCCTTGGGATGGCGACGGCTAGTTACACCAATGCTTCAGAGCGGCAAACTGGTTGCAATTGAACCTCACACCCTGCCCGCACCCCATAAATTTTATCTCTGCGGGCAGAACGACGAAAAACTTACACCCAACGCACTGGCGCTCAAAAACTGGATACTGAAGAACATCGCGGACCAGTGAGTTTAGATCAAATCAACCTTGAATGAACTTTTCCGATATTGAGCAAAATGTCTGATCACTTCCATTAGACGCCAAGCACGTATCGCCAAGGAGAGTTCGATGAACCAGCACGCCCCCCTCGCTTCGGTCCTCAGAGATGTGAACACAGCAAACGGTCTGCCTAACGCGCACTACATCGACCCAGAGGTTTTCAAGGAAGAGAGAGACTCTGTTCTCTTTGCCAACTGGTCCGGCATTGGTTTTGGAAAAGATGTTCCAACCGCCGGCGACGCCAAGCCCGTCGATTTTCTTGGAATGCCACTCCTGATGGTGCGTGACCGCAACGGTGAAATTGGAGTCTTCCAGAACACATGCCGCCATCGCGGTATGATTTTGGTCGACAAACCTCAGAAAATCCGCGGTGCAATCCGCTGCCCCTACCACAGCTGGTGTTATGGCCTGAATGGCGAACTTCGTACCGCACCGCATGTCGGTGGGCCTGGCCAAAATACCCACGAAGATTTGGATTTTTCCAAACTCGGTCTGGTGCGCATTCGCTCTTACATTTGGCGTGACGTGGTCTTTGTGAACATTGATGGCAACGCTCCGGAGTTTGAAGAGGTGCATGCTGACCTAATGGAGCGCTGGAAAGACTTCGATCAACCCATGTATCACGGCGGCGAAGGCGCGTCGGTATATCTTGAGCTGGATTCGAACTGGAAACTGGCGGTGGAAAACTATTGCGAAAGCTATCACCTACCCTGGGTACACCCCGGCCTGAATAGCTATTCCCGTCTGGAAGATCACTATAACATCAACGAGTTGGGCAAATACTCAGGCCAAGGCACCTATGTTTACCGCCAGTTCGAAGGTGAAAACGGCGAAAAGCTCAAGGACTTTGATAACCTTGACCCCAAGTGGAACGAAGGCGCAGAGTATATCGTGGTCTATCCGAACACTCTGCTGGGTGTGCAACGCGACCATGGGTTTGCCTTTCTGATTGACCCGATCAGCCACGACAAATCCCATGAGCGTATCGAGCTCTATTACGCACAAAAACCGGAAGACAGCCCCGAACACGAACCTCTGCGCGAGCAAAACGCAGCTCTGTGGAAAACCGTATTCGAAGAAGACGTCTTTGTTGTGGAAGGTATGCAAAAAGGCCGCCACGGCGTAAAATTTGATGGCGGACGCTTCTCGCCTGCCATGGATGGCCCGACCCATTGTTTCCACCATTGGGTCGCGTCTCAGATTGAGAAAGGCCGCACTGCAGCATGAGCGATTTTGTGAAAGACGGGCTGGCCAGAAACTTCCTGGCCGGCGAATGGGTTGAAGGGGATGCAGGGAACCGTATCGCGGTAGAAGATCCCGGCAACCAAGAGCACGTCGCAGATTGCGCTCAAGCAGGCGAGAAGTCTCTAGCTGCGGCGCTTGAAAGTGCGCGCACCTCGTTCGAACGCGGTGATCTGGCAGACATGCAGCCCTCTGAACGCGGTCGCCTCATGATCCGCATCGCACAAGAAATTCGCAACATCGCAGATGAAGGGGCGGTCCTACTGTGTCGTGAAAGTGGCAAAACCCTGGAGGCCGCCCGCGATGAATTTATAGAGGCCGCTCAGTATTTCGAGTACTACGGTGGCGTTGCCGACAAAATCGAAGGGAAATCCATACCACTTGGTCCGGACTACGCGGACTATACCGTGTTTGAACCCTTTGGCGTATCGGCACAGATCGTTCCGTGGAACTTCCCGGTGTCCATCGCTGGCAGGTCTTTGGCCCCTTCTATGGCGGCAGGCAACTCTACAATCATCAAGTCGCCAGAACTCGATCCAATCGGCTTGGCGATGCTGGGCCTCGCTCTAGAACGCGCCGACGTGCCCACCGGCGCGGTGTCGATCTTGAACGGCATAGGCTCCGATCTTGGCGCGCGCCTTGTGGCAAGCCCCGAAGTGGATCAGATCGTCTTTACTGGATCGGTGCCAACCGGCCAGAACATCCTGAAGTCTGCGGCTGACAACGTAGTGCCTGCGCTAATGGAGTTAGGCGGCAAGTCCGCTGCTGTTGTTTTTGACGACGCAGACTTGGATACATTGATCGCTAGCCTTCAAAGCGGCATTTTCTACAATGCGGGTCAGGTTTGCTCGGCCATGGCACGAGTGCTGGTGCATCGGTCCATATATGAACAAGCCGTCGAACGCGCGGCGGGTCTCGCCAATGGGCTAAGCGTTGGACACGGCCTCAAAAACCCGGACCACACACCGGTGATCTCTGCCCGGCAACTGGCGCAGGTCGAAGCGATCACGTCAACCGCAAGACAGGATGGCGCACGCGTGGCCGCCGGTGGTGTACGGCTGGAGCGTGATGGCTACTTCATGGCTCCGACTATTCTCGCCGATGTGGACCCGAGCAGCCGTGTTGCTCAAGAAGAGATCTTTGGCCCTGTCACATGCTTTTCCCCGTTTGATACCGAAGCGGAGGCCATCGGGATGGCCAATGGTACAGAGTTTGGCCTGGTTGCCGGGATTTTCACGCGCGACCTAGCCCGTGCACATCGTGTCGCACGCAAACTGCGTGCCGGTCAGGTCTTTGTAAACGAATGGTTTGCCGGGGGCATATCAACACCATTCGGGGGTGTCGGAAAATCGGGGTTCGGGCGCGAAAAAGGGCTTGAAGCACTCTATAACTACGTACGCACAAAGAATATCGCCATCTCGTTGAAAGGCTAAGATCTTGGATCTTAAAGAACTCGACAGACAGCTGTTGCAGGCACATACCGACTACAATGTGCCTGCATTGATCAAGCTCTACCACGAAGCTTCCAAAATGTCTGAAGCGCGTCAGGACCATGATGCCGCGTGCTTTTACTTGACGCACGCCTTTGTGTTTGCGCTTGAATACGGCGCGCCAGAAGCAGACGAACTCAACCGAAAGCTCTATGAGCGCGGTCGGGCACATCGCCTGACATTCTGACCCCCGGTTTGCTTCTGCTTGGGAGTCTTGCAGGAAGACCAAGGATGACACATTTCACATTTCTTTGTTTGGACGATTTCCCGGTATCGGCCCTTTCGATGGCAATTGATCCGTTACGTGCCGCCAATGAAATATCCAGCGAACAACGACTAAGCTGGAACGTCGTTTCTGAGGATGGGCAACCCGTAGTCGCCAGCTCTCAAATGAGCATAAACCCCGACAAGCCCTTGCAAGACATCGGTGACACCGACGTGGTTATTGTTTTTGCAGGGGCTTCAGCACACTTCAAAGACCGACGCGCCACAGCAGGCTCCCTAAGGCGTCTCTTGTCCCACGGTGCCAAACTTGGCGCGGTCAGCGGTGCCCTGTTTGCCCTTGCGGAGGAGCAGTTTTTTGACGGCTATGAGTGTAGTGCTCACTTTTGCTATACTGCAGCGTTACAGGAAAAATATGATCGCCTCATCTTGAATGACACATTGTTCACCGTTGATCGCAATCGTTTAACCTTTGCCGGCACTTCAGCGGTTTTTGAGTTTATGCTCGGGGTCATCGCACAGAAAATTTCAGAACCCGTCGCAGTGGAAACCGCGTGTTGGTTCCAATATGCGGGGCTTCGAGATGCGGACGCTCTGCAAATTCTGCCGACATATCAGAAAAACCATACGCGTGACGGTCTACCCGCGTCGATACGCACTGCAATTGAACTGTTTGCCGACAATATTGAGACCAAGATAAAAATCGAAGACGTTTCCCGAAAAGTTGGAATGTCCCTGCGCCAATTGGAGCGCAACTTTAAGAAAGAAACTGGCGTTAGCCCTGGAACCTACTACCGCAAGTTGCGACTAGATGCAGCGCGGCAAAAGTTGTTGTATACCGACAAAACACTTCAAGAAGTGGCGCTCTCCGTTGGTTATGACAGCACTAGCTCTTTCTCCCTGAACTATCGACGTGAATTTGGGCAATCACCAACCCAGGAGCGCAAAAATCTCAGCCGCGGCAGTCGACAAGCGGCACTTGCAGTACGTACGCCAATCGCAAACAACCTCGTTTTCCTCAACCAGCAGCGAGCAAGTTGAACCCACGCGCGAGTCAAAAAGCGAATTGCGCCTATATGGCGCGGCAGAGGACTGCGTTTCTCCACGCAAAACTGCCAGCTTCCGACTACAGCAAGCACGTAGCGTGTAGCGACACGTATTCTTTTGTGAATTTAGCGCCCGTCTCTTTGGTTTAGGCTGCCTCAACTGATCTTGAATTTTGTGGACATTGTCGATGCCCCCTCGCATGTGAAAGAACCACAGCGACAGACAAATGCGCGAGATAGTAAAATGCGAACAGAAGCTCAGGCTGTGGTCATCGGCGGCGGTGTGATTGGGTGCTCGATCCTGTATCACTTAACAAAACTTGGCTGGTCCGATGTTGTCCTGCTGGAACGAGACGAATTGACGTCAGGCTCCACCTGGCACGCAGCAGCCAATATTCATGGACTGCATGACAGCACCAATATCAGCCGCATCCAACACTATACGATGAATCTATATAATGCGTTGGAGGAAGAAACCGGGCAAAGCTGCGGTGTTTTTCAACCCGGATCGTTGTATCTGGCCCAAACCGAAGAGCGCGAGCATCAGCTCAAACTCCAAGCCGCAAAAGCCAAGCTCTATGGCATGAACTTCTACGAAATCAGCATCGAAGAAGCGCAAAAGCTGAACCCACTGGTGAACTATGATGGCATCCGCTGCGTGATGTTTGAACCAGATGGCGGCAATGTTGACCCGTCAGGTGTCACAAACGCCTATGCCGTTGGCGCCCGCCAGCGAGGCGCTCAGATCCACCGCTTCACACCCGTCACAGCGACCGAGCAGCAAGAGGATGGCACCTGGATAGTCAAAACGCCCAAAGGCGACATCAAGACGCCCTGGGTGGTGAACGCCGCAGGTCTTTGGGGCCGCGAAGTGGCCAAATTGGCTGGTATCGAGCTGCCTCTGCAGCCAACAGAACATCAGTACTTTGTCACCGAAACCATGACCGACGTGGAAAGCCACGGCACGCGTCTGCCATCGGTCTCGGATCGCGATGGCGAATACTACCTGCGCCAAGAAGGCAATGGGCTTCTGGTCGGCGCCTATGAAAAAGACATGAAGTTCTGGGCGGAAGAAGGCACACCACTGGATTTTGCGCATGATCTCTTCCCCGACGATCTTGAGCGCATCGAAGACAACATGATGAACGCAATCGAACGGCTTCCCGCAGTCGGCGAGGCCGGCATCAAACGCGTCATCAATGGTCCAATGATCTGGTCCCCTGACTCAAACGTTCTGATGGGCCCAGTGCCAGAGGTCGAAGGATATTTCTGCTGCAATGGCATCATTCCCGGCTTCTCGCAGTCTGGTGGCATGGGGCTGATGGCGGCTCAATGGATCATCGAAGGTGAGACCGAATACGATATGTTTGCCTGGGATATGGCCCGATTTGACACTTGGGCCACCAAGGAATTCACCAAGGCGCGTGTGGCTGACCAATATGGTCATCGGTTTGCGATCCACTTCCCGAACGAAGAGCGCAGCGCCGGTCGCCCAGCGCGCGTGCGTCCAATCTATGAAACGCAAAAAGAGATGGGTGCCGTATTTGGTCTTAACGTTGGCTGGGAGCACCCCCTCTGGTTTGCCGAACAGCCAGGCACCGTCGACACCAACGGTTTCACCCGCCAAAATTGGTGGGGGCCCGTTGGCGAAGAATGCAGAATGCTGCGCGAACGGTCTGGTATCATCGACATCTCTAACTTTGCCAAATACGTGTGCAAAGGCTCAGGGGCCGCCGACTATCTGAACGCTGTCTTTGCCAACAACATGCCAAAATCAGTGGGCCGCTCCTGCCTCACACCACTGGTCTCCAAACGCGGCGGCATTGCGGGCGACTTTACTGTGACGCGTGTCGCAGAAGATGAGTTTTGGATCATAGGTTCCGGCATGGCGGAACGCTATCATAAGCGCTTCTTCAAGCAGGTCGCGCTTCCAAAAGGTACAACTTTCGAAAGCCATACCGAAGCGATGTGCGGCTTCAACGTGGCTGGTCCGAAGTCACGCGAAATGCTGCAAAGCATGACAAACACCTCGCTTTCAAACGAGGATTTCCCCTTCATGCGCTCGGCGAAAATCGAGTTGGCTGGCGTCGAACTTCTTGCATTGCGCGTATCATTCACCGGCGACTTGGGCTGGGAGCTGCATTGCAAAACAGAAGATCAGGCACGCCTCTACGACGCGCTTTTGAAAGCAGGCGAAACCTTTGGCGCTGGTCCCGTAGGCAGCCGTGCGCTGATGTCCATGCGTGTTGAGAAAGGCTACGGCTCCTGGAGCCGCGAATACAGCCCTGAATATTGGCCACATGAAGTGGGGCTGGATCGTCTTTGCAAATTTGAAAAAGACTTTCTCAATAAAGCCGCCGCGCAAAAAGTGCTGGACACCCCTGCTCGTGAACAACTCGTACTCCTGCATCTCGACGAGGCAGATGTGACCGCGTCCAATGCAGACGCAACTGGTGGTGAGCCTATTTTCAAGGATGGCGAAGGTATCGGCAGAGTGACATCTGGCACCTACGGCTACACGGTCGGCATGTCTCTGGCGCTTGGCTATGTGAAAAATGCCAAACCCGGCGACCGCGTGGACGTCATGGTTTTAGGGCAACCACACAAGGCGACCATCCTTCATGAACCCCCCTTCGATCCTAAAGGTGAAGTGCTTCGAGGGTAAGATGGCTAAAGTCTTGAGAAAGGGAGTTTGCTGACATGAGGATCAAGGAAGCACACATCTACGCCCATAGCCTTCCCGTTAAGAATGGCCCCTACACGATGGCAAGTGGGGCGGTTTGGTCACTGGACACGACTCTTGTAAAGCTCGTGTCTGAGAGTGGGCATGTCGGTTGGGGAGAAACTTGCCCAATCGGCCCAACCTACGCTGAAGCACATACAGACGGAGCGCGCGCCGCGCTCCGTCTGCTAGCAAGTGATTTAATCGGCACCGATGCGACCCCTGGGAAGTTGCGCCGTCATCTAGACGCCAAACTCAATGGGCATAACTATGCAAAGGCGGCAATCGACATTGCCGCCTATGACTTGATGGGCAAATCATTTGGGGTGAGCGTCGCGGACCTGCTGGGTGGGGCAGTGACTGATCGCGTACCGTCCTATTATGCAACCGGTGTCGGTGCCCCCGACGATATTGCGCGGCTGGCAAAAGAAAAGCGTGGCGAAGGCTATCCGCGCCTTCAGGTGAAAGTCGGAGGCCGCCCTGTAGAAATCGACATAGAGACCATCGCAAAAGTATGGGAAGTCCTTCAAGGATCTCAAATGCGCCTCGCAGTCGATGGCAACCGTGGCTGGACCACAAGAGACGCACTCCGTGTAAGCAGAGAGCTGCCGCATGTGCCTTTCGTTATGGAGCAGCCTTGCAACTCTGTTCAGGAATTGGAGATGATCCGTCCGCAGCTCAACCACGCGATCTATATGGACGAAAACAGCGTAGATCTGAACACTGTGATTTCGGCTGCTGGCGCTGGCTTGGTGGACGGGTTCGGAATGAAGGTGACACGCATTGGTGGCCTAACCCCAATGCGCACCTTCCGTGACATCTGCGAAGCACGCAATCTGCCCCATACTTGCGATGACAGCTGGGGCGGAGACATCATAGCAGCGGCCTGTACCCAGATCGGAGCAACTGTGAAACCAGAACTATGCGAAGGCGTATGGCTTGCTGCGCCCTATATCGAAGGCCACTATGACCCCAAGAATGGCGTTAAGATCATAGACGGCCATATCGAACGTCCAACAGGCCCGGGTCTCGGCGTTGTGCCAAACGAGAGCCTTTTTGGTGAACCTATCGCATCCTTCGGAGGCTGAGATGATCCCTAACAAAATGAAGGCGGTCCTGTTGACGGGCCACGGAGGCATCGAGAAGCTTGACTATCGCGACGATGTTGCCGTGCCAATTCCTGCTGCTGGAGAAGTGCTAATTGAAGTGCGAGCGGCAGGGGTAAACAACACCGATATCAACACACGAATCGGATGGTATTCCAAAGCTGTCACTGAAGATACGGAAGCTGGAGGGGCCGAGGGCTACAACTGCATTGACGACAACGATGCCAGTTGGTCAGGCGTACCTCTCTCATTTCCAAGGATTCAAGGTGCGGATGTTTGCGGATACATCGTTGCAGTTGGCGATGGCGTGAATCCGAACCGTATCGGTGAACGCGTGATTGTTCGCAATATGCTGCGCACATACGTGGATTATCGCCCGTACGAGTGCTGGACCATCGGAAGCGAATGTGACGGAGGCTTTGCGCAGTACTGCAAAGCGCCCTCTGGCGAAACGCACGCTGTTGACTGCACACTGTCCGATGCAGAGCTCGCCGCCATTCCCTGCGCCTACTCCACCGCTGAAGGTATGTTACATCGTGCAAATCTTGTTGCAGAAACTGTGCTCATTACAGGAGCATCAGGTGGTGTTGGATCCGCAGCCGTCCAGCTCGCCAAAAGACGCGGCGCAAATGTGATTGCGCTGTGCTCTTCCTCAAAGGCAGATGCCGTTCGTGCATTGGGCGCCGACCATGTACTCGACCGAAATGCAGACATTGTCAGTGCACTCGGCATGGGGAGCGTCGACGTAGTGGTAGATTTGGTCGCCGGTCCCAATTGGCCACAGCTACTAGACGTGCTGCGCCGTGGTGGACGCTATGCGACAGCAGGCGCCATCGCCGGACCAATATGTGAAATTGATATCCGCACGCTCTACTTAAAAGACCTTACGCTCTATGGCTGCACTTTTCAGGAAGACATCGTTTTTGAAAATCTGGTCAAGTACATAGAAAATAATGAAATTCGGCCACGCGTCGCCAAAACTTACCCCTTGTCTGATATTGCGAATGCTCAAGAAGACTTTCTGGCCAAACGCCACACTGGTCAGCTTGTGCTTCTACCACCTAAGGTTTGAACATTGAAAATTCAAAAAATCGAACTGTTTGAAGTGCACCTGCCCTACTCAGGTGGAAGCTACGAATTATCAGGCGGCCGATTGTACACGGGTTTTGACAGTGTCGTCGTGTGCATAACGGCTGATGATGGCACAGAAGGATGGGGAGAAAGTACGCCCTTCGGCGCCACCTACATTGCGTCACATGCACGCGGCGCACGCGCTGGCATAGAAGAAATGGCTCCGCATCTCATCGGGCGTGACCCGCGCGATGTGGAACGTATCAACGATGCCATGGACGAGGCTTTGGCAGGCCACAACCACGCCAAAAGTGCTATCGACCTGGCCTGCTGGGATCTGTTTGGAAAATCTGTCAATTTGCCCGTCTACAAACTGTTGGGGGGTGGTACAGGCAGGCGCCTGCCGGTGATCAGTTCAATCTATGCAGGCACGCCAGAGGATATGCGCGCGCGTGTCGCAGAGCACCGCAAGATGGGATATTTGGGGCACTCGATCAAGATTGGCGCGCATGATCGCGAAGGCGGGCCGCGATTGGATGCAGAACGCATTTCTGCATCTCTCGCAGATCGCCAGGCGGGAGAGTACTTCATTGTCGACGCAAACGGAGGGCTGATCCCGGAAACGGCCCTTCGCATGCTACGTGCACTACCTTCAGACTTGGATTTTGTGTTGGAGGCGCCATGCGCAACATGGCGCGAAACAGTCTCACTGCGCCAACGATGCGACGTGCCAATCATTATAGATGAGCTGGGCCAGCAGGATAGCGACATGGCGACAATCGTTGCGCATGACATCGCCGATGGCATTGGATTGAAAATCTCAAAAGCAGGTGGCTTGACGCCAGCAAGACGCCACCGTGACATATGTCGCGCAGCGGGTCTGACCATCAGCGTTCAAGACACGGTGGGCTCCACTCTATCAGCGGCATCAATCTTTCATATGGGGGCAACCGTCCCAGACCGTCTGCTCAGATGTGTATTGGACCCCCGCGACATGGTCACAGTTCAAACTGGCGCATTTGAAGCCCCAATCAAAGATGGTGGCGTTCTTCCACCTGATGCGCCCGGACTAGGTGTACGTGTTGATCGTCAGATTTTAGGAAGCGCGCTTCACTGCTGGGAAGCATAACGCACATACACTTCCGCCCCCAAAAGAATATCTGCGTCGCGTCAAGACCGCGCGACGCAGTATATAGTAAGGCTCCCACAACTCTAAAACCGCAATCTATGCTGCGTTATCTCAGCCTACAGTCTCCAACGCGACCCGAGGTCGACCGCTCGCTTCGACCAAGACGGTGCATTCCACAAACATATCACGACCTTCGATCTTTGCTGAACGCGTGTCGTGCTCGACCAGCATGCTGATGTCCTCAGCGCCCGCTGCTTTTGCCGCGCTTTCTGCATCGAGTCTCAATGCCCTCTCCATCTCCGTTATCGCCTTCTGTGCATCATCGAAATCCTGTGGGCCAGAGGGCAAATGTGCCCGAAACTGGCCTTCAGACGGGGAAGTTACTGAGCCTTGGCGACGGAATTTTATACCGCCCACAACCGCGCCGACGGCATTTGCCACTTCAGCATGTTTAGGCAGCGACATTTTACACCCCAAACGTTCGCCAACCGATGGATAATAGCTCGCCGCCGAGGCACCGAGACCAACCACCTCTACGTTCAAAGACACATCGACAGACAACAAACCACGGTGCCCAGAGAGCCCTCTCTGGGTCAGAATATGGCGCGCGAGCGTTTCGGGTTCCGCGCCAAAAGCGTCTTCTTCTTCGGCAAAAGCTGTTTCTAGCAAAGTCAGACTCGTTTGCTCGGTCATTTGGTCTAAAATGATTTGCGCAATCTCTTCTGGAGATTGGGCCAACCTGGTTCCATCTCCTGTCCGCTTGCGCGAAAACAGCTCAAGCCCTTTGCGCGCTGCATCTGCGTCCCAAGCATCTAATCGACCAAGAACATGGCTTGCATCAGACGGGGTCACGCCAGACAGCTGAACAATTCCGCGGTTCACAAGTCGGGTTAGCGCACTCTCTTCTAGTCTGGTTTTTAAGATCTTGTTCAAAGGATGCACCCCGTCCCCGATCCGATCCAGCACCATCTCTGAACGCGCATCTAGCCCTGCGGTTGGGACACCTGTGACGCGTCTCACGAAACGGCAATCGTACTCACCCGGGACAGCCTTGCGCAGCTGATCATCCAACGCCGCATGTACGACATCCCCCGCCTCCGCCGCAATCAACGACACCGGAAGGACCCTACGTGGCCCAAGAAAGACCCCTCCACTTAGCCCTTCCGTGACCGGCGTCACTTGACTATCACCTCCCAGTCCATGCGTGCGCATGCGCACGGCTTCTACCATTGTCCTGAACCCACCAACCTGAGCGCCAGCGGGATCAATCATGGGTTTGCGGTTCTTGACCAAAGCGATGTCAGTGGTGGTGCCCCCGATATCAGAGACCAATCCATTTTCGACATTCGTCAACCAACTGGCGCCGACGATGGAAGCTGCGGGTCCGCTGAGAATGGTTTCAATTGGGCGTTCTCGCGCCTGTTCTGCACTCATCAATGCGCCATCGCCTCTGACAACCATCATCGGGGCCTCAATGCCGACGTCGCGCAGTGTGTCCTGCGCGCGGCCAATCAACCGGTCAATCACGCCAATCAAGCGCGCATTCAGGACAGCCGTTATTGCGCGTTTGGGCCCATTGAGCTTCGAAGACAACTGGTGAGAGCACGTAACAGGCACTCCCGTTTCTTTTGCAATAATCCTAGCAACTTCTAACTCATGCGCAGGATTGCGGGTCGCAAACTGCGCTGCAATCGCATACCCCGAAATGCCACGTTGGTTTTCTAAAAAGTCTCTAAGGATATCGTGATCGAGCTGAGCGGCTTCACCTCCAGCATGATTATGCCCCCCGGGTATCACAAGAGCGGGATCCCCCTGCAAAGCGTCCAGCAAACCCTGCTTTGCGAGATCGCTTTCCCTAAAACCAATATAGATCAGGGCGACGCGGCCACCTTGACCTTCAACCAACGCGTTGGTCGCCAACGTCGTAGACAATGATGCAGCAGAAACGTCGGTGGGCTTTACACCCGTATCCTTAAGCACGGCCTGAATGGCTTTCCCAATCCCAATCGCCAGATCTGTTCGCGTGGTAAGAGATTTGGCGCTTGCAATGACCTCAGCTTCATCCCGGATTAAAACCGCATCCGTATACGTCCCGCCTGTATCCACACCCAAAGACAACACCATGCCGACTCCTCCTATAGTCCAGGATTAGACATATCTTCTCCGGCACCCAACACAATACATGCCTGTTAGCACCACCAGTCTTGTGGATAGAAAAAGGAGCATCAGCCACGCTGTAAATCTCGCCGCCTATCTAGCTCCGATCAACCGTTAAAGAGTATCTACTCCCGATCAGACGCATGCTTGGGCAACACGACAGCACAATGGAAGCGACGAAACTTACGCGCGGTGCGTACCTGAGGCGCGCGCAAGGTGTTCCAGACCATCGGGGTCCAAGAGTTTTACCTCACCTCTTAATTGCTCAATCCACCCGCGTCTCTGAAACTCAGACAAAATTCTAGAAATCACTTCACGAGCGGTCCCCAACTCACTCGCCAACACGACATGAGTCGCACGTACAGTTTGTCTCGTGTCCGCAAGTTCCAAAAGGCGGGACGCCAGTCGTACATCCATTCTCTGAAAAACAATATCATCAATCAGCGTGAAAAGGTCTGTGATCCTACGGGAATAAGCGGCAAACACAAATTCTCTGAACACGGGTGACTTGCCGACCAGATCATCAAAGGTCGCGCGCGGTATGGCAACTGCTTTTACATCTGTTTCTGCTGTTCCCTCCGCTGAGTAATCCTCAAATGCGAGCATGCAGGCCGTTGTTAAAACGCAACTTTCCCCGGCATGCACGCGATATAGAAAGACCTCTCGCCCACTTTCCGATTTTTGGGTAACTTTCACCGTACCCTCAAGCAACAAAAGCAAATTATCCGCTGTCTGCCCAGATGCAAAAATACAGGTGCCTTTTGGCGCGCGTACCACAACGCTTCCAGAGCGTAACAGTGCCTTCACATCTTCTGGCAAACGCCTGAGACCATTGAAGTTCTCGACCCAATCGTTTTGCAATTGCCCACCTCAACTCAAATTCTTGGGAGCTTTTTAGCACAATGCTGAACTACAAGACCAATGCAGCTCATCGGAATAACTTACAGAGCATACTTCTTGCTCTGATTGCTTCCACTAGAGGCGTAACAAACGCTGAAAGCAGCCCGGGGGCGGCTTGTGGTGCAGTGCGGGGTATCTCCGCATCCATGTCATGGTCCAACGTGAAGGCTTCGAGGTGAACCACAAGAAGCTCAAGAGGATCTATCGCGAAGAGAAGCTACAAGTGCGTCGCAGGGGTGGACGGAAACGGGCTCTGGGCACGCGAAGGCCGATCGTCGTGCTGGATGGAGAGAACCAGCGTTGGAGCCTGGATTTCGTCTCAGACGCCTTCACCGACAGTCGCCGGTTCCGCATCCTAGCCGTGGTAGACGACCATACCCGTGAGAATCTGGCACTGATCGCAGACACATCCCTGTCGGGTTTGCGGGTCACCCGGGAGCTGGGTCGGATCATCTCCGAGCTTGGAAGGCCGGGAACGATCGTGTCAGACAACG
>NZ_JAQJIM010000014.1:0-36084 GCF_027947445.1 Shimia sp. MMG029 | reverse complement strand
ATCTCCCAAAACAAACAACGCAACGGCAAACGCAAACGTCGGTATCGCGGCGGTATTACGTACGTATCACAGAGGTGGAACAATATACCCGGCAGAGCCAACGAACGGTGCAGAAAGACAAACGCAACGGGGGGGGAACAGTGCGTACTAGGTGTGCAAATGAGAGTCTGGATGACGCTCATGGATTTGGAAAATTTGATTCAAAGGCGTGATTTGTCGTATCGATAGGTAATTTCTAAACCCAATGTATTGTTCGCCACCTTTCTTGTGATCTGGTTCGCTTATGAAATGTACTATTGTCAGCGCGGTTATTGCGCTTTGTTCTTTCTCCCCCGCCACCCCCGCTTTGGCCGACACTTTGGTCGATGCCATCTATAGCGCCGTCTCTAACAGCGAAGCGCGCAACGCCGCGATTGCAGGCATCCAAGCGCAGGGGCGCATGATCAACGTCGCCCAAGGTGACAAGCGCGCGCAGGTGAATGTGTTTGGCAGCGCCGCTGCGGAATGGGTCGAAGATCCGACCCTCACACCCGCTGACAATCGCAGCACCAAATTTGCACGCATCATAGGTGTCGATGTCTCGGTCAATCTTCTGGATGGGATGCGCACAATGAATCGCATCTATCGGGAAGCGACGTTGCTGGATGCAGAGATCATCCGACTGTCGGACGCCACAGAAACCCTCGCGCTGAATGCGGTGCAGGCCTACATCGACGTCATCCGCCATCGCAACATTGTGCAAGCCTCCCGGCGCAATGTGGCACGGCATGCGGAAATCTCTCGGCAGGTTGTCAGCCAGGTTGACGCGGGGAAACTTTCGGATGCGGATCGCTTTCGCGCCAATGACAAGCTTTTGGCGGCGCAACTGGCCCTGGCGGATGCAGAGGCCCAATTGGGCGATGCCAACTCTCAGTTTGAACTGATCATTGGCAAAGCCCCGACCACCACCATGTCACGTCAGTTTCATACCCATCCCCCGGCTTCCCGAGAGGCAGTGGAAACAGCAGCCGTGACCAACAGCTTTCAGATGCAGCTTGCCGCCAACGAAATACAGGCCCAAACCTATCAGGGCGCTATGGATGAAGCGGATTGGAAGCCAAAGATTGACGCCTTTATCGGGGCAGACATTGGCGCCAACCAAGAAGGGGCCACTGGCACAGACTCCACCGTTGCCGCCGGCGTGCGTCTGAACTGGACACTCTATAAAGGCAACACCCGCGAAGCCACACGGGCGCGCAACCGTGATCTGGTGATCCGCGGCCACTACCGCAAGAAACAGATCGAGAATGAAGTGCGTGATTTTGCCCGTCGGGCGTGGAATGCCTATCACTCGGCACGTGAACGCAAGTTGTTGTTGGATCGCTCCGTGTCCACCAACGAATTGATCGTGGATGCCTTTCGACAAGAATTTGAAGCCGCCAAGCGCCCCCTGCTTCAGGTGCTGGATGCAGAGCGCGCGCTGTTCAACCTGCGCATTCGCCAGATCAACGCGTCTGCAGCATATTATTATCAGGGCTACCGGGTGCTGGCCGCACAGAGCAAGCTGTCTGAACATTTTGGCCTGACCAAAGAAGGGCGCGTCTTGAATGCGGATTTTGAAACCCGTGTGAAGGCCAACCCAATGGGCGGGTTCAATATCTCTGCCCCTGCCCTCGATTGACGCCCAGCGCCGTGGTTGGTTCGGATCATCCCCCCGCGGAGAACGCAGACACGCATGCGCTGGCGCTGGTGGCTTGGCTGGCCCGTCATCACGGGCGTCCTTTTGTCAGAGATGCTGTGGTGGGGCGTCTTCCCCAGAGTTTTGAGCAAGACGAAGGCGCAGGGCTTGTGCGAGCCCTTGATGTTGTGGGCCTGAGAGCGCGCAGCGTGACACGACGTCTTGCCCAGATCGACCCCGGCAGCCTGCCTGTGGTGCTGATGCGTAAAAAGGGGCCGCCCATAATTTTGGTGGGGCTGGACCGGCACCAAAAGAAAGCTGCGCTGGTTGACCCGGAAAGCAACACAAGTGAGACGCTGCCAACCCGTACACTGGCGCAAGACTTGACCGGTGAGGTCTTGCTGGTGGCCACAAAAGAGGCGCCGGCCCGTGCGCGACTTGCCCCGGATGCGCAAGATATTGTCCCGCAGGGGGGACATTGGCTGTGGTCAGAGCTTGCACGGCACAAAGCGGCGTGGCTTCAGGTGTTCTTGGCAGCCTTTGGCGTGAACTTGGCGGGGCTGGCCCTGCCCATTTTTGTGATGAATGTGTTTGATCGCGTGATCCCCAATCTGGCCTTTGTCACATTGGTGACCCTGGCCATTGGTGTGGCGTTGGCGATTGGTCTGGATATGCTGTTGCGCCTGTTGCGCAGCGCAATCATCCAGAGGGTATCGCGGCGGGCGGATCTGTCGCTGGCCTCGCGCTTATTTCAGATGGCGCTGGCGCAAAAAATTCTGGCGCGCACAGGCGGGGCCACCGGTGCGATCACCAATCTTCGGGATTTTGAAGTGGTGCGGGATTTCTTCACCTCCTCCACGTTGATTGCATTGATTGATCTGGCCTTTGTTGGGCTGTTTCTGGTGGTGCTGACAATGATCGTTGGGCCGCTGGCCTGGATCCCGATTGCCGCGATACCGGTGATGCTGACCATTGCGGTGTTGGCTCAGGTGCCGATTGCCCGGTCTGCCCGACAGGCACAGCAGATGACCGTGAAACGCAATCAGGTGCTGATTGAGGCGCTGACGGGTTTGGAAACCGTGAAAACCATCGGCGCTGAGCCCGTATTGCAACGGGAGTGGGAGAATGCGGTGGCGGCCTCTTCCCGTGTGACGGCGCAAACACGCAATTGGGCAAATTTCACAGGCTCTGCCACCGTGTTTGTGCAACAGGCGGTGAGCGCGGGGATCATTTGTTTGGGCGTGTTCCTGGTTGCGCAGGGCACCGTGACCATCGGCGCCTTGATCGCCGCCAATATCATGGCAGGGCGTATCCTTGCCCCTCTGGCCGGGATCACCCAGACGATATTCCGGGCGAATTTTGCACTCTGGTCAATGCGGTCGATCTCGCGCTTTGTGGACACAGAGACCGAAGCGCGCAGCGCCCTGCGCAGTGATCTGAAAGTGCATGACGGCAAAGTGGCGCTGCGCAACGTCACATTCACCTATCCAGACATGCCGCACCCGGCAATAGTGGGGCTGTCCGCCTCCTTTGAGCCGGGCAGCACGACCGCGCTGTTGGGGAGGATCGGATCGGGCAAGTCGACGTTGGGCAAACTGATCACAGGGCTGTATCAGCCGCAGGACGGCACGCTGCTGATTGATGATCACGAGATTGGGCAATTTGAGCCAGCTGCGGTGCGGGCGGGCATTGGCTATCTGCCGCAGGACCCGCTGTTGTTTACGGGCACGTTGCGCGAAAACGTGACGCTGGGGATGCCAGAGGCCACGGATGCGGAAATCATGCGGGCGCTGCATCTGGCAGGGATTGACGGATTTGTCGCCGGATTGCCGGAGGGGCTTGGCTATTTTGCGGGCGAAAGAGGCGAGCGGCTGTCAGGCGGGCAACGGCAGGCGCTGGCACTGGCGCGGCTGCTGATCCGGCGGCCGAAGTTCCTGTTTCTGGACGAGCCGACCAATGCGATGGATCATGCCAGCGAGGCATTGGCGATTGAGCGGCTGCGGATCTTACAGCGCGAGGGCGTGGGGATGGTGCTGTCCACCCACCGGATGTCGCTGGCGGCGCTGGCAGATCGGTTCATTGTGATTGAGCAGGGGCGCAAAATGCTGGACGGGCCTCGTGCGGAGGTGATGGCCCAGCTGGGACAGCGCGCCGATCATCAGGCCGCGGAGTGAGGGCACAGATGTTTTCACAGAGGCTGGAAGATGACGCATTTGTAAACCGCCCCGGCGGGCAGGATGCCGGGCGCGGGCTTTGGGTGCTGTTGCTTTTGGTGATGGCGGTTTTGCTGGGCTTTGTGGTCTGGGCGGCGACGTTTGAAATTGAAGAGGTGACGCGGGCCTCTGGCAGGGTGGTGCCCAGTTCGCAGGTGCAAACGGTGCAGGCGCCGGAGGGCGGGATCGTGGCAGCGATCCATGTGGGCGAAGGCGATGTGGTGGCACCGGATCAGGTGTTGTTTGAAATTGATGACACAACGGTACAGGCCAATCTTGGCGAATTGGAACAACGGGAGCAGGCGCTGGCAACGGAGCTGATCCGCCTGCGGGCGGAAGCGGAGCGGGCAGATGCTCTGGTATTTCCGGACACCCGCGTCTGGAACCCACGGCTGGTGGCGGCGGAGCGGGCGATTTTTGACACGCGGCGCAGCCAGCTCGCGCTGGAGCTGAGCGCGCTGGCTGACCGGTTGTTGCAACGGGAAGCGGAGCTTGTGGAGCTGACCGCCCAGCGCGCGCGGCTGGAGGCGATGGCAGATCCGTTGCGGCGGGAGGTGGAGATTTCGGAAGGGCTGTTTGCCAGCGGGTCGGTGCCAGAAATAGAGATCCTGCGGCTGCGGGGGCAGTTGGCGCAGATTGAGGGGGATATCACCGTGTCAGAGGCCACCGAGCTGCGGGTGCGGGCCAGCATTGCGGAGACCGAAAAGCAAATCGAGTCTGCGCAGTCCTCTTATGGGCTGACGGCGCGGGAGCGGATTTCGATCGTGCTTGGTGATCTGGCGGTGGTCGAAGAGAGCCTGCGGGCGGCACGAGAGAGAGTGTCGCGCACCGATCTGCGCGCGCCGGTGCGGGGCACGGTTAATCGCATCAGTGTGAGTAATGTTGGCAGCGTGGTGCAGCCGGCGGTGATCCTTGCGGAAATTGTCCCATTAGATGACTCCCTGCTTATTGAAGCGGAGGTCAGCCCGCGCGATCTGGCGTTTGTGCGGGTGGGGGCCGACGCTTCGGTCAAGATCACTGCATATGATTACCTGCGCTATGGTGATCTGCCGGCGCATGTAGAGCGGATCGGCGCAGACGCCCTCACCAATGCAGATGGTGTGCCCTATTTCCAAGTCATGCTGCGCACCGAGCGCACCGCGCTGAAAAGCGCGGATCGTCCTTTGGAGATTTCTCCCGGAATGGTGGCCAGCATCGATATCCAAAGTGGCCGCAAAACCGTGTTGGATTATCTGATCCGCCCGGTCTTGCGTGCACAGCATGAGGCACTGCGGGAAAGATGAGCACACATGGATCACGGGAGCAGCATGCACGTTAAAAGAGTCGCATTTAACCTTAATTCGCAGTAAACTTAACCATTATGTATTGAGCCGCACGGGCGACCCTTGCCCCTGATTTGAGCGGTGTTGTTTTGAGTATCGGTTGTTCCTGGGGGATCATCCATGAGTTTGAATGTATTTGGCAGCCAGCAAGGCAGCCCTGATGACTTTGTAATTATTGCGGATGGGTCTGACATTCTGGCCCCTAACCTGAACGCGGTTTTTCAGGGACACTACGCGCAAGACGGTCAGGATCTGATCCTTACGTTTGAGGGGGACGCGCCGCTGCGCATCGCCGGGTATTTCTCTTTTGCGGAGCCCGCTGACTTGATCGCGCCCAATGGGGCTATTCTCAAGGGGGCCGACGTGGCCCGGCTGGCCGGGGCCGGTGTGGACACACGCGTGGCCGCGCTGAAAACCGAGGTCGATCTCGGGGCGGCAGAACTCACACAAACCGATCTGATACAAGCACAGGCGCAGACCACAGCAGAGGCCATTGGACAGGTGGATACAATTGCGGGTGTTGTGACTGTCACACGCGCAGATGGATCCACCGTGCGCTTGAACGAAGGCGGACTGGTTTTTCAAGACGATGTTGTCCAAACAAGCGGCGGCAGCACGGTGTCATTGGTGTTTGTGGATGGCACGGTGTTCACCCTTGCCCCCGACAGCCGCATGATTCTGGATGAACTGATCTATGACCCCGGCGGGTCTGACGGCACCGCCGCCTTCAATCTCATTCAAGGCGGCTTTGTTTTTGTGGCCGGTCAGGTGGCGCGCGTGGGCGAAATGGAGGTGAACACACCAACCTCCACCATCGGCATTCGTGGCACCACCGTGGAGATCCGCATTGTGGTGGTCAACGGTGTCAGCGAGGTGATCGTGTCACTTCTGCCTGATTGGCCAGATGGCAATCTGGGACGTGTCGATCTGTTTGACCAGAACGGAGCCTTTGTCTCTACGCTTACAGATCCTGAAACCAGTTGGATTGTCTCTCCGATTGCTGGAGAAACCCGGCCCGTGCCGCGCGCTGACGTGGTTCAGGCCGACACCGACGCGCTGGTGACCCAGACAAATGACGCCACAGAGCGCGCTGAACTTCGGCTCGAAAACCTTGGCACCTATATTGACTTTAATGGCGCGGGCACAGGCGAAGGCGCACCAGATGGTGGCGGCCAGACGGCGCCGGGCGACGGCGCGCCGCCCCCTGCCCCGGCACCGCAAGATGGAGGCGAGGGAGGAGACAGCCAATCCGTGCAACCACCACAAGGTCAAGACCCTGACAGCCAAGATCCGGGGGATACAGAAGGGGGCGAGGATGCACCCCCGCCTCCGGGTGACGGGGATGCGGAGGGAGAAGACGACGCATCGCTGCAACCTGACGCACAGCAGGATTTTGCGGAGACCACAGACACCGAGCCGGGTGACGGGGATGCAGAAAACATCGCCGCGCTGGCGTTGGCACAGTTGGATGCGGGCGAAGGGGAAGCCGGTCTTGAAGGGGTGACCAATGTGGTCACGGGAGACGATGGATCAGGCGAGGGCGCTTTGGGCGCCGCTGATCCCGGCCTTGGGCCGGGCAGCGCCCCCCCAGCTGAAAGCGGCTTTGGCAGTGACCCTGGTCTTGGTGCCACTGGTGGGTTTGATGGCCCTGATGCTGGTGCGGGCGGCGATGGTGCGCCCGCTGCACCGGTTGGTGGCCCATCGGACGGAGCTTCGGACGGGGCGCCGGGAGGAGGACCAGACACCGCACGCATAGGCGGGGTGATCACACCCGCCGCCACCGATCTGGAGGCGGATGTTTTGGAAGACGCCTCTTTGGTCATTGCCCTGCAAGACGCGGTGACAGACGCCAGCGGCACCCCGTTGACCTTTGCGATGGCGGGCGCGCCTGCCCATGGCACGGTCACGGTGGGTGCGGAGGGCGCGCTTACCTATACGCCGGACCCGGATTTCGCAGGCACAGACAGTTTCACCTATTCCGTTGAAAATGCCCTTGGCGGGACGGACACCGGCATTGTGACACTGACGGTTGAAGGGGTGAACGATACCCCTGTCGCGGGGGATGACAGCGGCGAGGTGGCCCCGTTCAATGTGGCCATTGAGATCCCGATGGCCACATTGCTGGCCAATGACACCGACGGCGACCCGGAACTTAACCAGCCGCTGGAGATTGTGGCCGTCGGGGATGCAGAAGGGGGCACTGTGGCCATGGGGGATGGCATGGTGCGCTTTACGCCACAGGCGGATTATGCGGGTCCAGCGCGCTTTCGCTATGACGTGTCAGATGGTGCAGGCGGCATAACCAGCGCCACGGTCACCCTGACGGTGGCTGAAAACACGCCGCCGATTGCCCCCGATCAAACCTTCACTGTGGCCGAAGACGCTTCGCGCTCTTTGACAGTGCTGGGGGCTGCGCGCGATGCGGATGGGCACACACTGACGCTTGCTGGAGTTGGTCAGCCCACCAATGGCGCGGTTGCGATCTCTGCCGATGGCGCGGTGACCTATACACCAGCGGCGGATTTCAACGGCAGAGACAGTTTCACCTATACCATTGCCGACGACAATGGCGGCTTTGCCACTGGGTTGGTGCTGGTGACGGTGACACCGGTGAACGATGCCCCCGTCGCGGGGGATGACACCAGTAGCACCGACGAAGACACAGCGGTGCTGATTGATGTGCTGGGCAATGACACGGATGTGGAGGGCGGCGCGCTGTTTGTCAGCGCCATCACCGATCCGGCTCATGGCACGGTAACGATCGATGGCACGGGCCTTCTGCGCTATACCCCGGATGCGGATTTCAACGGCAGCGACGCGTTCACCTACACTGTGTCTGATGGCGATGGCGGTGTGGATATGGGCACCGTTCTTGTGACGGTGGCGCCGGTCAATGATGCGCCCGTGGCGCAGGATGATCTGGTGACCACCTCTGAAGATGTGGCTGTGACCTTTGAGGTGACAGGCAACGACAGCGATGCAGATGGCGATGACATTGCGGTGAGTGATGTGGGCGCGGCGAGCAATGGAACGGTAGAGCTGACCACAGAGGGTGATCTGCGCTACACGCCAGAGCCGGGCTTTTTTGGATCTGACAGCTTCAGCTACACCATCACCGACGGGACCGGTGCGAGTGCCACAGCCACGGTGCGGGTGACGGTGGCTTTGGTCAATCTGGCGCCGGAGGCGGGCAATGACAGTTATGAGCTGACTGAGGATGGCAGCCTCACAGTGACTGCGGGCGATGGCGTTTTGGCCAATGACAGTGACCCGGATGGGGATGCGCTGAGCGTGAGCCTGCAAAGCGATGTGTCACATGGTGTGCTGAGCCTCGGCGCGGATGGCAGCTTTACCTATACGCCGGATGCGGATTTCAACGGGGTTGATGGGTTTGCCTATACCGTGAGCGATGGCTTTGGCGGCAGCGATATGAGCGAGGTGGTGCTGACCATTGCGGCGGTGAATGACGCGCCGGTGGCGGCGGCAGATGGCGGGTTTTTCACCCCGCGCAACACGGCGCTGATCCTGAACGCCGAAACGCTTCTTGCCAATGACACGGATGGCGACCCGGAGCTTGTGCAGGCGTTATCAGTGGTCTCTGTGGAGGGGGCCGTGGGGGGGACGGTTGCGCTGGTTGGGGGCAGCATCACCTTCACACCGGAGACGGATTTTGAAGGGGTTGCGCAGTTTTCCTATGACATTGTTGATGCTGCCGGGGGCACGGCGACGGGCACGGTGACCCTGTCGGTGGGCGGCAATCGCCTGCCGGTGGCGGGCGGCTATGGCGCGGTGAGCACCAATGAGGACAGTTCGGTCTATATCCCGTTTTTTGCCAATGACAGCGACCCGGATGGCGACACGCTGACCCTTGCGGCTCTGGGCACGCCCGCGCATGGCAGCGTGGGGTTTGACGGGGAGGGATACCTTTACACGCCGGATGCGGATTTCAACGGTGTTGATGCCTTCAGCTATACGATTGATGATGGCAATGGCGGGCAGGCGACCGGGGTTGTCACGGTCACCGTGCTGCCGGTTAACGACGCCCCAACAGCCAATGACGATGCGGGCTTTGCCACTGGCTTTGGCGCGGATCTGGTGCTGGAGGCGGCCCAGCTGCTGGCCAATGACGTCGATCCCGAGGGTAACACGCTGAGCCTCACCAGCGTGGGAAATGCGATTGGCGGGACTGTGGCGCTTGCGGGCACAACCGTGACCTTTACGCCCAGCGCGGGTCAGACAGGGGCTGCGCAATTTGACTATGCCATATCCGATGGCAATGGCGGCGTGGGGACGGGGACGGTGTTTCTCACCATTGGCGCCAATCAGCCCCCTGTGGCCGCCGCGGACAGTTTTGCCGCCACAGAATCCGAAGACATCACCGGCAACATTTTTGCCGACAATGGCGCGGGGGCGGATTTTGACCCTGAGGGTGGCGCGCTGACTTTGGTCTCTGCCACAGACAGCGCCGGCGGCGACATTCGGGTTGATGGCATGCAGATCACCCTGCCCTCTGGCGCAAGCTTGCGTCTGGCTGCGGATGGGAGTTTTGAATTTGACCCCGGCGGCGCGGCGGACGCCCGCAGCGATTTTGAGCAATTGGGCCTTGGGGACACGCTGGAAGAAAGTTTCAGCTATGTGATCGAAGACCCTAGCGGCGCGCAGGCCACGGGGCAGGTCACCATAGAGGTGACAGGCGAAAACGATGCGCCGGTCCCAACGCTGGATGAATACACGGTATCTGAGGACAGCAGCATTGGCGGCAATGCCCTGACCGACACCACCACAGGCAGTGCGGATGCCGACCCGGATGGCGACAGCTTCACCCTGACCGCCATCAATGGCAGCGCCTTGGCTGATGCTGATGAAGACAGCGCCACCGCAGGCACGCAGGTTACCGTTGGGGATGGTGGCCAGTTGACGATTTTTGCCGATGGCAGTTTTACCTTTGACACAGCGGGAGCCTATGACGCGCTTGGCGATGGGGTGGGCCAATTGGTGTCACGTTTGCAGTCTGTGCTTTACACGGTGACAGACACCAATGGAGCCAGTGCCAGCGAAACCCTGCGCTTTGTCATTCAGGGGGTGAACGATGCTCCAACCGCAAACAATGATACGAACAGTACCGATGCCGGTATCCCGTTTGTCATCGATGTGATCAGCAACGACAGCGACGCAGAGGGCGACGCCCTTTCGGTGCAATCCGTGGGTACGGCCAGCAACGGCACCACAGAAATCACAGGATCCGGCGCCGTCACCTACATCCCGGATGCCGCGTTTTCCGGCGTAGACAGCTTCACCTACACGCTGCGTGACGCCCAAGGCGACACAGCCACCGCGACGGTGACTGTGTCGGTGGCCCAACCCAATCGCGATCCGGTGGCAGAGGCGGACAGCTATAGTGTTGTCGAAGATGGCGCGCTGTCCGTTCCAGCCGCAACCGGGGCGCTGGCAAATGACAGCGATCCGGATGGCGACAGCCTGCAAGCGCGGCTGTTGAGCGACGTGTCGCATGGCACACTGACCTTCAACCCGGATGGCAGTTTCGCTTATGCGCCTGATTTGAATTTCAACGGGTCAGACAGTTTCACCTATGAGGTGGAGGACGGCAATGGCGGCACCGCCAGCGCCACCATCAACATCAATGTCACCGCAGTGATTGACCCGGTTGTGCTTCAGGATGTGACCGGAGACGACTTTATTGATGTCTCAGAACAACTGTCACCGATCACCGTTGCGGGCACTGCCGAACCTGACGGCGAAGTGACCGTTGATTTTGGCGGCACAATCGCCACCGCCGATGTGGGGCCAGATGGGCAATTTTCGGTGGATTTCTTCCCCGAGGATCTGCCGGATGCCCCCAGTTTTCAGGTAAGCGTGAGCTCTGTGGATGCCTTTGGCAACGCCAGTGGCAGCACCAGCAAAGTGGTGAGCATTGAACAGCTTGCCGGTACGCTAAATTTGACGGTTGCAGGGTCGGCCACCACCGAAGCCGATCCGCCCCAGAGTTTTGATCTGATGTTTGGGGACATGCCGGAAGCGGCGCTTTTTGAGGTCAACGAAGGGGTCACCTCTGCCCGGGCGCCAAGCATCAACACCGCCACCGAGATCCGCTTTACCGCAGAGGATGGCCGCAGCTTTGCCTTTACTGGCACTGGGCTTGATTATGATGCGGGGATTGGTGTGTTGACCGGGCTGCAAGTTGGCAGCGCCGGGGACCCTGACTTTATCCTGGGGTCTGGCTTTGCCTTCACTGTGGCGGGGCTGAAGGAGGCGATCAGCAACAGCATTGTGGGGGGCAATTTTGTTGATGGACCGCTTGAAGCCTTTTTCGGAGCCTTCCCGTGGACCTACAATGGGTCAGATGAGGACGACTGGATTTCGGTGAACGAAACCACGGAGTCCGATGATATTTTCCGTGGCAACGGCGGCGATGATCGGGCTGACTTTGGCCTTGGCGATGATCAGTACTTCGGCGGATCAGGAAATGACATTTTTAGCGACACCGATGGCAACAACAGTTTTGATGGGGGGCCAGAGGGCGTCGATCAGGTCACCTATGCCGAAGCAGACGGCGCGGTAGACGTTGATCTGAATGCGGGACGTGCTGAGAAATCAGATGGCACGCTAGATACGCTGAGCCAAATTGAAGCGATCGAAGGATCGCTGTTTGCGGATTCGATTCAATTGCAGGATGGCAATCTGGGCAATCGCGTGCGCGGATTACAGGGCAATGACACATTGACCGGGGGCGTGGGCGGGTTTGACCAAGTCGCCTATGATCAGGACAGCCGCTATACGATCAACACTGTCGGGGTCACCGTGAACCTTGCGATTGGCATCGCCATCGACCTTTTTGGTGACACCGATGTATTGGCCGGGTTTGAAAGTGTTCTGGCCACCGAGTTTGACGACATTCTGACCGCAGCCGACACAGGATCCAGTCTGTTTGCCGGTGACGGCAACGACACGGCTTTGTCTGGCGACGGCAACGATCTGTTTGAATTGGGCGCGGGTCAGGACACGCTGGTTTACACGCAGGGTTTTGACTTTGTTCAGGATTTCAACGTCGATGAAGACACTTTGGTTTTCTCTGGCTTTGCCTTGGCGAATTTTAACAGCCTCGTCGCGGCAGAATTTGACGATGGCACCACCCTTGGCACCATCCTGACGTTCGAAGGCGACGGCGGGATCGGCTACACGCTTGTGCTGGCGGGCGTGACCACCGATGAGATTGCCGCCCTTTTGGAGACGCCTGAGTTCTATGGCTCGCCGTCTGACGACATCATCGAGCTGGTCACGGTAAGCGGCGCAGAACATCTGATCTATGCGTCAGAAGGCAATGACACCTATATTTTCACCAACAACACCGACGGGGCGTATCAGGCGATTTTATACAATGTGGCCGCGCTTGAGCTGCCGCCCATCACCGCCAATCTGGATGTGGACGCCGCCACAAACACAATCGACAAGGGCGATGCGGGCACAGATACTTTGATAGATCTGGCAAACGTTGTGCGGTCAGGCTTTGGCGTGACCGGAACGCCGGGCGATGACACTTACAATGTGACCCTCAGCGCCTCAGAAGATGGGTTCATCGGTATTTTCGGCGAAGGCGGTGACGATACGGTCAACCTGTTTGGCGGTCAGGGCTGGGTGCGCATCAACGCAGGTGTGAATGGCGCAGATGTTACGGCGGATCTGGGCGCGGGCACGGTGAGCTCGACCGAAGGCAGTTTTGTCATCAACAGGTTGGGTGACACCTCTGATGTGACCCTCAATCTGCGCACCTTTGCGGGCAATGACACGGTGATTGGCAGCGAAGGCCGCGATGCGATCATTCTGGGGCCGGGCATTGACAGCGCCGATGCGCGCGGGGGCACTGATACCATTCAGTATAACCGGTATGACATTGATGCCGGGGTCACTGTCAATCTGGCGACGGGCATTGCCACAGGGACCTGGGCGGGGCAGGCCTTCACCCATACGCTCAGCAATTTTGAGCGCGTCAGAGGCTCTGATTTTGCGGATCATCTGACAGCATCTGAGAGCGGTAGCCGATTGCGTGGGTTTGGTGGTGACAACACGCTGATTGGGGGCTCCGGCCAGGACACCCTTTGGGGAGGGGAAGGCGATGAAGTTTTTGACAGTTCGCGCGGGAGCACAGAGACGCAGGGGTTTGGCGACCTGATCGAGCCCTGGAGCGGGCGTGACACCATTATTGGCCATCAGGCGCATTGGGAAAGTGGCAGCGGCATCGAAATTGGCTATTGGAATCTGACCGGCACCGGTGGCTTGCAGGTGACGCTTGGTTTGGAGGGGTCTGGCACGGTTGTCTCCAACGTCGCGGGTGTTGTGAACGACACGTTCACCTATGCCAATTACCTGCGCACAACTGATGAAAACGATTGGATTGTGGGCGCGGATTCCTACGGTGTTCCCAATGAAAACTTCAACCTGCGTGGTGGTGGTGGCAATGACACGATCATTGGCGGTGGTGGGCGCGAGAACATGCGCGGCGATGCGGGGGATGATCTTCTGGATGCGTCCGGCGGCAGCATCGAAAATCAGTTCTGGGGAGACTTCGTGCGCCCGGGGGCGGGCATGGACCGGGTGATCGGGCATCAGGCGCTGTGGGAAGGTGGCGATGGCATCGACATCAGCTATGAAGATGTGGATGACACGGATGGGGTGGTCATCACCGTGGGCGCGCTTGGCAGTGGTACGGTGGTGTCCAATGCCGCTGGCGTGGTCGACGACACATTCACCTACACCCATTTCTTTGGCGGCACCCATGGCAATGATCTGTTCACCGGATCTGACCATGTGTCTGAGGGATGGATCCCGTTTGCCGGCAGGGACACCATCAACGGCGGCGCAGGGGCGGACAAGCTCAGCTATCTTTGGGACGGCGAAGACGGCGGCAGCATGGGGGTCACGATCAACGCACAAACCGGCACGGCGATTGACCCGTTTGGCGACACAGATGTCTTTACCTCAATTGAAAGGTTTAGAGGCACCGATTTTGACGACACGATCATCGGCTCTACCAATGATGAACGGTTTGAGTTGGAAGGCGGGGCGGACCAGCTGACCTATGTGGGGGGCTATGACTCTGTCGATGATTTTGTGGTGGGAGAAGACACCCTGCAATTTTCCGGAGATCCGCTGACCTACATTGGCACCTTGAATATTGTCGCCCGGTCCAACGGGTCGGGCCATTCGTTCCGGTTTGATACGGATTTTGATGAAAGCTTCGACACTGCGTTTGAGCTGACACTAGAAGATGTATCGATTGAAGGCATGTATCAGATCCTGAGCGGCATGAGTTTCACGCCGGTCAATATCGTGGGCAGCTTTGGGCGTGCGGATTACTTTGGCACACCGGGTGATGACAGCATTGCAATTGGCGGCAACGATGATGACCGCGAAAAAATCCACGCCAGTGCGGGCGATGATACTTATGACTTTTCCGCAAGCACAAACACGACGTTCACCGATCTTGCCTATGACAAACTGGGCCCGGTTGGGATCACGGCAGAGCTTGATTTCAACCAGAGCACCAATACCGTGGACAAAGGCGTCGCGGGCACCGACACCCTGATCAATGCGGCCAGCGCAGCAAGCGCTGCCGGGCTTTTCCTGATTGATGGGGATGGGGACGACACCTACAACATCACGCAACATGCGAGCGACAGCACGTGGATTGGCGTCGCGCACAGCCTAGGACATGACACGATAAACTTCACCGGCACAGGTGACGGCGGGGGCACTTTCCGCGTGTCCCTTGGCAGCAGTGATGATGATGTGACGGGCGATCTGGCCGCCGGGAGTTTCACCGAAGGTGACAATGAAAGCGTAACAGTCAACCTGTCTGGAGATCTCTCCGCCACCCGCATCGACATCCAAACCCGAAACGGGGATGATTTTGTCTTTGGTAACGATTTGAACAACCGGTTCATTCTGGGCAGCGGGGATGACTTTGCCGATGCCCGTGAAGGCTGGGATGTCATTCGCTACAACCGCAGCGGTGTTGAAACCGGGGTGACGGTCAGTCTTGCGGCTGGCACCGCTACTGGCGTCTGGGATGGCGAAGCCTTTGCGCATAAATTGGTCAATTTCGAAGAGGTTCATGGCTCTTGGTATGGCGATACGCTGATCGCCAATGATCTGGACAACCGTCTGGAAGGCCGGGGCGGCGATGATGTTTTGATTGGCGGGGCGGGCAATGACACGCTCGAAAGCAGCGGAGCCGGGCAGTCTGTTCTGATCGGAAATGGCGGGGATGATGTGTACCGCGTCGAAGACAACGGAAGCCTGATTGTCTATTCCGGGGGCAATGATTTTGTGAGCGGCTTTGACCCCAATGTCGACATGCTGCAATGGGACAGCACGCTTGTTGGGATGTCTTTCTCTAAGATTGAGTATGTCTTTGACGGGGATACACGCGTGCGGTTTGCATTTGACGATGGAGTCGGCGGCACATTTGGCATCGATTTTGAGTCCACCACCAGCGCCGACGCCGATGTCATCATCGATAATATGGCCAATCAGGCCAACTATATCATTGGCACCACCGGCACAGATGACATCGAAGGCACCACTGGGAATGATGACATCAACCCACTGGGCAACACTGGTGAGGCTGATGACGAAATCTCGGGGTCTGAAGGTGACGACACCATTCGCTTTACGCAGGCGAGCGAGGAAAGCTGGTATTTCCTCAGCTATGCGGATCCGCTGTTTTCTGCAATCACGCTTGACCTTGATCTGCAAAATAACTTTGGCACGGTCGACAAAGGGGCCGCAGGGTTTGACACATTGGTTAACCCCCTGCTGATGGTGGAAGGTGGAATTGGTTTTGCGGGCACAGACGGCGATGACATATACAACATCACGTTCAATGCGACCGAGCGCAATTGGCTCAGTCTGGATGCGGCGGGCGGTTCTGATGTGGTGAACCTCACCGGGGGCGATGGGCGGCTGCGCCTGAATTTTTATGACGGCGATGTCAGTGCCGATCTTAGCCAGATCCATCTGGGCACGCCCGGCACCATGAGTTCGAGCAACGGAAGCCAGTACACAATTAATGCCGATGGCGATTTCACATATACGGTGATTGAATTGCGTTCTGTTGGCGGCAATGACACGCTGATTGGCAGCGAATTTGGAGATCGCTTTATTCTGGGCGCAGGCACGGACAGCGCAGACGGGCGCGGCGATATCGACCGGGTCCGGTACAGTCGTGGTGACGTTGACAGCGGGGTGACCGTCGATCTGCAGGCTGGTGTCGCAACCGGAACATGGGATGGCAGCGCCTTTGTGCATACGCTTCAGAATATTGAAATTGTCGACGGCTCTGCGTTTGACGATCAACTGACGGCGCTCGACACAGGCTACAGCGAATTGCAGGGCCATGCCGGGGATGATGTTTTGAACCGTTCGGACTTTGAAGAGGATTTAACCGACGGGGGCGACGGGCGCGACACGCTGGTGCAGACCAGCTCGGGCAGTTTTGACTTCACAGGGTTTAATGTGCGCGGCCACTATCGTGACATCGAGGTTCTGAGTTTCGAAAATGGCGGCAGTGACACTGTCACCCTGTCGCTCGCGGCGGTGATGGATTTGTCTGAAACAGCGGATGCGCTGCTTGAGAGTGCCTTTGGCGCGGATGCAGAAAACAGCATCACGGTTCTGGGTGATCCCGGTGATCGCCTGACGCTGGAAGACACAGGCTTTAGCCAGACCGGATCCATGAGCGACGGCGAGGGGCGCACGCTGGATGTATATCAATTCGATGGCGGCGCAGGCATTCTGGCGATTGTCGCTGTGGATCAGGATGTTTCCGTCGAAGGCGGCGCCGCCAGCACCTGACCCACATCTGAAACATGTTTAACCGCGCCGCGATCTGCTGGCACCTCATTCCATGCAAATTGACCAAATGATCGCAAAAGCGCTTTGGCGCTGACCGAATTTAACCGCATTTCCACTCTATCTTTCTAGCTGGTGGGGCCGTTGAGCGGCGTGTTTGCCGCTCCTGTGACGGAGTGGATCGTGTTTCTTTGCATTGGCGGTGTATGCCGCATGCTTGCTGTCGCGGCAATCGCAGCGGCGCTTGCCCTGCCCTTGAGCGCCAGCCCGGTGCGGGCGGCCCAGACACCATTGGTGATCCAGAATGACCATGGCGGGCTGTTGCTTGCGCGGATCGATCAGTTGCGCCAGTTGGTTGCGAGCCAAACACCGGTGGAGATCCGCGGTGCCGTCTGCCATTCGACATGTACCATGCTTTTGGGGCTGCCGAATGTGTGCGTTTCCCCAACAACGGCGTTTGGCTTTCATGGCCCAAGCCGCACAGGCGTGCCCTTGGAGCCCGCGCTATTTGAACGTGCCTCGCAGCTGATTGCCAGCTTCTATCCAGAAGATCTGCGCGACTGGTATCTGACATCGGCGCGACATCATATTTCGGATTTCGCAGAGAAAACGGGCGCCGAGCTTATCGGCATGGGCGTCAAGCGCTGCGCGGAGGCTTAGGCGCAGGAGCGCTACTTTGAAGTGGCATCATGCACCCCATCCCAATCGTCTGGGGGCGGGGCCATTTCAAATGCGTCTATACGCTCGCGATAGTTGGCCAGATGGCGATCCAGCCCAAAATCGTGGTCCGCATTGAGTTTCGCCATGACCGCGAGCAGATTTTTTGCGGTCTGCCATTCGCGGCTGCGATAGGCGTGCAGCATCTCTGCGTTGCGTGACCAAATCTGCTGAAACGGCGCATTTTTGCGGAGCTCAGAGGTTCCGAGAAGCGCAAAAATATGTTCCGCCTGCCGCTTGCCCTTCAGCCGCACAAGATCCAGCTCAAGCAGGGCGAACTCATCGCCCACCCGCCGCGCGGTTTCGGCGGCCACAATCACGGTTTTGCCATATGTGCTGGACTGCCCCTCCAGACGCGAAGCCAGATTCACCGGATCGCCCATGGCGGTGTAATCAAAGCGGGTGTCAGAGCCCATATTGCCCACCATGCAAGAACCTGTGGCGATGCCAATGCCAAACCGAATTTCCATAAAAACCGTGCCAGTGTCCTGTGCCTCCTTCTGGCGTTTGGCATTGAGCGCCTCCACCCCGTCGCGCATCAGGAGGGCCGCGCGGCAAGCGGCGCGGACGTGATCCTCGTGAGGGAGCGGGGCGTTCCAGAAGGCCATCACCGCATCCCCCATGAATTTGTCGATGGTGCCTCGTTCATTGAGAATGGCATTGGACTGCAGGTTGAGGAATGTGTTCATCAACCGGGTAAGACCGGCAGGATTGTCCCGGAAGCTTTCGGCAATGGGCGTGAACCCGCGCACGTCGCTGAACAAAAGGGTGAGCTCTCGGGTTTCTCCTCCGAGCTGCAAACCATCCGGATTGTCACTGATGGCGTCGACCAGATCTTCGGACACATAATGGCCAAAAGCGCTGCGGATATCGCGCCGTCGCTTTTCCTCGCGCATGTAGTTGGCGGTGGACATAAAGATGATCGTGGCCAGCGCAGACACGATCGGGAAACTGGCGTCGAGCAGAATTCTCTCGTTCTGAAACAGCAGGAACGAGCCCCACCCGCAGGTCACAAGGAAAGCCAAAGAGGACGCGGCGAGAAACTTGGCGTTCATGATCGGGGTGACGATGACAAACAACAAGCACAGCAGGAATGTGACCGTCAGCTCGACAGAAATGGCGTAGTTGGGGCGCTGTAACAGGGTGTTGGTCAGCAGATTTTCGAGCAGCTGCGCGTGCAGCTCCACCCCCGGTACGGACACGCCAAACGGGGTTGCGCGGTAATCCCCCAGCCCGACCGCAGATGTGCCAAAAAACAGCAGCTTCCCTGACACCTGTGCTGGCTTCAGCGTACCGTTCAAAACATCCGCCGCAGGAATGAACCGATCCTGTCGCGAGCGTGTGAGATAGGGGCGCACGGTGCCATCAGCGGAGGTTTGCACAAACTGTCGCGCGAGCACCACGCCATCCACACCCGCCTCATTGGAGCGCAGCACAAATGGCGCACCGCCCGTGGCCACGCGCAGCATTTCCGGCGCCAATGCGAGACGCAAATGGCCCTCGGCCCGCATCACCATCGGCAGATTGCGATAGACCCCGTCAGGATCTGGCCGAATGGAAAACATCCCGCGCCCCGCAGCCGCGTCTTCCAGAACCGAAAGATTCTGTACCAGATCAGGCAGCTCCAGAATAAAGCCATCCGGCGGTGGCCCCATCGTGGCGTGCGGCACATCTTGAACCTCTGCACTTTGGGTGGCGCGGTGAAACGCGCTTCGCACGCTGGTTTGCCCAACAATCACCCGCGCGCGCTGAAAGGCCTCCGCCAGCACATCGTCGTTGTCGGGGAGCTGCGAGAGAGCCTGCGACACCCCGAGCGGCAGCGCCTCATTGTCGATTGCCACCGCCTTGGGAGACAGTCGGTCTGGCTCAGCAAAAATCACATCAAAAGCAATGGCCACCGCGCCGTATGATGTGAGCGTGTCGATCATCTCTGCAAAGCGGGTGCGCGGCCAGGGCCACTGGCCAAGTTCCGCAATGCTGGCGTCATCAATGTCAATGATCGCAACCGGCAGCGCTTCTGGCGTGCGCGGCAAAATGCGCTGGAAACTGTCGAAGGTGAGATTGCGCACGAGCTGAACCGGAATCGGATCAGCCACACGCACAAACAACGCAAAGAAAATCAGCGCCAAAGCAATTATTCGGGCAACCGCAACAGACTCAATAAACCGACCAAACATGCTCTACCTAAGCAGGATTGGACAGCGTTTGGCAAATTTTCGCAGCCCTATGCCGCGCCAATCACGGCGCGATCAGAAATCCAGCTACCACGTACCGTGGAAGGTGCCCGCCTTGTCGAGACGTTGGAACCCATGTGCGCCAAAAATATCCCGCTGCGCCTGAATGAGGTCTGTCGTGCCGCGCGCCTGACTGATCGCATCAAACCATGACACCGCGGCAGATAGGGCGGGCACCGGCAGGCCGGCCATTATGGCCTGGGCAACCACCCGACGCAGCGCCCCGATATTGTCATTAAGCAGCGTGGCGAAATGATCCGACAGGATCAGCCGGCCATGGGGCAACTCGTTTTGGAATGCCTCGGCTATGTCATCCAACAAAGCCGAGCGAATGATACAGCCGGCGCGCCAAATCTCTGCGATCCGCGCAAAATCCAGATCCCAGTCAAATTCGTCCGACCCGGCTTTTAGAATGCGGAACCCCTGTGCGTAGGCCAGAATGCGGCCAACGCGGAAAGCGGCCTCTAGATCCTCTTCGCTGAAAACGACCGGCTGCGTCGTTTGAGGTGTGTCCTGCGCGCGGAACACATCTTGCGCTGTGTGTCGCACCGTTCGTTCCGAAGACATCACACGCGCGCCCACCGCTGCCTCAATCACTGAAGCAGATTGGCCCATGCGAATGGCCTCAATCACCGTCCAGCGACCGGTGCCTTTCTGTCCGGCCTGATCGACAATCACATCAACCATCGGCTTGCCGGTTTCGGGATCCACAGCTTTCAGCGCTTTGGCAGAGGTCTCGATCAGAAAACTTTCCAGATCACCCGTGTTCCAGCGATCAAACAGAGGCGCGATCTCTGCTGGGGTGCGCCCTTCGCCGTCACGCAACACACCATAGATTTCCGAAATCATCTGCATGTCGGCGTATTCAATGCCATTGTGAACCGTCTTCACGAAGTGGCCTGCACCGTCAGATCCAAGGTGTGCGACACAAGGCGCGCCTTCGTAATCGGCGGCAATCTTTTCCAGCATTGGCTGAACGTGCAACCAGGCCTGTTCGGCGCCACCAACCATCATGGAAGGGCCATGACGCGCGCCCTCTTCGCCACCACTGACACCGACACCGAGATATTGAAGCCCGGCCGCCTCGATACGCGCAGTGCGGGCCTGGGTTTCGCGAAAATCACTGTTGCCGCAGTCCACGATAATGTCGCCGGGGGCAAGCTCGGACACCAGCGCCGCTATGGATGCATCAACCGGCCCCCCGGCCGGAACCAAAAGCAACACGGCGCGCGGCGCCGGCATTGACGCGACCAGCGCCTGAACACTGTCTGCCTTTGTCAGTCGCGGCGCCAAGTCGCCCGCGCGTGCAAGCAGCGCATCAACGGTTTCAGCTTCCAGATTATACAGCGCAAGATCATGGCCCTGTTCTGCAATATTAAGCGCAAGCGCAGCCCCCATGGTGCCCACCCCGACAAGGCCAAATGAAATCTGCGTCATGTGCGTGTTCCTCAAACTGCCCTCAGGCGGATGTGCGTGTGGTGCGACGATCGCTGACAAAGAAGAGATCTACCATGCGTCGCGTTGTTGTTGAAGCTGGCGATATGTTCCTGACATTTCGAACAAACCCCTAGAATGTAAAGCACATCATCAGGGCCCGGCGCGCGCGTCCTAGATAGAGTGATCTGACACAACTGCAAGAGCGCGCGTGCCGATACAGGCAAGAGAGCATAGCCTTGGTTGAGTCAATTGCGGCGCTTTTTCTTGTAATTTTCCACCCAAAGCGCCGCAACATGCAATATCTAGATATGTCCAATAATCCATGACTTTGACTAGACGGCCGCAGGACACCATCACTTCGAGAGAGTATCTCCGCGAATTTGCTTACAACGGCTTAAAATGACAGAATCCTAAGTCAAAATGGTGCCCGTCACGCGCCCAAAACACCACCTAGCTGGCACGATGGGACGCGATTGAGGTGCCAAGATGTGATGCTAGGCCTCTGCCTTTTCCAAACCTTCGAAAATCTCGGGGTCCATATCTTCCCAGAACGCGAAGATTGCGCGGATGTTGAGCGGAGACACCCAGCCAAAACGCTCAAAATCACCACGCGCGACATCATCTTCGAGCTGGCTTGCAAACAGGCGTTTGTCTGCGTCGCGCTGCGTTGGGGTGCGCGCTTCAATTGCGGCCTGAACCCGGCGCAACCGCTCCGCACGGTCCGATTTAGGCGCGGTTGATTGCGGTTTCGGCGGCTCGTCGGTGGGCGTGTAGTCTTCTTTCAGGGCCGCCGTGAGATAACCCACCATGCTTTTCACGTCTTTGCGCTGTTTCACATAGTCGAGTTTCGCCATCACCTGCTCTTCGCCGTAAGCGCCAAGCCATTGACGCGCCAGTCGATCGCTGACGCCAAGTTCGAGAAGGCGCGCATAAACCGGCCCGTGGCGCAGCCCCTCACCATCATCAATATCCAGAATCGCCAGTTGTGGGTTCTCTTTGATGCGGAAGCGAATGTCCGTGACCACCCTGCCCTGCTTGCGGGTTTCCGGCTCGATCAGGATGTTGCTGGTTTTATTGACCTCTGCGACGGCTGGTTTGATGACCTTCGCATTCAGGTGCTTGTAGCTCTCATAATAGCTGGAACCCTCAAGCCCCATGAGGCGCCGAAACAGATCCATCGACCACCAGCCGGTGCTGCCCGTGCGAATGAAACGATAGCAGTTTTCATAAAGCGCAAGCGCATGACCGGAGGTGAATTTGCGCTGAATATTGAGGTTGATGAGCGCAAAGACCTTTGGGTCATGCAGTTTTTCGGCCAAAGCAGGCGAATAGGCGTACTCACACACGCCGCCTTTGAGCTTCGCATAGCTCAGAAGGCTCGAGACGCCCCATTCTTGCTGTCCTTTTTCATCCAGCATGTCCCATTCCGCGACGGTTTCCGCCAAACCGCGCAGCGATGCCTTCAGCGTTTCCATGTCATTGGAATTGTACCCAATCATCATACAAAGCGTGCGCGCATCAATAGAGTGCTTGCCGTGGCTGGTGAGCGTGTCATACGCGTTCAGCAACAGCACGTTTGAGAGCTTGCGCTGGAGTAGCGTCAGCTTGCCTGAGACGTGGATCGCCGCCACGTGTTTTTTCACCGCTCCGCGCCGCAAAGCGCCTGTGAGCTGGTCGCGAGGAATGTCGTTCATCGCTCTGCCCTTTTTTTTGACATTATGCGCCGAAAGGAACCTTAACGCAAACCCAATAAGGGTGCTCCAATGTCGAAAAATCCGGTCCTGTAAGCGGGTACCTTTGACGGCTATGGGGTCTGTGGATGCCCCTTAAAGGGACCCGGCTACAGGATGAGACTCCGGGAAATTGCGGGAAACAGACCAAATTCCTTGCGGAATGGGCCAAAACTGGACTCAGGTGCCCCTATTACCGCGAATCGGGCCCCTACTCACCGCATCTAGGCACCCTTGATCCTGTGTATGGGTCCCATTGATCCTGTAAAGGGGTCCCGAAACACATTTAAGTATCTGTTTTATAAATATTTTCCAGACGTAAAGATTCTAAAGTCCCTAAAGATTCTACAAGCTATATGTCGCTGTTTTTTCTGTTTTTTGGAAGGTTTCGCGGCGAAACCGCGTGTTTTGATTCACAAGGTTGGTTTCATGTGCGATAGTTCCGTCAAAATCATGATTGAAGCAGTACATCGCTGAGGAACTGAGATGGTATCAGGCAAAGACAACCTGCCCCCTTATTTCAACATCAACCCAGAGGAAGCCGCAGCCAAGTTATCTGACCCTATCGACACAGCGCGATTCGCAAAAGCGGCGGCCTTTGCGACCAAGGGTCGACAGGATCTCGCGCGCAGAGGATACGCCCCTGATGGCAAGAAAAGGCTGCGTCGATTCTCGACTTGGGAAATCTGTAAGTTCCTTATCCCGGTCGCGCCTGCGCATTTTCGGAGAGTTCTGAAAAAATATCCGGATCTTCCTCAGGGAGTCGGTGAGGGCAATTCCAAGTGGTTTACGCTTGAGGACGTTCTGGCGTTGAGGGCGCATTTCGCTGCGGAGGGCGCGCAGGACCGCGAATACAAACCATGGCGCCCTGAAGGGTTGCCTGCGAAAATCGTTGCCGTCTCCAATTTCAAAGGCGGCACATCAAAGACCACCACCACCGCGCATCTTGCCATGTCGGCGGCATTGGATGGCTACAAGGTGCTTGTGATCGATCTGGACAGTCAGGGCTCGCTGACCTCCATCATGGGGGGGGACGTGCCCGACGAATGGTCGACCGCATTCCCCCTGATGGCGAAAGACTATGCGCAGGCGTTGCTTGCCGAAAACAGCGTGCGCGAGGCGGCTGGCGAAAGCCCCCTGCCCTTTGATGAGACATTGACCGAGGCGCTGAATACAACTGCGCGCGATATCATCCAGCCGACGCATTGGCCCAACATCGATCTACTGGGCGCGCAGCTGAATCTCTACTGGGCGGAATTTCAGATTCCGGTTTGGAGGATGGGGCTGCGCAGTTGGCCGTTGTGGGATGCGCTGACCAATGCGCTCGAAAACGAAAAGATCGTGGACGATTATGACATCATTATTTTGGACACGCCCCCTGCCCTTGGCTATCTGACGATCAATGCTCTGGCGGCCGCCGACATCCTTCTGGTTCCGCTCGGCGCGTCATTTCTGGAATTTGATTCTACCGGGCGTTTCTTTGACATGCTGTACTCGACGTTTGCGAGCGTTGAGGAAGGTGAGAATGCCGCGCGGCGACGGGACGGGTTGCCAGAAGTGAAATTTGAGTGGGACGCGGTGCGTGCGCTGATCACCCGGTTTGACGCTGGCCAGCAGACGGACTTGGCCAATGTCATTCAGGCTTATTTCGGAGATTTCATGACAACCTATCGACAGGAAATGACCGCGATGGTTGGGCAAGCCGGAGAACAGGTGAACGGGATCTATGAAGCGGATTACCGCGAGTTCAATCGAGATACATATGTGCGGGGGCGCGAAACGTTTGATCGTACCTGGGCTGAGGTGAAAGAGATCATTCTTGGAACCTGGTGGCGTGATCTAGAAGATTTGAAAGCGGAACAGATGAGCACGGAGGCAACCGATGGCTAAACGTAGAAAACTGGTGGCACCCAGCAGTGCCGATCTGACCAAACTGGAAGAGGAGTTTCGCCGCGAAACCTCCGTGCCGGAGCCAGCGGCATCACAGGTTCGCGGTGTGGCGCCAATCGCAAAGATCGCCGCAGACGCAGCTGCGGTTGCACAACCGGCGAGTGTTGCAGATCGCGCGCGCCAGGCGCAGTTGGAAGCGAGTGAAGCCAAGCTGAATGACGCGCAGACAGAAGGGCGCCTGCTTGTAGATATTCCGGTTGGTGAGATCAACGCGGATGCCATGGTGCGAGACCGTGCAGCGTTGGACCCTGACGACATGCTGGAATTGCGGCTTTCGATTTCAGCAAATGGTCTGCGGTTGCCAATCGAAGTTTATGAGTTGCCTGGTGCCGATGGTGGGAATGCGCCGAAGTTCGGTTTGTTGTCTGGGTATCGGCGACTGATGGCGGTGCGTGAGTTGCTCGGATTGACTGAGGATGCTGCGTTCAAGACCATTCGCGCAATCATTCGGCCAAAGGCAGAAACCGATGCGGCCTTCGTCGCGATGGTTGAAGAAAACGAGGTGCGTTCGGAGCTGAGCCATTTTGAGCGCGGCCGCATCGCTGTGATTTCTGCGCAGCAAGGCGCGTTTCTCAATGTTGAAGATGCGGTCAACAAACTGTTTGCGACGGGCTCCAAGGCGAAGCGTTCAAAGGTTCGTAGCTTTGCGCTGATTTTTGAAGAGTTGGGGGATATGCTGGAATTTCCCGATGCGCTGAGTGAAAAACGGGGTTTGAAGTTGGCGCAAGCGTTGCGGCAGGGCGGTGAAGACCGCATTCGCGATGGGTTGGCCGCTGCGACATATGCCACGTCAGACGAAGAGTGGGCCGTTATTGAAAGCGTGATCGAAACGCTTGATGCGCCAGTGCGTGATCCCAAACGCGGTGGGCGCCCCCGTGCAGCCACCCAAGTTGACGACTGGGGCCATGCGCATCAGTTTGTCAGCTCCAACGGCGTTTCTGTCAGCCCAAAGCAAGACGCAAAGGGATTTGTTTTGCGGTTTGAAGGACGGGATTTGGATGCAGAACTGATGGACGGGCTGATGGAAGAAATCCGGACCTATCTGGAACGCAGCTGACCAGCGCTCCTTTCAGACACCCCGCGAAGGGGTTTCGCCGCGAAACCTGTGATTGGTTTCGCGGTTTTTTTGGAAAAAGACGGAAAGTTGGACGCACCAAGACGGGCGATATCCAATAAACACCGGCCTATTTGTCACTGCCGATCGTTATTCGCTTTGTTGGGCGTAACTTTCCGCTTTCTTCGCTTCCTTGCGCGATCTGGCCAAACCGCTGCGCAGGCTGTGCCCGGAAAACAGTGCGAGACGCTCTTTTTCAGACAGATCTGGACGCAAACCCGCTGCGATAACTGTGCGTTTGATCAGGCGGGCCACATGTTTGTCGTTCAGGCGTGCATCGAGGGCGCGCTTGCCGTCTCTTGAAATGCCCACAAAAACAGGGCCTGCCTGGATTTTTGCAAAGTGCAGCCATTGCTCAAGCGCGTGCACCGGGCAGATCTGTTCCTTGATCTGGCGATTGATGCGGACTGTTTGCTGACCTGTGCGTGTGCTGTAGGTGACGGCGGCACCAGCTTCCGAAATTTCAATCCAACCTCGGCGCGTGTCATCTTCAGGATTGTCATGTGCGCCGAGATCCAGGCCGACCAGGTCAGTGCGGCCAAGCCCCGCCTCATAGCCGAGACGCAAGAGCGCGCGATCTCTCAACCCGCGCAGATCAAAGGGCAGGGTGGCGGCCATGGCGTGGATTTCCTCAGGCTGAATTGCCTGTTTGCGATCCGGCGCGCGGTGATGATTGGCACGCAGATCTCGCATGAGGCTTGCGAGGGCAGGGGCGTTCCGATCCAGCGGTTGCCCGCGTTGGGCGCAGTTCCACAAGAGGCCGGCGAGCCGCCGCTCAATGCTGGCGACTTTTAGGGCTGGGCCGCTGGCTGGATTTGCGAGCTCCGCAAGGTAGCTGGCCACAACATCGGGTTCAGGAGGCATGGGGGAGTGACCTTGCAGGCGACACCAACGTGAAAAATGGCGCCAATCCGCGGCATAGGCCTTGTTGGTGTGTGCTGAGGGCGTTGGTTGCTGGGCGGTGTTCATGGAAGTATACTCCTGAAACATACGTATAGAATTTGGAGGTTTTGATGAGCCGGATAAAGGTCAATCTCACGCTGGATGCCGATGTTGTGGCAGAGGCGCGAAACCTTGGGCTGAACATGTCGCGCCTTGCGGAGGCGGCGATTGTGGATGCGGCAAAGGTGGCGCGAAACAGACGCTGGCAGGCTGAAAATGGCGCTGCGCTTGACGCTTATGCGCAGGAGGTGGCGGGCGAGGGGGCACCAATGCCACGCCTGCGGCGCATTTGAGGGCGTAATCCTATGGCGCAGTTTGATGTTTACAGGCTGAATGGCGCGCCGGATGATGGTGCGCGCGACGACCAGCTGGTTGTGGATTTGCAGACAGATCTGCTTGGCCTCGATGCAACGCGCATGGTAGCGCCACTGCGTGAGGCGGAAAAATACGCCCATCTGCCCCTGATAGCGCCTTTGGTGGCATTTGAGGGGCGAGAGTGGCTTGTGCGGGTGCCTGAGCTTGCTGCGGTGCCTGGCGCGGCGCTCTGCGGCTCTCTGGGCTCTTTGCGCGCTTACGAACAGGACTTGAAACAGGCCTTGGACATCCTGATAAACGGAATCTGAGTGATATAATGACCTCATGATCAGGAGAATCGGCGATTGCCGGGCTAAAAGCAAGATTATTGGACATATCTCAAAGTGGCACTGTGCGGCGCTTTGATGAGAAAATGATAGCGAAAAGCGCCGCAATGGTGTAGCTGATGGTGTATGACACTTGGGACAACACACCGCGCTTTGCTAGATGACGCTTTTGAGGAGGCCGATCGGTTCTCTAAGGATATGCGCGTGCGTCGGAGTGGGCAATCCATTGAAGATGCAGCGTTTTTTTCCGGTGCTGCTCTGGCCAAACTAAATGAAACTCTGGCACAAGATGCCTTGCCTCTTGGGGTGTTGCGAGATCGTTTGGCATTGCGGGCTGCAGAAGCGACGGTTGTGGTGACCGGACGCCTGGAACGCGCCACAGAGTTGCGTGATGCGGTGATGTTTCTGCGGCCAGAAGACCATCCGGGACCTGCTGGGGCCACTTATATGAGCTGGCGTCGCGCGGTGGCGCGCCCCTTGAGTAAAGTGTCGTTACAACGTGCTTTTCCACAGTATGAGGCGGATGAGATCGAGGGCTGGTTGCGGGTGCCGAGCGAGAGAACGGCCAAATCCCCGATCGGGCAAGCGGCGGCAACTTTGGCGGCGGTGCTCAAAGATCAGCCCAAGTCAGAGGGGCTGGCAATGTGTCTTGCGGATGCGCGATTGGCGCGCGCCATGAACTGGACGCATGTTGTGCCTCTGATGGCGCTTGGTCTGACGGCGCGCGACCTACGTAAAACAGAGGATGATGCGCGGTTGGCGTGTCACACCGCCACCACGTTTGGAGCCGAGCATGCTGTAAGTGTGTCGCAGAGTTTGATCCGACGGGCCGAGGCGTTGCGTGCGGTTGCGCCGAAGCTGCGCGCAAAGGGAGCTGACAAGGCGGTCGCGCTGTTCCTTGCACAGGATGCGGTGACACCAGCAATGTTGACTCATCTGATGTCGGATCGTGCGGCGCGGCGGTTTTGTGATCGTCTGGTCAGTCTTGGGGTTGCCCAAGAGCTGAGCGGGCGCGAGAGCTTTCGTCTCTACGGGATTTGACGACATGAAAGATCGCAAAGAGCCTGTTTTGGATCGCGAATTGGACGATCTGGCCCCCGAGCTGCGCTGGCGGGAATGGATGCGCCGGATCGAAGCGGTTTTGTTCGCCTCTGCGGCGCCGGTTGCAACAGCTGATCTGGCGCGCGTTGTCGGGCAGGGTGTTTCGGTTGATTTGCTGCTTGAAGATTTGGCCGCCGATCTGGAAGGGCGGGCTTTTGAGATTGCCGCTATCAGCGACGGCTGGATTTTGCGCACGCGCACGGCCTATGCGCCCGCCATTCGTGCTGCATCGCAACTGGGTGCCCATCTGGTAGATCTGGGAGAGTTTGAGATCGCCGTTCTGGCCGCCATCGCCTATCGCCAGCCGATCACGCGTGACGGGTTGAAGGACATTTTTGGCAAAGAGATCAGCCGCGATCTGATTGGCCGCTTGCATGATCGCGGTCTCATCAGCACCGGGCCGCGCAGTCCAAGACGCGGAGCCCCCTACACTTTTGTGACAACCGATCAGTTTTTGGTGGCGTTTGATCTGGAAAGTCTTAGAGATTTGCCGGATCGAGAAATGCTGACTGATGCGGGTCTATACCCGGAGGGCTGAGGTGCTGATCCGACTTGAGAAAATCAATCCTGGCCGCCGCCAGCGGCGCTTTTATGTGCTGTATGTTACACAGACGCTTTTCGGCGAATGGTGTGTCATCCACGAGTGGGGGCGCATTGGCAGCAAGGGCGGGCAGCGTCGGGTCGATTATCTTGAGACAGAAGGCGCCGCGCACGCGGTTTGTGAAGAATGGAAAGCCGTGAAGCTGCGCAGCGGCTACGCGCCGATTCCTGTGCAGCTCACTTTGTTTGGCTAAGAGGCTGCTTTTCAGCGCACGAACTGCTGCTTACATAGCGCGTTAGATGGCTGCGCTGTGCGCGGGCATGACGCGAATTGGCCCCGGGAAGCGTTGCAATTGCAGCTGTCAGCGCGCATGCCACAATCCAATCCATATCATATGCAGTTCTTTCAGGGCTTTGGGTCGGGTTTCCGTCAGATACGACCGTGCCAAAAAAGGGCCCGAAACGGAGCCCTTACGGAAAATGCTGCTGCGTGATTGTTGATTGCTGGGGCTGTGTTCTGAGGTCAAGCGCACCGTTGGTGTTGATATGCGTATTGGTCTGAGCATCCCAAGGAAACACCCGAAGTCGCATACGAATCCTGAAATTTTGTACGGGACCAATTTAGGACTTTTCCAGAAGATTTGTGAAAATTGGACCAGGTTTTTGCACAAAATCTTTGCAAATTTGCCTGTTATCTTACCGTGAAGAATAGAAAATTCCGGTGGTTCAAAATAATAATTGAAATGGTCCAATTATGGGGCATGATCAAGGCGAGCCGATAGATCGTACCAATCCGGTCTGAAAAGGTTCTTTGCGCGGGCAACTGGTTGTTGGGAGGAGCACCACGCCGCACTTCAAAGCCGAGATAAAAAATTCGGCAAAAAACAGGAAAACCAAGAGGGAAGAACACATGACTCTCGACGTGAGCGCGATACACGCTGAACAAGTCACATTAAACTCGCTGGTGCAGAACATTCTGTATGCATCCGGCACGGTCGGGGCGATCCTGGTTGTCGTTGGCCTGCTGCTGATCGACGCCGGGACAGCCCGGCGCAAAAACCTTTTCAACTCGACGATCGAAAAGACGCTTGGATTTTTTCTGGGGTTTGCGACCTACTACATGGTTGGGTTCGGTCTTTGGGCGGGGCAATACTATATCATGGAAGGCGCCACCATGATGGACTCTGTGAAGGACTGGTGGCTGGGCGGAGGCATGACCAATGCTTTGGCGCACCATACTGATCCGGGAACATTCCCCGGTCTGAACACCTTCCAAATCTTTATCTTTTTCCTTGCGACCTTTGCCGGGATTATCAACATTCTGTTCCACTTCTCGGTGTCGGAGCGGATGAAGGCGTCGGCCTATTTTGTCATCTGTGTGGTTGCCGCAGTCGTATCTTCGGCGCTGAGCTGGGCCACATGGGGATCTGTTGGCCCGCTGACGCTGGCCGGGTTTCACGACTTCTTTGGTGTGGGTTTTGTTTATCTGTTCCCCGCAGGTATGGCGCTGGTGTTCACGCCAATGCTGGGGGCGCGCCCTGGCATGATGGAGCCGCACCCGCAGGTGTCGGCTTATCTCGCGCCGAGCATTGGTCTTTGCGCGCCCGGTTTGCTGTTGATTTTTGCAGGTTTGCCAATGGTCATCCTGTCGTGCCTGTTCTTCTTTGACCCTGAAGCCCTGGCGGTGAGTGTGACCATGGCTGACACCAGCGTCGGCATTGCGATCAACAACTATGCGCTGGTTTGGGCAGGCGGTGCCATCACCGGTCTGATTCTGGCCTATCGCTCGGGCAATTATGCCTACACCCTGCTTGGGCCGCTTGCGGGATACGCTGCCGGTGCGTCTGGCTTTGATGTGTATCTGCCATGGGAGGCCTTCCTTCTGGGGCTGGCGGCACCGTTGGTTGCCTTTGCGGTTTATGAATTCACGCTCAAGCGTGGCATTGATGAACATAAGCTTTTCCCACTGTTCATTGGCTGTGGCACCTTTGGCATGATTGTTCTGGGGATTTTCAAAGCAGGCACCCCGCGTGGTGGCTACTTTGGAATCGAAGAGGGCGCCTATGCTTTCCAAGCGGGTGAGATTTCACTCATCATGCAGCTTATTGGTGCGGCGGTCTGTATTGGCGTCGGGGTGATCACCGCGTTGATCATGGCGCCTGTGCTTAAGGCCACAGTTGGTTTGAGTGTCAGCGAAGAAGATCAGGTGGCGGGTCTTGACCCCAAGCTCTGGGAGCTGGAGCCGGATGTCATCACCCATGCCGATAGCAAGTGAGCAAGACACCTCTCTATAACATGACGCAGACCTCGGCTTTTGGGCCGGGGTCTTTTTTGTTGATTGCTTGAGTTTCTGGCGCTGCATGACGTACAAGACAGTAGGGAAGCGCGTTTAGAGCCGCAGGAAGTTGAATGAACCAAGTCATAAATACTGATCTGCCAAATGGTCAGGATGTCGGTGAGACGGTTCGCGTGGTCATGGGTACTTTGTATGCAAGAATCCAGTCCGGCGAATATCCGACAAATTCGCGACTGCCGTCCGAACGGGCCCTGGCCGCAGAGCTGGGGGTGTCCCGCAACACTGTGCGTGAAGCGCTGGATGTTCTTGAATCTTGCAAGATGATCCGCCGCCGCCAGGGGAGCGGCAGCTTTGTGATCTATCAGAGTGAGCAGGTCGAAGCGCCAGTGCCCGGATCGGTGGGAGAGCGGACGAGTCCGTTGGATCATCTGATCGTGCGGTCCATCATTGAGCCGGAGATGACCCGCCTTGCGGTGATGAACATGACGCCAAAGCAGCTGGAAAAACTGGCGCAAATCGTCGCCCGCATCGAAGCTGTGCGTACGGATCTGAATGAATTCATCCGCTTGGAAGAAGAGTTTTATCGCTGGATCGCCAAGGCGACGCGAAATCCTTTGCTGGAATCCTGTTATGAGATGACGATCGAGGTGTGTCGGGCCAGTTTCCGTACAGCACTGATGCGCAAACATCTGACGCCGGATCGCATCCAGGACTATCAGACTCGATTCAATTCACTGTTCAACGCGATTGCTGCGCGTGATCTGGAATCGGCGGTCGAGATTGCCAAGCTTCACCTCGTGGAAGAGCAGAAGCTTTTCATGCATGAAAGCTGAGGCTTTCGCCGTTTGTGTCGACTTTAAACGTTTGTTCGCGGCCTCTCCCGTTTGGGGTGACCGCGAACAGCGCGTCAGCGGCCGCCTAGCCTATAGAAGCAATTTACTTTAGTAGGCCGCGCGGGCTGTCAGTTGGGCGTGGTGGTGGCCACTTTCGGCGCGCTGATGCCAGAGTTGGCCTTCTTGCTCCATGTGGTGGCGAAACAGGGCTTCGTGTTTGTCGAGCCAGTCGATGATGGACACGAATTCCGCGATGCGCGCCTTGCCGGATTTCAGCGTGACCACCGGCCAATCGCCGATCAGAGCATTGTCGATTCCAAAGACGCTTTCCCCCCACCAGCGGGCAGGGCCGAAGGTGTGGGTCACCGGATCCATCTGTTTCATGGTCGCCATCACCGACACCGGCTGAACAGAGGCCACTTTTTCCACCGCCGCATGCCATATGTCGAGGATCGCAACATATTCCCAGCTTACCGCGCTCCAGCTGTCCGGGTAGCGTGTGGTGTATTCTTTATAAAAGCTGCTGGGCCGCATCAGGAATGAGGTGTTTCGCGCCAGTTCCGGATCGTCAAAGTCGGGGAACTGAAAGATTGTGCCTTCCATGAATTCTGTCGAAGTGCGGGCCACCAGACGGGCATAATCATCCAGAGTGCAGGACATGATCTTGCCGTTGTATCCCTTGTTAAAGGCATACTCCGTCATGGCGTGAACCATTGGTGTGTAACTGGTGCACCAGCAGACCAATTGGGGGTCCGCATCGAGCATGGGCTGAACGATTCCCGCGACATCGGTCTCTTCTGGGGCGTATTTTACCTCTTTAACCACCTCGATTCCGGCCGCTTCAAACGCTGCCCGATATGTGGCAATTGAGGGCAATCCATGGGCATCTGTCTGGCTACACAGCGCAACTTTGCGCACTTCGGGGTGGTTGCGGGCCAGCCAATCGACGCCGGTGACATTGTACAAAGGGTGCACTTCTGAGGGTGCGATCAGGTAGCGCGTGTCCGGTGACAGGTCGCTTGGCAGCAGTGTGGAGGTCAGCACTTTGTTGTCTGAAAGGAACTTTCGCAGCGGCGAAAAGGTGTCTCCGCCCAGCATCAAAAGCAGTTTTACATTCTCAGATTGCACCAGATGGCGGGCGCCTGTCATTGCGCGATCGGCGTCATAGCCGCAATCAAATGGAACAATTTCAACGGGATAGCGTCGTGCTCCCACCAATAGGCCGCCGGCTTTGTTCAGGCGGTCTTGCCACAGGCGGCATCCCTGAAGGCCGGGAAGGCCCCAAGAGCTGACGTCACCTGATAGGGGCGCCAGAAAGCCGATTTTGATCGGCTCATTGGTTCCCACCCGGTCGTTTGGCAGCAAAGAAGACATGGCTATGCGATAGGCGAAACTGGAAGTCAGCATACCTATTGCTACCACTGCATGCCGACATGTCAAAACGAAAAGGATTTACCTGGCAGGTTAATAAATTTCCCCGAAATGAAAATTATTGACATCGCGGGCGAACTGGCCTTCAACTGGTGCAAACCAATGATACCAATAAAATGCCAACTCGGAGAGAAGTATGACCAATAAGCGCATTGCCATCATCGGTGCCGGGCCTTCGGGCCTTGCTCAGCTGCGGGCCTTTCAATCAGCTGCGGCCAAGGGAGAGGACATCCCGGAAATCGTCTGCTATGAAAAGCAAGACAACTGGGGCGGTCTTTGGAATTACACGTGGCGCACTGGTTTGGACGAGAATGGCGAACCGGTACATTGCTCCATGTATCGTTACCTGTGGTCCAATGGCCCCAAGGAAGGTCTGGAATTTGCGGACTACTCATTTGAGGAGCATTTTGGCAAACAAATCGCGTCTTATCCTCCGCGCGCAGTGCTGTTTGATTACATCGAAGGTCGAGTCAAAAAAGCGAACGTCCGCGATTGGATTAAGTTCAACCACGCGGTTCGTTGGGTGAACTACGACGACTCCACGGGCAAATTCACGGTCACCGTGCATGACCACAACATCGACAGCACCACGTCGGAAGAGTTTGACCATGTGATTTGTGCATCGGGCCACTTCTCTACCCCGAACGTGCCGCATTACGACGGGTTTGAAACCTTCAACGGTCGTCTGGTGCATGCGCATGATTTCCGTGATGCGCGTGAGTTTGCAGGCAAGGACATTCTGGTTGTGGGGGCGTCTTACTCCGCTGAGGACATTGGCTCGCAGTGTTGGAAATACGGCGCCAAGTCGATCACCAGTTGCTACCGTACGGCGCCCATGGGCTTTAAATGGCCAGACAATTGGGAAGAAAAGCCCGCAATGGAAAAGGTCAGCGGGAACACCGTCTATTTTTCAGATGGCACCACCAAAGATGTGGACGCGATCATTCTGTGCACCGGCTACAAACACTTCTTCAACTTCCTGCCTGACGATCTGCGCCTGAAAACAGCCAACCGTCTGGCAGCGGCGGATCTGTATAAGGGTGTGGTCTATGTGCATAACCCGAAGATGTTCTATCTGGGCATGCAGGACCAATGGTTCACCTTCAACATGTTTGATGCGCAGGCATGGTGGGTGCGGGATGCGATTCTTGGTAAGATCGACGTCTCTGGTGTGTCCAAAGACGACATGCTGGCGGATGTGAAAGAGCGTGAAGCCCGTGAGGACGCTGATGATGACGTAAAATACGCCATTCGCTATCAGGCGGATTATGTCAAAGAGCTGGTGGCGGAAACCGACTACCCAAGCTTTGATATTGATGGCGCTTGTGAGGCCTTCTTTGAGTGGAAGAAGCACAAAGCCAAAGACATCATGGCGTTCCGCAACAACAGCTACACCTCTGTTATCACAGGCACTCTTGCGCCAGTCCACCATACGCCGTGGAAAGACGCGCTGGATGACAGCATGGAAGCCTATCTGAAAAACTAAGATTGCGTCGCCCCCATTTGCCATCCGGGGGCGAACACTCTCGCGTGACGCACCACATATGGCGCGTCACGCGCTTTGTTTGTCAGGCTTACGCGTGTCTGAGGCTGCTCTGTCCTGTCTGGGTGCGTGAGTACATTTTGGGGGGCTCAATGAAGCACATAAGGCGGGCCGCGTGACATGCATCAAGAAATGTACTTGACTACCAGGAATATAAATTCATCATTGAGAAAATTGCGGCGTTCACAAGGGACCAGAGGCTACCGGCAATGATACCTTTCTCAATGGGCGCCGGAAGACATGCGCGCGATCTGCGGCTATGTCCCGCCCCCCTCAGCCACCCCACCTAGTCCAGCGACGCTGCGAGTGCGCTTTCAGCGGTTGGGTTGGAAGCGATCGCACCCAAATAACACGCCGCAACCTCCGTGGCACGCAACAACAGGAGATATCTTTTGGCCTATAAAACCGACATCGAAATTGCCCGCGAAGCCAAGAAACAACCGATCCAGGAGATTGGTGCAAAGCTGGGCATCAGCAGCGCTGATTTGCTGCCTTACGGCCACGACAAGGCCAAG
>NZ_JAQJIM010000013.1:0-39372 GCF_027947445.1 Shimia sp. MMG029 | reverse complement strand
ATGCTGTCTGGCAAGGCCGCTGCGGAAGCCGCCTTTGAGGCGATCAAGGCCGAGCGTTCCGGCGATGAGCTGAGCGCTTATGAAGAAGAGGTGCGCACCGGCGCGATTGGCAAAGACCTCAAGAAGGTGCGCAATGTGAAGCCGATCTGGTCCAAATGGGGGCTGACCGCGTCTTTGATGCTGGGTGGTCTGGACATGTGGACCAACACCCTTGGCTTCTCCCTGTTTGGCACGGTCAAACACGGCAAGACCGATGCAGAGGCCACAGAAGAGGCCAGCAAGCATAAGCCGATCGACTATCCCAAGCCCGATGGCAAACTGTCGTTTGACCGGCTGACCAATGTGAGCTTTTCCATGACAAACCATGAGGAAAGCCAGCCTTGCCACCTGCGCTTGGCCAATCCGGAAACCCCTGTGGCCGTGAACCTGCCGAAGTTCGCAGAACCCGCACAGCGCTACTGCCCGGCCGGTGTCTATGAGGTGGTGGAAGAAGAGGGCAAAGACGCCCGCTTTGTGGTCAACTTCCAGAACTGCGTGCACTGCAAAACCTGCGACATCAAAGACCCAAGCCAGAACATCACATGGGTCACCCCGCAAGGCGGCGACGGACCAAACTACCCGAATATGTAACGCAACACACAACTTGATCCAATGACCCGCGGGCCTCTCAAACCGCGCAGCTCACAGCGGGTCAGGGTGATCGCTTAACCTTTCAGCGCCTTAGGCACCTTAAGCCTGATCAAAAGGAACGATCACCTGCGCATTTGGGAAAACCTGCGTCACATCCGCCGTCGCCGTTTCAAGAAAGATCAGCTTGATATTCGCCCCAGCATCCATGGTCGCAAAGGCCTGCAAACCATCCTTGCGTGCTTGCCACAGCCGCTCTAGCAAGTCCCAGCTCTCCGCCGTCAAGTAACTCAGCGCCGGACGCGCCGCCTGCATTGTCGCGTGCATCGCCAAAGCGTTTGCCTCTGCCAGTGCCCCCAGCGTGTCAAAGTCCTGCGAACGCACCGCCCGCTCAATGGCCGCGCAATCCGCTTCGGCCTGATCCGGCCAACTCTGAAAAAGTGGGCTGGTGGCGACCGTGTGGTTCATACCTTCGCGCGAGGAATGCGGCTTCGGGCCAACATCTACCGGCAAGATGGCAATACGAAACTCCGGCCAATGCACATCCAATGGATGCGCAAAACTGTCTGCTCCGTCCTCACGCACACCTTTGTCCCAGCGCACAAACCCGTGCCAGAAAGACCGTGTCGCGCTGCCACTGCCCAGACGGGCCAACAGGCTCATCTCTGCTTCGCTCACAATATCGGTTAGGCCAAAACTGCCGCAAAGCGCGCGCGTCAGCGCAGCAAAGCCAGACGCCGAAGACGCGAGTCCCGCGGCCGTGGGAATGGTGTTGTTGGTTTCAATCCGCAGCGGCACAGCTTTTTCACCACGAAACAGATCCGCGAATTTCAGCGCTTTGGCGGCAAAGGGCGTTTCAAGCGCCAGCTCTTCCCCACCCAGTGTCACATGATCCAGCCCATCCTCAGAAGGCCCAACCTGCGTATGTGAGCCCCACTCTGCCAGCGAAATGGACAAAGAACTGTTCAAAGGCAGATTGCGTGCCCGATCCCGCTTGCCCCAGTATTTGGATAGGGCAATGTTGCTCGGCGCATAGGCAGCATAGGTCTGCGGAGCTTCTGCAAGCGCGGCCTTCCCCATGGCCTGCTGGAGCATCTCTTTGGCCGCATCATGCATGAATGATCAATCCTTCTGTGGCCAGTTCGGCCTTTGTAAACCCATCAGGCACGGCTCCAACCGCAACCACGCAGTCACCCAGCCCTGAGCCGGAAATCTTGACCGCAAGCACTGCGGGATCCGATTGCGCCTGTGCGATGATGCCAGCCAACGTGTCATCGCAAACGCCCAGTTGTTCCATCAGAATCTGATACTGCGTCAGGCTTGCGGCAAATGCCTGCCAGTCTTCGCCTTGCGCAGCCTCGATAGCCCCATCGGCTTTCTGGCCCATCTCGGCATAAAGCGCATGAAAGATCTGTTCTTGCCCCTCCATACGCTCCGCAATCAGCTTAAGCACCTCTGAGGTGGGTGTTTTGTAACCGGCATATTTCAACGCGAGAACCGGAGGGCGTGGCAACCGGATGATCGCCGCCTCTGGCGGCGCTTGATAGCTGATCATGCCGCCCGTCAGGCTCGCGGCCAGATCGGCCCCACTCCCACGGCCCTGAATGTCACGGATAATGGTCACAGCATCTGTGTGAATCTCCCCGGGATCTGCATCAACCAGCGCACTCAGCGCACCCAGCACAGCAATTGTCACCGCCGCAGAAGAGCCAAGCCCCAAAGTGGGATCAATCACGGATGTGATCTCCAGATCAAAGCCCGTTTCGATGCAGCTGAGGTGGGTGCGAATACAGGCGATCACAAAGCGGTAGGCATGAGAAGGCTCAAGCGCATCCAGCGATGTTTCAAAAGGGTCCGCAATCTGTGACGCTATCCGCACATTCCGATCAGACCGCTGCGTCAATGTCACGGTGATGCGCTGTTCAATCGCCGCAACAACGGCGCGATGGCCATACACGACAGCATGCTCGCCCGTGATCATAATCGACCCCGGCGCACTGGCTTTGATCCGTTTCATCAAATCTGTCCTTCACCTGCGCGACCATACCGAGGCGCCCGCCCAGCGCTCGCACCCTGTGTGGCCATGCGCAATCTGGACCAGGCTTTGCCCGGATGCCGCGTCATCAGATCCGCCATTGCGGCGTGATCTTGTAGGCGCACCAAAACGGCCCCGCCCCCTGCGCCTTTGACAGAACCCGCGCCACAGATCTTGGCGGCGCCACCAAGCGCGGCGACCTCTTTCACAAAATTTTGCGCGGGCACGGGCACGACGCCAATGCGCTCCAGCAGGCTTTGGTTTTCTCGCAGCAAGGCGCTCACATCGCCCCCATCGGACAAAGCCTGCGTCAGCGCGTCGGTACACTGCGCAAATGCCACCCACAGCTGGGCATCCTGCCCGTATCGCGCGCGCACATGTGCGACGCACTCTCCGGTGGAACTCTCCGGGCTGCCATGTAGCACCCAATACCAGCCTTCGCCCTCAGCAAGCCCATGCGTTTCATGCACGGTTGGCACGCTCACCTCTGCGTCATTCACATGTACCAGGCCGCCCCGCACCACCGCAGCAGCATCAATCGGCCCGGCTTTGCCGTGCTTCAAGCGCTCACAGAACCGCACCCGCTCATAACGTTCATCCAGTGTTTTGTGACGATCCAGCAACGTCTCAAACAAAACTGTGGTCGCAGCCACCACCGCCGCAGAGGATCCAAGCCCCGCGCCAATCGGCAGCTCTGATCGGCTGGACAGCTGGCCGGGGTGCGGCAAATGCCCAACAGCACCGATCCCGGTCATAGTTGTGCCTCTATGCCCATCTCCATCCTGCAACAGCGACGCCAGCGTATAAACGGCGAGGTCATCCGGGTGGGTCAGAATTTCATGAACAGGCAGCTCGCCGCGCTTGAACTGGTCAAAGCGTTTGTCGAGCGACGACTTGAATTTGTGCAAAAGCTTCAGCGGGTAATCGACGCCCGACGACAGATTTTCAAACGCTGTCCGCAGGCCCTCGCCCGGACCCTGCGGCACAAACTTGACCTCAGTGTACTGCGCCAGCGCCATTGCCAGCGCGGGCGCACCATAAAGCACCGAGTGTTCGCCCGACAAAATCAGCTTGCCGGGCGAATGGGCGACAGACACACCAGAGCCGTCAGGCGTGTTTGTCGACGTAGATACGCTTGTGATCATTGATGCTTGCCAGTCTGTAGCGCCCACGAGCTTCATCCGCAAAGATCAGCTCTTCGCCGTCTTGTGCCACGGGCGCGCCCCAAAGCTCAACGTAATCTTCGTAACTGACAGCCGTGCGTTCTTCCAGAATGCTCTGATGCAGCTGCGTGAACAGATGCGACTGATACCCTTCCACAACGGTGGCATCAAAAAACTCACCGGTTGCACCAGACCCATAGGAAAACAGACCAATAGACTTGCCCGACAGATCTTCCTCTGCATTCTCAAGCGTTGAGATCAGCGCCAGATAAATCGACGCGGTGTAGCTGTTACCCACCACGCGATTGTATTCCATGCCCGGCAACGCAAGGCTCATGTCCAGATCGGCCTTGGCCGATTTCGCAAGATGGCGATGCGCCTTCTCGCCCATACGTGAGAATGGCAGATGGTAGCAAAAGCGCGAGAATTCGGCATAAGACTTGCCGCCATTGGCTTCATAGTCGTGCCAGGCTTCCAACATGGCATTGAGATACCGCAGTGTGGAAAACTTGCCATCGAACAATGGCGTCCGGCGGTGGTTGGGACGCCAGAAATCCATGATGTCTTCGCTGAACACACCAGACACCACACCAACTTCCAGCAGTTTGGGATCCGCGCTCACCAGCATGGCCACAGCGCCTGCGCCCTGCGTCGCTTCGCCAGAACTGTCACGATCATACCGCGCCACATCAGAGGCAATCACAAGCACCTTGCGATCTGGCCGACGCGCAACATAGCTACACGCCATCTGCAAAGCCGCCGTTGCCGAATAGCACGCCTGCTTCAGCTCCACGTTCCGGCAGTTTGCACTCAACCCCAGCAGCCGATGCACATAGATCCCGGCGGCTTTCGACTGGTCAATGCCCGTTTCCGTGGCAAACATCACCGTATCAATGCCATCAGTCCCGTAGCGATCAATCAACGGACGTGCGGCTTCCGCCGCCATGGTCACGATGTCTTCATCCTGCCCCGGCAGTGCGATCTTATCCTGACCAATCCCACGGGAGAACTTCTCAGGGTCGATCCCCTGCTGTTCGGCCAGTGTCGCCAGACTTATGTAACGATGAGGCGTGTAAAAGCTCATCGCCTCAATACCAGTTTTGATCATTTCGTTCCGTCTTCTACCGAATTAACGAAAGGTTCCCCTTGAGCGCCTGAACGTCAGCCGTTCCCAAAAGGAACATGGCCGTGGCAAACTCTCTCTGAAACTTCCTTATCTTTTTCACCACGCTGTCGCTGGAGTCCTGCGCCGCTACAAGAAATGGCGCGGCAACGCCACACAGATCAGCGCCAAGAATCACACATTTCGCCATATCTACACCATCTCTTATCCCGCCGCTGGCGATCAGAGTGGTTTTCGTTGCGTCGTGCGACAATGTTTCCCGTGCTTCAATCAGGCTTTCAACCGTGGTGAGCCCCCAATCCTGAAACACCAACCCCAAGTCGTCGTCATCTTCTGATCGACGATGGTATTCGATACGGCTCCAAGACGTGCCGCCACGCCCGGCCACATCAAAATGGCGAATTCCGGCTTCCAAGCCCAGCGCCACATCTGCTTGCGATAGCCCAGAGCCAACCTCTTTCAAAACCACAGGCACATCCAACGCACCTGCGACCTGCGCAATCTTCTCTGCAAGCCCGGAAAAATCGCGGTCTCCTTCAGGCTGCACAGCCTCCTGAAGCGGATTGAGATGCAGATACAGCGCATCAGCTTTCAGCACGTCTACCGCCTCACGGCAATGTTCCACACCAAAGCCCTTGTTAAGCTGCACCGCCCCCACATTGGCAAGCAAAGGCACATCCGGCGCCAGCCCACGGAGATCGAAGCTTGCCTTTGCTTCGGGGTTCGTGAACATCACACGCTGCGATCCCACGGCCATTGCCACGCCAGTTTCCTGTGCCGCGATGGCCAGATTGCGGTTCATATGCAGGCATTCATCCCCGGCACCGCCCGTCATCGAAGAAATCAACAACGGAAACGGCAAACGCTTACCCAAGAAGTCACACGACGGATCAACCGCATCCATATCCAGCTCAGGCAGCGCCCGGTGGGTCAGGGAAATATGCTCAAAGCCGCTTCTCTGACGCTCAATCTGAGGGTCAGACAGTATTGCACGAATGTGCTCCAGCTTGCGCCCAGCGACGCTGCGGCTCACCGACGCCTCATTCACCGTTCAAGCTCCATGTGGGTGCGCACCAATTCCCCCGGATTTGTTTGCGCCGCCAAAAGGGACAGCTCACCGCAGAGAACAACCGCGGCACAGATGCCCGCCAGTCGACGGGCGTTTTCACCAGCAGGTCGGTCGTCTTTACAGCCCATTTTGGCAAGATTTTCCTCGACCGCTGTGTTGCCTTTACCAGCCCCAACGGACCCCATGATCAGGTTGGGCAACGTGCAGGCGAAATAGAGATCTTCGCCACGTTTTTCACAGGTCACCTGCCCTTGCGAACCTTCGATGATATTGGCCGCATCTTGTCCGGTCGCCAGATAAAACGCCAGAAGCATATTGGCAAAATGCGCGTTCGCGCTGCGCAGAGATCCGGCAAGATTGCCGCCCACATAGTTTTTCTCATGATTGAGCAAAACCATCTTCTCAGCGTCTGTGCGCAACATCCGCGTCAGAATTTTGCGCGGGATCTCAATCTCGGCAATCATGTACTTGCCACGCCCCAGCAGCCCATTGACCGCAGACGGCTTTTTGTCGGTGCAGAAGTTGCCAGAAATCGAGGAGTATTCCAGCTGCGGCTGATCGGTCAAAATCCACTCCAGCACCGCCTCTGCCGCCTTCGTCACCATGTTATGACCGGAGGCATCTCCAGTGGCGCATTCCACGCGCACAAACAGCAGATTGCCGGCGATCTGACGGTTGAGCTTGATCAGACGGGCAAAGCGGCTCGTGGTAGAAATGATCTCTGCCACCTTGTCAAACTGCGCTTCAATACGGTGCCAGGCCGCAACAGCTTCAGCCGCAGAACGCGCCCGCACCACGATAGAGCGCGTCATACGCTCATCCACCATAGAGACCTGAATCCCACCGCTATAACGCGACACGCCCGCGCCGCGATCTGTTGACGGCCAGAGCGGCGTTTCAAATGTTGCCAAGGGCACGCTGACCTCTCCGTCGACCACGTCGCCTTTCAAATGGAGCGGACCAACCCAGCGGGTTGGAATTGGCGTGGAAAAAGTTTGCTTGTCGCGCACCTTCAGTCCCTTTTTGTTATCTTCGACCTTTTCCAATGCATCCTGCTCTAAACATGAAGCGGATAAGGTGTGTTTCCAGAAGGAGTAGTCTCTTGGGCATGCGCAATACACTTTAAGACCACGCGCTACTAGGGCTTTGTCACTCGTGATCAATCGCTTTTTTGCGAGCCCCGCACAGGTGCGAAAAATTCTCAACAACAAAGAGAGAGTTTGGCGAGCCGTGGAGGACTCGAACCCCCGACCTGAGAATTAGAAGTTCCCTGCTCTAATCCAGCTGAGCTAACGGCCCACTCATGCTTCGGGTGTATCAGCCAAATCCCTGACCTTGTCAACTTGGTACACAGGTGGCGCGCCCTCCATCGAAACCAAGCCAAAAACCAAGAGCATTCACACGTCAGGCGCAATAACATCTTAGGTGACTCAACACACCAATCCTGCCAGAGCTTTCGCACATTTTTTCTCTGCTAAATTTTTAGGCATGCAATCCCAACAAAAAGAATCACGTTATTCACCTGTTATCCACTCCCGCTTAAGTCGAAGGTCCAAGTAACTAAGAGGTAGTGATTTGCCCGCAATATTCAAAAAAACCGCCCTATTCTTATCATTGATCTTGCTGCCATTTTCAGCATTCTCCGAAGAGGCTCCGGCCCATATCGAAGGGGCCACCACAATCAACGTAGACGAAGCTTACGCGCTGTTTGAAAACAACGTGGTCTTTGTAGATGTACGGAAACAGTCAGATTTTGAAAGTGGCCGCATTCCCGGCGCAATCCACTTGGATGTGAAATCCGCTTTCACCCCCGAAAATCTCGCCAAAGCTGTGCAGCCCTCAGATCCCGTTGTGATCTACTGCAACGGATTTTCGTGTCTGCGCTCCTCTGAAGCAACAGCCAAGGCGGTTGCGTGGGGGTATACCAATGTGAAGTACCTGCGCGAAGGCTTCCCCTCTTGGGACGAAGCCGGGTTCCCTGTCGAGTAAGCCGAGTTTAGGAGAATACAGATGACGCTAAGCGGTCGGATCATCGCTGGAATTGTGGCATTTACCATCCTTCTGACTGTTGGAGCCGGTTATTCCGGTCTCACAATCCTGCAGAAAGTGGAAAATGGTCTACTGTCTCTCAACGCACGCAATGCAACCGCAGCGGCGTCATCGGTGTTGCAAAGCAGCGAAGGTCAACTTTCGCTACACGCCCGCACCATCGGCCGTGATCGCGCCGCGATCACGGCGCTGATTGAAAAGGACACAGCCAAACTAAATGAGAGCCTGCTCTCCACATTCAACCGGATCTCCGCCAAGGGTGAGATGACGGACCTGATCATTTATGACGCTGCCGGGCGTGAAGTGGCTTCATTGTCCACCGTTGAACAACAGTCCAAGACAGCGCACACCTCCACAGTGGTTGCAAAGTCTCTTGAAACCGGAAGGCGTAGCTTTGGCATTGATACTTTGCCCGACAAACGTGTGGCCGCGAACTATGTGGTCCCGCTCCTGAAAGGGCGAGAAAAGGTTGGCTTCGCACTTCTGGCTCTGGATCTGGAGGCACATCTACCCATGATTGCAACCGCACTTGGCGGCACCGCCATTCTGGCCAGACCGGATTCCGCGGCACGGCTACACGTCCAAAAAATCGAAGCCCTCGTCGCGCATGGGTTGGCACTGACACAACTCAATAGCATCGGCGCCAGGGCCATCGCTGAGATGGCGACAATTGATGCCTCGTTTGGCGTGCTCGATATCGCAGACCACTCCTATGTGGTCTCCCGCGAAACATTCGGCGCACAGGCGCAGCCCAAAGACGTCTTGTTTATGATGCTCGACTTCACGGACCAGTCACTGGCCTTGTCAAAAACCATCCAAAACGCGGTGATCGTGCTTCTCCTTGGCGCTCTCGCCTGCCTTACAGCCTTTCTGTTCTGGCTCAATCGTGAGTTCCGGCCGCTGCGTGAAAACGCATTGGCTCTATCCGCGGCTTCTCGGGATGATCCCGCTCCAGAAGTGACCGCAACGAGTCGGGCAAAAGAAATCATCGAGCTGCGCACGGCAACAGATCGCCTGCTGCAGAAATATCAGAACGAAGCGCGGGCAGCACAGGAAATGGCTGTTGTGGTGCGCGCCTGCGCAGAAGGCGACTTCACCAAACGCCTCGACGTAAGTGACAAAGACGGTACATTTGCAGGCCTCTGCGAAAACGTGAACCAGATCAGTCAATCTGCAGACACCGGGCTCAAAGCCGTCAGTGAGGCGCTCTCTCATCTGGCCCAAGGTGATCTGACGCACCACATGCCCGAACACTTGCCCGGCGTGTTTGGCGAAATCGCCTGCTCAATGAACGCCACGACCGACAGTTTGAACCAAATCGTCACCCGCATCTCTCAATCCTCTACCGCCATTGCCGAAGGTTCGCAGGAAATCTCCGGGCGCACCGATCAACTGGCAGCCAACGCCGAAGGAAACGCAGCCTCAGTCGAAGAAACCTCTGCAGCGCTCGAACAAATGTCAGAGCAGGTCAAATCTGCCGCTGAATCTGCCGAAGAGGTGGGTCAGAGCATCAACACCATTTCAGGCAAGGCGCAGACCGGGTCTGAATTGATGACCACCGCCGTAGGCGCCATGCAGCAGATCAAAGAGGCTTCAGCCACTATTGGCAACATGCTTACAGTGATTGAAGACATCTCGTTCCAGACCAACCTGCTCGCCTTGAACGCAGGCGTGGAGGCGGCGCGGGCAGGCAAAGCCGGGCAAGGTTTTGCGGTTGTGGCCAATGAGGTGCGCATGCTTGCGCAACGCTCTGCTGCGGCTGCAGTAGAAATTTCGACCCAGGTCAATCACTCTGCACAAACCATCGATCAGGGTGTGGAAACCGTTCAAAAATCCGGTGCCGCCTTCAAAGAGATCGTAGGGCTGCTCAATGACTCAAGCAGCTATATTTTCGAAATTGTAGATGCCACACGCGACACTTCTGTCGGGATCAGTGAAATCACCGGCACGACAAGGCGCCTGGATCTGTCCACACAGGAAAATGCCAACAGCGTACGTGCAACCTACGAACACACGCAGCAGCTCCAACATCAGGCTGTGACACTCGAAGCCACGATCGGCTCTTTCACGGTTGATCCAGCATCCGCCAGCAATGGATCACAGGCGCATGCTCATAGCTCTGCTGCCTGAGTAACCCCAAAATCAAAATGCCCCTGCGAGCAAAAGCTGGCAGGGGCAAGGGGGGACAGACGGAGGTCGTCAGGGGTTATTGAAGCGCCTCAGGAGCTTTGTCTGCAATGTCTGTCCAGTTGGTGTCGGCACGTTCGATCAGACCAGGGATGTCTTCTTCCCAACGCACCTGGATGTCTTTGGACAAGTTCAGGAACAGTTCACCGTCAACGATTTTCCAGTACTCTGGGTCACCGTCGAACTTGAAGCCCATGGCCGCACCAAAAGCGCAGTAGCCGCCGTACTGTGGCAGGTAGGATTCTGGGTCTGCGTCAAACGCTGCTTTGTGCTCTTCGCTTGCGAAGCGGTAGGTCGCATCGTTGTACACGGAAGAGATGCGGTAGTCGCCTTTGGCTGGCTCACCTTGGGTGAAGTATGCAACCGGGTCATAGCCCTGCAGAGCCAGACCAGTGGAGCTTGCGTTCAGCTCAACGCCCGCTGCGATGGAAGTTGTCGCGAGAGCAACAGACAAAGCCGCGCCAGAAATCAGGGTCTTAAAGATGTGCATTTGGAAACTCCTTAGCATTTTGGATCTCATTAGGAACTGCTTGGTTCCTTATGGGAAATGATGTAGCATTGGGAACTGAATGGTACAAATCAACTAAGTGTGAATACTCTGACACAACGCGAAAGACGGACGACCCATGGCAAGACCCAGAGAGTTTAACATCGACACCGCGCTTGATGGCGCCATGGGCATATTCTGGCGTCAGGGCTATAAGGCAACAAATTTGCCAGACCTTCTAGCAGCGATGGGGCTCACCCGCGGCAGCTTTTATAAAGCGTTTGAGGATAAAGAGAGCGTCTACTGCGCTGCACTGGATCGCTATGACCACACTGTTGTGACAACCACGCTCGGCATTCTTGGCAATTGCGAGGCCGCCACCGCCACCGAATGCCTGATGCCTATGTTCACCCCATCCGACAAAACCAGCTTTGGCTGCTTTATATGTAATGCGATGGTTGAGGTCGCACCGGAACATCCGGAAATCGCCAAAAAGACCCAAGACATGGCGGATCGTCTGCGCGGTGGAATCCTTATGGTGCTGGAAAACAAAAACGTTGGCGACAGCACCGCCTACCGCGAAGAACTCGCCGATGTGATCCTTCACCTCTATTTCGGGTTCCAGTCTATCGGCAAAGCAGGCATGCCCAATCAGGATTGGAGAGGTCGCCTGCAACGCCTGCTCGAAGAAGACCGGTAGCACTCCCCCAAAACGCACTGCCAAGTCTTGCGGGGCGGAGCGCTCGTCTATTTATCCTCGTTCAAATCGACGTTCGGTTCATCCGTGTCTTGGATCATGCAGATCAGCCCGCACCGCCAACAAACCCACCACTCTAGGGAATATTTTTGCCATTTGGTGAAAGTTGCATTACGCTTGATATCACGTTAGATCCCTGCGGACGCAACCAAAATAGACAAGTGTGCGATATTATTATGGACAGTGTTAAGAGCAACCAAGTGAAACTGACACAAGATCCGCATACCCCCCGCGGTGAACAGCGGGAGAAGGTTCTAGAAGTGGCCATCGGGCGCGAAGTCCGCGCACATCGCAAACAACAGAACATCACCGTCGCCGAAATGTCGCGCCTCACCGATCTGTCCATCGGCATGTTGTCAAAGATCGAAAACGGGAACACCTCGCCTTCGCTGACAACGCTGCAAACGCTGGCCAAAGCCCTGTCGGTGCCGCTGACCTCTTTCTTCAAAGGCTACGAAAAACACCGCGAAGCGGTGCACACCCGCGCGGGCGAAGGTGTCGAAATCGAACGCGAAGGCACACGCGCGGGCCACCAATACAATCTGTTGGCGCATATTGGGTCAAATTCCAGCGGCGTGATCGTCGAGCCCTATCTCATCACGCTGAAATCCGATGCGGATGTGTTCAAAACCTTTCAGCACGACGGTATTGAAATGATTTATATGCTGGAAGGAGAAGTGGATTACCTGCATGGCAGCCAAATCTACAAGCTGCTGCCCGGTGATACACTGTTCTTTGATGCCGATGCGCCGCACGGGCCAGAAAAGCTGATCAGCCTGCCTGCGCGCTATCTGTCGATCATCAGCTATCCAGCTAAGGGCTGATCGCCCCCGCCTCTCAACACAATTAGAAAACAGCCCCGAAGGGCTGTTTGATAGGTCTATTTCTGTAGAGCTGGTTCGGTATCCAGATCCGGCCAGATTCCCGGAGATGTCGGCAGCCCATCGTCAAACTGGCTCAGGTAATCCAGCATCATCGGACGGTTGTCGATAAATCCTTTGTACGTCGCCAGTTCTTCCGGCAGATCGCGGATCACGCGATGCAGCCGACGGCCCCACTTCGGCATGGTCACAATATCCTGGAAAGAGATCAGGTAACAACGGATCGGAAACAACAGCGCATTAGACCGTGGCAAACGATAGAAGGTCTGCAACTCCACCCGCAGATGTTGCCTCGATCCAATATTCTCCGGCGTCAGCTCAGTCTTCTGAATACCCCATTTGTGATAGTTCTCCGGGCTGGTATCCAGCAGAGGATTCACCGTCATCGTCCAGTTCAGACGACGCGCCGGGGCACCTTGCTGAATGTTAAGCAGGAATTTTAGCGCGCGTTTGAAGATGCCCATCTCATGCGCAAGCGGCACCGGGGCGTGCCACTCAAAGAAATTCATGCCAATGTCGAAGTCCAACGACCAGTCCGCCTGCGTGGTGACCATGCCGGCATCCATCCACAGCATATCATCCCGCTGATCCAATACCGCGTAATCGCCTTGAGCTTGACGCGTGATGTATTCCAATGGACCACAAGGCAGAGTCGTTTCATCCAAGAAGGTGAACTTTTGATCAATGCCCATGGGCTTGTTGATCCAGTGCCACTGATTGCCATCCCGATGCAATTCGAACAAATCAGGGTAATCCTCGGATTTGGACACCATGATCAGCTCTAGCGTATCCCAACCGGCCAGCGTCATATGCGGCAGTGACTGACAACGCAGCGGGTCATCGGCGAGAACAAGCGCACGATCGCGCATCTCAGACACATAATGCTCATCCACATCGAACCGCTTTTCATAAACCGATCCCTTTGGACCACCCCGGTGCTGCTCCATGTTCACCGAATACATATAACTGTCTTCATGAAAGGGGAACGGGAACCGCTTGATGGCCCAATCCGAATTGCGGAAAGAATAGTCGTCGCGGAAGGTTTCTTCGTTGAATTGAATGGTCATCTTGGCCCCTCCTTAGCGGTCCAGAACCAGCGATTTGCCGACAAAGCGGCTGACGCAGGGCATGATTTTCTTGCCCGAGGCATGGTCTTCGTCCTCAAGCCAGTGATCGCGGTGCAGAAACGTACCATCGCTTTCGACCACATCGGTTTCGCATTGCCCGCAGGCACCACCACGACACAGGAAAGGCGCATCGACGCCACACCGCTCCATCGCCTCCAGCAAGCTTTCGTTTTCCCCCACATCAATGGTGAGGTCTGATTTGCACAGCCGCACCTGAAACGGTTTGCCAGGTTGCGGCGCAAGGAATTCCTCGGAATGGACATTATCATCAGGCCAGCCATGGTCAGTCGCAGTGTCATGCACCCATTTGATCATGCCAGCCGGGCCACACACATAGGCATGCGTGCCCAAAGGCTGCCCATCCAGAAGATGCTCCAGATCTATCGCTTCACCTTTGCTGTCATAGTAGACATGCACATTGGCCGGATGTTTGGACTGCAAATCATCGGCATAGCTCGCCAGCTCTGGCGAACGCGCCGAATAATGCAATTCCCAATGTCCGTTTGACCGTTCAAGCTGTTCGATCATCGCCATGAATGGCGTGATGCCGATCCCGCCTGCAAAAAAGATGTGTTTGCCTGCACGCAGGTCCAGCGAAAAAAGGTTGACCGGATAGGTGATCACCATCTGATCACCCTCGGACACCTTGCGGTGCAAAAACAACGACCCACCGCGCCCCTCATCATCCCGGCGTACCGAAATCGCATAGGTGGATGCGTCAGCGGGATCGGACATCAAGGAGTAAGGGTTCAGGCGGGTGCGCCCTTCATCATGCATCTCGACAACAGTATGCGCTCCGGCGGAAAATGGCGGGAAATCCTGGCCATCACTGCGCTTGAATTCGAAACGGGTGACAAGATCGTTCAAAGGCACCACGGCACTGACCACAACGTCCAGCTTTTCAGCACCTGCCTTGGCTTTTTGGGGGGATGCGCTCATTTGTACAGCTCCACAGGATCGGGGACATTGCCGGGGTCTTCGGCGTCGATGCAGACTCCCTGAAACGCAGCGAGCCGACGTGAATAGTGGTCGCGCACAAACAGATTAAGCCCGCAGTGTGAACAGACAAATGGATCTGTCATCACGTCTTCGGTGATGCCTTTGCAGTGTACGCACTGCATCCGCCGCGCGACCGACCCTCGGTGTTCGGTCTGGATCGCGGTATGCGGGATCCCAGCCGTGGTCGCTTCGTTCATGGCCTGCCCCATCAACCCTTCGGTGCCGCTCAAATACACTTGCAGGCCCATATGTGCCTCGCCCAGAACGTGGCGAATACGCTGGGTTGCGGCCTCAAAACTGGGACCGACATAAAGCTGTGCAGGCCCAACCGCCCGCAGCTTTTCGACATAGGTGTCGCCGGTCTCTTTCGGAATATAGATGATGTGGCTCTTTGCCATCAGGTCAGTGTCGCGTTCAGCAAGCTCCAACAGGGCTTCGGCGCCCTCGGCATCAGCAATCATCAGATGCGCTTTACCAGGGCGTGGCGCGAGCGTGCCATAGACCGGTCGGCTCGTAATGCTTTTTGGAAACTGGAATTTGGACATGCCCAGTCACCTCCCTTTTTATGCGTGTAAGGCGAAACGGGCGGGCCATTCGGTAGGCCCGCCCGAATGCGATCAACCCTTTGCGGTGCGGATTGCCTTGTCTTTGTCGTAGAACGGCATCTCTTCTGCGACGCAGGGGATTTCCGTGCCGTCTTCGTTGCGCACGGTCATGGCCGTTCCGGGAACGGCGCACGCCACAGGCATGCGTGCAATGCCCACGTTGTGCCCGTTCAGATCCGAGTTCATGCCAAAGGTGACAACGCCGACCTCTTCGCCATCTTTCAACAGCGCGGCACCTTCACCCGCTGGGGTCGTGCCTTCCAGACGCACCCCGTAGATCTTGAAACGCTCCTTGCCCTGCATGGCATAGTGGTTCTCTGCACCACGGAAGCCCGTCTTGCCCGGCGAAACCGTGAAATCGAGACCCAGCTCCCAGAGGGAGTCCCCACAGGGGCCATCAGCAAACGGATAGGTTTCTGAATTGTCGCCCGGGAAGAACAGCAGGTAGCTTTCCGTACGCAAGAGATCCAGCGTCGAAAATTGCACAGGCACAATGCCCATGTCTTTGCCGTCTTCGAGAATGGCATCCCACAACTCTACAGCGTGACGCCCCTCACAGAAGATCTCATAGCCGCGCTCACCGGTGTATCCGGTGCGTGAAATCATGACGGGCTTGCCAAAAAGCTTGGTCTGAATGATTCCAAAATAGGCGAGGTCACGGATGCCCGGCACATGTTTGGCGAGGAAGTCCACGGCGACGGGACCTTGCAGCGACATATCATGCAAATCATCGTCAAACAGCATGGTGACGTTTTTGCCATAAGCCGCCATAGCCAAGCTCTCATGGCCGGTGCCCGTGCCATGCACAAGCAACCAGTTGTTGACCGACAGGCGATAGATCACACAGTCATCAATAAACAGACCACGGTCGTCTAGCATGGATGCGTAGACCGCGCGACCCGGCATGATTTTGTCGACATTTCGGGTGGTTGCGCGATCGATCACCGCCGCGGCATGCGGGCCACTCAAGTGGACCTTCTTCAACCCGGAAACATCCATAAGCCCCGCCTTGGTGCGCACCGCTTCATAGTCAGCTTTGGCGCGTTCATCAGAGCTGTCATAGAACCAGGCGGTCCCCATCCCGTTCCAATCTTCAAGCTCACCGCCAATTTCAGCATGACGCTGTGCAAGCGCGGAGGTCCGGTAAATGATGGCCATTGTATTCTCCCGATTGATCCATTGTTGAACCACATTCAGACCTATGATGATCCAAAAATCAACACTTCTGTGCAATTACATTTCCCACTGGGAAAATTTATGCCCTAAAAGTTTACAATCCGCCCGATCTTTGGGCTAATCGCACAAAATGCCAATCCAAAAGGAACCACTTAATTCGCAACCCCTTAAACATATCAGAATTGGTTGTGAAATTTGCCTGAAATACAAAAATGTTGACAGAAAATAAAAATTAGCGCCCGCTAAGGGAAAAATTTTCTCCTTAAGTGAAAATAACAGCAACAGGGAAAGTAAAATGGATGGCAATCTAAATGCGATCACGACGGTGTTCACAGAGTTTTACTACTGGGTCACAGTTGTGTTTATGTTCCTCATTCACGTCGGGTTCTGCATGTACGAAGTGGGCGCGAGCCGCCGCCGGAACCACATGCACACGCTCATGAAGAACGTCATGGTGATCCCCCTTGTTACCGTGACGTTCTTCTTTTTCGGATGGTGGATTTATTGGGCATTCCCAATGTTCCCCTTCTTCGGAGGGCTGGATGCCGCTGGCAACGCCAACACACCCTGGTCTGACACCATGGGCACCAATCTGAGCGATAGAATCACCGGTGTATTCTGGGCTGCATTCCTCCTGTTCAGCTGGACGGCAGCGTCAATCGTATCGGGCTCGGTCATCGAACGCATTCGATCCTCGGCACTCTGGGTGCATGCCGTCATGATCGGCTCTGTCTGGTGGATCATCGACGCCGCCTGGGGGTGGCACTATGGCGGCTGGATGGTGAAATACCTCGGCTATCACGATGCCTATGCATCCGGTGTGATCCACGCGATTGCCGGCGGATATGCCCTCGGCGTGATAATGGTGCTGGGCCCACGCATCGGTAAGTTTTCCAAAAACGGCACACCACGCGACATCCCCCCGCACAACCCATGGATGCTGACCATCGGGATCTTCCTGATCTACACTGGCTTCTGGGGCTTTTATGCGGCCTGCAACGTGCCCGTCATTTCGCCCGAAGTGATCGGCGGCCAGATCACCGGCACAACTTGGACAGCCACCAATATTTATCTAGCGCCGACATCTCTGTCTGCGATCACATTCAATTTTCTGATGTCGCTGTCCGGCGGCTTGATGGCGGCCTATGTGGTCTCACGTGGCGATGCCTTCTGGACATTCTCGGGCGGTCTCGCCGGGGTGATCACTGCCTCCGCTGGCAACGATCTTTACCACCCGATTCAGGCAATGCTGATTGCCGCAGTGGGCGTCGTGATCGTTTACAAGATGCACTATTGGGTCGAGCGCCGATTCAAACTGGATGACGCTGTTGGGGCGGTTGCCGTGCATGGATATTCAGGCGTTGTTGGCCTGATCATCGCGGGCTTCATGCTCTGGGGGGCGCCATCATCGCCATTCGAAGGCTACGCAGCCATCAACCCGCTGGGGCAAACGATTGGCGCCGTCATCATGTTCTTCGTTCTGGGCTTCTTGCCCGGTTGGGGACTGGCCAAAATTCAGGCAGCAGCAGGCGTTCTGCGCATCCCCGAAGAGGTCGAACTGCAGGGCCTCGATTACGCAGAACACCACTCCTACGAGGACGCCAAGTCCGAAATCATCGAAGCCGACAAGCGCTATCTCGCCAACAACATCAAACCCGCAGAATAAGGAGAAATCGACATGTCTACGATTGGTTATGAGAACTGGAGCGTCGATCTCGCGGATGTTGGGGCAATCTACCCCTTCCAGGGATCAGAGGTGCTGATGGTCATTCTGGGGGTCGCCTTCTGGGTGGGCTGGCATCGCATTCAATTCGTGCGCGAAGGCAAACATCTTGAAGAGGCACGCAAGCAGGCGATTGACCACGACAAGATCGCTCAAAGCGTAGAACGATATTGAACTTGCATGCTCCGGGCGCACTTGGCGCCCGGAGTATTGACTGTCAGGAATATCTTTTTCATTTTGGTTTGATCATCGATATGCCGGGTGGTAGCCTAACCCCAACCCCAAGAGGGTCGAATCAAAAACGGAGCAACCAAAGAAATGTGCGGAATCGTCGGATTATTCCTGAAAGACAAAGCACTTGAGCCCCAGCTTGGCGCATTGCTGACTGACATGCTCATCACGATGACAGATCGTGGCCCCGACAGTGCCGGGATTGCCATTTACGGCGGCGATGCAAATGACGGAGAGGCGAAATTAACGGTCCAGTCCGACAATGCGGATGCCGACCTTCAAACCCTTGCCGCCGATCTTGGCACCGCTATCGACGCCAAAGTTTCCATGACACGCAACGACAGCCACGCCGTGCTGTCCCTTCCTGCAGAGAAAGCCAATGCCGCCCGCGCAGCCGTGCGTGAACTGCGCCCCGGCATGCGCGTGATGAGCGATGGGGATACCATCGAAATCTACAAAGAAGTGGGCCTTCCCAAAGATGTGGCAGCCCGCTTTGACATCTCTTCAATGGCTGGCACCCACGGTATCGGCCACACCCGTATGGCCACAGAATCCGCCGTCACCACAGAAGGCGCGCACCCATTTTCAACCGGCGCAGACCAGTGCCTCGTGCACAACGGGTCCCTGTCCAACCACAATTCGCTGCGCCGCAAGCTGCAGCGTGAAGGTGTGCGGATTGAATCAATGAACGACACCGAAGTTGGCGCAGCCTACCTGACCTGGAAAATGCGCGAAGGTGCATCGCTTGGCGAAGCGCTGGAAAGCTCGCTCAACGATCTGGACGGCTTCTTCACGTTTGTTGTCGGAACCAAGGACGGCTTTGGCGTGGTCCGCGATCCGATCGCATGCAAACCCGCCGTGATGGCCGAAACCGATCAGTACGTCGCCTTTGGCAGCGAATATCGCGCCTTGGTGAATCTGCCCGGCATCGAAGACGCCAAAGTCTGGGAACCCGAACCCGCAACCGTTTACTTCTGGAACCACTAAGATGCAGACATATGATCTTGAAGCCAACGGCCTGCGCGGTCTGAACTCCGCCCTGCACGCCCAAAGCGAAACCACCAACCAGACCGAATGGAACATCGTGAACCCCAAAGGCAGCCATGCAATTGCCGTGGGTCTGAATGCGCCGATCGAGGTCACCGTAAACGGATCGACCGGCTACTACTGCGCCGGCATGAACCAGCAGGCGACCGTCAACGTGAAAGGCTCAGTTGGCCCCGGCGTCGCGGAAAACATGATGTCGGGCACCGTGGTCGTGGAAGGGGACGCCAGCCAATATGCCGGGGCCACCGGCCATGGCGGTCTGCTCGTCATCAAGGGCAACGCGTCCTCGCGCTGCGGGATCTCCATGAAGGGGATCGACATCGTGGTACACGGCAATATCGGCCATATGAGCGCCTTTATGGCGCAAGCGGGCAACCTTGTTGTCTGCGGCGACGCCGGTGATGCGCTGGGGGACTCCCTATATGAGGCACGCCTGTTTGTGCGCGGCTCAGTCAAAAGCCTGGGTGCCGACTGTATCGAAAAAGAAATGCGCCCCGAACACATCGAGATCCTCAAGGATCTGCTCGAACGTGCAGGTGCTGACGCAAAACCCGAAGAGTTCAAGCGCTACGGCTCCGCCCGCCAGCTCTACAACTTCGACGTCGACAATGCGCAGTCCTACTGAGGATCAGGATGAAAGATATGGATAACAAAATCCCGCAGACCATGCCGATCCAGTCGGCAACATTTTCCAACCCGATCAACGCGGAAATCCGGCGCGCAGCGGCCACTGGCATTTACGACATCCGCGGCGGCGGCGCCAAACGGCGCGTCCCGCATTTTGATGATCTGCTGTTCCTGGGCGCGTCAGTTTCGCGCTACCCGCTGGAAGGCTATCGCGAGCGGTGCGACACCAGCGTGACCCTTGGCACCCGGTTTGCCAAGAAACCAATCAAGCTGGACATCCCGATCACCATCGCCGGCATGAGCTTTGGCGCGCTGTCTGGCCCGGCCAAAGAGGCGTTGGGGCGCGGCGCCAGCGCGGCGGGCACTTCCACCACCACCGGTGATGGCGGCATGACCCCCGAAGAGCGCGGCCACTCGAACAAGCTGGTCTACCAGTACCTGCCGTCGCGCTACGGTATGAACCCGAACGATCTGCGCAAAGCAGATGCGATCGAAATCGTGGTTGGTCAGGGCGCCAAACCCGGCGGCGGTGGCATGCTGCTCGGTCAGAAAATTTCCGACCGCGTGGCAGACATGCGCACTCTGCCCAAAGGCATCGACCAGCGCTCCGCCTGCCGGCACCCAGACTGGACTGGCCCAGATGACCTTGAGATCAAGATCCTGGAACTGCGCGAGATCACCAATTGGGAAGTGCCAATCTACGTCAAGGTCGGCGGCACCCGCCCGTACTTTGACACCGCACTGGCCGTAAAGGCCGGGGCCGATGTTGTGGTTCTGGACGGCATGCAGGGTGGCACCGCTGCAACGCAAGATGTGTTCATCGAACATGTGGGCATGCCAACACTGGCCTGCATCCGCCCCGCCGTGCAGGCGTTGCAGGATCTGGGAGTTCACCGCGAAGTGCAGCTGGTTGTTTCCGGCGGCATTCGCACTGGGGCAGACGTGGCCAAAGCCATGGCCCTGGGGGCAGACGCCGTGGCCATTGGCACCGCAGCTCTGATCGCACTGGGAGACAACGATCCCAAATGGGAGTCCGAGTATCAGAAACTGGGCACCACCACTGGCGCATATGACGACTGGCACGAAGGCAAAGACCCGGCAGGCATCACCACTCAAGATCCTGACCTTATGGCGCGCCTTGATCCCGTTGAGGCCGGGCGCCGTCTGCGCAACTACCTGAAGGTGATGACCCTTGAGGCACAAACCATCGCGCGGGCTTGCGGACACAACCATTTGCACAACCTCGAACCAGAGGACCTGTGCGCGCTGACACTGGAAGCGGCTGCAATGGCCAAAATTCCGATGGCTGGAACCGATTGGTATCCGGGAAAACCCGGGACCGGTTACTAAAAATGCAGGGCGTGCGGACATCACTCCGCACGCCTTTTTATAAAGAAAACAAGACCTACAGGGAGCCCCAAATGACGATTGATCTCGCAAAATTTGCCGAGGAAAAAGGCGTCAAGTATTTCATGATTTCCTTCACGGACCTATTTGGTGGCCAACGTGCCAAACTGGTTCCGGCGCAGGCAATCGCCGACATGCAAGAGGATGGCGCCGGTTTCGCCGGGTTTGCCACCTACTTGGACATGACACCAGCCCACCCCGACATGCTGGCCGTGCCAGATCCGGACTCCGTAATCCAGCTGCCATGGAAGCCCGAAGTGGCTTGGGTTGCTGGCAACTGTGTGATGGAAGGACAGGATGTCGCCCAGGCCCCACGCAATGTATTGCGCCGCCTGATTGATGAGGCCGCCGCTGAAGGCATGCACGTCAAAACCGGCATCGAAGCAGAGTTCTTCCTGCTGACTCCAGAAGGAGATGAAATCAGCGATCCCTTCGATACCGCAGCCAAACCGTGCTACGATCAGCAGGCCGTGATGCGTCGGTATGATGTGGTGCGTGAAATCTGCGACTACATGCTCGAACTGGGCTGGGGCCCGTATCAGAACGACCATGAGGATGCGAACGGCCAGTTCGAAATGAACTGGGAATTTGACGACGCCCTGAAAACAGCGGACAAGCACAGCTTCTTCAAATTCATGACCAAATCGGTGGCGGAAAAGCATGGCTTCCGCGCCACCTTCATGCCGAAACCGGTTGAAGGTCTGACCGGAAATGGCTGTCACGCCCACATCTCGGTCTGGGACGCGCCAGGTTCGGACAGCAAGGTCAATGTCTTTGCAGGCGACGCTGGCGGCCAGGTTGGCGAAGTTGGCCTGTCTGAAAAAGGCGGCCATTTCCTTGGTGGGATCATGAAACACGCCAGCGCGCTGGCTGCGATCACCAACCCAACCGTGAACAGCTACAAACGGATCAACGCACCGCGCACCATGTCCGGCGCAACTTGGGCGCCAAACACAGTGACCTGGACCGGCAACAACCGCACACATATGGTGCGCGTTCCTGGCCCCGGTCGGTTCGAATTGCGCCTGCCCGATGGTGCGGTGAACCCCTATCTGCTGCAGGCGGTGATCATCGCAGCCGGTCTGTCTGGCGTGCGCACCAAGGCAGATCCAGGCAAACGCCACGACATCGACATGTATGCCGAAGGTCACTCCATCACGGATGCCCCAAAGTTGCCGCTCAACATGCTGGACGCCCTGCGCGCCTATGAACGGGATGATGAGCTGGTTCAAACGATGGGCGGTGAATTCTCCAGCGCTTATCTCAAGCTGAAGAACCAGGAATGGAACTCCTTCGTCAGCCATTTCTCCCGTTGGGAGAAAGAGCACACGCTCGATATCTGACCCTTACCTCCCCCGGCAGGTCATCCCCCTTAGCGCGCGACCGGGTCGCGCGCTCTTTTTTCGCACCCGGTTTGATTTACGATCGGGATAAGTGACACGCAATCGCGCGCGCTCAAAGCCCGAGATAGGCAATCGAAGCAAAGACAACGCCAACCGCCCCCCACTGGGCCGGGGTCATCCGCTCCCGCAGAAACAGGGCGGCCAGCGTAACCGTAATCAACCCAAAAGCAGAGGCCGCAACGCTGGCGAATTCCGGTCGCGGCACACCGCCTGCGACGATAATCATTCCCAGCGCCAAGGCATCCAAGGCCCCCATGAGCACTAGAACAGGCAGGGTTTTCTTGCCCGGTCTGACCGATTGCCCGATCAGCACAGCCAACGCGATAATCGTCCCAAGCGCTGCCAGCCGTGTGGGCAGCAAAAGCGCCACCTCCGCCCCACCCGAAGCTGCCGCCTGACCGATTGCAAAAGTTGTGGCAAAGCTCACCCCAGCCGCCAACGACCAGAGAACCGCAGCACGCCGTCTGCCTTGCGGCTGTCCGTCTTCATCGCTGCGACCAACCCCGAACCCAACCCCAACAATGATCAGAAGCACCGCAACCCATTGATCTAGCGTCGCGGCTTGCCCAGTAACGCCGGCCCAAGCCACAGACAGCGCGGGATATGAACCGATGATTGGTGCCACAAGGCGCACCGGACCAATGGAAAAAGCCTGATAAAGCGCATATCCTGCCAATCCATAGATCACGCCCGCCACCAAGCCGAGCGTGACCGCCCCTGTTGTGGGTTGGGGCTCAGCCAACAGGCTGAACGGCGCGACCATAAGCGTACCAAACACCATGACTCCTAGCAAAGGCGCAATGATTCCAGCGTTTTGGCTGACGTACCGCACACAGAGGTCATGAACCCCCCAAGCCAAAGCCGCTACAATTCCCAACCCTAGACTCAACATTCCGTCACACCTTCTGTTGCGCAAACCCACTTGCTTTCTTTGAACCTTTCAAAATAATTGGTTCAACTGGTTTCTTTTCTTGTCCGAAGGACTGCTTTGTGGATATTCTTTATATTTAACTAATATTCCGCAAAAGCAAATGGTGGATCACCTATAAGGGGGAAACATGCTCGACAATCGTTACCCGGACGTTGCACCCGGACCACCCAAGCCAAGCTTGATTAGACAGCCTCAAGTGTTCTCACTGCCGCCGGGCACAGAACGCTATGTTGTTGAAGGCGCAGGGGCAATCCTGATCCGGATCGAAACTGGCGATACGTTGACCGTCTCCAATACCGAGGGCGGCCAGCCCTGCGAAATCGTCGCAGCGGGCGCCGATGGCGTCGTCGATCCTGCAGTCCTTGGGCAAGCTGGCGACGGCACAGCAACGGGCCTCAAGTCACTTTTGACCAATTCAGACCAATCACTGCGTGGGTTGCGTTTGGGGCTGGAGGCGCGGGGCATAGATCTAGGGTCAGCACGCTCTATCGACCTTTTCGGCCCAACCACCCCTGCAGGAGAAGACCGTATCTTCACCGCACGGCGAGATGGCGTTGTCGTTGTAGCCGCCCACGGTGGCGTGATGGATTTTGAGCTGCAAAACACCTCTACGCCACTGACGGTCTGGGTAAAACGCGCCGTCATCAAGCCCCACACCAGCTTTGAGTTGCCAGACCCTCTGGCAGATCCCGTTGCCGATATCCGCGTCCACTCCGCCACAGCGCAAAGCTACTTCGTGAAAGCCGGAGATTACATTCAGATCCTCGACGTCGATGGCCGCCAATGCACCGATTTCCAGTGTTTTGCTGCGCGCAAATTGGACAAAGGCATCGAACATGCCTTGGATGTGACCACCACGCGCACCATCATGGAACACGCCTATCCAATGCCGGGTCTGCATGCGAAATACTATGATCACGACATGTTGCCGCTGGTCGAAGTGATACAGGACACAGTCGGGCGTCACGACGCCTTTGCGTTGGCCTGTTCATCAAAATACTATGACGACATCGGCTATCCCGGCCATGTGAACTGTTCGGACAACTTCAATGCTGCGCTTGCGCCGCATGGGGTGACGGGCCGGGCCGGCTGGATGGCGATCAACTTCTTCTTCAATACGGCGCTGGACGAACACGGCGTCATGTATTCCGACGAGCCCTGGACCCGCCCGGGCGACTATGTGCTGCTGCGCGCGCTGACCGATTTGGTTTGCGTCAGCTCAGCCTGCCCCGATGACACGTCGGCCGCAAACGGCTGGAACCCCACTGATATTCATGTTCGCACCTACAGCGGCGAAGAAAAATTCCAACGTGCGGTGGCCTACCGCCCCACCCCTGATGCCGAGGCGAAAATGACAAAACAGACCGGTTTCCACGACAGCTTTGCCAAATTCACCGAGAACTTCATTGAATATAATGGGTTCTGGCTGGCGAACTGCATGTCCACCGCAGGCCCGATCGAAGAATACCACGCTGCGCGTGAAAAATGCGTCGTGATGGATCTCAGCGCACTGCGCAAATTCGAAATCACCGGCCCAGATTCCGAAGCCCTGTGCCAGTATATCTTCACCCGCAACATGAAAACCCTGCCGGTGGGCGGCGTGGTTTATACGGCCATGTGTTATCCCCATGGCGGCATGATCGATGACGGCACTGTTTTCCGCTTGGGCAAAGACAACTTCCGCTGGATTGGCGGCTCGGACTATGGCGGCGAATGGATCCGCGAACAGGCGGAAAAGCTGGGCCTGAAGGTGCTGGTGCGCGCCTCCACCGACGTCCAGCACAACATCGCTGTGCAAGGCCCTGAAAGCCGCGACCTGCTGAAAAAGATCATTTGGACCATGCCGCATCATCCGAACTTCGAGGATCTGGCCTGGTTCCGCCACACCCCTGCGCGCCTGCATGATCATGATGGCACGCCGATTGTCGTCTCCCGCACGGGATATACTGGGGAGCTCGGCTATGAAATCTTCTGCCACCCCAGCCACGCAGGCGCGGTGTTTGACGCCGTCTGGGACGCGGGGCAAGAACATGGCATTCGCCCCATGGGCCTTGAGGCGCTGGACATGCTGCGCATTGAATCCGGCCTGATCTTTGCGGGCTATGATTTCAGTGATCAAACCGATCCTTTCGAAGCCGGCATCGGCTTTACCGTGCCGTTGAAGTCCAAGACGGATGACTTCATCGGCCGCGACGCGTTGATCCGGCGCAAGGAAACCCCGGCGCGCAAGCTGGTTGGCCTTGATATCCACGCCAATGTCGATGTCGCTCACGGGGACTGCGTCCACATTGGCCGGGCCCAGATCGGCGAAGTCACATCCTCCATGCGCTCGCCAATTTTGGGTAAAAACATCGCGCTGGCGCGGGTGGACGTGGCCCATCATGACGTCGGCACCGAGGTAGAAGTCGGCAAACTCGACGGCCACCAAAAACGCCTACCTGCCACCATCGTGCCCTTTGCGCATTACGATCCACAGAAAACGCGCCCCCGGTCGTAAGCCTGGCCTGTTGACCAAGATCAAGGATCAGAACAAACGCAAAGATAGGCTGTATCTATGAGTGCATTGACCGACATTGGTGGAGAGGAACGGCTGCGAGAGTTGGTCAATTGCTTCTATGATCGCATGGAAACGGACCCAGAGGCCTATCCTCTGCACCGCCTTCATTTTCGCGGGCATGGTATGGAACACATCCGGCAAGCGCAGTTTGAATTTCTGTCCGGCTTCTTCGGAGGCCGGGCCTACTATCGCGAACGCTTTGGCCATATGAACCTGCGGGAGCTGCACGAACACATCCCCATCCGCAAAGAGGATGCCGACCTCTGGCTACAGACATTTGACAAAGCGCTAGATGATTGTGGGTTGATGGATATTGCCACTGTCCAACGCATCCGTGCCACCCTGCGCCGTGCCGCACATATGCTGGTGAATGATGTGCATGACTGGCGACTGGACAGCCCAGTGACCCCGCATACAACGGACACGCCCGCCTAAAATCGCATCCGATTCACGCAATCAACATGATCTGAATATCCGCCACATTGGTACCCGTCGCACCGGTCATCAGGTGATCACCTGACAGGGCGAGCGCAGCATAGCTGTCATTGCACTCCAAAAAATGCGACGGCGCGCGACTATGCTTGCGAATGCGCGCGCATGTGGCCTGATCAACCACAGCTCCTGCAGAATCGGTGGGTCCATCGCGACCATCGGTGCCACCAGACAGAAACACCCAGGGGCGATCAATCGGTTGCGCATCCGCCAGCGCCGCAACACGCAGCGCGAGCTCCTGATTGCGCCCGCCCTTTCCGTTTCCACGCACGCGCACGGTGGTTTCCCCACCCCAGACCAGCGCCTGAGGCCCATGTTTTGCAGCTCTCTCAATACTGGCGCGAAAAATCTGGTCTGCGGCGGCGCGCACGTCCCCGGTCAGAGGCGCGTCTGCGACAGTGACGTCAAACTTTTCGCCAAGCTGACGGGCCGCTGCTTCAACACTTTGTCGATTGCTGCCGATCAGACGGTTGTCTGCTCTCCCGACCTCAGGCGCAGCCCCTTCACGGCTCAGATGCGTCAGGATGCTCTGCGGCAGCCGATCCGTGATCCCCGCCCCTGCGATCAGCTGCAAAGCCTCCTGCGCGGTGCCAAGTGGGGCCACGGTTGGGCCGCTGGCCACGGCGCGCAGATCATCTCCGACAACATCAGACAGGATAAACGCAGTTACCTGCGCAGGCGCGGCGCGCCGCATGAACCCACCGCCTTTCAGATCAGACACCTGCTGCCGGATCAGATTCATCTCATTGATGCCCAATCCGCTTTGCAGCAGCAGCTGGTTCAATGTCTGTTTGTCACCCAGACTCACCCCATTTGGCGGCGCGGGCACAAGCGCCGATCCACCGCCAGAGATCAGCGCAATCACGCGATCCTGCGCCTCAGCGCGTTCCAACATGTCACAAATCGCTGCAGCAGCGCGCAAACCTTCCTGATCCGGGACAGGATGGCCTGCGCGAAAAACCCGATCTGCCGCGACCACTTCGGTGTTTTCGCGATGGGTCACGCAAAGCGTTTCCATCGGGCCGGATCGGCTCTGGCAAAACGGGCGCAACATCGCTGGGGCTGCCTTACCCATAGCGATGCAGTAAGTTTTCGCCCCCTCTGGCAGCGGCGCAAATGGGGCACGCGACAGCTCTGCCAGCACAGCTTGCGCCGGATCAGCGCACCGCACCGCCGCATCAAAGGCGGTGCGGGCGACGCCGCGCAGCAGGTTTGGCTGATCAAGCAACAGAGATTTGCCGCGCTTTTTCCACCAGCACCTCAGCCTGACGGATCGATGCGTAATCGATCAGACGCCCATCGAGCGACACCGCCCCCTTTCCTGCGGCCTCGGCCTCGGCCATTGCCTCCAAGATACGCTGCGCCTTGGTCACTTCCGCCTCAGAGGGCGACATCACCTCATTCGCCAGCGCGATCTGACTGGGGTGAATGGCCCATTTGCCCTCGCACCCCAAAACAGCAGCCCGTTTTGCAGCAGCGCGGTAGCCATCAGCGTCTTGGAAATCCCCAAACGGCCCATCAATCGGGCGCAGCCCATTCGCCCGTGCCGCGACAACCATGCGCGCCAGTGCATAGTGCCACATATCGCCCCAATGGGTCATGCGCGCCCCATCATCAGACGGATCGGTCAACACCGAATAATCCGGATTCACACCGCCAATGATCGTGGTGCGGGCTCGGGTCGACGCCGCATAATCCGCCACACCAAAATGAAGACTTTCATTGCGTTTTGAGGCGCCCGCGATCTCGGTCACGTTCTGCATGCCCAGCGCGGTTTCAATGATATGCTCAAAGCCAATGCGTTTCTTCAGACCCACCGCATCTTCAATCTGCGTGGTGAGCATATCGACGGCATAGACGTCTGCGGCGGTGCCAACCTTTGGAATCATGATCAGATCCAGCCGGTCGCCAGCCTGCTCAACCACGTCAACCACGTCGCGATACATATAGTGCGTGTCCAGACCGTTGATCCGAATCGACATGGTTTTGGTGTTCCAGTCGATCTCATTCAGACCCTTGATGATATTTTTGCGGGCCTGCTCCTTTTCGTCCGGGGCGACCGCATCCTCAAGGTCAAGAAAAATCACGTCGACATCAGATTGTGCCGCCTTTTCAAACATATGCAACTGGCTTCCAGGAACGGCCAGTTCACTACGGTTCAGGCGGCCGGGGGCTTGTTCGATTGGGAAAAAGGACATGGGGCGTCTCCTCGCGCTCGGGTCTGTCTACAGTTTTCAATTTCCCAAAACTAATTTTCCTGTCAATAATTTTTTCTGCATACCAATGAATGCCAACTTGATCAGCCCTGACCGTCCTTTGCTTTATGAGAGTAGTAGTAAGCGATCGCTTGCGCCCTGTTTCTGACCGACAGTTTGTCGAAGATATTCGACAGATGAAACTTCACCGTATTGGTCGAAATCTCCAGTTCTCGGCTCAATTCCTTGTTTGTCAGGCCGGTCGCCAGTGCATGCAGTAGCAGTTTTTCTTTGCGGGAAAGGCTCTCGATCGGATCATTTCTCAGCTCACGAACATCGAGAAATGGAAAGACCATTTTACCGGCAGCCACATCCAAACAGGTTTGAATCAGGGTGTCTGTAGACCCAGATCGCGTTGCATATGCGGCTGCTCCTGCGCTCATGGCCCTTTTTACCAAGGCTCTGTCATCATTCCCGTAGATGATAAGCCGGGGCGCATTCTCCTGAGCACGCAACACTTCGGTCAGCTTTTCCGCCCCCAGCACCGGCAATTCCCAATCGATCACACCGATCTGAACTGGCACCCGCATCACCGTTCCCAGAAATCCTTCGGCGGTGGCGCTGGTCGCCACCAAAGAGAATCTCGCATCGCGGTCAAACATCTCTGACATGGCTGACAGCACCAATGGATTGCCATCACCAAGCATGATCGAGATCGGAGCAGAGATTTTTTCAACCATTTGTTTTTCCTAAGTTATTTCGAATAAACCACCCATTTAGGTAGCACCAATTCGGGTATACAACGGAATACTTACCAACATGGGTAGCTATTTCCCCACCCTTTTAGACACACAAAAGCAGGATCAAGGTGCGTTTTCTTAAAATCAAAGGCAAGTCATCATTTTGGAAATTCGAATACTGAAACATCAGTTAGGAGCCCAAGATGCAAAGCCCACAGATTTTCTCAAAGCTGGTGATCCCTGCCACAATCGCTGCTGGACCCGGCCCCGGCAACACCGACACACGCGTGCTTGAGGCCTTTGCAGGGGCGGGCATCGCGGACCATATGCATGGCGATGTTCTGCGTGGCATGATCGAATGCAAGCACATGCTCCGCCAAATCTGGGGCACCGAAAACACACATACTTTTGGTGTGGCTGGCACCGGCTGGAGCGGCCTCGACGTGATGTTCAGCGCCGTGATGCCCGGTGACAAAGTCGTCGTGTTCGTCAACGGCACTTTCTCAGGCATCGACGGCTTAACCGTGCGCATGAAAGCCGCAACCGCAGAAGAGTTGGCCGCCAATCCACTGGATCCACAGCCCGCATCCGTAACCATCATCAATGTGCCGCACGGGCAATCCGTCACCGGTGAAATCGTCGACGCCGCGCTGGCCGAGCACAAGCCGAAATGGGCCGCGATGGCACATTGGGAAACGGGTTCCGGCCGCATCAACGACATTCAAGGGTTCAGTGACGCCTGCGAAAAGCATGACGCAATGGGGCTGGTCGATGCGGTCTCCTCTCTGGGCGTAGAAGACTTTCGCATTGATGACTACCCCGGTGTCGCGGGCTGGGCCTCTTGCCCACAAAAGGGCATTTGCTGTCTGCCACTCACCTATGCGCCGGTGTCTCTGTCCGATCGCTATGTCGACGCGCTCAAGGCCACCGGAACTCGAAGCTTTGTGCATCACCCCCTCATGGAGGCCCGCCATTGGGGCATCATCGACGGCCAGGATGTCGAAAAAGGCACCTACCATCGCACCCATTCGGCCTATGCGGTCGCCGCTTTCCACGAAGCATTGCGCATCGCGCTACAGCAAACAGTTGCACAGCGCGCGAAGGATTACACCCAACACGAGGCAGCCCTTCGCAAAGCCGTTGCCGCCATGGGCTGCGAGGTCACATCGAACATGACGTCGCTGGTCGTGCTCAACCTCCCCGGCGCTTTGGCGGGCCGCGAAATGGAACTCGTGCAGAACTGTCGCGCACGCAACTTTGGCATCTGGCCCACCCTGTCAGAGCCCGTGCAAGTGCGCATTGGCATCCTCAATTTGCTGAGCGAGGCCACCATCCGCGACATTGTTGTCCGCTTTGGCCAGGCCATCGAGGAGCTGGGCGGCAGTGTTGATCACGCTGCAGTGAATGCCGTGCTTGAACGCCACTACCGCGTCGCTGTTGCAGCGGAATAGGAAACCAACAGCTATTTTGGGAGGACATCATGGATATTCATGAGTATCAGGCAAAGGAGATCCTCGCCGGCTTTGGCGTGGATGTACCCGCAGGCGCATTGGCCTACAGCCCTGAACAGGCCGTATACCGCGCGCGCGAACTGGGCGGCGAACTCTGGGTTGTCAAAGCACAGGTACACGCCGGCGGCCGCGGCAAAGCGGGCGGCGTCAAGATCTGCAAAAATGACGCAGACATTCAAAGCGGCTGCGAAGAGATGTTTGGCCGCAAGCTGGTGACCCATCAGACCGGCCCCGATGGCAAAGGCATCTATCGCGTCTATGTCGAAGCGGGCGTCCCGATAGAGCGGGAAATATATCTTGGCTTCGTTTTGGATCGCTCATGCCAGCGCGTGATGATCGTTGCCAGCGCCGAAGGCGGCATGGAGATCGAAGACATCTCGGCAGAAAAACCAGACAGCATCGTGCGCGCCACAGTGGAACCAGCGGTGGGTCTGCAGGATTTTCAATGCCGCCAGATCGCTTTCAAACTGGGCATCGAACCAGCAATGACACAGCAAATGGTGCGCACGCTGCAAGGCTGCTATCGCGCCTTTACCGAACATGACGCCACCATGGTAGAGGTCAACCCGCTGGTTGTGACAAGCGACAGCCGCATTGTTGCGCTCGACGCGAAAATGACTTTTGACGACAACGCGCTGTTCCGTCACCCGCAGATCGCAGAGCTGCGCGACAAATCGCAGGAAGATCCGCGCGAAAGCCGCGCGGCAGACCGGGGGCTGTCGTATGTCGGCCTTGATGGCAACATCGGGTGCATCGTTAACGGCGCCGGTCTCGCCATGGCGACCATGGACACGATCAAGATGGCCGGAGGCGAACCGGCCAACTTCCTCGACATCGGCGGCGGCGCAACACCGGAGCGGGTTGCCAAGGCATTCCGGCTGGTGATGTCTGACAGCAATGTTCAGGCCGTTCTCGTCAACATTTTCGCCGGCATCAACCGCTGTGACTGGGTGGCGACCGGCGTTGTGCAGGCCCTGCAGGAAGTGCAAGTCGACGTGCCCGTGATCGTCCGCCTTGCGGGCACCAATGTAGAGGAAGGTCAGAAGATCCTCGCACAAAGCGGGCTTCCCATCATTCGTGCCGCAACCCTGATGGAAGCAGCCGAACGGGCCGTTGGCGCATGGCAGAACGAATTGTCCCAAGATACCAAGGTGAGGGTTATGAAATGAGCATCTATCTGGACCGAAACTCTCGCGTCATCGTGCATGGTATTACCGGCAAGATGGCCCGCTTCCACACCGCAGACATGCTGGAATATGGAACCAACGTTGTGGGCGGCGTTGTGCCCGGCAAAGGGGGGCAAATGGTTGACGGCGTTCCTGTCTTTGACACCGTGGAAGAGGCCGTTGCCGAAACTCAGGCAGATGCCAGCCTTGTCTTTGTGCCGCCTCCCTTTGCTGCCGACAGCATCATGGAAGCCGCAGATGGCGGCATTCGCTACTGTGTGTGCATCACCGACGGCATTCCGGCACAGGATATGATCCGCGTTAAACGCTATATGTACCGCTACCCCAAAGAGCGCCGCATGGTGCTGACCGGACCAAATTGCGCAGGCACCATCAGCCCCGGCAAGGCGCTGCTCGGCATCATGCCCGGACATATCTATCTGCCTGGGAATGTCGGCATCATCGGGCGCTCAGGCACATTGGGCTACGAAGCTGCGGCGCAACTCAAGGCACACGGCATCGGCGTCTCGACCAGCGTTGGCATTGGCGGGGACCCCATCAACGGCTCGTCATTCCGCGACATTCTTGAAAAATTCGAGAACGATGATGAAACGGATGTGATCTGCATGATTGGTGAGATCGGCGGCCCGCAAGAAGCAGAAGCAGCAGACTATATCCGTACCCATATTACAAAGCCTGTGGTGGCCTATGTCGCGGGACTGACCGCCCCCAAAGGCCGCACAATGGGCCATGCCGGTGCGATCATCTCAGCCTTCGGCGAAAGCGCCAGCGAAAAAGTCGAAATCCTTTCTGCGGCAGGCGTCACCGTTGCGCCCAACCCAGCCGTGATCGGCGACACCATCGCCAGTGTCATGACGGAGGCCGCCTGATGCCCGCGAAACCCAATGTGCTTGTCACGCGCCGCTGGCCAGCAGCTGTCGAGGCGCGGCTGGCGGAGAATTTCAATGCCGAGTTCAACAAGGCAGACACCCCCATGAGTCACGCGGATTTCCGCGAGGCTCTCAAGAAATATGATGCAATCCTGCCAACGGTCACAGACAAATTGGATGCCGAGGCGCTTGATGTCTCGCGCCCCAAAACCGAGCTTTTGGCGAATTATGGCGTGGGCTTTGGCCATATCGATCTGAATCTAGCCAAGACCCACGGCATCACGGTCACCAATACGCCAGATGTGTTGTCAGATTGCACCGCCGACATCGCCATGACTCTGCTGCTCATGGTGGCCCGGCGTGCAGGCGAGGGCGAACGAGAATTGCGCGCAGGTCAATGGACAGGCTGGCGTCCCACGCACCTGGTAGGCACGCGTGTGAGTGGCGCAACACTGGGCATCATTGGCTGTGGCCGGATCGGCCAGGCCATGGCGCGACGGGCGCATCATGGTTTTGGAATGAAGATCGTTGTGCAAAATCGCTCAAAGGTCGCGCCAGAGGTGCTGGCCGCCTATGGCGCGACACAGGTCGACACCATCGAAGAGCTTCTGCCGCAGTGCGATTTTGTCTCCCTGCACTGTCCGGGCGGCACAGCCAACAAGCACCTTATCAACGGCCAACGCCTTGGTTTGATGAAACAGGATGCGTTCCTAATCAACACGGCCCGTGGCGAGGTGATCGACGAACACGCCCTGATTCAGGCACTCAGCTTTGACATGATCGGCGGGGCCGGGCTGGATGTATTTGATGGCGAACCGCGCATCGCCCCGGATCTGATGCAATGTGACAATCTGGTCATGCTGCCTCATCTGGGCAGTGCCACCCGAGCCACCCGCGAAGCCATGGGGTTTCGCGTGCTCGACAACCTCGAAGCGTTTTTCAAAGATGGAAACCCAATAGATAAGGTGCAGTGATGCAACAGCGGGCGCCCGAAAATTCACAACCGACGGCCAATTTCGCCCTTCAGACCGACCGCCTGCGCGCGCGCCTGAAACAGGCCTGGGCCAGTGTTCTGGCACGCCGGGCGCCCGCCCTCTTAACCGATCAGGGCACACCGCCCCCCTGCTGGTCTCTGGACCTGGCATCAGATCACCTTCAGGCGGCAACCATCTGGTTCCAGCTACAACAAATTCTGGATGAAAACACATTCATCCGCACCCTCCGTCAGGCAGACCGCTCAGAAGGCCCAGCCAATCGCACCGGCAGTTTTGCGCAGGTCCTCGCTGAGCCCAACAAAGAAGCCCAGCGCAGCATGCGCAAACTGATCGAAGACAATCGTCTGAACGTCGGCCCCACCCTGACCGCCCATCCTACAGAAGCCAAACGCGTCTCTGTGCTGGAGATCCACCGGCGCATTTACCGCTGCTTGGTCAATCTCGAAACAGAACGCTGGTCCCCACGCGAAGAGGCGCAACTTCAGCGCAGCCTTGAAATGGAGATCGACCTGCTCTGGATGACAGGCGAGTTGCGCCTCGAACGCCCCACCCTTGATGCAGAAATCGACTGGGGCCTGCAGTTCTACCGCAACAGCCTGATGCAGGCCGTACCGCGCCTGTTTGAAAGTTTTACCACCGCCACTCAGGACGCCTTTGGAAACGACCTGCCAGACAGTTGCTGTTTACGCTTCCATTCCTGGATTGGGGGCGACCGCGACGGCAATCCAAATGTCACCGCCAAAGTCACCGCCGAGGCGCTGACCCGCTCCCGCGATATGGCCCACGCGCTTTATCTTGAGCGTCTGGATGACATCGTTCAGCACCTGTCAGTGTCCGCAAAGCTGGTGCCCCTGCCCCAAGCAACCCAGAAAACACTGACCCAACTGATTGAGACCCGCGCTCAGGATGCCGCAGCTTTACGTGCGCGAAACCCCAATGAAGTCTTCCGTCAGGCCGCGGCCGCCATCCGCTCTTGCCTGGCTGATCAGCGCTACCTGCATGTGAAGGATTTCGAGAAAGACCTGAAAACCGTCGAAACTGCTCTGCACGACATCAACGCCGGCCTGCTGGCGCAAGAGTTGATCCGCCCCTTGCGATGGCAGGTGCAGGTCTTTGGGTTGCGCATGCACACCCTTGATATTCGTCAGAATTCAGAGGTGGTCACACGCACGCTTCAGGCCATATGGCAAGCACAGGGGCACACCCCTGCCCCCGAAACGCCTGAGTGGCGCACCCGCCTGCGGCACGAGCTCTCCCAACCCGACCTTGTGCATATCAGTGACACCCGCCTGTCCGAGGAAGCAACGGAACTCATGGCCCTGTTGCGCCTGATCCGCGACAGCCAGACCGGCGTCGATCCCGAAGCCATCGGCCCGTTCATTCTGTCGATGACCAGATCATCAAATGACATTCTCGCCGTATATCTGCTGGCACGCTATGCAGGGTTCGGAGGAGAGACACTGTCCCTCAAAGTGGTGCCTCTTTTCGAAACCATTCCCGACCTCGAAGCCGCCCCTGAAATACTGCGAGATGTTTTGAGTACGCCGCTTGCCTTGCGCAGCTTACGCAACGGGTCCGGCCGTATCGAAATCATGCTTGGATATTCTGACAGCAACAAAGACGGCGGGTTCCTGCGCTCGATCTGGTCGCTTGATCGCGCACAACGGGCCATCACGCGCAGCCTTGCTTCCTTTCGTCTGAAGCCGGTCTTTTTCCACGGTCGCGGTGGTTCGGTCAGTCGTGGCGGTGCGCCCACCGACCGGGCCATCGCAGCGCAACCGCTTGGAACGCTGGATGGCGCGCTGCGCATCACCGAACAGGGCGAAGTTGTCAGCGCAAAATACGCCAATGTCGGCACGGCTGCGGCACAATTGGAACTTCTGGCATCCTCAGTCCTGCGCCACAGTTCCAATAGCGGATTGGAACCCATCGACCCGGAAATGGATGACGCACTCGAAGCGCTGGCCAGCCTGAGCCAGACCGCCTATGCGGCGCTGATTTCGCACAAGGATTTCCTGCCATACTTCAACCAAGCCAGCCCCGTGAATGAACTTGCGCTTCTGCGCATCGGGTCTCGCCCGGCGCGTCGGTTCGGGGCTGCTTGTCTGGACGACTTGCGTGCAATTCCGTGGGTATTCGCTTGGTCTCAGAACCGCCAAATGATCACCAGCTGGTATGGCGTCGGCAAAGCGCTGGAAACCTTCCGTTCAATCCGAGGCGCGCAAAGCGACGCACTATTGCACCGCATGTTCCTGCACAATCCTCTGTTCCGCCTGATGATCGACGAAGTGGAAAAGGCACTGCTGCTTACCGACATGACCATCGCGCGCGGCTATGCGGATCTTGTCAAAGACCCCAGTGTTTCTGCGACCATCTTTGGCGACATTCAAAAGGAACATGCGCGCACGCAATCCATGATCACCACAATCACCGGTCAGCCTCTGGCCGCGCGCTTCCCACGGCTGCGCGCCCAATGCGAACGCAACGGTCCGACCCTGCAGGCAGCCCACCAGTTGCAAATGACTCTGCTACAGGACGTGCGCGCCGATCCTTCCCCCGCAAACCCAGCCCGCATCCACCTCATGCAATCCATGAATTGCATCTCCGCCGGCCTTGGCTGGACCGGATAAACAGACAGGGAGCCACCATGACCAAAGATCTCTACGACAGCCCAGACAGCTTTTTCACCGAAAGCCTGGCCGCGCGCGACCCGGCGCTGTTTGGCGCGATCACAAAGGAATTGGGCCGCCAGCGAGATGAAATCGAGCTGATCGCCTCAGAAAACATTGTGTCCCGCGCCGTGATGGAAGCCCAAGGCTCCGTGATGACCAACAAATACGCAGAAGGATACCCCGGTCGCCGGTACTACGGCGGCTGCCAATTTGTCGACATGGCAGAAACCCTTGCCATTGAACGCGCCAAACAGCTGTTTGGATGTGCATTCGCCAATGTTCAGCCGAACTCTGGCAGTCAGGCCAATCAGGGTGTGTTTCAGGCGCTGCTCCAACCGGGCGATACCATTCTGGGCATGAGCTTGGACGCAGGCGGGCACCTGACCCATGGTGCCGCTCCGAACCAGTCGGGCAAATGGTTCACGGCCGTGCAATATGGCGTGCGCCGCGACACCAATTTGCTGGACTATGATCAAGTCGAAGCGCTGGCCAAGCAACACCAGCCAAAACTGATCATCGCCGGCGGGTCCGCCATTCCACGCCAGATCGATTTTGCACGTATGCGCGCAATCGCAGATATGGTGGGCGCCTATCTGCACGTTGATATGGCCCACTTCGCTGGCATCGTTGCGGCGGGCGAACACCCGAGCCCCTTCCCACATGCGCATGTGGCCACAACCACCACACATAAGACCCTGCGCGGCCCGCGTGGCGGGATGATCCTCACCAATGATGAGGCGATCGCGAAAAAAGTGAATTCCGCAATTTTTCCCGGCATTCAGGGTGGCCCGCTCATGCATGTCATTGCGGCCAAGGCCGTGGCCTTTGGCGAAGCGCTGCGCCCTGAATTCAAAGACTACATCAAGGCTGTGGTGAGCAATGCGCAGGCGCTCGCCGATCAACTTGTCAAAGGCGGTCTGGCAACCGTGACCAATGGCACCGACACGCATGTTGTGTTGGTTGACCTGCGCCCCAAAGGCGTGACCGGCAATATCGTGGACAAGGCGCTGGGGCGTGCACATATCACCTGCAACAAAAACGGTGTGCCCTTTGATCCGGAGAAACCAACCGTAACCTCAGGCATTCGACTGGGGTCGCCCGCCGGCACAACCCGCGGTTTTGGCGAGGCCGAGTTCCGCCAAATCGCAGATTGGATCATTGAAATCGTGGATGGCCTGGCCGCCCACGGCGCAGACAACAACGGCGACGTCGAAGCCAAAGTACGTGGCGAAGTGGCCGCGCTCTGCGCCAGGTTCCCGCTCTATCCAGAGCTTTGAACCGCAAATATTGCAGGGTGCACCCGCGCGCGCCCTGCCGCTTTTATGCCGTAAGCCCTTCGGGCTCAGCCAGACCATTTGCACGGCAACAGGCCGTGACCGTATTGGCCAGCAGGCAGGCAATGGTCATAGGGCCAACACCGCCCGGAACCGGCGTGATCGCGCCAGCCACTTTCGCCGCGCTTTCAAAGTCGACATCGCCCACCAGCTTGTTTTTGCCGTCGCGCTCAATGCGGTTGATACCCACATCGATCACGGTTGCACCTTCCTTGATCCAGTCCCCCGGCACCATTTCCGGGCGCCCCACAGCAGCCACAACGATATCCGCTTGTTTCACCACCCCGGGCAGATCCTTGGTGCGCGAGTGTGCTATGGTCACAGTGCAGCTGTCCCCCAGCAAAAGTTGCGCCATCGGCTTGCCCACAATATTGGAGCGGCCAATCACAACCGCATTCATGCCCGACAGAGACCCGTGATGATCCCGCAACATCATCAGACAACCCAGCGGCGTGCACGGCACCATCGATTTTTGCCCGGTACCCAGCAGGCCCACGTTTGAAATGTGAAAACCGTCGACGTCCTTTTCCGGCGCAATTGAATTGATGATCAGATCTTCGTTCAGGTGACCGGGCAACGGCAGCTGCACGAGAATGCCATGCACCGCCGGGTCAGTGTTCAACGCGTCGATAACCGCCAGAAGATCCGCTTCAGTGGTATCGGCATCCATCCTGTGCTCGTAAGAGTTCATGCCCGCTTCAATGGTCTGTTTGCCTTTTGAGCGCACGTACACCTGCGACGCGGGATCTTCACCCACGAGCACCACAGCCAGGCCGGGGGTGATGCCGTGGTCTTCTTTAAGGCGCGTCACATGTGACGCAACTTTTTCACGGACAGTGGCGGCAAAGGCCTTGCCGTCAATCAGCTTTGCAGTCATCGAATTCCCTTTTTCTACACCAAATGAATGTCCCGCGCGCGAAGCGCAGATTCAGTATGAAAAACAAAGGGCAAGACATCTGGGCCATTCACTTTTGACAGCCAGAAATCCCGCCCTCCATTCACGTGTCACACCTTAGAACAGACCTTCGATCAAGCCTTCGTCGTTCAGTCGGATGCTTTCCGAAGCAGGCTTGCGCGGCAGGCCTGGCATGGTCATGATCTCGCCGCAGACCACCACGATGAAGCCAGCACCGGCGGACAGACGCACCTCACGCACAGGCACGGAG
>NZ_JAQJIM010000012.1:0-67326 GCF_027947445.1 Shimia sp. MMG029 | reverse complement strand
AGCGCCTGAGCTCTACATCGCAGCGGGCATCTCCGGCGCGATCCAGCACCTTGCGGGCATGAAAGACTCAAAGATCATCGTCGCGATCAACAAAGACGAAGAAGCCCCAATCTTCCAGGTGGCAGACTACGGCCTCGTCGCAGACCTCTTTGACGCCGTACCAGCCCTCACCGAAAAACTCGGATAAGCTGGACAGCACACAGACACAGAAAGGCCCGCCACTTTGGCGGGCCTTTTTTATCACTGTGCTCCGAAGGCCTGTGCCTCACACTAGCGCCTTCAGGCTCTCAGACACGGCCGCAGCGGTCTCCTCATGGGCTTTGACGCTCAGCATGCGTTGCGCGGCCCCACGCTCCAACGTGCCAAACGCCATCCCCTCCACGCCTTGCGCCAAGGCGTCTTCGCTCAACACAACTTCAACCACGTCTTCCACCAAAGGCCGCAGCTCTTCGATCATCAGTCGGTCGACAAACAGAGGGTCCGGCCCCAGCCCGCTGGTGCCAAGCGCAGTCTCAGGCGCATGATCAGCAACCCACAACAGCACCACTTTGCCACCAATGGTATTGAGCAAAAGCTTCATCCGTGCGCTCCACGCCATCCGCAGCTCATCGCGGACCATGGAATAGCGATCCGGCGTGCGGGCACACAGCGTGCCCAGCATATGGCGCGTAAAATGAAACTCGCTAAAATCGATTTCGTTAAACACCATCTGCATCATATTGGAGGCGCCAATAAACCGATCGTTGCGGCGCGGATGCACCTTGTAATACCGGTTGGACATATTCTGCGCGCCCATGACCTGCAGCACGGTGACCTCGGCCCTTTGCGCCATCTCTAAAACAGATGGCTCAGCCAGAAAGGCGTCTATGCCAGCGTTCACATAGCCCAAATTCACACATGTAAGCGACAGTGTCTGATCGACGATCTCCACAAACGGCTGCTGCACAAATTTCCCGTAGGTTTCCGTCCCGCCAATAAATGCGACATACGGATCATCCAACGATTTCTGCGGCCCGCGAAACATCAGTCGCGACTCGCCATAATGACAGGGCTCGTACTCAAGCGCACCGCCATCCATCTTCTCGTAAGACATAATCTCACCCTAATTTTCTCACCCGTTTGGGAGAATCGCGCAAAGCTCTTGCTAAAAGGCTAATGCGCGCCTTTGACATAAGTTTTAGAGACTCCTCCCCCTTGCGGCTGTTGCGGAGGCAGGCATAAAGTCTGCGCAGAGCTCAGAGAGGATAATAAGATGGACATCAAAACGATTGGCGTCGTTGGCGCGGGCCAAATGGGCAACGGCATCGCACATGTTATGGCGCTTTCGGGATATGATGTGCTGCTCAATGACATCAATCAGGATGCGCTGGAGGCCGCAGTCGCGCGCATCGACAAAAACCTAGAACGGCAGGTCAGCCGTGAGAAGATTTCCGCCGATGCAAAGGCCGAAGCCATGGGCCGCATCAAAACCACGCTGAAACTGCCCGACCTTGGCACCACCGATCTGGTCATTGAAGCCGCGACGGAACGAGAAGAGATCAAACATCAGATCTTTGACACCCTGAAGCCGCATCTCGCACCACATACGATTCTCACGTCAAACACCTCATCGATCTCAATCACACGTCTCGCCAGCCGCACGGACCGGCCAGAGCGTTTCATGGGATTCCACTTCATGAACCCTGTTCCGATGATGCAACTGGTCGAGCTGATCCGCGGCATCGCCACCGATGAGCCCACTTATAAAGCCTGTCTGAACATCGTGGAGCGCCTTGGCAAAACTGCTGCCAGCGCCGAAGACTTCCCGGCCTTCATCGTGAACCGCATCCTGATCCCAATGATCAACGAAGCCTGCTACACGCTCTATGAAGGTGTGGGAAACGTCGCCTCCATCGACAACGCCATGAAGCTGGGTGCAAACCATCCGATGGGGCCACTGGAACTCGCAGACTTCATCGGTCTGGACACCTGCCTTGCGATCATGAACGTACTGCACGACGGCCTTGCAGACACCAAGTACCGCCCCTGCCCGCTGCTCACCAAATATGTCGAAGCGGGCTGGCTGGGTCGCAAAACCAAGCGCGGCTTTTATGACTACCGTGGCGAAACACCGGTTCCCACTCGCTGATCCGCACAGTGTGAGCCACAAAAAAGGCGCGAGGATCTCCCTTCGCGCCTGACATCAATACGTGGAGAAATCGCGCTTTATGAGCCTTTGCCCAGATCCAGAGTATGCTGGCGCAGCCACGCCATAAAACCACGCGGATCCGTGTGCAGGCGCTCCATCTGTTCATCCGTCAAAGGTTTGCCAACCACCGGTTTCTGCGGCTTGTGACAGGAGCGCACGATCTCGTGCAACAGCAGCCCCTGCCGCAAGATCGGAGAAATCTTGTTGGCAATTTGATAGGCACGGCTGTTTTGCCCCGGATAGAAAATCGGCACGACGCGCGCACCAGACCGGCGGATCATCTGTGCTGTGAACACATTCCATTCCCGCTCAATCGCCGGGCCAAACCAAGTGTCAGAGCTCATCACCACCCCGGATGGGAAGAGCGCTACAACGCCCCCCTCTTTCAGATGCGCCATCGCGTTCCCGCGCATCTCAACCATCTTGCGCTGTGCGTCAGGATCATGCGGGAACGGCACCGGGATCATAAAGCTGGAGGCGGTCTCATCCAGCCCCGTCAATACGGAGCGCGTCAAAATGCGATAGTCCTGGCGCACCCGTCCGATCAGGTCGGCAAAAATCATGCCATCCACCATACCATGGGGATGGTTGGCAACCACAACCACAGGGCCGTCTGTCGGAATATTATCCAGCTGCTCCAGCGGGGTGGTCAGATCAATGCCCATGACATTCAGCGCACCACGCCAGAAGTTTTGACCGCGATACTGCTCGGTGCTGCGCTCAAACTTATTCACCATGCGCAACACGGTCAGCTTGCCTGTGAACCATTCGATGGCGCGAATGGCGAAGGCCGTCCAACGGTCATCAAAAGAATTGGCATACGTCAACGTGCGCCGATCATAGATATGACCGTCGGTTTCGCTGGCAGGTTTGTTAACCTGCGCCTCTGGCACTGTGTCTACCAAGTCCGTCTTCCTGTGCCACCGCGGCCCGATTAAAAGCCTTCGCCGAATTTGTCTGCGACAAGCGCCTCAATGGCGTCGGCCAAGGCCAAAGCGTCTGGCCCGCTGGTTTCTACGTCAATGCTGGTGCCTTTGGAGGCCGCCAACATCAGCAAACCCATAATACTGTCCCCACCTGCACTCAAGCCATCCTTCGCGACTTCTGCGGTGGCGTCAAATCCTTCGACAACTTCAACAAGCTTGGCGGAGGCCCGCGCGTGCAGGCCTTTTTCGTTCACGATCTGCATCGTGCGTTGGACAATCTGGCTCATGTCACTACCCTGCTTGAATATTTTGGCTGTCAATATACTTGCGACCGGCCTCTAGCGCAGCGCGCACGGCCTCGGCCACATCTAAATGGCGGCTTTTGGCCAATTTGATCAACATTGGTAAATTTGCACCATAGAGAATGCGACGATTGCTCGGCGCACAGGCGCGCAGACTCAAATTGGATGGAGATCCCCCAAACATATCGGTGACAATCACCACGCCATCGCCGCGATCTACGGCGTCGGCAGCCTCACAAATTTCACGCTGTTTCTGGGGGCGATCATGATCGGCCTCAATCGTTATGGCCGCAACAGCACCCTGTGCGCCGACCACATGCTCCATGGCGGCCAGATACTCTTTGGCCAACCCGCCATGTGCGACGATGACTATTCCGATCAAACTGTTCTTTCCCCATCTTCCTGGCAAATCGGTCTGCGGGCAGGCAGCGAGGCAAACCGATTAAGCTCGCGATGCCTTATAGACACCTGCCAGCCCCTGTTTGCAAGGGATTCGGCCATCGTTTCGGTGACAAAGACAGAGCGATGTTTGCCCCCCGTACACCCAAACGCAATCATTAAATGGCTGCGCCCTTCGCGGATATATCCAGGCAATACCCCATCAATCATCTGCTGCGCTGTTGTCATGAAGGGGACAAATCCCGGATCTTCAGCGACATAGGCGCCAACAGCGGCGTCCCCGCCATCCAACGCGCGCAGATCTTCCTGCCAATGCGGATTGTGCAGAAATCTGCAATCAATCACGATATCGGCGCCCTGCGGCAAGCCGCGCTTGTAGCTGAACGATGTGATCGTCAGCCCGATCGCCTGATCGCTCAACTGTGAAAAGCGCCCCTGTACCGCCTGTCGCAACTCGTGCGGGCTCAGTTCAGACGTGTCGATCAAGACATCCGCATGGTTGCGCAATCCGCTCAGCAGCGACAGTTCACGGTCAATGCCTTCGGTTGGATCTTCTTGTCGCGCCATCGGGTGGTTGCGGCGCGTCTCATTGTACCGCCGGCGCAGCACGTCTGCGCGACAATCCAGATAAAGAAGATCCGCCGCGGCATTCGGAATCGCCCGCGCGATATCCATCGCAGACAGCAAAGCGTCCCGAGAAAAGTCGCGGTTTCGCACATCCAGCCCCAGCGCCATCGGCTGGCGCAATGGCTCACCGGACAGCAACCGCTCAAGCAGTCCCAGCGGCAGGTTGTCGATGGTTTCAAACCCAACATCCTCCAGCGCTTTGATCGCGGTTGATCGTCCAGCGCCAGATGGCCCGGTCAGCAAAACAAGTGGATAAGTGTTCTCAGAGGCGGGCATGTTCCGTCCTTAAGCGTTTCGACCATGGCGCAGCATCTGCAAAATCGCCGCCGCAAAATAAGGGGCATCCACCCCCCAGAGCATTGGTACCGGCTGGCCCAGAATATGCGCCTCGCGCGGGTGCGGCAAACGATCCGTCTCTGTCTGATCCAAATCCACAACCAGTTGCAATCGGGCCTGCGCCTCTGTCTCCGCACGTAAGATACCGACCCCACGCGCTTCGACAAGCCCACGTGTGGTGTCTGGCGCACGCACCCAAAGTCCGTCTCCGGCCTGCCGCACAAGCGTTTGGTCATCCGCAACCAGCGTCGCACCATAAGCCATCAACTGAAGCGACAGAGAGGATTTTCCGCGCCCGGATGCCCCCCGGATGAACACAGCCCGCCCTGCATCTGCCACACAGGATCCGTGCAGCAAAACTTCGTCTGCCTGCTCTTTCGGCTGGTCTGTTGATGCGCTCACCATATTGCTGCGCGCCTGCTCCATAACTCAGACCGGCAGGCCAACAACAAAGCGCGCGCCCAACGGCTCAGAGGTCACATCCGCATCTGTGGGGCGAATGTTTTCGGCCCAGATCACACCGCCATGGGCTTCGACGATCTGTTTGGAAATCGCGAGACCAAGACCAGAGTTATTGCCAAACTGCGACTCGGGCCGATGGGAGTAAAAACGGTTGAAGATCTTGTTCAGCGACTGCTCAGGAATGCCTGGCCCGGTGTCTTCCACCACCACCAGCACGCGGTTTTCACGCCGCCGCGCCCAAACCCGGATCGCGTCACCCTCTTCGCAGAAACTGATCGCATTGGTGATCAGATTGACAAACACCTGCGCCAAACGCGCTTCTAGCCCATGAATATCAATCGGCCCTTCCGGCAGATCGGAGATAAAATCGATGCTCTTTGATTTCGCATCCTCGCTCAGATACTGCGCCAGATTGCCAATCATCACCAACAGGTCGAAGGTCTCTTCTTCTTCTTTGACCAGCTCACTATCAAGCCGCGACGCATTGGAAATATCGCTCACCAAACGGTCCAGACGACGCACGTCATGTTCGATCACGTTCAGCAATTTCTCGCGATGCTCATCCTTTTTCACAACCCGCAGCGATCCCACCGCCGAACGCAGCGACGCCAAGGGGTTCTTGATCTCATGCGCCACGTCGGCAGCAAACTGTTCGTTGCTGTCGATACGCTCATAGAGCGCAGAAACCATGCCGCGCAGCGCGCCGGACAAACGGCCAATTTCATCAGGCCGCGCCGTAAGATCAGGAATGCGCACGCGCCCCGGATTGACCTTGCGGTTGTCTTTGTCACCGCCAAGCTCAGCCGCAGCAGCCAGATCAGACAGCGGGTTGGAAATCGTCGACGCCAACACCATCGACAGCCCAACGGACACCACAATCGCGATCAAAAACATCTGCAGCACGCGTTCCCGCTCAGAGCTGACCATGTCATCAAGTTCACCAGACGCACTGGTCAGCGTCACGGCACCAACCACCTGCGCCCCCTGTCGGATCGGCACCGCCATCGCAAAGACACGATCACCAGACATATCCGTCAACGTCACCAGGCGCTCTTCCCCAGTCACCGCTTCCTGGGCCAACACCAGTAGTTTTTCCTGCAACCCTGCACCACGTGGGGCTGTGGGCTCACTTGATCCCACAACCGCGTCCCAAAGTCGGCTCAGCGCAGATGTCAGGGGCGTGCCATCTGGACGCTCTGCAAAATCATCAGCCGCAGAGGCTGACGCGCTGCCCTCATTCGCGCCCACCACATTGGGGGCCGTGTCAAATACAGTCACACTTGTGCCGGTCTGCAGCGGCAGCTTTTGCAAAGTGGCCGCAACATCCACACCGTCATTTGTCGCAAGATTGACCGGCGCCCCCGCTGGAAGCTGCGCTTCAAAAGCCCCAGCAATCAACCGCGCCTCAGTGACAAGCCCAGACGCCCGCTGCACAGCAAAACTGTCACGCGCGCTGTTGAGATACAGGATACCCGCGACCAGAACGCACAGCGCGATCAGGTTGAACGTGATGATTTTCCGGGTGAGAGGCGATTTGCTCAGCGGCAACAGCCGGCGACGGTCACGCCGACCTCGCATTTCTCTTTCGGCACGGGCTTCAGGCGCGACCCAATCGTCACCCAAAACAACGTCCCCGTCCCGCCCTTGCGCCATGTCTCGCACGTCGGTCCTTTCGGCCTTACGTCGTTACTCTTCGTTGTACCTATAGCCAATGCCATACAGCGTCTCAATCGCGGAAAAATCGGAATCCGCGGTACGCATCTTCTTGCGCAAGCGTTTGATATGGCTGTCAATGGTACGGTCGTCCACATAGACCTGATCGTCATAGGCGACATCCATCAGCTGGTCTCGGCTCTTTACAAAACCGGGGCGCTGCGCAAGCGCCTGCAACAGCAAGAACTCAGTGACAGTCAATGTCACGTCCTTGCCTTTCCAGCTCACAGAATGGCGCAGCGGATCCATCGTCAGATCGCCGCGTTCCATAATTTTGGTGTCTTCGGTGTCACCCACGATGTCACCGTCCACAGCTTCCTGACGGCGGAGCAGGGCACGAATGCGCTCCACCAGAAGGCGCTGACTGAACGGTTTCTTGACGTAGTCATCCGCGCCCATGCGCAGACCCAGAACTTCGTCGATCTCATCATCCTTGGAGGTCAGAAAAATCACAGGCATCGTGGTTTTCTGACGCAGCCGTTGCAACAGATCCATGCCATCCATGCGCGGCATTTTGATATCCAGCACAGCCATGTCAGGGAGTTTCTTGTTGAATGCATCCAGCGCCTGCTGGCCATCATTATAGGTCTCGACTTCAAAACCCTCGGCCTCAAGGGTGATTGAAACCGACGTCAAAATGTTTCTGTCGTCGTCCACGAGGGCAATTCTTGACATCGGACGGATCCTCTTACTGCTCTTATTTATGCCTAATTTTTTAGACATTATGCGCATCTCGCGTACCGGCAATCAACGCAAAAGTGCGATTCGGGTCTCAAACCGGACTTATTAGACCGCAAAATCGCTAACCAATGGCTAAATTGTCTCACTTTCAGAGACAAACAGCCCAACAATGTTCCGATCGGAACACTTGGTTGCGCTAACCTGAATTTGGTTGCGCTAACTATGCCAAAGCGTCCTGTTCTTCCAATAAATCCTCATGTTAAGACCGACGGACAACGCCGAGGAGACGGTGGTCGCGCAAGATTATTGCCCCCTCAAGTTCATTAAAGATCGCCGCCAAAACCGCGCGGCTACAGGAGTGTAAGAAATGACATTTGGACGGGTAAACCCGCAATTCCGCCTGCAAGATCAAGGGATCGAAGGTCTGGGCAATGTCTATTACAACTTTATGGAGCCCGCGCTGATTGAGCATGCTCTGAAGCGCAACGAAGGCACGCTGGGCAATGGCGGCACCTTCCTTGTCAGCACCGGCGAGTTCACCGGCCGCTCACCCAAAGACAAATTCACCGTGCGCACCCCGATGACCGAAGACACCATCTGGTGGGAAAACAACCACGAGATGGCCAGCGACGCCTTTGACCGCCTGCATGCCGACATGCTCGCGCACATGAAAGGCCGCGACTACTTCGTTCAGGATCTCACCGCCGGTGCCGATCCGACCCACGCGATCAACGTGCGCGTCGTGAACGAGCTGGCTTGGCACAACCTCTTCATCCGTCACCTGCTGCGCCGCCCCGACCGCGACGCGCTGGATCACTTCGTGGCTGATTACACCATCATCAACTGCCCAAGCTTCAAGGCTGACCCGGCCAAGCACGGGTGCCGCTCTGAGACCGTGATTGCGGTCAATATCGAGAAAAAGATGATCCTGATCGGCAACACCGAATACGCCGGTGAGAACAAGAAATCTGTCTTTGGCCTCTTGAACTACCTGCTGCCGGAAAAAGGCATCATGCCGATGCACTGCTCCGCCAACCACGCCAAAGACAACCCTGTGGATGCAGCGATCTTCTTCGGTCTCTCCGGCACCGGCAAGACCACGCTCTCCGCCGATCCAAATCGCACGCTGATTGGTGACGACGAGCACGGCTGGTCTGACCGTGGCACCTTCAACTTTGAGGGCGGCTGTTATGCCAAGACCATCGGCCTGAACCCAGAGGCAGAGCCCGAGATCTACGCCACCACCAAGATGTTTGGCACAGTGATCGAGAACATGGTCTATGACGAAGAGACCAAAGAGCTCGACTTTGAGGACAAGAGCCTCACCGAAAACATGCGCTGCGCCTACCCGCTGGAGTCGATCCCGAACGCATCCGACAACGGCCTTGGCGGTCACCCCAAAAACGTGATCATGCTGACCTGCGACGCTTTCGGCATCCTGCCTCCCATCGCACGTCTGACCCCGGCACAGGCAGAATACCATTTCCTCTCCGGCTTCACCGCGAAAATGGCGGGCACGGAGCGTGGCCTGACCGAGCCAACCCCGGCCTTCTCCACCTGCTACGGCGCGCCCTTCATGCCACGTCGCCCAGAAGCCTACGGTGCCCTGCTGCGCCAGAAGATCGCGGAATTTGGCACCACCTGCTGGCTGGTGAACACCGGCTGGACCGGCGGCGCCTACGGCACCGGCTCCCGCATGCCGATCAAAGCCACCCGCGCCCTGCTCACCGCAGCGCTCGACGGCTCCCTGAACCATGTGGAATTCCGCAAAGACGCCAACTTCGGCTTCGAAGTGCCCGTCTCTGTGCCGGGCGTAGACGACAGCCTGCTCGACCCACGCGGCACTTGGGCGGACAAAGACGCCTATGACGCACAGGCCGCCAAGCTGGTGGGCATGTTTGCCGACAACTTCGAGCAATACCTGCCTTACATCGACGCAGACGTGAAAGCCGCCGCCATCGGCTAAGCGTCAACCCACCCTAAATTCAAAAGCCCCGTGCCACCCGCGCGGGGCTTTTTTGCATGCGGTGGGTGATTTGCTTGCTATGCTTCCTCTGAAAGGACGCCTCACATGATCGCCTATATCACCGTCGGCGCAGACGACATCCCCGCCGCAGAGCGCTTTTACTCTGCCTTCCTGCCCGCCCTCGGATATCGGCTTGAGCACTACCATGGCGATCTCAGCTACATCCCAGCTGGCGAGCCGCCAACCTCGCCGGATTTCTATGTCAAAGCCCCTTTCAACGGAGCACCCGCCTCAGCTGGCAACGGCACGATGGTGGCCTTTCAGGCAGACAACCAACAGCAGCTGCGCGATCTACACGCCGCGGCGCTCTCCGCAGGCGGCGCAGACGAAGGCGCCCCGGGCTTTCGCGAAGCCTACAGCGCCAATTTCTACGTCGCCTACCTGCGCGATCCCCAAGGCAACAAACTCGCCCTCTTCACCACCAATCCGTAGGGTGCGCAGTCCCTGCGCACCGCCGCTCTCCCCCAAAGGCACCCAAAAATGCACATCCGCCCAGAAACCGCCGCTGACATCGACGACATCCATGCGCTCACCAAAGCCGCCTTTGGCCAGCCAGAAGAGGCCCGCCTTATCGACATGCTGCGCGCAGACGGCGATGCGGCGCTCTCTCTCATCGCAGAAGAAAACGGCCACATCATCGGCCAGGTCCTATTCTCCCCGATGGCCGCCCCGGTGCGCACGTTGGGTCTTGGCCCGCTGTCCGTTTCACCGGACCATCAGAAACAAGGCATCGGCGCAGCGCTTGTTCGCCACGGGCTTGCACAAGCGCAGAGGGAAGGCTGGCAAGCCAGCTTCGTTCTGGGCAATCCGGCCTATTACAGCCGCTTTGGCTATTCCGTGGATCTCGCCAAAGGCTTCACCAACCAATTCGCTGGCCCTTATTTTATGGCACTGGAACTTGCGGCAGGCGCGCTGAAAACCCCATTTGCGGTCTCCTACGCGCCCGCCTTCGCAAAGCTCTAAGCAGAGCGCACCCCTTTGTGCCACGCCGCGCGCAAGGACGGCACGCCCTCAGTGAGCCGGAACCGGATCATATCCGCTTGCAAGCCCACCTCCAGGCGCCCACGGTCCGTCAGGTTGGTGTACTTCGCTGGCGCCGCTGTCACCGTGTGCAAGCCCTTGGCCATATCGCCCCAGGTCTGCCCCAACATCACCGCGCCCAAAAGCAGGGAGGACGGCACATAGTCTGAGGAAATGATGTCCAGCAAGCCAAGCTCCGCCAGCTCCATCGCCGCCACATTGCCCGAATGGCTGCCGCCACGCACAAGGTTCGGCCCGCCCATGATATTGGCAATGCGATGGGCATGGTTGGCGCGCGCCGCCTCAACAGTTGTCGGGAACTCCGCCAGATGAATGCCATAACCCGCCGAGGTCGCCACCTGCGCCTCAGTGGTGTCATCATGGCTCGCCAGCACCGCGCCAAAGCGCTTGGCCTCCGCCACCGTGGCCTCCTCATGCGCTTTCCCAAGCTTGTCGTGCAGCCCATGCAGAAAGGCGACGTATTCCTCAAACCCTTCTGCATCCATGGCGTATTTGCCGCGAATATAGCTCTCAAACTTGCTCACATCCTGAAACTGGCGCTGTCCCGGCGTGTGATCCATCAGGCTCACGATCCCGATGCGGTCCTCCGGCCCAAACTCCGCCAACTCTTCAATCAACGTCTCAGAACAGGTCTCCGCCCGCAGATGCAGATGGTGGCTGATCCGAAGCCCGCCACTGTCGCGCATCGACAACAGCTCATCGGCCACCACCCGTGCATATTTGCCATATCTGTTATTGGGATCAGACAGGATCGAGCCGATGCGCAGCGCGTCAAACACCGTCGTGATGCCCACGCTCGCCAACTCTGCGTCATGGGCCACAATCGCCGCCTGATGCGGCCAGTCCACCTTGGGCCTCGGGCGCATGTGACGCTCGAGATTGTCAGTGTGCAGTTCAATCAGCCCCGGCGCAACAAAATCGCCCTCGCAATCCTCTGCACAAGCAGGCACCGTCGCGCCCTGGTCCATCTCTACAATCATCCCATCGCGCACCACAACAGAGCCGGTCACGGTCTCCGTCGGCAAAACAAGGGTGGCATTTGCAAGGATCATCTCTTGTGTCATGTGGGTGTCACGCATTTTTGGCATTCGCTGTCAAAAGGTTGAAAGAGGCAACATGCAGTTCAAACGATACGGCATTTATTACACGCCAGAGCCCGGCGCCCTGGCAGATTTTGGCGCCCAATGGCTGGGCTGGGATCCGGTGACGGGCGAACGCCGCGCGCATCCAGAGATCACGAGCCTTCCGCGCCCCGTGGAAGAACTCACCGCCACCCCGCGCAAATACGGGCTGCACGGCACCATCAAACCGCCCTTCTTTTTGGCGGAAGGCCAAAGCCCAGACGCCCTGCAAGAGGCGCTGGCCGCGCTCTGCGCAACACTGGCCCCGGTCACGCTGCCCGGCTTGACCCTGTCCCGCCTCGGCAGCTTCCTGGCGCTGAAAATCGACGGGGATCAAACCCCGCTTGCCGCACTGGCCGCGCGCGCGGTCAAAGAGCTCGACATGTTTCGCCGCCCACCCTCTGAGGCCGAACTGGCGCGCCGCCGTCAGGCCAATCTGTCGTCCGCGCAGGAAGCCCTTCTGGCGCAATGGGGATACCCTTACGTGATGGAGGAGTTTCGCTTCCACATCACGCTCACCGGCCGCCTTGGCAAAGATGCCGAGCAAACCCAGGCCGCGCTTCTGCCCCACATCACACCGCTTTTGCCACAGCCCTTTGTGGTGAGCAGCCTGACCCTGGTGGGCGAAGACGACAGCCAGATGTTTCACGAAATCCAACGCTACGCCCTCACCGGCTGAAGCGCCTCAAGCGCGGCGGCCACCGTGGCTGCCAGCGCGCCATCATTGGCAACTTCCACGACATCTGCCCCCGTCGGGCGCGACACGCCTGCACGTGCCAGACGGCCGGCAATTTCTGCCTCCGTCTCTCGCCCGCGTGCAGCTAGGCGTTGCGCCAGCGTCTGCACATCTGCACTCAACGAGAGCACGGCAAAATCCTCAAACGCCGCCCGCGCCTGATCCAGCACGCCACGCGACAGGTTCACCAGTACAATCCGCGCGCCCGCCTGCTGCAGCGCCTCACGCGGTACGCCATACCGCAGCCCATGTGCGGGCCACCAAAGCGCAAAAGCATCCTGCGCCACCAGCGCATCAAACTCCGCATCTGTGGCACCGATCGAGTTCTCGCCACCCGCACCTGCTGCCCGCGTGATCACCCGACGGGCCAAGACCACATCAGCACGCGCCGCCGCCATCGCCTCCATCACCGTGTCCTTGCCCACGCCAGAGGGGCCAACAACCCCCACTACCCGCACAGGATCCGACACAGGCAACAAGGTTTCAGCCATCACGCCGCCCCCTGCAGGCCAGGGGTAAAGTCGGAGACATCAATCTCGCGGTCACAGACCTGATCACGCGCCGCCTCATCGTGGAAAATCCCGACAATCGCCGCGCCACGTGCCTTGGCCTCTTCAATCAGCCCCAGCACCGTGGCGCGGTTTGTGGCATCCAGTGAGGCTGTCGGCTCATCCAAAAGCATCGCCGGATAGGTATGGGCAAAGCCGCGCGCTATGTTTACCCGCTGCTGCTCCCCACCAGAGAAGGACGTCGGGCTCAGCTGCCACAACCGCTCCGGGATGCGCAGCTGGGTCAGCAAATCCCGCGCGCGGTCCCGCGCCGCCTCGGCCTCAACACCCACAGCCAGTAATGGCTCCGCCACCACATCCAGCGTCGGCACCCGTGGCACCACCCGCAGAAACTGGCTGACATAGCCCAGCACCTCACGCCGCAGCGCCAGGATCTCGCGCGGCTCGGCCTGCACCACATCCACGCCATCCACCAGGATAGACCCACCTGCGGCAAGGTAGTTGCCGTAAATCATACGCATCAGGGTGGATTTACCCGCACCAGATGCCCCGGTCAGCGCCACACATTCCCCGCGCGCCACACTCAGGTTGGCCCCATCCATCACCGGGATCACCGCGCTGCCCTGATTGTGCAGGGTAAACGTCTTGCTCAGATCTCTAATCTCAATCATCTGATTTCTCATTCCCAAATATCCTCGGGGGTTTGGGGGCAGACAGCCCCCAACCTGTCAAACTTGCAAAACCGAACTCACAAGCAGCTGCGTATAGGCATGCTGCGGATCATCCAGCACCTGATCTGTCAGCCCGGTCTCCACCACATGGCCGTCCTTCATCACCATCAGCCGATCCGCGAGCAAACGCACCACCGCCAGATCATGGGTCACGATGATGGCGCTCAGCCCCATTTCACGCACCAACCCGCGCAAAAGATCCAAGAGACGCGCCTGCACAGAGACATCAAGGCCACCCGTTGGTTCATCCATGAACACCAGCCGCGGCCCGGTCACCAGATTGCGCGCAATCTGCAGGCGCTGCTGCATCCCGCCGGAAAACTGCGTCGGGCGGTCATCCACGCGACTCTCGTTGATCTCCACACGACCCAGCCAGTCAATCGCCTCTGCGCGGATGTTGCCATAGTGGCGTGCGCCCACGGCCATCAGCCGCTCACCCACATTGCCGCCTGCGCTCACATTCATGCGCAACCCATCCCGGGCATGCTGATGCACAAAAGCCCAGTCCGTGCGGCTCAGCATACGACGTTCCGGCTCACTCATGGTGACCGTATCCCGCATCGCACCATCGCGCATCTCAAACAGCACCTCGCCCGTCTCCGGGCTCAGATGACCGGCAAGGCAGTTGAGCAACGTGGACTTGCCAGAACCACTCTCCCCAACAATTCCCATGACCTCTCCGGGGTAGAGATCAAAGTTCACATTCTGACAGCCAATGCGGTTGCCATAATATTTGCTGATATTCTCAACTTTCAGAAGCGGCGTCATGCGGCGGTCTCCTCAAGGGCTGCGGCCTGCGCGCCCACGTGCCCGGCGGCACGGCGGCTGGCGCAATAATCGGTGTCAGAACAGACAAACATCCGGTTGCCCGCATCATCCATGATCACCTCATCCAGATAGCTGTCCTCAGCACCACACATGTCACAGGCGTGGTCGGCCTTGCTGGCCTCAAAAGGGAAATCCTCAAAATCAAGGCTCACCACTTGGCAATAGGGCGGCAGCGCATAAATCCGCTGCTCACGGCCCGCGCCAAAGAGCTGGATCGCCGCCATTTCCATCTTCGGATTGTCAAACTTCGGGATCGGGCTCGGATCCATCACATAACGGCCCTCCACCTTCACCGGATAGGCATAAGAAGTGGCAATCGCGCCGTGTTTGGCAATGTCCTCATAGAGTTTCACATGCATGAGGCCATATTCCTCAAGGCTGTGCATCTTACGGGTTTCCACCTCAGACGGCTCCAGAAAGCGCAACGGCTCCGGGATCGGCACCTGATAAACCAGGATCTGATCCTCACGCAGCGCCTCTTCAGGAATGCGGTGGCGGGTCTGAATGACACTCGCCTGCGCGGTTTCCTCTGTGGTGGCCACAGCGGCGGTCTTCTCAAAGAACTTGCGGATCGAGACCGCATTGGTCGTATCATCCGCGCCTTGGTCGATCACCTTCAGCGTATCATCCGGCGTCAGCGTGGCGGCAGAGACCTGCACGCCCCCCGTGCCCCAGCCATAAGGCATCGGCATTTCACGACTGGCAAACGGCACCTGATAGCCCGGAATCGCCAGCCCCTTCAGGATGGCCCGGCGGATCATCCGCTTGGTCTGCTCATCCAGATAGGCAAAGTTGTAGTCGCTCATAGCAAGCCCCTCTGTTCCAGTGCCGTGCGCAGCGCCTCGGCTCCGGTGAAATGGATTGCGTCCCAACCGGCGGCCTTCGCGCCATCTACATTCTTGGGACTGTCATCAATGAAAACGCACTCTTCTGGTGCCACACCGGCACGCGTGCACAGCATTTCGAAAATGCGTGGATCAGGTTTGATCATGCCCTCTTCGCCAGACACCACCAAAGTGCCAAAGACCTCACCAAGGCGGGGATGACTTTTCAGCCCTTCTGGCCAGGTTTCCGCCGACCAGTTGGTGATCGCATGCACCGGCACGCCTTTGGCCTTCAGCGCGTCAAGAACATCCCATGTCCCTGCCACGGCCCCTTCCACCGTCTTGGCGTAATTGGGCACATAGTCCGCCAGCCGCCGCTGATCTTCAGGGTCCTCCAGCTCCTGCGCCATATCGGCAAACCGCTCGCCATTGTCGCCCCGCAGGTTGAGCGCAAAGAAGTCGATCCGCGCCATAAAGGCCTGTGTCTCGGCTTCTGTCGTAAACTCATCCGCCCAGGCCAGATGCGGCTGCCAGTCCACCAGCACGCCGCCAATGTCAAAGACCACAACCGAGGGGCTCATTCCGCCGCCTCCTGAACTGGCGCCACATTTTCCATCGCCTCACGGCGCAGCTTGCGGATCAGCTCCAGCTCAGACTGGAAATCCACGTAATGGGGCAGTTTGATGTGTTCCAAGAACCCCGTCGCCTGAATGTTGTCGGAGTGATAGAGCACAAACTCTTCATCCTGCGCAGGCGCGCCGAGGTTGTCTTCGCCCAGCTCCTGCCAACGCAGCGCACGGTCTACGAGCGCCATGGAAATCGACTTGCGCTCAGACTGGCCAAACACCAGCCCATAGCCACGTGTGAACTGCGGCGGCTCGGTTTTGGAGCCCTGAAACTGGTTCACCGTCTCACATTCGGTCAGCTCAATCTCGCCAATCTCAATGGCAAACCCCAGCTCCGGGATCTCCATCTCCACCGCAACCTTGCCGATGCGCAGCTCCCCCACAAAGGCGTGGTTGCGCGCATAGCCCCGCTGCGTGGAATAGGCCATCGACAGCACAAACCCCTCATCACCCCGCGTCAGCGCCTGCAGGCGCAGCGGACGGTTTGCGGGCAGCTCCAGCGGCTCGCGGGTCAGATCGCCGGGCGTTTCCTCCGAGCTGACCTCTGTCTGGATCAGCCCCTCTTTGTTGAGAAACTCGGTGATATGCGGCGTCGGTTCCGCCCGCGCTTCACCACGCTCAACCACAGGCACCTCGCCCTCTGCCGCCAGCGCAAAATCCAATAGGCGGTGGGTGTAGTCAAACGTCGGCCCCAAGACCTGCCCACCCGGCGCATCCTTGAAGGTTGCGGAAACCCGGCGATCACAGGCCATCTCTTCGGTCTGCACCGGCAGGGATGCGCCAAAACGTGGCAAGGTGGTGCGGTAGGCGCGAATGAGGAAAATCGCCTCAATCATATCTCCGCGCGCCTGCTTGATCGCCAGCGCCGCAAGGTCAGGATCATAGAGCGAGCCCTCCGCCATCACGCGGTTCACCGCAAGGCTCAGCTGCTCGCGGATCTGCGCAACGGACAATTCCGCCACAGTCTGATCACCGCGCCGCTCTTCGGCCAGCCACGCATGCGCATTGTCAATCGCGCGCTCGCCGCCTTTCACTGCAACATACATCAGGCCGCCTCCACTTTCGTTGTTCTTGGCAACGCGGAGACCTGATCCCCGCAGCTGAAGAAGAAATCGAGCCCCAGCGGGAACAGCAGCGCATTCATCTGAAACGCCTCTGTTTCCGGCAGCGCCATCTCAGCCGTCTCTTTGATGCCCGGCCCCCGCAATGTTGCGCCTTCCTGTGCAAGCGCCTCACGCTCCACAATCAGCGTGGCAGAGCGATCCGGATATTCCGGCGTGCCAATCGCAAAGCGCGTGAGCGGCGCAAGGCTCTCCCAATCGCCCACAGCAAACATCGCGCTTTCTGCACCGACAATCGGAGCACCCACATGAAAAGCAATCCAATCCCGCACCGCTTGGCAATCAAAGTCCCCTGCCAGATGCAGCGGGGTGTCCGGATCACACAATGTCAGGATCAGCGTACCTGCCGCCGTCGATAGCGGCGCGGGTGGCGCAGCACCCGCCAGCTTTTCAACGGTGCCGGGCCGCGCCATCACATTCATCGCCGCGCGAAACGCATGCGCCGCATCGACCGGCGCATCGGCAAATCCGCCTTTCAGAACATCTGCGTTCATCAGTCCTCTCCCCGCACCATGGTGAAGAAATCCACCTTTGTCGCCGCCGCCTTTTCCGCACGTGCGGTCTTGGCATCTGCAAGCTCATCGCCCAGCGGCTTCAGGATCGCGGCTTCCACCGCCTCCGCCTCTGGCCCCTGCATCATGGCATCCACCAGTGCGGCAATCTCCGCCTTCTGCTTGTCACGGCCCTGCACATAGCCATGGCCCACCGCGCCGCTCTCCAGCTGCAAAGCGCAGCGGGTCAGCGTCATCTCTCCGAGATTGAAAGGCGCGCCCGTGCCGCCAAGGCGCCCACGCACCATGGTCGCGCCAATTTCTGGCGCACGCAGCCAGTGAAATGCAGGCGCGGCGCCATGCTCTTGCCAAAGCGCCAAAAGCCGGTCTGCAGGCGCTTTGGCGAGCAGCGACATCCAGGCGCGTCTTTGATTTTCTGCGGTCATCTAGACACCTTGTCGATTTGTCTATTTTCCTATACAACTAGACAAATCCTAGCGACACATCGCGAGTCGCGCAATCCATCCCCCCATGAAGTTTTCATGACAGAGACCGCAACATGAGCGCCAAACGCACCCCGATCTGGCAATCCATCGCCAGCACCCTGACCGAAGACATCGCAGAGGGCCGCTATGGTCCGGGCGACAAGCTACCCACCGAGGCCGAGCTCTCTGGCCGCTTTGGCGTCAACCGCCACACCGTGCGCCACGCGTTAAAATCGCTGGCGGACAACGGCTTGGTGCACGCGCGGCGCGGCGCCGGCGTCTTTGTCGCGCAGGTGCCCACCGACTATGCCATCGGCAAACGCGTGCGATTTCACCGCAACCTCGAACAGGCTGGTCGCTTGCCGGGCAAAGAAGTGCTGCACCTTGAAACCCGCAGCGCAGATGCGGCAGAGGCAAGCGCCCTCGCGCTGCCTGAAGGCGCAGACGTCCATGTCTATGACGGCCTGTCCCTCGCAGACGGCAACCCAATTGCACTCTTTAAAAGCGTTTTCCCCGCCGCACGTTTCCCCGATCTAGCAGCACAGCTCGAACGCCTGCGGTCTGTCACCGCCGCGCTCAAGGAAAATGGCGTCACAGATTACACCCGCGCCTCCACCCGCCTGACAGCCCGACGCGCCAGCGCCACCGAAGCCTTGCACATGCGCATCGCAGAGGGAGATCCCGTCCTGCGCACCAAAGCCATCAACATCGATCCCGAAGGCACGCCGGTGGAATATGGCATCACCTGGTTTGCCGGTGACCGCGTCACCCTCACGCTGACCGAATAACCTGCCTGATCTGTTGCCACTGATAGCAGAAAAACGCGCAAACGTGGTTTTTGTGCAGATTTCATCCCCCAACGTCACGCAGCCGACACATAACAGGCCTAGAGAGAGCAAAAACACCTACAAGAGCATTCTTATGTCCAGTTCTCCTCTCTCTTTGCGCCTGACGGGCGCACAAGTCCTTCGTGACGGCGCTTTGCAGGACACCGCTCTGGCGTTTTCCGAAGGTCACATTGTCGATCATGCGCTGCCCGAAGTTGACCTGTCCGGCTATCTGTTGATGCCCGGCATCATCGACCTGCACGGCGATGCGTTTGAACGCCACATCGCGCCACGCCCCAGCGCGCCTTTCCCTGTCGCCATGGGCCTGCGCGGCACCGATCGCGATGCGGCCGCAAACGGCGTGACCACGGCGTGGCTCGCGCAAAGCTGGAGTTGGGAAGGCGGCCACCGTGGCCCAGATGCGGCGGAAAATCTGCTGGCGGCACTGGACGCCTACCGCCCGCACGCCCAGACCGACCTGCGCATTCAGATCCGTTGCGAAACCCATACGGTGCACACCCGTGATCGCCTGATTGCAGCGGTGGAAAAGCACAACGTCGATTATGTGGTGTTCAACAACCACCTCGAAGAAGCGCTCTATCTGTCACGCGTCAATCCAGAAGCGCTGGCCCATTGGGCAAAGGGGGCCGGGCGCACCCCACAAGAGCATCTGGCGCTGGTCCATGCTGCCTTTGACGAAAGTCCGCAGGTGCCGCGTCACCTCTGCGCGCTGGCCGAAGCCTTTGACCGGATCGGTGTACGCTACGGCAGTCACGACGATCCTGATGGCGACACGCGGGAGCGGTATTCCGTGCTTGGCGCGCGGGTGTGTGAGTTCCCAACCGCGCGCAGCGCGGCAGCCGTGGCCAAAGCGGTTGGCGATCACGTGGTGATGGGCGCGCCCAACATCGTGCGCGGCGGCAGTCAGGCTGGCAACATTCAGGCCGCGCGCCTTGTGGCCGATGATCTCTGTGATGCACTGGTGTCTGATTACCACTACCCGGCCCTGTCCAAGGCGGCCTTCCGCATGGTGGACGACGGCTTGCGCGATCTGCCCTCCGCATGGGCGATGATCTCCACCAATGCCGCCAAAATCATGGACATGACCGATCGCGGCACGCTCGCGCCGGGCCAGCGCGCCGATATCGTCATTGTCCACCCGGACACCCACGCGATTGAAGGCACCATCGCGGGCGGGCGCATCAGCCATCTGTCCGGCGACGTGGCCCATCGCTTCTTTGACGCGGCCTCCGAAACAAAACTGGCGGCGGAATAACCCGCCACCACCCGAAAGCCAAAGCGCGCCACTGGCGCGCTTTGTTGCACTGGGGTTCAGCCCCCGTATTTCTCCAGAAACGCTTCTGCTTTCAGCGCCCGGAAATCCGTCAGCGCCGCGCGCAGGCGGCTGTGTTCCCAGTCCCACCACGCCAGCGTCATCAATCGCTCAGACACATTCTCGCTGAACCGTCGCCGCAACGGTGTCGCGGGCATCCCGGCCACAATCATGTAAGGCGGCACATCTTTGGTCACCACCGCACCACTCGCCACCACGCAGCCATGGCCCAGTGTCACCTCCGGCTTGATCATCGCGCCATGGCCAATCCATGTGTCATGGCCGATGGTCGCCACCCGGCTCTGGCGATGGGCAAAAAACGCCGCATCCGGTTCTGCATCGTCAAAATAGTCGTCTGAGCGATAGAGGAAATGGTGCAACGAGGCATTTTCCATCGGGTGATCTGTTGCGCCAATCCGGCTGAAAGCGGCGATATTGGCAAACTTGCCGATCCTGGCGTTCGCGACCTCCGCCATGCGGTCACAATAGGAATAATCGTCAAAATGCGCTGAAATGATCCGGCTGCCCTGCCCAATTTCCACATAACGCCCAAAGGTTGCGTCATGCAGAATGCAGTCAGGATGGATCAGCGGCGTCTCTGCTGAGAGCTTGGCCATATGCGGCTCCTGTGTCTTTTAAAGGTATTATGCCTCCGGCGGGGATATTTTTGGCAAGAGGAAAACCACCACGCTTCCTCTTGCGCCAAATATCCTCGCCGAAGGCACATTCTGTGGCGCGGATCAGTGTCCGCTCTCGTCGCCGTTGATCAGTTTGCGGCGCAGCCAGCCAGAGAACCAGTCCATCACCATGACCATCAACACGATCAGCACGATGTAATAGGTCACCTCTTCCCAGTCTTTCTGGGTGATCATCGCCTGTGTCAGCAAAAGCCCGATGCCGCCCCCAGTGATCGCACCGATGATGGTGGCGCTGCGGGTGTTGGATTCCAGGAAATACAGCACCTGGCTCATCAGGATCGGCGTCACCTGCGGGATCACCCCAAAGCGATAGCGCTGCACCGGCTTGGCCCCGGTGGACTGAATACCCTCGATCTGCTTCTGATCTACGTTTTCCAACGCTTCGGAGAACATTTTACCAAACGACCCTGTGTCGGTGATCAGGATCGCCAGCGCGCCTGTAAGAGGCCCCGGCCCAAAAGCGCGCGCCAGAACAATTGTCCAGATCAGCGCATCCACACCGCGGAAAAAATCAAAGAAACGGCGCGTGATCTGGCGCACAAACACCAGCGGGGTAAAGTTCTTCGCCGCAAGAAACGCCAATGGCAACGCCACAAGGGCCGCCCCCATGGTGCCAAGGAAAGCCATCAGGATGGTTTCAAAGATCGCCCAGGCCACATCTTGGTGACGCCACATCTTGTTGGTCCAGAAATCCTGCCAGATCGCAGAGGCTTCACCGCCCAGCGCGCGCGCCATCACCTCGCCTACAGGCATCCCGTGATAGGGGCTGTCGAGCGTGAAGAAGAACAGCTCCCAGCCGGTGAAATAGCGGAACACCTCAGTGCGGTTGCGCGTCACCGTCAGACGTCCTGCATCCGTGGTGATGGTCATCCGGTTTTTAGAGGCGTTGATCCACTCAGGGGTCTCCCCCTCCGGCAGCACCGCCTGCACGCCTTTCGCGCGGCTCGGCTGCGCCGTGATCAGGCCATAGCCCGGCACTTCATAGCTGACAAAATTGTCCGCGCCATAAGTCACCACATGACCATCACCCAGATCAATCACCGTGTCGGTGTCCCCCAGGGTGACCCACTCAGGAGTGGTGCCCTCAGGATAGGTGCCTTTGCGTTCCCCTTCGATGGCCACAGACACTTCGCCAGAGCGGTTGTCACGCGCCACATGGGTTTTGTAGCTGTAGCTGTCCGCCACCAGCGCGCGGGCATTGTCCGCCTCAAAGCGCTGTGCCAGACCGGGAATGTCAAAGATGAAGAAGATATAGGTCAGATAGGCAATCACCAGCGCAGGCAGCCCAAAGCTCACAAGCTTCTTTCTGGCAAAATGGCGATCCGCCTGAACCTTCAGGAAATCGGTTTCATTGGCTGCAATACTCATGCCGAGGCCTTCTCAAGTTTTTGCTCAGATTTGCCGTGCGTCAGGCGCTCGCGCACCAGCGAGGACAGCTGATCCACCACCACAATGGTAACAAACAGCAGAATGAAGATCGCGGCAGCCTCATCATATTGGCCTTTGCCCCAGCTCATCGCGTTGCGCAGCTCATAGCCAATACCGCCGGCACCCACGAAGCCGAGGATGGCAGAGGCGCGGATGTTCACCTCAAACCGCAGCAGGGCGTAGCTGAAGTAGTTGGGCGCCACCTGCGGGATCACCCCAAGCCACATGCGCTGGGTCCAGCTCGCGCCCACCGACTGCAACCCTTCCACAGGCTTGAGAGACGCGTTTTCATTGACCTCGGAGAACAGCTTGCCCATCGCACCCGCGGTGTGGAAAGCAATCGCCACCATCGCAGGCACCGGCCCGCCGCCCATGACAAAGATCAGAACCAGCGCAATCACGATTTCAGGCATCGCGCGCATGATGTCCATGATCCGGCGAAACAGCGGAATGAGACGCGGCCACTTGGCCATGCCACGTGTCGACAGCAGCGACAGCACCATGCCCAGCATTGTACCAATCAGGGTGGAGGCCGCCGCGATATTGATTGTTTCAATCAGCGAGGGCAGGAATTTCAGCAGATGCGCAGGCAAATCAGCGGCCTTTTCAAAAGCCTCGCCCAGCACCTCTTTGGGGAAATCAAACAGACGGTGCAGACCGTCCCAAAACCCACCGGCATTGCGGTCATCCGCAATCATGAAACCCGTGGTCATCAAGGCGATGAAAACGATGAGGATGATGCCATCCATCATCCGCTTGCGTCGCACCTGCGCCATGTAGTCCGCGCGCACATGGCCCGCGTCACGGCGGTCCGTGCCGCTACCGGTCAAATCTGTCATGGGAGCCCCTTAGTCAGGAAACAGGCCCCGCGCGCATCTGCACAGGGCCTGCTCAATGTGGTGAAGTCGTCTTAGTTGGACTTCAGTTTGCGCGCTTCGATGATCACTTCGTAAGCGTCATGGCCGATTGGCTGCACACCTTTGGCTTCGCCAGACAGCACGCCATAGGCGCAGTCAGGGTCGATGGATGGCAGGGAAGCCATCAGCGCGGTGAACTTCACTTTTACGTCTTCTGGCAGCGCTTTGCGCAGCACGATTGGGCCTTCTGGGATCGGCTTGGACTGCCAGATTTTGACCATCTCGTTCATGTCTACAAGACCTGCGTCAACCGCACGGCGCAGCGCGCCAGAGTTGTAGCCGTCTTCCCACTCACCCAGACCGTCGGCCCAAGTCACACCGCCGTCCACGTCACCGTTGTTCACCGCAACAATGGTCTGCTCATGGCCACCGGTGAATTTCACTTCACCGAAGTAGTCGCCAGAGGTCATGGTAGAACCGGTGGCTTCAGGGATCTCGATGGACGGGATCAGGAAGCCTGAGGTGGAGTTCGGGTCACCAAAGCCGAAGGTCTTGCCCTTCATGTCTTCCAGCGAGGCGATGCCGCTGTCTTTGCGGGCAAACCCGATGGAGTAGTAGCCATAGCCACCGTCCACATTCACTTTCACCAGGATCGGCTCAACCGCTTCTGGGTCAGACAGGTAAGTCTTTGCATAACCAGACGCGCCCAGCCACGCCATGTCGATGGTGCCGCCCAGCAGGCCCTGGATCACGCCGTTGTAGTCCGCAGGGGCGAACAATTTGGTTGGCACACCCAGAACTTCTTCGGTTTTGGCGCGCAGGCATTCGTTGTTGTTCAGACGGTCCTGGGCGTTTTCGCCACCCAGCAGACCAATGCGGAATTCGCTGATTTCTTCAGCAAACGCAGGGGCTGTCAGGGCAGTGGTCGCCAGAACGGCAGCAATCAGTTTTTTCATCGTTTCTCTCCAGTTGATAAAAAACCCCACGCTTATGTGACGTGGGGTGTGATGAAACTCAGGCTAATTCGGGGGTCTTGCGGCCGACTTCTGCGTCGGTGCGGTCCAGCGTCTCGATCTCGGTCGAGGTGGCCGCTTCGCTAAAGGTGGCATCCGCGCCGTAAATGTCGCGCGCCACACCGGTGGTCAGCTGCGCGGGCGTGCCGTCAAACACGATACGCCCGTCACGCATACCGATCACCCGGTCACAATAGCGCCGCGCGGTGTCCAGCGTGTGCAGGTTGGCGATCACCATGCGGCCGTCTTCTTCGTGGATCTGGCGCAGCGATTGCATCACCACCTGCGCGTTCATTGGGTCAAGCGAAGCAATCGGCTCATCGGCCAGAATGATCTTCGGGTCCTGCATCAGAGCACGGGCAATCGCCACGCGCTGCTGCTGACCACCAGACAGCGCTTCGGCGCGCTTGGCCGCGTGTTCTGCAATGCCGAGACGATCCAGAATATCAATCGCGCGATGGATGTCCTCATTGGGGAACAGATTGAACATCGTCGCCAGTGCGCTGCGGCGATTGAGCGTGCCATGCAGCACATTGCTCACCACATCCATACGCGGCACGAGGTTGAACTGCTGAAAGATCATCGCGCATTCGCTCTGCCAGCGGCGCTTGTCTCCGTTTTTCAGCGCGGTCACATCGGTGCCGTCAAAGATGATCTGCCCGCTGGTTTCCTCAGTCAGACGATTCAACATCCGCAGCAGAGTGGACTTACCGGCGCCTGACCGCCCGATGATCCCGATCATCGCAGGCTTTTCGACAACGAAATTGGCCGCGTCGACAGCCACGTTTGGACCAAAGGCTTTGGTCAGTTTGTTCACTTGTAGCACGGCTTATCCCCACCATTTGATGGGCGCTGCCTACAGGCCGAATCCAAAGCTTAATTGTCAGAACGGTGAAGTTTCTGTAACGGCGCTCCGCGCAATTTTACGGTTTTGTAACCCCGCAAAAATTTTTGAGCCGCGTAAACCACCCAAGGATTGCGCCAAACACCTGCGTTTTCAGGGCGATGAACCCGCAAGCCCACCGCCGTTAGGGTCTCCGCATTCCCGCGCTGAAAAAAGTCACATAAGAATGCCGATTTCTCTCTTGACCCCACCTCAGGAACACCCTAAATCGCACCTCACTTACGGCGGTATAGCTCAGTTGGTTAGAGCAGCGGAATCATAATCCGCGTGTCCGGGGTTCAAGTCCCTGTACCGCCACCAAGAATTCCAGAAGCCCGGATGGATCGCCATCCGGGCTTCGCTTTTTTGGGTCCGTGAGTGGAAGTCTGCGTCCCCAATAGGTGCGGCTGGGCCGGCCCTACGCAGCCACCTCTTCCGCAACGATCTCTGCAAACTGGGTAAAGAACTTCGCCGACAGTTTCTTCGCCGTGCCTTGAATGAGTCGGCTGCCCAACTGCGCGATCTTGCCGCCGACTTCTGCTTTGGCTTCATAGGTCAGAACGGTCTCATCACCGTCTTCCGTCAAGGTCACTTCGGCCCCGCCTTTGGCAAATCCCGCCGCGCCGCCTTTGCCTTCCCCTTTCAAGGTAAACCCGTCTGGCGCGCCGCTTGTGTCTAAAAACACTTCGCCCGCAAACTTCGCTTTCACAGGGCCGATCTTCAGCACAACTTTCGCCTCCAGGTGCTCCGGCGTGTGCTGCTCCAGCTCTTCACAACCCGGAATGCACTGTTTCAGCACCTCAGGGTCATTCAGGGCCCGGTACACCACGTCACGTGGGGCCGCGATGCGGATTTCGTCTTTCAGTTCCATCTGGTCTCTGCCTTTCCTCGTCTCATCAGAATTTCAATCTCAACAACATTTGGGAAACACCCGAAGCGCCTCTTCGGCCGCTTCCTCCGGTGTCAGATCTTTGCGCGGTGCCCAAAAGGCCCGCCATTTCTCACGCAAGCTTTTCATCGCTGCCCTCCCCCAGATCCGCTTTATCCGCCCGACGCCACTGAATGATCTCCGCCAAAATCGACAGCGCGATCTCATGGGGGTCCACAGCCCCGATATCGAGCCCCGCCGGGCTTTTCAGTCGCGCAACTTTGGCCTCCTCCAAACCAGCCGCAATCAGCTTGTCACAGAGCACCGCTGCCTTCTTGCGGCTCGCCACCATCGACACCCGCCGCGCTGGCGTCTCCAGCGCCGAGCGCAGCGCATCACTGTCCCGTTGCCCTTGGGAGGCCACCAGCACAAAATCACGCGCCTCAATCTGGCCCACACCTTCATCCCCACGACACACGCGAAACCCTGCCAGCGTGGCATGGGCCGCCACCGCCTGCGCAATTGGTGTGTCGCCAAAAATCACCAGCCGCTGCGCCTGCTGATAGGGCTCAATCAACACATCCACCGTGCCGCCCGACGGGCAACCGCTCTTGAAGGTCTGCACCCCATCCGGATCCAGCAAGGACACCACTTTGTCAGAGGGTTTCACCCGGATCATCCGTGGCGTTGCGGCCACCAGCGCGTCTACTGCGGCTTCTTTCACCGCGCGTTTCACGCAAGCCCCCCCCAGATGGCCAATGATCTCGCCGTGCTCCGTCACCGCGGCCTTCGCCCCTGCTTTGGCAGAGGTCACATCAGCGGTGCGCACCACAGTCGCGACGCAAAACGGCGCTCCTTCTTCACGCAAGCGCGCCACCGTATCAAATATGTCAAACGCCTCCATGCGCTCCTCCCTCAAAGCCACGCCGTTTCATAGGCGGGCAAACTCCCGCTCAAGCGCGCCGAGCGCCTCAAGCGTATTCGCCGGCAGATGTGCATCCAGATAGGGCAGCGCCGCCTGCATGCTTGCCGCCACTGGCGCATAATCCCGCCAGCCTTTCAGCGGGTTCAGCCAAACAATCCGCCGCGCCTTTTTCCTCAGCTTTGCCAAAGCCGCGCCCAGCGCCTCCGGATCAGAGGTGCAATAGCCATCCGACAGAATGATCACGACCGTCCGCCCATTCAGCGCCCGCGCGCCATAACCGTTCAGGAAACGCTCCAGTGATCCGGAAATATCCGTCCCCCCACCAAAGCCTTCCGCCATCAACGACAGCCGAGAGGCCGCCCGCAGCGTGTCATGATCGCGCATCGCATCCGTCACCCGCATCAGCCGGGTGTGAAACAGATAGGCATCGGTGCGCGTCTCACTGCTCACCAGCCCTTTGAGAAAGGCCAGAAACACCCGCGCATACACGGTCATCGACCCGCTCACATCACACAGCGCCACAATCTGCATCGGTCTTGGTGGCCGCGCCCGCCGATGCAGCTCCATCGGCTCGCCACCCCGTGCCAGCGAGGCTCGCTGAATGCGCCGCATGTCGAGCTGCTGGCCGCGCAGCGCCTGCTTGCGCCGCCGTGAGCGCCGATCCCGTATCACGCGCGCAATCCGCACCGCCGCCGCTTCGGCACGTCGCAGGCTGTCCTCATCCATCAACTCCCGCAGATCCCGCCGTGTCAGGTTGTCCGTCTCAGTCGCGATCAGCCGCCCATCGGTGCCTTCTGCCTCACCGTCCCCGCCATCAGGGGCCAAAGCCTCTTCAGCACTCTCTACGCCACCTTCAGCACTCTCGCCAAAATGCGTCTGCCACAACAAGGGCCGCGCCGCCTGCACCTTCACATGATCGCTTTTGGCTGTACCTTGCTTCTGTTTGCCTGCGTTGAACCAATAAGCATCAAACAGGTCGTCAAACTTGCGCCAGCTCTCAGCATCCCCAGACAACAGCACACAAAGCGCTTCACGCGCCTGCGCCACATCCGTCGCCTCCACCGCCGCCAAAGCGGCCAGCGCATCGCCGGTTTCCGCCACCCCCACAGCCACACCATTCATACGCAAATGTGCCATGAACCCCGCCATGCGGTCGGCCAAACCTTCGGCACGGGATGGAAACCGCGTCACCTGCATCAGGCGACCTTCCCGATCAGCCGATCCATCACCTCTCGTGGAGCCGCATCATAATCTGCCGCGGTCTTGAGCAGACACACCAATGTTGCTTGCACCGCCTCCGGACTCTGAGCCAGATCATTCACCCCAAGCCCGGCCAGCGCCGCCGCCCAGTCCAGCATCTCCGCCACACCCGGCGCCTTCTCAAGCTCTTCACGGCGCAGATCCTGCACCACACCCACGATCTGACGCGCCAACAGGCCTTCCATCTCCGGCATACGCGTGCGCAGAATCGCCAGCTCGGTCTCCCGATCCGGATATTCCACATAGGCATAAAGACACCGCCGCCGCAGCGCGTCTGACAGCTCCCGCGTGCCATTGGCGGTCAAAATCACCATCGGGCGTGTGACAGCCTCAACGGTTCCCACCTCCGGAATGGTGATCTGAAAATCAGACAGCACTTCCAAAAGGTAAGCTTCAAATTCCTCATCCGCCCGATCGATCTCATCAATCAGCAGTACCGGCGGCTGCGCCTGTGTGATCGCCTCCAGCAGCGGGCGTTTCAGCAGATAGTCTTCGCCAAACAGCGCCGCCTCCGCCATGCCGCCCTGCGCCTCAGATGCGCGGATCGCCAGCAATTGCCGCTGATAGTTCCACTCGTAAATCGCGTGGCTGGCGTCCAACCCCTCATAACACTGCAACCGGATCAGTTTGGTATCATGCACCGCCGCCATCGCCTTGGCGACCTCGGTCTTGCCAACCCCCGCAGGTCCCTCAAGCAACAAGGGCCGTCCCAATGTCTCCGCCAGATGCAGCGCCATCGCAAGGCGCGCATCCGCCACATAGCCCTCTTCCGCCAAGGCAGATTGCACATCGTTCACGCTCATCGCGCGCCCCTCACCTTCTCATTCTCAAAATATCCCCGCCGGAGGCCCCCGCCCGCAACGCGGGCAGAGGCTTTCGCAAGTCACCCATGCAAGCCCAATTCATTGGCGGTCTTCCAGATCCGCCAGTGATCATGCGGCATATTGGTCTGGGTCAGACCAAACGCGCGGAACGCATCATGCACCGCATTGGAGAAACAGGGCACACCACCCACATGCGGGCTCTCGCCCACACCCTTCGCCCCAATCGGATGATGCGGGCTTGGGGTCACGGTGTAATCCGTCTCATAGTTGGGCACTTCCCATGATGTGGGCAGGAAGAAATCCATCAACGTGCCGGTCTTCACATTGCCCATCTCATCATAGGCAATCTCCTGTCCCAACGCCACGGCCAGCGCTTCAGTCAGGCCGCCATGGATCTGCCCTTCGATGATCATCGGATTGATCCGCGTGCCACAGTCATCCAGCGCATAGAAGCGGCGGATCTCCGGCACACCCGTGTCCACATCAATGTCCATGACACAGACATAGGCGCCAAACGGATAGGTCATATTGGGCGGATCATAATAGCTGACCGCCTCAAGCCCCGGCTCAATCCCCGGAATGGCCTGATTGTAGGCAGCAAAGGCGATCTCTTTCATCGTCTTAAACCGCTCCGGCGCGCCTTTGACCACAAATCGATCCACGTCAAATTCGACGTCATCGTCATGCACCTCCAAGAGGTACGCCGCAATCATCTGTGCCTTGGCACGGATCTTGCGCCCCGCCATCGCCGTGGCCGCCCCCGCCACCGGGGTAGAGCGTGACCCATAGGTGCCAAGCCCATAAGGCGCCGTATCCGTGTCACCTTCCTCTATGGTAATGCTGTCTGCAGGCAGGCCGATCTCGGTTGCAAGGATCTGCGCAAATGTGGTCGCATGCCCCTGCCCCTGACTGATCGTGCCCAGCCGCGCAATCGCAGAGCCTGTCGGGTGAATGCGGATCTCACAGCTGTCAAACATGCCCAGCCCAAGGATGTCACAGTTCTTCACAGGCCCCGCCCCGACAATCTCGGTAAAGAAGGTCAGGCCAATACCCATCAGGCTGCGGGTCTTGCCGGCTTTGAAATCCTCAATCCGCTGCGCCTGTTCCGCACGCAGGCCCTGATAATCCACAGCCTCCATCGCCTTGTCCCAGGCCGTGTGGTAATCCCCGCTGTCATACTCCCAGCCCAGCGCGGACTGATAAGGGAACTGCTCTTTCTTGATAAAGTTGATCCGGCGCAGCTCGGCGGCATCCATATTCAACTTGATCGCCAGCACCTCAATCATCCGCTCGATGAAGTAGACCGCCTCCGTCACACGGAAGGAACAGCGATAGCTCACCCCACCCGGCGCTTTGTTGGTGTAAACCCCATCCACCGCCAGATAGGCTGTCGGAATGTCATAAGAGCCGGTGCAGATGTTCATGAACCCGGCCGGGAATTTGGTCGGATCGGCGCAGGCGTCAAAGCCGCCGTGATCTGCGGTCACATGACAATGCAGCCCGGTGATCTTGCCGTCTTTGGTGGCGGAAATCTTGCCGCTCATCCAATAGTCCCGCGCGAAAGCCGTGGTCATCAGATTTTCCATGCGGTCTTCGACCCATTTCACTGGCCGTCCGGTGACAATCGAGGCCACAACCGAGCAGACATAGCCCGAATACGCGCCCACTTTGTTGCCAAAGCCGCCGCCGATATCGGGGCTGATCACCCGGATGTTGTGCTCCTCAATGCCGGAAATCAGCGACACCACGGTGCGGATCGCATGGGGTGCCTGAAACGTGCCCCAAAGTGTGAGCTTGCCGGTCACCTTATCCATGCTGGCCACAGAGCCGCAGGTTTCCAGCGGGCATGGATGCGTGCGGTGGTAATACATGGTCTCTTCCGCGACCACTTCAGCCTCCGCCATCACCGCGTCGGTTGCTGCCTCATCGCCCTGTTCCCAGGTGAAGATGTGGTTGGGATGATTGCGCGGCCCATGCGCGCCATCAGTGGCCTTCCCGTTTTCATCGACAGTGTCTTCGCGCAACACCACATCGGATTTCAGCGCCTCAAACGGATCCACGATGACTGGAAGCTCTTCATATTCGACTTCCACCAGTTCCACCGCATCGGCCGCCGCGTAGCGATCTTCCGCCACCACAAAGGCCACCTCCTGGCCCTGAAACAGCACTTTACCATCGGCCAGCACCATCTGCTTGTCGCCAGCCAGCGTCGGCATCCAATGCAGGCCCAGCGGCTCCAGATCCGCCGCGGTGATCACAGCCACCACGCCGGGCACTTTCATGGCCTCTTCTGCGTTGATGTTCACCACCCGCGCATGGGCATAGGGCGAGCGCACAAAATCGCCAAACAGCATGCCATCAAGCTTGATATCATCCACATAGTTGCCGCGCCCTTGGGTAAAGCGCACGTCTTCCACGCGCTTGCGGGCACAGCCCATGCCTTTCAGATTGGCGGCGCGTTCTTCGGGGGTCGGTGTCATGTCATTCATTCTGCCGCCTCCTTCTGAGCGTTCAGCGTGTCCGCCGCAGCGGCAATCGACTTCACAATGTTCTGGTACCCGGTGCAGCGGCAGATATTGCCCGCCATGCCAAAGCGGATCTCTTCCTCGGTTGGGTTCGGATTTTCTTGCAACAGGCGGTGCGCACGGGTGATCATCCCCGGCGTGCAGAAACCGCATTGCAGCCCGTGATGCTCACGGAACATCTCCTGCAGCACACCAAGGCTGCCGTCCTCATTCACCAGACCTTCCACCGTGGTCAAATCTTTGCCCTGCGCTTGGGCCACAAACACAGTGCAGCTTTTCACGGACTTGCCGTCCAGGTCCACCGTGCAGGCTCCACAATGAGAGGTCTCACAGCCGATATGCGGCCCGGTGATGTTCAGGTTTTCACGCAGAAAATGGATCAAAAGCGTGCGCGGCTCTGCAAGCCCCTCCACCTCTTTGCCATTCACGGTCATCTTTACATGCATCTTAGACATGACGTCCCCCCTCAGCTTGCACGGCTCTGCGCGCGGTCAATCGCGCGGCGCAGGATCACGCCCGCCACATGTTTCTTGAATTCAATCGGGCCGCGGTTGTCCGCCACCGGATCAATCGCGCCCATCATCGCGCTGACACAGCCGTCAACGTCACCCGCCGCCAGCGCCACGCCAGCCGCCTCAGACCAGATCGGCGTATCCGCAAGGTTGGTCATCGCCACCGACGCTGTACCGCCGCCAATCATCACAGCCGCCGCCGCAGTCGCATAATCGCCAATCTTGCGCTTCTGCTTTTCATAGGCATAACCGGTGCCGCTTGCGGGCACAGGAATGGTGATCCGTGTGAGGATCTCCTCATCGTCGCGCGCGGTGAAATAGGCCGCCTCATAGAATTCGCGCGCCGCAACCGTGCGGACCCCATCTGGCCCGCTTAGCTCAAAATACGCATTCAGGCACTGCATCAGCCCCGGCATGTCATTGCCCGGATCGCCATTGGCCACATTGCCGCCCACCGTGCCCATATAGCGCACCTGCGGATCAGCAATCAAAAGCGCCGCCTCTTTGATCAGGGGCACGGAGTTGGACAGCCCCTCATGGGTGATCAACTCATGCTGCGTCACCATCGCCCCGATCGTCACCGCATCGCTGCCAATCTCAATGCCCTTCAAGGCATCAATATCTTGAAGATCGATCAGATGGCCCATATCGGCCATACGCAGTTTCATCATCGGGATCAGGCTATGCCCGCCCGCGATCACCCGCGCCTCATCTCCATGTTCCTGTAAAATCGACACTGCGCCGGCAATGTCAGACGGCCGGTGGTATTCGAACCCCGCTGGTATCATCTGGCTTGTCCTCCCTCACCCGCACAACGCAGGTTTCAGGCACCAGTCCGCCAGCCATCTCCCACCGAGGCGAGCCTTTAAAAACAGGCCACGTCGTTCGTTGCACGAAATGCGAATAGGCTGCACGAGTTGCGAAATGCGATAAGAGTGTCTGTCTGTTGGGCTCAGAGCCTCAACAAGACACCAACCAGAAAACCCACCTAAAGCGCCCCTGAGACAGGGGTATCAAACGACCGGAAAATGCGCCCGTTTGGCCCGCTGCACGGCCATAGCGGCCTGCGCTTGCCGTTTTGTCAACAAAGGCAGAGCGGGCAGCTGATGAGCTCCATCAGATGCGCCAGCCCCCAGCGCCAAAGCAAGTTCAGCGTGGGCTTCCGCATCAAGGTTCGCCCAGATCTGTGATCCCAGCAGCAGGCTCTCTGTTGCAATGCCATTGGCAAAAGCAACATGATGCGCGTCACACAGAAAGTGATGCCAGCGCACCGATTTCTTCCCCGCCATGTGACGCACACCGGGCAATCCAACAAGTGACTTGGCAGGCACAAAGGCCGGCGTCGCAAAACGGCTCTCCAACTGCCCACAGATACCAACAGCAACACGATGCTGCCCAGACACAATGAGATCCCGGTCAGGTACACCCGTCGCAAGAGCCCCCTTTGAGATCAGGACCGGCTTCTGGTGCAGCTCCACATCATCCAGTGGCTGCTCCCCAGACCAAACCCAGCGCACCGGCTGCGAGCCTTTGTTCAATGTCATGATGAGATCACCAGCTCTCAAATCTTCCACAAGAGTGACCCCTCCAGGCGTCCTAATGCGTGACCCAGGCGCATAGCAGGCCGGAATGCTGCCTTTGTTGGTATCATACTGCGTATAATAGGTCTTTCCGCCATCATCGGATTGCAAAGAGCTGCCATAACTCGATGCCGTGCCCACATCGGTGCTGGTCATACCCGCCGCAGGCCCTTCTGTGGCGGTGACCGTATTGCCCCAATAGGATACAAACTGCATCACCGTACCGGAGTCATCAACCAACGCTAAAGCGTCATCGATGTACATTTCTCCCGTACCATACATGGTACTGAAACCAGAGGTATTGCTGTCAATGACATAGACATCTTTGCCACCAAATGTCCCCTGAGAGGCACCCAGCCCATAGCTTTTCACAACCGTTCCGTTGTTTTGATAGAGAACAACAGAATACGCAGATACGTCCGTCCCGGTTGGCACCGCAACTTCAATGAACTCTTTGTTGGCAAGCCCGTAGTATTGGAACTCCGAGATATAACCGGCCATGTCTCAGCTCCTGTAGCAAGGAACCTTTCATGCACGACATGTCGCATCTATTCTATTAAACCAGCACAAAAACTGTGCTGCATTTGATTCAAACCTGATGCAATCGGCTTTCACGTGCCTGTTGCACGCGCATCAAGCAGCTTGGCATCATTTTGCCTCTAAAGCCCCAGTGTCTCGCGCAACGCCGCCATACGCGAGCGGCTCACAGGCACCTTGGGCAGGCTCTCCACCGCATCAAAATAGAGCGTTCCATTGTCTTTGTTACGCTCAAAACTGCTCACATGGGTCGGGTTGATCAGATAGCTGCGGTGCGCCCGTAAAAACCCGCTTGCCTCCAGCCGGTTGTCTGCCTCCGTGATCGACCAGGGGCAAAACAGCTTCTCCGCCCCCAGATAGAGCACCGTATAGTGCCCCTCCGCGCGTATGGCCGCAATCTGCATAGGTTCGGCAAAAAACGTCTGACCTTCGCGCTCAAACGGCACCCCAGCAGAGGCCGCCACCGGCCGCACAGCCATCTCTGGCTCGTTGCTGACAGGCGCGAGGTCAAGTTCCTTCACCTCCTGAGGCAGCACAAAGGTGATGCTGGTCAGCATAAAGGCCCCGCAAATCAGGAACACAGCAAAGGTCACCCCCATGGCCATCACATAGTTGTCCAGCGCCGCCCCCTGCACGCCACCGGCCCCTGTGACCTCAAAACTGGTCATCGCAACCGCCCCGTAGTGCAAAGAGAAAAGCGCAATGCCAAATCCCAACGTGCCTAGCACCGTGCTGCGCTGTGTCCGCTCCGAATATGCAACCCAGACCACCACAATCCACAACAGCACAGACGCCCCCGTCGGGATCACAATATCCAGCACATCATAAATCGGCCGACAGACCTGCATCCCCGCCATACCGATGTAATGCATCGCCATCACACCAATCCCGAGTATGCTCCCCGCACTGATCAGAATCTGTGGCGTGCGTTCACGAAAATGCAGCAACAGCAACGCAATCCCAGTCACCAGAATCGCCACCAGCACCGAAATCATCGTGATCAGCGCGTCATAGAAAAACATCACCGGCAGCTGCAAACCGAGCATGCCAATAAAATGCACCGACCAGACACCGCCCCCCAAAACGACCGACGACAGAGCCACAACAATTTTGCGACGCGTGCTCGGCAGTGCGCTCGCACCACGCGTCAAGGAAAAGCCTGTGAACCCCGCCATCAGCGCTACCGCAAGAGACAAAGCCACTAGCACAGGGTTGTGCGAAACCTCCAACACGCCTGTGATCCTCCCCTGATCGCTGCCGTTTGGTTGCTGGGGGAACGCTAACAAATGCCTCATGCAAAGGCAATTTTCTCTCACACTTTTATGGCCTTAGCTGCGGTGCGCCACAGGAAGCCCACAACAAGGCCACCGAAGTGGCCCTCCGAGTGTCACTGCATGCACCGTTAGGCGCACCCCAGCCACAGATTTCTGATGCGTTTTTGCCCCCTATTGCCCCAGTCGCGCATTTGCGGCTAGGTCAGAGCCAGCACAAAAGGCAGAGCGCACATGAGCAGCACAATTTACATCCTCAACGGTCCCAACCTGAACCTTCTGGGCAAACGTGAACCGGAAATTTACGGCCACGACACGCTGGCAGATGTTGAAACTGCCTGCGCATCCGTTGGCGAAAAAATCGGTCTCACCGTCAAGCTGCTGCAATCCAATCACGAAGGCGAGCTGGTGGATTGGATTCATGAGGCCCGCGACCACGCCGCCGGGATCATCATCAACCCAGCCGCCTACAGCCACACATCCGTGGCCATTCTGGACGCGCTCAACACCTTCGACGGCCCGGTGCTGGAAGTGCATATCTCCAACATCCACAAACGCGAGACCTTCCGGCATCACTCTTACGTCTCTGCGCGCGCAGAGGGCGTGATCGCGGGCTTTGGCGTGGAAGGCTACGCGCTGGCCATGCGCCGCATGAGCACGCTGCTGGGCTAAAAACCTTCTCTGCCACGGGACGCGCGCCCTAGGGAGAGTCACGAGGGCCAGCGCGGGATCGGGGGTCGGCGCTCCCTCTATTGCAGAATAGCAGTTTATCCCTGCCACATATTCTAACCCTAAGGGTCTGGCACAGCTTGCCAAAGCGCCGGCCCATGGGGCCGGTCCGGCGCTGGCCCGGCGGTGCTGCGCACCTTGTTCCGGGCCTTAACGACTCACTTCTTGCGCATCGCGTCCATCAACGCCGCCCCCAGCGCACCATTGCCGCTGTAGGGCTGCTTGGGCTTGGCACTGTGACTGCCACCACCGCGCGGCCCCTTGCCACGCGGCCCGCCGCCGGATCCCCCCGGACCACCTCGCCCTTTGCCGCCAAAGCCAGCCCGCGCATTGCGGTCTTCCTTGGCTGAGGCCCCGCCATCCTTGCGCATGGACAGGCCGATGCGTTTGCGCGGAACATCCACTTCCGTCACGGTGACCTTCACCACATCCCCGGCTTTCACCACCTCATGTGGGTCTTTCACAAAACGATCCGCCAGCTGGCTCACATGCACCAGACCATCCTGATGCACGCCCACATCCACAAACGCCCCAAAAGCCGCCACATTGGTCACCGTACCTTCCAGCACCATGCCGGGCTTGAGGTCTGAAATCTCCTCAACCCCATCGGCAAAGGTCGCGGTCTTGAACGTCGGGCGCGGGTCACGCCCCGGCTTTTCCAGCTCGCTCAGAATGTCGCGCACAGTTGGCAGACCAAACTTCTCAGAGACAAACTCCTCCGCCCGCAAGCGTTTCAGCGCCGCGCCATCGCCCATCAGGCTGCGCACGTCCCGCCCGCAGGCAGAGATAATTTTGCGCGCCACATCATAGGCTTCAGGGTGTACCGCACTGGCATCGAGCGGCTCTGTGCCTTCAGTGATCCGCAAGAACCCGGCACATTGCTCAAAGGCCACCGGCCCCAAGCGCGCCACCTTCAAAAGCTCTTTGCGCGAGCCAAAGGCCCCGTTTTCGTCGCGATGCGCCACAATCGCTTCCGCCAGACCGGGCCCAAGACCGGACACATGCGCCAAGAGCGGTGCCGACGCCATATTCAGATCCACGCCCACCGCGTTCACAGCGTCTTCTACAACGGCTTCCAGCGACTTGCCCAAGCGGTGCTGATCCACATCATGCTGATACTGGCCAACCCCGATGGACTTCGGCTCAATCTTCACGAGCTCCGCCAACGGATCCTGCAAACGCCGCGCAATCGACACAGCCCCGCGCAAAGACACATCCAGCCCCGGGAATTCCCGCGCCGCCAGCTCGCTTGCGGAATAGACCGAGGCCCCCGCCTCGCTCACCACCACTTTGGTCGGTGCTTTCACACCTTTGGGCAAATGCTTCAGCACCTCGCCCACCAGCTTCTCGCTCTCCCGGCTTGCGGTGCCATTGCCAATCGCGACCAGCTCCACGCCATGTTTGGCAATCAGCGCCATCAAGGTCGCCTCAGCGCCGCGCACATCGTTTTTGGGCTGGAAGGGATAAATCGTGGCCGTATCGAGCAGCTTGCCGGTGGCATCCACCACCGCCACTTTACAGCCGGTGCGAATGCCTGGGTCCAGCCCCAGCGTCGCCTTTGCCCCCGCAGGGGCTGCCAGCAAAAGGTCTTTCAGGTTGCGCGCAAATACCTGAATGGCCTCTTCCTGCGCCCGCGCGCGCAGCTCGCCCATCAGATCCACGGTCATGGTCAGGCTCAGCTTCACCCGCCATGTCCAGCCCGCCACTTTGCGCAGCCACAGATCACCGGGCGCCTCACTGCGGGTGTCGAGATAGCTCGCCACCATCGCCTCGGCCCGCTCTTTGCCGCCCTCGGGATCGGGGCCAATATCCAGCGAGATCACGCCCTCCTTGGAGGCGCGCATCATTGCCAGCGCGCGGTGGCTTGGCACTTTGGACCACGGCTCGGAATGCTCAAAATAATCCGAAAACTTCGCGCCCGCCTGTTCCTGACCGGAAATCACTTTAGCCGCCACAATCGCCTCTTTCTGCAAGAAGCTGCGCAGCGCGCCCAAAAGGGATGCATTCTCCGTCAGCCCTTCGGCGACAATATCACGCGCGCCATCCAGCGCCGCTTTCACATCGGCCACGTTTTCGGCGATGTAACCCGCCGCCAGCGCCTCAGGCTCCGCACGTCGATCCGCCAGAATCGCCTCCGCCAATGGGGCCAGCCCGTTTTCACGCGCAATCATCGCCTTGGTCCGGCGCTTGGGTTTGTAAGGCAGGTAAATGTCTTCGAGCGCCGCTTTGGTCTCAGCACCCACAATGGCCTTGGCCAGCGCATCGGTCATCTTGCCCTGCTCGGTGATCGAGGCCGCCACGGTGTCTCGCCGCGCTTCCAATTCGCGCAAATACGCCAGCCGATCCGCCAAGGTCCGCAACTGGCTGTCATCCAGCCCGCCGGTCACCTCTTTGCGGTAACGCGCCACAAACGGCACCGTCGCGCCCTCATCCAAAAGCTTCACAGCCGCCCCAACCTGATCGGGTTTGGCGGCAATCTCGCCAGCAATGGTGCGGAAAATGCGCGTGCTCGTGTCCAAGGGGGCTCTCCTGAAAATCATTGGAGCACCCTTCTTAGCATTGCCTGCCGCAGGGCCAAGAGCGGATCGCCCCGCTCAGAGAAATACCGCCGAAAGGGCAAACAAGGATGCCGCCGACAAGGCGACACCCCAAAGTCATGCGGTATTAGCCGTCAAGCTCCAGCCTCTGCAACAGCGCCGCCATAGTTGCGCGCTCCGCATCCGTCATCGCCGCTTTGCGGCTTTTAAACAGCGTCGCCTGCGACTTCAGCACAAGCGCGTCTGACAGGATTTTCAGGTGGTTGGCCCGCAGCGTATCCCCGGTAGAGGTGATATCCGCCACGCCTTCCGCCGTCATATTCTTGATCGTGCCCTCGGTCGCGCCCTGGCTGTCCACCAGCTGATAATCCGCCACACCATTGTCGCGCATGAACTCCCGCACCAGACGGTGATATTTGGTGGCAATCCGCATGCGGAACCCATGGGTTTCGCGAAACGCCGCTGCCGCCGCATCCAGATCTTCCAGCGTGTCCACATCGGCCCAACAGCCCGGCACCGCGATGATCAGATCCGCATGGCCAAAGCCCAACAGCGCAAGCTCCGCAACCTGCTGCTCCCACTGGCCGAGCTTCTCGCGCACCAGATCCGTGCCTGTGACCCCCAGATGTATGCGCCCCGCCGCCAGCTCGCGCGGGATTTCCCCGGCAGAGAGCAGCACCAGCTCCACGCCCTCAACACCCTCAACGGCACCGGCATATTCCCGATCCGATCCCGTCCGGCTCAACTGCACACCGCGCGCGCCAAACCAGTCGAAGGTCTTCTCCATCAGCCGCCCTTTGGAGGGCACACCCAGCTTAATGCTCATGCTGCATCCTCCAGATCGACCAATACACCAGGGCGGACCACACCACCCACGGCAGGAATCTCACGCCCCTGCCCCAGCACTTGGGTCAACGCATCATAACGCCCGCCCGTGGCCACCGCAGGCAGATCCGCCCGTCCTGGCACGTAAAAGCCAAAGACGAACCCGTCGTAATATTCCATCGACGTGCGGCCATAGCTGGCCTCAAACTCAAGGCGCGCCACATCCACGCCACGCGCATCCAGCGCTTCCATACGTTCCCGCAACCGGCGTGCGGCTCCGCTGATCGCGGGCATATCCACCGCCAGATCGCGAATGTGCTCCAGCGCATTGGGCAGGGTTTCGCGCACCGCCAACAGCGCCTCGATCAGCTCCACCTGCAGGGCCGAAATTGGCGCCGCCGCCGCATCCTCGCGCAGCGCATCAATCCGTGCGGCCACCTCTGTCTGCGACCGCAGGCCAATGTCGCTATAGCCATGTGCCATCGGATCGTCTGCCGCCAAAAGCGCCGCCCGGCTCGCTGGCACCTCAGACCGCCCGGCAAAGCGCTCCAGCAACGCTTTGAACTTGCGCGGCCGCCAGATGTGGCGTGCCAGCGCGCGCTTGCGGTGCTCTGTGGTCTCAAGCCCAGCCACCGCTGCGGCCAGAATGCCAATGTCCCCGGTGGCAGCGCGCAACTCCACACCTTTCAGCGCATCCTGAATGACCGCAAATACCTCGGCATCGCTCGCCGCTGGGTTCTCGCGGTCAAACACCTCATAGCCAACCTGCATATATTCATTGGCCCGCGAAGGATCGTCTTCCTGGCGCCGAAACACCTCACCCGCGTAAGTATAACGCGCCGGTTCCGCCCCATGCGCCATATGCATCTGCACCACAGGCACGGTGAAGTCAGGGCGCAGCATCTGCTCGCCCCGCAGTGCATCCGAGGTCACATAGGCGCGCCCACGGATGTCCTCGCCATAAAGGTCGAGCAGAGCCTCGGCTGGCAACAACACCGGTGTCTCCACCGGCACCGCCCCCGCCGCTTCAAAGCCTGCGGTCAGCGCCGCCGCCCGCGCGCGGATCTTGGATTTCTGTGCCATCAGCCTGCCTGCTCTTCGCTATGGGATGCCAGAATCTCGCGCACCTTCGCCACCAGATCACCGCGTGGCACTTCAAACTGGCTCGGGCGCTCTTTCCACTCTTCCAATGTGGCGCTTTCAGCAATTTTTGCACCCAAAATCAGGTCTTTGAGCTGCACCACACCGTTGGCTTTCTCGTCACCACCTTCGATCACAGCCACAGGGCTGTTGCGCTTATCCGCGTATTTCAGCTGGTTGCCGAAGTTCTTCGGATTGCCAAGGTAGACTTCGGCGCGAATGCCCGCATTGCGCAGCTCAGTGACCATCGCCTGATAATCCGCCATCCGGTCGCGATCCATCACGGTCACCACAACCGGCCCCGTGGCCACGCCACCCATCCGGCCCTTTTCGCGCAGCGCCGCCAGCAGGCGATCCACCCCGATGGAGACCCCAACCGCTGGCACTTCTTGGCCCGTGAACCGCTTCACAAGGCCATCATAGCGCCCGCCACCAGAGACAGAGCCAAACTGCCGCTTGCGGCCCTTCTCGTCGAGAATTTCAAAGGTCAGCTCGGCCTCAAACACCGGCCCGGTGTAATAGCCCAGACCGCGCACAATGGAAGGGTCAATCTCGATGCGATCACTGCCATAGCCACCAGCGGCCAGCAGCTCGCCAATCTGTTCCAGCTCGGCAATGCCCTCAGCGCCCACTTTGGAGGCGCCAACCGCCCCGCGCAGATTGTCAAAGGTCTTGGCAACATCACCCGCTTTGGAAGTCAGGAAGGCAATCACCGGCTCGATTTGATCCTCAGACAAGCCCACACCGTCGATATAGGCGCCAGAGGCGTCCAGACGGCCTTTGCCGAGCAACTCGCGCACGCCGCTTTCGCCCACCTTGTCGAACTTGTCGATGGTGCGCAGCACGTTGTCGCGTGCAACCGGGTCTTCGCCAAGCCCCATCACTTCCAACACGCCGTTCATGACCTTGCGGTTGTTCACCCGCACAAGGAAATCTCCGCGCGGAATGCCCACGGTCTCCAGCGTGTCAGACAGCATCGCGCAAATCTCGGCATCTGCGGCCATGCTCCCCGTGCCGACAGTATCCGCATCACATTGATAAAACTGACGATAGCGCCCCGGTCCCGGCTTTTCATTGCGCCACACAGGCCCCATCGCATAACGCCGATAGGGGTTGGGCAAATCATTGCGGTGCTGTGCATAGACCCGTGCCAGCGGCGCGGTCAGATCATAGCGCAGCGCCATCCAGTCGCCGCGAGATTTCTCAGTGTCCTTTTCGTCAAATTCCTGCCAGGCAAACACGCCTTCGTTCGGACGGTCTACATCCGGCAGAAACTTGCCCAGCGCCTCAACGGTTTCCACCGCGCTGCTTTCCAAGGCCTCAAACCCATAGCGATGATAGACCCCAGCGATCTGATGCAGCATCTCGGTGCGCTCGGTCACCTCCACACCAAAATAGTCGCGGAACCCCTTTGGCGTAACTGCCTTGGGGCGGGGGGCTTTCTTCTGCTTGGCCATTGCTATGGTCCCTGTGAAATAATTACGCCTGTGCCTTTACAGAATGCCCCGCACAGGAGCAAGGAAAGGCTTTATGACAGTCTCAAGAACCGTGGCATTTCCGGTGCTTCCGTAGGGTGCGCATTCATTGCGCACCGCTGCCGTCACAATGACGACAGGCCTTCCGCGATATCCTCCGCAATCTCCGCAGCACCTTCTGGATTGTGCTCTGCCAGAACCCGCACCCCCAAGAGGTCAGACTGATAGCGCCGCGCAAGTTTATTGGGATCATGACTCGCGCGGATCTGCCCCGCAGCCTGGGCCTGCGCAAAAACATCTGCAAAAACCTGTTCAAAGGCATTCAGATGCGCTGCGGCCTGATCCGCCAGAGGGTGGGCATGAGTGCGCAGCTCCAGCAGCGTTTTGGACAGCATACAGGCCATCGCGGGCGCCTGCGCATCCTGAACAGACAGCATCGGCCAAGACTTGAGCGCGTTGAGCGGGCCAATCTCATTGACCAGCACCGCAATCGCCTTTGCGCCATCGCGCGCAAATCGATCAAGCGCCAATTCAAACAAAGCATCCTTGGATCCAAACGCCGCATAAAAGCTGCCCGGCTTGAGTTTGAGCTCACTCTCAAGATCTTTCAACGACGTGCCTGCCCAGCCACGCCGCCAGAACAAATCCGTGGCACGGTCAATCAATTCATCTTTGTCAAAACTCGGGCGGCGGGGCATGGCTCACACTTTCTTGAACGATCACTCAAAATATATACTTGAGTGGTCACTCAAGAAACCCTAATTCCACATCACCAACCCAGAAAAGGAACCCTCCGATGTCTTTCCCCTCCCACGACCTCACCTCCGCCCCAGAAGAGTCCAAACCACAGTTGGAGGCGGCGCAGAAAGCCTACGGCACCATCCCCGGCCTGTACAAAGTGCTGTCTGAAAGCCCGCAGGCGTATCAGGCCTACAACGCCCTGCACCAACTGTTCACCGCCACCGCATTTGACGCCGAAGAGCTGACCGTTGTGTGGCAATCCATCAATGTTGAACATGGCTGCCACTACTGCGTGCCCGCCCACAGCGGCATCGCCAAAAGCATGAAAGTCGCCGATGAGATCACCGAGGCCCTGCGCAACGAAACCCCGCTGCCCTCTCCAAAGCTTGAAGCACTGCGCACCTTCACGGTGCAGATGGTCCGCGAGCGCGGCAATGTGACTGATGCGCAGATGCAGGCGTTTTTTGACGCAGGTTACGGCCACCGCGCTGTGCTCGATGTGATCTTGGGCCTGTCTCAGAAAACCATCTCCAACTACGTCAACCATGTGGCCAAAACGCCTGTGGATGCGATGTTTGAACCCCTGAAATGGGAGCGCAGCACCACGCCACTGGCGGTGTAATCCTCCCAAATATGTTCCTTGCTCACACAGGGGCTGCGCTTGACGGCGCGGCCCTTTCGCGCCTATGGCAGCGCTATGGAACAGCTTGAAGAACAGATCGCCCACCTGACCCGCACCATTGAAGAGCTCAGCGATGTTGTGGCCCGTCAGGACAGCGAAATTGCCCTGCTCACCCGCCGCGTACACATGCTGATGGAAAGCGAAGCCAGCCGCGAGGCCGAAGGCGGCGGCGGTGTGGTCATCGGCGACGAACGCCCGCCGCACTACTGATAGCCCTGAGGCTGCGGCGTCACCCGGGATATTTTTGGACATAGCAAGCGGCGAGGTGTTCCCTCCCTCGCAGCGCTGAGATAGCCTGTGGCAATGACCACAGCTCCCCGATTCATTCACCTGCGCACCCATACGGAATACTCTCTGCTGGAGGGCGCCGTGCGCGTGAAAAAACTGCCCGCGCTTTGTGAAAGCATGGGCATGCCCGCGGTGGCCATCACCGACACCAACAGCCTGTTTGCCGCGCTTGAGTTTTCGGTGGGCGCGCAGAAAGCCGGCATTCAGCCCATCGTGGGCTGTCAGGTCGATCTGTACATGCCGCACAACGACCCGACCGGGCGCACCGCTCCGCCACCCCCGGCCCCCATCGTACTGCTCAGCCAGCGCGAAGAGGGCTATGAAAACCTCATGAAGCTGTCCTCCTGCCTTTATGTGGACAAGGGCGGGCAGTTGCCGCAGGTCACGATGGAAGAGCTGGCGGCGCATTCGGCCGGGCTGATCTGTCTCACTGGCGGGCCGGACGGGCCGATGGGGCGGATGATGCGCACAGGCCAGCACGCCGCCGCGCAGGCCATGATGACCCGTTTTAAGGAGATTTTCGCCGACCGGCTCTATGTAGAGCTGCAGCGCCACCCCGGTGAACACGGCAAGCCTGAGGCCGAACAGCGGACCGAGCGCGGCTTTATCGAGATGGCCTACGCCATGGACATCCCTCTGGTCGCCACCAATGATGTCTACTTCCCTACAACCGATATGTATGAGGCGCATGATGCGCTGATCTGTATCTCGGAAGGGGCCTATGTGGATCAGCAGGAGGGCCGCCGCCGCCTGACCCCGCAGCACTATTTCAAGTCTCAGGAAGAGATGATCACGCTGTTTGCTGATCTCCCTGAGGCGATTGAAAACACAGTGGAAATCGCCAAACGATGCGCTTTTGCCACCTATCTGCGCGACCCGATCCTGCCAAAGTTTGCCGATGATGAGGTCGCTGAGCTGCGCCGCATCGCCAACGAAGGCCTGCAGGCCCGACTGGCGGTGATCCCCCACGCCGTCAGCATCGAGGAATATCAGGAACGGCTCGATTTTGAGCTTGGCATCATCGAAGGCATGGGCTTTCCCGGCTACTTCCTGATCGTTGCGGACTTTATCCAATGGGGCAAGGATCAGGGCATTCCCGTGGGGCCGGGCCGGGGCTCCGGTGCGGGCAGCCTTGTGGCCTATGCGCTCACCATCACCGACCTTGACCCGCTGCGGTATTCCCTGCTGTTTGAACGCTTCCTCAACCCGGAACGGGTGTCGATGCCCGACTTTGACATCGACTTCTGCATGGACCGCCGCGAGGAGGTCATCAAATACGTCCAGCAGAAATACGGCCGCGACAAAGTGGGGCAAATCATCACCTTCGGTGCGCTTCTGTCCAAAGCCGCCGTGCGTGATATCGGCCGTGTGCTGCAAATGCCTTATGGTCAGGTGGATCGCCTCTCCAAGCTGATCCCGGTGGAGGGCGTGAAGCCCATGTCCATCGCGGACAGCCTCAAGGAAGAGCCGCGCCTGCGCGAAGAGGCCGAGAATGAGGAGGTGGTAAACCGCCTTCTGACCTACGGCCAACAGGTTGAAGGGCTTTTGCGCAACGCCTCCACCCACGCCGCTGGTGTGGTGATCGGCGACCGCCCGCTGGATGCGCTGGTGCCGCTTTATCAGGATCCCCGCTCTGACATGCCCGCCACCCAGTTCAACATGAAATGGGTCGAACAGGCGGGGCTGGTGAAGTTCGACTTCTTGGGTCTGAAAACCCTGACGGTGATCCAGAACGCCATTGAGCAGATCCACAGCTCGGGCCGCCCGCTGCATGTGGCCGCCGATGGCACCCAGCTCTATGAACCAGCAGACGGCGCGGAAAACCAGATCAACGCCATCCCGCTGGATGACAAACCCACCTACGATCTCTATTCCGCCGCCAAAACCGTGGCGGTGTTTCAGGTGGAATCCACCGGCATGATGGATGCGCTCAAGCGCATGAAACCCACCTGTATCGAGGACATCGTGGCCCTTGTGGCGCTCTATCGTCCCGGCCCTATGGAAAACATCCCGACCTATTGTGAGGTCAAAAACGGGCTTAAAGAAATTGAATCCGTCCACCCGCTGATCGACCACATCCTTGAGGAAACACAAGGCATCATCGTTTATCAGGAACAGGTGATGCAGATCGCGCAGGTCATGGCGGGCTACTCCCTTGGCGGCGCCGACCTGTTGCGCCGCGCCATGGGTAAGAAGATCAAAGAGGCGATGGACGCCGAGCGCCCGAAATTTGAAAAAGGCGCGGCGGAAAATGGGGTTCCAGCCAAGAAAGCCTCCGAGGTTTTCGACCTTCTGGAAAAATTCGCCAACTACGGCTTTAACAAATCCCACGCAGCCGCCTACGCGGTGGTGAGCTATCAAACCGCCTGGCTGAAAGCCAACCATCCGGTCGAATTCATGGCCGGGGTGATGAACTGCGATATCCACCTCACCGATAAGCTCGCGGTCTATTTTGAAGAGGTCAAAAAGGCGCTGAAGCTGCCCTATGTGCCCCCCTGCGTGAACCGCTCTGATGCCACCTTCAAAGTGGTTGATGGCGCGCTGGTCTACGCCCTTGGGGCGCTGAAAAACGTCGGTGTGGAGGCGATGAAACTTGTGACCGAAGGCCGCAAGGTCGATGGGCAGGACAAGCCTTTTGCCACGCTGTTTGATTTCGCCCGCCGGGTGGATCTGAAAAAAGTGGGCAAACGCCCGCTCGAAATGCTCGCTCGCTCCGGTGCCTTTGATCAGCTTGATGGCAACCGCCGTCGCGTGCTGGAAAGTCTTGATGGGCTGGTGAACTACTCCGCCGCCATTCAGGAGCAGAAAACCTCCAATCAGGTCTCGCTCTTTGGCGAAGCTGGCGATGACCTGCCAGAGCCGCGCCTCTCCCCCGCCGGGGACTGGTTGCAGGCTGAGCGTCTGGATGAGGAGGCCAAGGCGATTGGCTTTTTCCTGTCGGGTCACCCGCTGGAAGATTACATGGCCGCGCTGAAACGCAAACAGGTGATGACGCTGGATGAGCTCACCGACAAGGCGCGCGGCGGGGCCTGTATCGCCAAACTTGCCGGTCGTGTTTCTGGCCGCCAAGAACGCAAATCCGCGCGCGGCAACCGCTTTGCCTTTGCCCAGCTTTCTGACCCGACCGGAGCCTATGAGGTCACGATCTTCTCGGACACGCTGGAAAAATGCCGCGACTATCTCGAGACCGGCTCCAAAGTGGTTGTGACCGTGAAGGCGGAAATGGAAAGTGACCAGCTCAAACTGCTCGCCCAATCCATGACGCCGGTGGACACCATTGTCGCGGATGCCGGAAACGCAGGGCTCAAGATTTTCCTCGATGATGCCAGCGCGGTGGGGCCTGTGGCAAACATCCTGCAGGGCGCAAAAGAGAGCATGCCCAAGGCCCCCAAAGGCCCGATCATGTTCTGCCTCACCAATATGGAGTTGCCCGGCGAAGTCGAGATCGACGCGGGCGCAGGCTTCCCGGTCAATCCGCAGATCAAAAGCGCGCTAAAATCCGTCGAAGGCGTGATGGCAGTGCAGGAGGTCTAAACTCCCGCGCTGCGCTTGGGCCTGGCTCAGCTGCGCTGAGCCTGTAGAGGGCTCTGCCCTCGCCCCATCACAGATGGGGCTTCACCCGGGATATTTTCCGCAAGAGGAAGGCGCAACGCGCGCCGCCTTAAGGTTTTGCGGCCGCATGAATTTCGCACCTACGCAATACAGCCGCGATACAGACGCAATACCGACGTCGCGATTTATGGTTAATATAGCCAAATCGCCGCGCAACACTTTGGCCATGACGCTGCGGCGATGACGCCGCGTTCAGGGGTGACAGCGCCTCTGCTTTACGTTTTGGTCAACTCAAATAACGAGGCACCGATGGAGGCACCCGTGACTCACTATCCCCATATGCTGGCCCCGCTTGATCTGGGCTTCACCACTCTGAAAAACCGCGTCCTGATGGGCTCGATGCACACCGGTCTGGAAGAAACCAAAGACTGGAACCGAGTGGCCGAGTTTTATGCCGAACGCGCCCGCGGCGGCGTTGGCCTGATCGTCACAGGCGGCATGGCCCCTTCCAAAGAGGGCGGTGTTTTCCCCGGCGCGGCAGGGCTGTTTTCCGATCAGGACATCGCCAACCACAAGGTGGTGACAGACCGCGTCCATGAGGCCGGAGGCAAGATCGCCATGCAGATCCTGCACGCCGGGCGCTATGCTTATGGGCCGGAGTGCGTGTCGGCCTCCCCGATCAAATCCCCGATCTCTCCCTTCCCACCCAAGGAATTGGATGAGGAGGGAATTGAGAAGCAAATTCAAGACTTTATCACCGCAACCGTCCGCGCACGTGAGGCCGGATATGACGGTGTAGAGATCATGGGCAGCGAGGGCTATTTCCTCAATCAGTTCATCTGTACCCATGTGAACAAGCGCACCGATCGCTGGGGCGGCGCTTATGAAAACCGCATCCGCCTGCCAATCGAAGTGGTGCGCCGCTGCCGCGAGGCGGTGGGCGAAGACTTCATCATCATCTACCGTCTGTCGATGATTGACCTGGTGCCCAATGGCTCCACCCACGAAGAAGTGGTGCAGCTTGCGCAAGAAATTGAAAAAGCAGGCGCATCCATCATCAACACCGGCATCGGCTGGCACGAAGCGCGCATTCCAACCATCGCCACCTCCGTGCCCCGCCGCGCCTTTGTATGGGTCACCAAAAAGCTGATGGGCAAAGTCGGCATTCCCGTGATCACCTCCAACCGCATCAACACGCCAGAAGTGGCCGAAGAGGTGTTGGCCGAGGGCTGCGCCGACATGATTTCCATGGCCCGGCCCTTCTTGGCGGACAGCGATTTTGTCAACAAAGCCGCCGAAGGCAAAGCCGCCCACATCGCCCCCTGCATCGGCTGCAATCAGGCCTGTCTGGATCACACATTTGGCGGGAAGCTCACATCTTGTCTCGTGAATCCAAGGGCTTGCCATGAAACCGACTTGCCAATCCTTGCTGCGGATGCGGTGAAGTCCATCGCTGTTATTGGCGCTGGACCAGCCGGTCTGTCCGCCGCAATGACCGCCGCACAGCGCGGCCACAAGGTCACCCTGATCGACCGCGCCGACAAACTGGGCGGTCAACTCAACGTCGCCAAACAGATCCCCGGCAAAGAAGAATTCTGGGGGCTCGTGGACTGGTATGAAGCCATGATCGCAGATCTCGACATCGAGGTTCGGCTGAACACCGAGGCCACCGCCAACACACTGGCAGGCTTTGACGAAGTCATCATCGCCACCGGCATCGTGCCACGCGATCCGGGCATTCCGGGCCAAGACCGCCCCGAGGTGATGAGCTATCTTGATGTGCTGCGCGACAAGAAACCCGTCGGCAAGAAAGTCGCCGTGATTGGCGCAGGCGGCATCGGCTTTGATGTTTCCGAATTCCTTGTGCACGAAGGGGAAAGCCTCACCGAAAACCTGCCGGAATGGTTGGTGGAATGGGGGGTCGCAGACCCTGCAGAACACCGTGGCGGCCTCGCCCCCGAAGGTGCGCAGCCTCACGCCCCTGCCCGCCAGGTCACGCTGATGCAGCGCAAGGCCAAAGCGCTGGGCAAAGGTCTTGGAAAAACAACCGGTTGGATCCATCGTGCCGCGCTGAAGATGAAAAACGTCGAGATGCTTGGCGGCGTGAACTACGAGCGGATCGACGATGAGGGCCTGCACATTTCCTTCGGCGAAGCGCGTGAAAATCCTCGGGTGATCGCCGTCGACAATGTGGTGATCTGCGCAGGTCAGCTTTCTGATCGTAGCCTCGCTGATGCCTTGGAAGCCGAAGGTGTCCCCTGTCATGTAATTGGCGGGGCGGATGTGGCTGCCGAGCTTGACGCAAAACGCGCAATCAATCAGGGCACACGCCTGGCTGCAAGCCTGTAAGGCTCTGATAAGAAAACCAAAAGGGGAGCGCTGGCCGCTCCCCTTTTTTGTGGTCCGCACAAAAGAAAAAGCCCGAGTTCGCGAAGAACCCGAGCCAAGGTTGCTTTCATAGAAAGCCAGGGAAAGTTACCAGTTGGTCGGACCTTTGTCGCCAAAAGCGTGGACCATAAAGTCAATAAACGCGCGCACTTTGGGCTGGGTGAAACGCCCGGGAGGATAGACCGCATAGATGCCTTGTGTCTCTACCGGCAGATCTGGGATTGCCTCCTCAACCAGCCCCTGTTCCAGCGCTTCGCCGTAAAGAAAGCTCGGCAGATAGGCGATGCCAAGGCCAGACTGCGCAGCGTTGAGCAATGACTGACCATCATTCACCGAAAGCCATCCAGCCGTGCGCACCTGCCGCTTTTCGCCAGACGGCGCGGTCAGCTTCCAAACTGCGCCATTGGCCTGGCTGGAATAGTGCAACAGTTTATGGTGATTCAGATCGTCGATTTTTTCCGGGCGTCCGTATTTTTCAAAATAGGCCGGACTCGCAATCATACGTTTCGTCGTCTCGGTCAGCTTACGCGCCCGCAGGGTGCTATCTTCAAGCTCCCCAATTCTGATAGCCACGTCAAACCCTTCAGAGATCAGCTCCACATAGCGATTATTGAGCACCATATTCACAGTGATATCAGGGAATTCCGCCAAGAAGTCTCCCAGCACCGGGGAGAGGTGATTGACGCCAAAATCCGTCGCCACCGATATCCGCAACAGGCCCGAGGGCGCTGACTGCATGGAGGTCACCAACGCGTCCGCTTCGCCAGCATCATTCAGGACGCGGCGGGCACGATCATAATAGGCCAACCCAATCTCTGTAGGTGAAACACGGCGGGTGGTGCGGTTCAACAGACGCGCGCCCAAACGGGCTTCGAGGGAAGAGACGTGCTTTGACACCGCAGATTTGGAAATGCCCATCTTCTTGGCGGCATCCGTGAATCCGCCCTGATCCACAACAGTGGCAAAAGCTTCCATCTCGGTCAGGCGATCCATGCTGGTGTCCTTTAGTTACTCGCTTGAACACCTTCTATGACGCCGGAATCGGGCAGGATATGGGCAGAGGCCGGACAATATCGGGGTTTTCATGGGATCGTTTGCGGCATGGAAACAGGGAAACACTCGGTTTCCACGTCTCATAAGCCCCCAGCGACACATCAAAAATCGCGCTCGACTTAGGTGTAAATCTACCTAAACAGCTCAGGCCACAAACCATCTGTGTTGCGCCCAGCTTCGCCAAACAGACTCATCTGTCTGCCGATCAGTCGCCCAGTTTAGCGTGGACCTCATCCAAATCAATTTCTCCAATCGGCATTTTGTTGGCCGGATTCTCAAAATCATATTTGAACAGGTGAAAGTCGCGCTTGTAGATTTCATAGACCAGATGCATCGAAAGATCGTCGAAATAGTCTTCGACCGGATGCGCGCGCTTGGGGCCGTGGCCCTCAGATTCGTTGAAGCGCGGGATGCTTGTTAGATCCACCGCATGCGGCGTCTCAATCTGATCCAACACGCTCTGCATGCCGTCGTTGAACTGTTCGGTCCAGAAAATCTTGTCGTAAGCCCCACCGTTCACGATGAAGGTGGAGATATGGCCGGACATGGCGGACCAGTGAATGTCAGGATCCATCGGGCGACGCCAGCGAATGGTGTCGCGCGCAAACAAGAGAAAACGGCGGAAGCTCTGGATCTGGTCAAACTCCTGTTTGCCGTCATCGCCGCCCACTTCGATTCCATACTTCTGCACCAACATCGGCACCAGATTGCCCCGATAGCGCTTACCGTTGCGCTGGATACCGCAAATCTTGTCAAAGAAAGACGAAAGAATGCGCGTGTAAGGATTGCGCACGCAGGTGAACGCATACGAGCGGTGGTCACGCACATTGTCGGTGATGTGTTGGTGACTGCCTTCGAGCGCCCATTTGTGCATCCCACCTTTGGCATCATGGATATCGCCATCAAAAAACTCGCCATGATCGGAATAATACATGATCTGTCCGATCGTGGAGCACGCACACTTCGGCACAACGCGGTATACCACGCTCTCGCTTTCCGTCATCCAAGTGCCGGGAAATCCCATTGCCATGCCTCCGCTATCGCCGTGTTTCACGCAAATACCACGGTCTTGCTTTAGTATTTTAAAATTCCAAACAATGCCTGTTTATTCAACGTGCGTTCATCTTTAAATGGATAATTACAGAACGTCAAAGCGGGGATCGAATAGGCTACATGGCGAGAATTGCTTACATTCTTTTGTGCCACAAGGATCCAGAGGCGATCATCAAACAGGCGCAGCGTCTTACGGCCACTGGCGATCACATTTGCATACATTTTGACGGTCGTGCCAAACCAGAGCATTTTCGACTGCTGCAAGAGGCGTTGGGCAACAACGAGAATGTGGCCTTTTCTGAGAAGCGTGTTAAGTGCGGTTGGGGAGAGTGGTCACTGGTTGAGGCCACACTGAACGCTGTTGAAACGGCTGTCAAAAAATTCGCGCGCGCCTCCCATTTTTATATGGTTTCGGGTGACTGCATGGTCATCAAATCGTCTGAGTACATCCATAACTTTCTCGATGAAAACGATGTCGACTTCATCGAAAGCTTTGATTTCTTTGAGAGCAACTGGATCAAAACTGGCATGAAGGCCGAGCGCCTGATCTATCGCCATTGGTTCAACGAACGCACCCAGAAGCGCCGTTTTTATGCGACCTTTAATCTGCAGAAAAAGCTGGGCCTGAAACGCGAGATCCCCGCCGACATCCAAGTGATGATTGGCAGCCAATGGTGGTGTTTGCGCCGCCAGACCATCGAAGCGGTGCTGAATTTCACGCGAAAACGCCGCGATGTGATGCGCTTTTTCCGCACCACATGGATCCCGGATGAGACGTTTTTCCAGACACTGGTGCGCCATCTCGTGCCAACCGAAGAAATCCGCTCCCGCACGCTGACCTTTCTTATGTTCACCGACTACGGGATGCCGTTGACATTTTACAACGATCATTACGACCTGCTGATCAGTCAGGATTACCTATTCGCGCGCAAGATCAGCCCTGATGCTCTGGAGCTCAAGGAGCGCCTCGGGGAACTATACGCGGAGAAGGGCGTACAATTCCAAATCTCCGCTGAAGGCCCGAGCCTGTTCCGCTTCCTCACCGGGCGCGGAAGACAAGGCAAGCGTTTTGCCAGCCGCTTCTGGGAAACAGAAAGCACTTTGGGCCGAGATCGTGAATTGATGTTATTGGTGTGCAAGAAGTGGCACGTGGCCAAACGCTTGCTGGACAAAATCAGCCAGACAACAAACATCCCAACAATTGCTTATCTGTTCAACGAGGAAGGGACAGAGTTGCCTGACCTGGGTGGCATTCAATCCACCCTTGGCAAACGCACGCGCCATCGTCGGGCGCTTATGCGTATGTTGTTTGACTACTACGACACTGACCGCCTGTTGATTTGCCTTGATCCCAGCGCGCTTGAATTGATGCAGGACTTCTTCAGTGATCGTTCCACCACGCGGATGCTGGAAATTCAGTGTGATTTTTCCGATCAGTATCTAACCGGCCATGCCATCCGGATCGGCCTCGCAGGCGAGCAGACCCCAGCGGAAACACTGGAACGTCTCCTGCCCACCATCAAACGCGACATTTTCAATGAGAGTGACCGCATTCGGGATGCAGGTTTTGAAAACCTATCACGCATGATTGAGGGCAGCTCAGAGGACAGTCACACCAACGCCATAAAGAACTTTTTGCACGTCACAGATGAGACCGCCCAAGAAATTGTGCGAACGGACTATCTGTTCAGCGACTAAAGCACAGCAGAGTCAGCGACTGCTGGTCAGCTTCAGGAAGACATCTTCCAAGTCAGCTTGCTCGGTTTTCACATCTTGGATTGAGATCCCAGCGACACGTACCGCATTGAGCACATCTTCGGCTGAGGTGGTATTGGCCTGATAGCTGATCGCCAAAGCGCCATCCGGGCGACGCTCCACTGAAATACCTTCAGCTTCGGGCAAGATATCAACGGCGCCAGCAGGCTGGATCAACATACATTTCTGATCGATATGCCCCAAGAGATTGCGGGTGCTGTCCTGCGCAACCAGCTCGCCTTGGTTGATGATTGCAATCTCATCACACATTTCTTCGGCTTCTTCGAGGTAGTGCGTGGTCAAGATGATCGTTGTGCCCTGCTCTTCATTCAGACGCCGCACATTGCGCCAAAGCATCTGTCGCAGTTCGATATCCACACCGGCGGTTGGCTCATCCAAGACCAGGACTTGTGGCGCATGTACCAATGCCTTACCAAGCAACAGGCGTCGCCGCATCCCACCTGACAAAGTGCGCGCATATGCGTCGGCCTTATCAGACAGCCCAATCATTTCCAAAATGGCATCACTCTGTCGCTGCGCCTTGGGCACACCATAGAGACCCGCTTGAACCTCCAGCGCCCCACGCGGCGTAAAGAAAGGGTCCAGGTTCAGTTCCTGTGGCATCACCCCAATCGCTGCGCGCGACTGGCGCGGATTTTCATCCTGATCAAATCCCCAGATGCGCACGCTGCCTGCGGTTTTGGTCACGAGGCCCGCCATAATATTGATCATGGTGGATTTGCCGGCTCCGTTTGGCCCCAGCAGGCCAAAAATACATCCCGCTGGCACAGCCAAATCTACGCCCTTAAGCGCCTGTTTCTCTGGCTCACCACGGCCACCCTTGTAGGTCTTCTGCAGCCCGCGGATTTCAATCGCATTCTGAACCATGACCGCTCTTGCCCCTCGCTGTGCAATCCATAATATTTGCCCTATCGAAACGGGGCCGGTACCACAACCAAATCCCGGAAAATTGCCAAGTGACGGGCCAACGCCTAACCCAGCCAAAGGATGTTTGCGATGACGATTGCCGCCCCTGAAACCAAGATCGTTGACAGCTATCGCATTGCCTGTGACGGCGGCGAGGGTGCCTTGGGCCATCCCCGTGTCTGGTTGCAAATCCCAAATGAACACGGCTGGGTAGAGTGCCCCTATTGCGACTGCAAATACATCCACAAAGACTTCGAAGACAAAGTCGCCTAAGCGATCCATCCGCGCCGTAGTGCCTCTCCGAGGCACCCATCGGTTTTACAAATGGGTTTGCGCAAACTGCCGATCTGGGGCTTCAAGATGCGCCACAGAATTGAACTGTGCCAGCAAAGGCTTGCCCAGGACCATCTGCCAGCGGTGCACTGAGGTGTTCTGGATCGCCAGACACATCTGCGCCCAGCCATCCACATCAAGCGATAGCGTCTGGCGCAGCACCGCGCCAATCAAGCCACCAGATGTGACCACGAGCGCACGGCCCTCACCGGAGGCGATATCGGCCATCGCCGCCTTCACCCGCGCATCAAATTCGGCATAGCTTTCCGGTACACCTTTCATCTCGCCCTCCTGCCAGGCGCGTAAAACACGCGGCATGTGGCGTACAAACCCTTCACGATCTGACGGCACCTCCAGCCCGAACTGCTCTTCCATAAGACGGGACAGATCGAAATAGGCAAATTCATTCAAACGGGGATCTTCCACGATTTCGGCAAACTCTGCCGCGCCAAGGCTCTCCGCTGTCTCCCGATGCCGCCGCATACTGCCCACATAGACACGCTGAAATCGTTCGCCATTGCTCCGCAGATGCGCACCGAGCCATGCGGCCTGTTGATGACCCAAAGGCGACAGCTTGTCATAGCTGTGCTCATCGCGGGCTTCGGTGTTGGCCTGTCCGTGGCGCACAAGGGTGATGTGAGGCATCTGCGACCTTTCTCAACTGCAGCGGTGGCCCATGCGTAGCGAAGACATGCCTCTTCGGAAAGCAAATTCGCCACCACCGGCTTGCGCTTCGCGTTCTGAGGTTTAGGGTTTGACCAGTCACCAATGAGGCCCCTCCATGCTCAACCCCGACCGTTTTCTTCAAGACCTTCATGCGCTGCGCGCCATTGGAGCGGCGAGCATTGGCAAAGGTGTGCAACGACGGGCCTTTAGTGCGGAGGACATCGCCGCCCGCCAATGGCTTGCCACCCGATTTGAAGAGGCAGGGCTGACGCCACATTTTGATCCGGCTGGTTCGGTCTGGGGACTGGCAAAGGCACCCTCGTTGCTGCTCGGGTCACACACCGACACCCAGCCCGAAGGTGGCTGGCTCGATGGGGCGCTTGGCGTTATCGCCGGGCTTGAAATCGCTCGAGCCCATAAAGAGGGCGGCGGCCCACCCGTGTCCGTTGTGTCCTTTCAGGACGAGGAAGGCCGCTTTGGTGGCACCACCGCCAGCGCGCTCTGGAGTGGCGTGACCCAGCTTGAAGAGATAGACCAAGTGACAGATGACGCGGGCATCACCTTCGCAGACGCACGTCAGAGCATGGCCCATCTGGATGAGGGCTGGGTGGATCCCGCACAGTTCACGGGCTTTCTGGAAATGCACATCGAACAGGGCCCCTGGCTCGATCTGTCAGGTGAGCAAATCGGTGTTGTGACCGAGATTGTCGGCATCCGCGATCTCAAGATCACCTTTGACGGCGCACAGAACCATGCTGGCACCACACCCATGTCCACCCGCAACGACGCGTTTCAGATGCTGTCCGCGTTCAATCAATCGCTGAATGCCGCCCTGCCGGATATCGTCACAGACACCACAGTCTGGACCATCGGCCATGTCTCCCTGCACCCCAACGCCAGCTCCGTCGTTCCCGGCAGCGTGACTTTCTCCATGCAATGGCGCGACGGATCAGAGGCCCGCCTGCAAGACATGGACAAGTTGATCAGGAGCCTCGCCAAAGACTGTGCCTCCCGCTTTGGAGGAAGCGTTTCCTTTGGTGGCGCGTGGTCCCTGCCCCCGACACAAATGGATCCCCGCTTTAAGGCCGCTCTTTCCGATGCCGCTGCCGAGCTGGCCCCGGATGCGCATCGACTGATGCCCTCAGGCGCTCTGCATGACGCAGCCAATGTGGCCAAAATCCTACCTGTCGGAATGCTGTTTGTGCCCTCAATCAACGGCGTCAGCCATGTATTTGAGGAAGACACCAAAGAAGCCGATTTGGTAAAAGGACTGCAGGTCCTGTCGCGTGCTGTGTCACGACTTGCGAACTAGACTATTAGAGCTTTGACAGACGCCAAATGCATAGGGCTGCGCATACGCCACTGGAAAACCCCGGTGCCCGCCGTGTCATGCAACAGGGAATGCGTGCGTGTCGCGCGCATACCCACGTCTAAGCGCTTTGCGTCGAAAAGAATCCGCCGCCAGCGATGCGTCACGCAAGTTGCCAAACATATTGACCACGGTGCGCCCTTTGCCGCCCTGCACGCCCCACTCTCGCAAAACCGAGACTTCATCAAATAAGTTCATCGCGATTTCAACCCGATAGTACCTTGGGCGCGCCCAGCGCGTGGGTTTATACATCATGCAGATCGACATAACGCATTGTCTATGTCAGGCGCACTCACAGCGCAACGCAGCTTCGCCCTACCCAAGAAAACCTGCCCTTTGCAAACCGCTCGGCTTTCTATTTGTCAAAGCTGAGCAAAACCGCCTCGACGCGCCGATTGGCGTTGCGCCCTATATCGGTCAAATTGCTTCCCACAGGTGCGAGATAGCCTGCGCCACGCGCTTCGATTTGTTTACTGGGCACGCCATGGAGCTCAACAAGCCTATTCTTCACCGCCTGCGCCCGCTGCTGCGAGATCCGGGTATTGACCTCTAACGTGCCCTGACTGTCCGTGTGACCGACCAGCGCAATGCGCATGTCCTCACGTGCTTTCAGATACTCCGCCAAGGCCGTCAGAGACTTGAATTCTTGATCAGCCAATTTCGATGCCCCGGTTTCAAAAGAAAGATCGGAAAGAACCACATGGCCGTTTTGCTCCAATTCCGAGCCAAGATTTCTGATAGCGGCTATTGGAAGGACGGTATGACTTTCTGACACTTGCACCTGAGTTTCATTTTGCGACGCATCCTGCGCTGCTTTCCCATTGGACTCGTCAGCTCTTTGAACTGCAACGCTATCAATTTGGATCATGCCTGCCTGTACTGTCTGACTGACCATAACCCACGTGGCTTGCAACGAGTCGCTGGTTTCATTCACGCCGGCCAGATAGAAATAGTTGGAGAGATCCACAAACATCTTAGGTGGCGGGAACACATTGATGCCAAATCGAAAATCAAACCCACCACATGCATTTGTTTCACACTTAAATACAACGTCATAACCTTGGTCGCGCATCTGCGATTCAAGCTCAACCGCAAGCGCGGCCACACCGGGGTAATTGCGTGACAGCCGCCAACTACGTCGGGTGACATTTCCTGGCAGGCTGCGGGAGGGAACAAAACCCTCCTCAAAGGGGCCAGTTGACAACAACAATAGACCTTGCGGCTCCACCGTATCAGCCATCAGCTGACCTGCACCGTCAAACTGGGGTTCAAACGCCCAGCACGCAAACGGCATAACAATCGCCGCGCCTATTGCCAGGACAGTTTTCATCTTGCTAGCGCGTGATACTCTTCGTTGGGTTTCATGTTGGTTGCGGAGGCCACACGATTGGACATGTTATAGAACCCCGCGACATTGGCGATATCCCAGATATCCTGATCGGAAAAGCCAACATCGCGCAGCTTTTGACGGTCATATTCTTCAATTGTACTCGAAGCCACCGTCATCTTTTCAGCAAAGGCCAGCATCGCATATTGCCGCGCATCCAGATCCGCCACACGCCAGTTCATCATCATCTTTTCGCCCAGGCTCGGATCACCCGAAAGCTGCCGCACCGCGGCCCCATGCGCCACCAGACAGTAAAAACACTTGTTGATAGAGCTTACGGCCACGGCAATCATCTCGCGCTCAAGCTTGCTCAGCCCGCTCTCGCCCAGCATCAGATCATTGTAGAGCGCGGTGAAAGCGTTGAGTTTCTCTACAGTGATGGCATAGGCCTTCAGAACGTTGGGCACCATGCCCAGCTTTTCCTGACAAATCTCAAAATAGCGCTGCGTCTCCAGCGGCAACGGGTCCATCATCGGAATGTCGAGTGCGGTTGGCATCTCTGCTGTGCTCATGGTCTTTCCCCTCCCTCAAGCGTTTGTTTTCTGGCGGTAATGATACTGTCCCACAACGTGCATCCCGAGGGAAGCATAGAGCGCGTTTGCCCCTTCGTTCGCTGTGGTGCAGATTACCGAAAGATGTGTGCCGCCGTGCTGCTGCACCCAAATCGCGGCACGGCGCATCAAAAACTGCGCAACGCCCTGACGGCGTTGGTGCGGTAGAATTTCAAGCGAGTGCACCATGCCGACGCCATCATGCATGGCGAGGAAAGACGCCCCTGCAGGCTTGTCGTTCCAACGGGAAATCATCCCGGTTTTCAGGCCTTCTGCGCGACGCATTACAGCAATGCGTTCGGGGCCAACCCCACCTGTGGCCCAAATCTCTTCCATAATCTTGAGCGGCTCCCAAGCAGGGATTGCCGCAGTACGCGGCGGCTCTTCTTTCGAAAGCGCCTCCACCTCGACCACATACATGGTGACAGGATCAATGACCTCATAGCCGCGCGCAGCCAGCGTCGCATCCAGGGCCTCCTCGTCCTCACGCAGCTGAAACAAATGGCCCTGCCCGAGCGCGGTCATAGCCTGTTCTGCACGCGCAATATCACTGTCGTCATAAGGGCCCAGCGCGGTGGCCGCAGACACCCGCTTGCCCCCGCCCTGACCTTCGCGAATGAGAAACGGCCCAACGGCGAAACTCCGCGCTGCGGGCCATGTGGCATCTACGACATCGTAAAGCTGCCGCGCGTCCGGCGTCGCACTCATGAGAACAGCCCAGACAGCCGTGCCATCGCTGCATCAATCCGCGCACCATCTGTGCCGCGCACCACCACATTCGCCCCGTAAACGCCGTTGCGCTGATAAGGGTAGGAGCCAATCGACAGATCAGAAAATTCCTCAGCCAGCGCCGCCAGCGGCCCGGCAATCTCGCCTTCGCCGCGCTCAATGCGCAAGGTTTGGCTGAGCAACGGCGAACCACCTGTGAGGGTTGGCAAAACGCTCGCCACCATCGCCTGAAATACCGAAGGCACCCCGGCCATTACATGCACATTTTCCACCACAAACCCGGGCGCAACCGACACCGGATTATCGATCAGGGTGGCACCATCGGGAATACGCGCCATGCGCTGGCGCGCCGCATTAAATTCCTGACCAGCATTGTCATAGTGGGCCTGCAACAGCGCACGCGCATCATCACGAATATCGATGTGCACCCCAAAAGCCTCAGCCACACAATCCGCCGTGATGTCATCATGGGTTGGCCCGATCCCGCCTGAGCTGAAGACCGTGTCATATTCCACTGACAGCGCGCGCACCGCGTCAACGATCTTTTCCGGCACATCGGGCACCACCCGCACTTCGGCGAGCGTGATGCCGTGTTTTGTCAGCTCACCGGCCAGATAGTGCATATTCGCGTCGCGCGTTCTGCCAGACAGAATTTCGTCACCAATAACCAACATGGCGGCAGTAGGGTTTGTCATGATCTCATTCCTTGTCAGCAGCTTAGTACAGGTATAGGCCTGTCACATGCGCTTTCAAACCCCTCTTATCCCCGCCACGCTGATCCGCCGCTACAAACGCTTTCTCGCCGATGCGGTGCTGGAAAATGGAACAGAGGTGACCGCCCATTGTGCCAATCCCGGCTCAATGATGGGGCTGGCCGAACCGGGGATGAAAATCTGGCTTGAGCCCAATGATGACCCGAAGAAAAAGCTCAAGTACGGCTGGCGCTTGGTGGAGCATGAAAGCGGTGATTTCACCGGTGTGGACACTTCGGTGCCCAACCGCGCTTTAAAAACCGCGCTGATGGCAGGCGAAATCCCCGAATACGCCAGCTACGACATGATCCGCCCGGAGGTGAAATACGGCCAAAACAGCCGGATTGATTTTCTTCTTTCCGGTGCCGGGCGCCCGGACCTATATCTGGAGGTCAAATCCGTCACCCTTTCTCGCAAGCCCGGTGTGGCTGAATTTCCAGACAGCGTGACGGCCCGCGGGGCCAAACACCTGCAAGAGCTGATCGAGATGCGCGCCGAGGGTCATGACGCCGCCATGTTCTATCTGGTGCAACGCACCGATGCGGAGCAGGTGACACTGGCCCATGACATCGACCCGACCTATGCCACGACCTTCATCAAGGCGCAGGCCGCCGGGGTCGAGGTGATCGCCTATCGCTGCAACATCACCCCGGCGCAGATCACCATCGGCAAACGCCTGCCTTTTCACCTCGCCGAAACCCTTTCTGGCGCATAGCATAAGCCCCCTCTGGCGCTTTGAGGCATTTGCCCTTACATAGCGTCGAAACCTAGGTGATGGAGCAGTTCAGATGATCGGCAAAGGCCGCCAAACTCGCGATGGCATTCGCATTTACGCCCCAGGCGACCATGCCGGCATGCACAAAGCAGGCGCGCTTGCCTCTCAGATCCTTGATGAAATCGCAGAGCATGTGTTCCCCGGCCAGACCACGGCAGAGCTCGACCGCCTGATTGAGTCCAAAGTCGTCGCGGCAGGCGCTGAGTCCGCAACCATCGGCTATCGCGGCTACCAGCACGCCAGCTGCATCAGCGTAAATCACGTTGTGTGCCACGGCATCCCCGGCAGCCCGATCCCCAAATGGAACAAAGAGACCAGTGCGCGCAAAGAAGATCCAATGCGCACCGATGACAAACTGCAAGATGGCGATATTCTCAATATTGATGTCACCGTGATCGTGGATGGCTGGTTTGGCGACACAAGCCGCATGTATGTGGCGGGTAAGCCAAAACCATTTGCGAAAAAGCTCATTCAGGTTACCCATGATGCGCTGATGGTCGGTATTGACGCCGTTAAACCCGGCAATACCTTCGGAGATATCGGCAACGCCATTCAAACTTATGTCGAGCGTCAACGGATGTCTGTCGTGCGCGACTTTTGTGGTCATGGCCTGGGCTTGGTGTTTCATGCGCCGCCGAACGTTCTGCACTACGGCCGTGCAGGTAGCGGGCCAGTGCTGGAAGAAGGCATGTTCTTCACCATTGAGCCAATGGTGAACTTGGGCCGCGCTGAAACCAAAGTTCTGGATGACGATTGGACGGCTGTAACTCGCGACAAGTCTCTTTCCGCCCAGTTTGAGCATTCCGTCGGGGTGACATCGGACGGGGTAGATATCTTCACTTTGTCAAACGCCGGACGGTTTCATCCAACTTGGTCTTGATTACGACATATCCAAAGCGTTACTTGTTCGCGACCTGTGACGCTTTGGAGAAATGTCTTACCTACCCCTGACAATCACTGAATTCCGTCACGGAACCCCGATCAAACTCATGGTTCTTGGGCTTGCAACCGTAAAGCTGCACATCAAAACTACCGCGTAGAAAAGACCGACGCGGGAGCACACTATGGAATTTGACTATGTGATTGTTGGTGGCGGCTCTGCTGGCTGTGTTCTCGCCAATCGGTTGTCAGAGGATCCAAATACATCGGTTTGCCTGTTGGAAGCCGGCGGAGGTGGCAACAGCATTCTTGTGCGCATGCCGGCAGCTGTCGTCGCAATGTTGCCCGGGAAACCTGCCAAGATAAACAACTGGGCCTTTTCCACACTCCCCCAACCCGGGCTCAATGGTCGCATTGGCTACCAACCCCGTGGGAAAACGCTCGGTGGCTCCAGTGCGATCAATGCAATGCTCTATGTTCGTGGACAGCGACAGGATTATGACGATTGGGCAGCGCAGGGCTGTGAAGGATGGGACTGGGAAAACGTCCTGCCGTATTTCCTAAAGTCTGAAAACAACGAGCGCGGGCCAGACCCCCTGCATGGGACTTCTGGTCCACTGCAGGTGTCAGAGCAAAAAGCACCTCGCCCGATTTCAAAAGCCTTTGTGGATGCCGCCACTCAGATGCAACACCGTCGTAGTGCTGACTTCAATCGCGGCGACAACGAAGGTGTTGGGCTCTACCAGGTTACCCAGTTTCACGAAAAAGACAAAAACGGCGAACGTTGTTCCGTCGCTGCGGCTTACCTTTTTCCCGTAATGTCACGCCCCAACCTTAGTGTGGTCACCCAAGCACACGCCAGTCGCGTCACCTTTGAAGGCAAACGAGCAACTGGTGTTGTATACAAAAAAGGCGCCAAAGGCGCTGACGTCACGGTCACCGCCAAAAGTGAAGTTTTACTATGTGGCGGTGCATTGAAATCGCCGCAAATCCTACAACTCTCTGGCGTAGGTGACCCTAACGATCTTAGAAAGCATGGCATTGCCGTGCGCCATGCCCTACCTGGTGTTGGCAAGAACCTTCAAGATCATTTGGATTTCGTTCTGGCCTACAAATCCAAAGACACAGACAATTTTGGGATCGGTTTCTCAGGAGCGGTAAATATGCTGCGCCATCTTTGGAACTGGCGCAAACATGGCATCTCAATGGCCGCTACGCCGTTTGCAGAAGGCGGCGCCTTTCTAAAGACCGACCCCAAGATGGATCGTCCAGACATCCAATTGCACTTTGTCATCTCGATCGTGGACGACCACGCGCGTAAGTTACATCCGGGATACGGCTTCAGCTGCCATATTTGCAAATTGCGCCCAGAAAGTCGGGGAACCGTAACCCTAAAAAGCGCAGATCCTTTTGCGGCTCCAGCAATTGATCCCGCGTTCCTGGCAGACCGCAGAGACCTGGACACCATGATCAAAGGCGCGCGCATGACCAGAGAAATCATGCAAGCGCCCGCGATGAACAGCTATCGATACAAAGAGCTTTTTGGAACAGAACACGCGAAGTCAGATGCTGATTGGGAAGGCCACATCAGAGCGCGCGCAGACACGATTTATCACCCTGCAGGGACCTGTAAAATGGGTACAGACGCCTTAGCTGTTGTGGATAACCAGCTGCGTGTGCACGGGATGGAGGGATTGCGCGTTGTAGATGCTTCCATCATGCCCAATCTCATTTCGGGCAACACCAATGCGCCAACTGTTATGATCGCAGAAAAAGCGGCCCAAATGATAAAAGACGGACACTAGCACCCAATTCTCGTGAGCAGATCTTGTTTGGAGACTGGCTTTCCCAGCACCTCATCAATGCCTTCTGCCAAATATTCTTCGATTTGGTGCTTCATGACGTTCGCCGTCACTGCGATGATTTGAGCCGCTTGCGCCCCTGTTGTAGCTTCGGTTTTTCTGATTTCGTTTGCTGCAGTGATCCCATCCATGACAGGCATTTGAATGTCCATCAGTATAACGTCATACGCCGTCGTTGAGGCCGCATTGACGGCTTCGAGACCGTCCACCGCCTCGTCTACATGTACCGGTGCATCTTTCAAAAATCGCTTTAGCACAAACCGGTTTGTTGCGTTGTCGTCGACAATCAGAAGCTTCTTTTGATCACCACGGCAGGCTTCGCTTCCGATCCCTGAGCCACCTTCAGTGGCATATCCATTCGAGGACTGAGGCGGCGTATGCTCTGTGTAGGGCAGCTCAAACCAGAAAACGGATCCATTCCCCACATTGCTCGCCACACCGATGCGCCCTCCCATAGCTTCGCAAAAGCTACGTGAAATGGCCAAGCCGAGACCTGTTCCGCCTTTTGAACGTGTCACACTCCCATCTGCCTGCGAAAACGGCTCAAAGATCTTATCATACACCCCAGGATCAATCCCAAGGCCTGTATCACGCACCTCAAAGCGACAGACTTTACGATCCGGAAGGTACATGGCTTGCAAAGTGATAGAACCCGTTTCGGTAAATTTTATAGCATTCCCGATGAGATTATGAAGGACCTGGCTCATACGCTGTTTGTCGCCTTTCACAAACTGCGGTAGGCCCTCTTTCGCATCTAACGCCAAGGAAAGCTGCTTTTCGCGCGCTGAAGCTGTGTAGAGTTCAATCGCCGCTTGGAGTGTACGCGGGAGATCAAAAACGCTGTCTTCAAGATCAAATTCGCCGGACTCCACCTTAGACAGATCTAAAACGTCGTTGAGTGTCTTTAGAAGCAGATCGCCTGCGTGTGAGACAATCGTCAGACAAGACCTTTGGTCTTTACTCAAAGGTGTCTCAAGCAGCTCACTGGACATACCTATGATACCATTTAAGGGCGTTCTGATTTCATGACTGACATTGGCGAGGAAGCGAGATTTGGTCTCGTTTGCGATGGACGCTGCGCGCGCTTCTGCACGCAGGTCTTCTTCCTTGCGCATCGCACGGGCCACCAAACGCGCCTCAGCAATCAGATAAACAACCAGTATGGCAATCAGAACCAGAACCAACCGTTCACTTACGATGCCACGCGACTTTGCGAGTTGCTCTAGTTCTCGCTTGGAAAAAACTTGATTGGTGTAGGAATCCTGCCATGTCTTCTGCAGCACAAACCCCAAGTCCTGCACCTCACGCGCGTCTCGAAGTAGGATCTCGTGGTCAACCCTATCTGCGCTGAACAACACCGGATCGATTTCGACCAGCTTTGCTTTAAGCGCGGTAAGCGGATCAAAAAAGCTCTCAAAATAACGCAGATCGGAGGTCAAAGCGATGTCGACCTTGCTCCATAGCAACTCAAAACGCAGCATGACATCATCAAGATCGATGCCATGGCGCGAACTGCCATTCACCTCTGCTTCAAGTGCGAAACTTGTCGAGTAGCCGAAATGCAATGTGTCCACGATCACGTCATTGAGGCGCCAAATCGTCTCGTTGCTCCCAATTAGGGAGCGTTTTCTCAGCGCCTCCAGATCTCTTTGGTTAGAAATGAACACAAACATCAAAGACACCAACAACCCGAGAGCGACCAAGGTCCTCAGGTTACGGAAAGTCAAATAGCCTTTGATGCGCCTTAACATTTATAACGTCCAAACGGTCAGCGAGACACATCAAGTCGTTTGAGCTGCCAAACCATTCGACGTTCAGCATCAACCGAAAGCGGTTCTGAGCCAGTCATCGGGTAAATGATCCAGATAGGCCCGCGATCACGCACACGCATGTGCTCACCGTTGTGATCTAGCGCAAGCAAAACGGAATATTCCTTAGCATCACTTACAGGGATATCGACACTATAGTCATTCAAAGCAAAGGCTTTAAGCGTGCCAGAGTGGATGTCGAGGTAGGTCAACAAATCTGCCAGTGGAGTGCCAGAAAAAGTATGCTCGCCTTCGAGGAACGGTGTTTTTGTCGTTATGGTTTCCCAGCCAATTTCTTTTAGTTTCTGACGATTGAACGCAAGCTCTTGTGCATCCTCCGTTTCGCCCGTCACAGTCAAAATGGTTCGACCTTGCTGTTCAGCAGTCAAACTCGCTGCAGCACATAAGATAGCAACGATACTGCATAGCGCGAAACGAACTAGCTTAACCATTGAACATCTCCATATTTGGTTTTGTATGATCCGACGTTTGCCCCGTTCGTGTCAGGTAACGCAACAAACTTCTTACTACTTTTATTGACAAAAGTCGCATATCTCATGGGCTTTTAACAGAAGGATAACAACGCACGGCATGAACCGATCTCTGGTATGAACGGCCGAGCAAAAATCCTCAAAACTTGAATCTTCCCCAACTGAACTGGCAAGTCAGCCTTGACTTTCCGCCAGGGAGATCAGGTCAGCAAAAGCGGCTGGCGGGGACAAATTAGGATGATGTGAGCTATTCCCCAATCCTTGGACAGTTTTTGCGTATGTTAAGCTACTCTTTGCTCCTGCTGATCGGGTTGCATGTCGTCTTTCCCTAACCAGTAAACCACGGAGGGCGGTTTGCCGCCATGGGCACTGTGAGGGCGTTTGTGGTTGTAGAACGCGACCCACTTGGCGATCCCGGCTAGGGCATCCGATCCGGTTTCCAAAGCATACAGGTAGACACATTCGTATTTCAGGGACCGCTACAGCCGTTCCACAAAGATGTTGTCTAGGAACCGTCCTTTGCCATCCATGGAGATGCGTATGCCGGATCGGCGTAAGCGATCTGTCCAAGCGAACGACGTATATTGCGATCCTTGATCCGTGTTCATGATCTCGGGTTCGCATTATTTGGCCATCGCCTCGTTCAACGCATCGACACAGAAATCAGCTTCCAGCGTGTTTGATATCCGCCATGCCAATACCTTACGCGTGTACCAGTCGACGATCGCAGCCAGATAAAGGAACCCGCGGCGCATGGGGATGTAGGTGATGTCCGAAGCCAAAACCTGATTGGGCCGCGTTACGCGCAAACCGTTTAGCAGATACGGGTAAGTACTGTGTCCTTTTGCAGGTTTACGCGTGTTGGGCTTTTGATAATTTGGCATGAGACCCATCAACCGCATTAGCCGACGAATGCGCTTCTCGTTCACCAGTGGCCTTCATTGCGCAAGCGCCAAGTCATCTGTCGCACACCAAAGAACGGCGTCTCCAGAAATTGCTCGTCGATCTGACGCATCAACATCAGGTTCAACGCCGTCTCGCCCTTGGGCTGGTATTAGAACGAGA
>NZ_JAQJIM010000011.1:0-69494 GCF_027947445.1 Shimia sp. MMG029 | reverse complement strand
TATACCCGGCAGAGCCAACGAACGGTGCAGAAAGACAAACGCAACGGGGGAGAAAACTGCCCGCCCCTGCCCCGCAGTGGGAGCACCATGTTTTGTCAGATGCCGGCCGCCACCGGGATCGCCGATGTGCCCGCGTCTCTGTCGTATGAATGTGATGTGTCTGCCAGGGACAGACGTTTGGACATGGATGTCGCGCGCAGGCTGCATCGCAGGCGCTACCCCAAAACCTGCATGCAGCGGTGCTCCGTTATCTGGGCCTACCGCAAACAACCGCTAATCATATCACGCCCGACACCAAAAAACTGGCGGACGCGACAAGCCGGGACTGGATCAGACACTATCAGGCGTTGACCCGATTAGAGCAGGGTCACACCGAAACGCTCTGAAGGAGCTCGTCACGGTCCAGCGTGGCTTTGGTGCCCTCCAGCATGACCTCCCCCCGGCGCAGCACGACGAAGCGATCCGCCAGATCGTAGGCAAAATCGAAATACTGCTCGACCAGCACTATCGCCATCTCCCCTTGATCGCGCAGCAGTTTGATGACCTCGCCAATCTGCTGGATGATGTTGGGCTGAATGCCCTCAGTCGGTTCATCCAGCAAAAGCAGTTTGGGACGGGTGATCAGCGCGCGGGCGATGGCGAGCTGTTGCTGCTGCCCACCCGAAAGATCCCCTCCGCGTCGGCCCTGCATTTCCTTGAGCACCGGGAAGAGTTCAAACATCTCTCCGGGCACGGCGCGCTCTGACTTCGGCAGACAGTTAAAGCCGGTCTCCATGTTTTCGCGCACAGTGAGCAGCGGGAAAATCTCGCGCCCCTGCGGCACATAGGCGACGCCTTTGTGGGCCATGGCCTGTGCGGGCAGTGGCGGCAGGGCCTCCCCATCAAGCGACAGCGTGCCGCCCGAACGGGGATGGGTGCCGGAAATTGCCTTGATCAGGCTGGTCTTGCCGACGCCATTGGTGCCCATGACGCAGGTCACTTCGCCCTTTTGCGCCTCCATGGAGATGCCATGTAGGATCTGGGAATGGCCGTAATGCAGCGTGGTGTCTTTCAGTGTCAGCATCTCAGCGCTCCAGATAGACGTCGATCACATTCTGATCGGCGGTGACGTGATCCAGACTGCCCTCGGCCAGAACGGCCCCTTCGTGCAGCACAGTGACTTTGCAATTGAGGCGGCGCACAAATTCCATGTCATGCTCCACCACCACCACGGCGCGGGTTTTGGCGGCTTCGACCAGAATGTCGGTGGTGTGTTCGCGCTCTGCCGGGGTCATGCCAGCGGCGGGTTCATCCACCAGCAGCAGGCGCGGCTCCTGTGCCAGCAACATGCCGATTTCCAGCCATTGCTTCTGCCCGTGGCTGAGTTCGCCGGAGGTGCGGGTGAGCTGATCGGTGAGGCCGATCTGTGCGGCAAGGTCATCGACCTTGGCGAGATCCGCATCGCTGGGCCGATAGGTCAGCACCGCAAACCAGCCGCGCGGCTTTTTGAGTGCCATCAGCAGGTTTTCCTGCACGGTCTGCTCTTCAAACACGGTGGGTTTCTGGAATTTGCGCCCGATGCCTTCCTGTGCAATGCGGGCTTCGTTCATACCCAGCAAGCTGATGGATTTCTCCCCCCAGATCACCCGGCCTTCATCCGGCCGGGTTTTGCCGGTGACAATATCCATGAAGGTGGTTTTGCCTGCGCCGTTGGGGCCAATCACCGCGCGCATTTCGGCCTCACCGATCTGGAACGACAGATTGTTGATGGCGCGAAAGCCATCAAAAGTGACCGAGACACCGGAAACTTCAAGAAGTGTGCTCATTGGGAAGCCTCCTTGGCCGCGCGGCGGTCAGACAGGATGTCGATCAGCCCGCCGATGCCTTTTGGGGCAAAGAGCGTGACCAATACAAAGGACAGGCCCAAGAGCACCAGCCACCAGTCGACCCATTTGATGGTGTAAAAGCCCAAGTTCACATCCGGGGCCTGCCCGCCGGTGAACCATGTGGACAGCAGGCTGACAAAAGCCGCGCCAATCACGGCGCCATACAGCCGCCCGCGTCCGCCAATGGCGACCCAGACCGCGAGGTAAATCGAGGCAATCGGCGCGATTTCTGCCGGATTGATGATCCCGGCCTGCGGGTAGTAAAGCGCCCCGGCGATGGCCGCGATACAGGCGGTGAGCGTAAAGATCACGAGCTTGTAGGTTTCCACCGAATAGCCAAGGAAGCGTGCGCGGGCCTCATTGTCGCGGATGCCGCGAATGACGGAGCCGAATTTGCCGCTGACCAGCCAGGCACAGAGCAGATAGCCCGCGCCAAGTGCTGCCGCCGACGCCCAAAAGAACCAGAGCGAGACATGATCCTGTGAGGCGGTGACACCTGGCAGGTTTTGCAAGCCCGAAAGGCCGTTGTTGCCGCGCAGGCCGCTGTCGTTCTGAAACAGGTAGAGAGCCAGTGCCAATGTCATGGCTTGGGTGAGGATCGAGAGATAGACCCCGGTGACGCGGCTGCGGAAGGCGAGCCAGCCAAAGATCAGCGCCAGAAGGCCGGGCACCAGCAGAACCAGCGCCAACTGGATGGTGAGGCTATCGGCAAAGGCCCAGATCAGGGGGAAATCGCTGCTGCCGACAACGCCAAAGATCTGATTGCCGATGGCGTCGATCACCTCTGCGTCGGTGGGCGGGATTTCGGCGTTGGCGAGGCTGTCCACCACAATCAAGCGGGTGCGCTCATACATCAGCCACATGCCGATCATATAGCCGCCCAACCCAAAAAAGGCGAAATGGCCGAGGCTGAGGATGCCGGTGTAGCCCCAGATCAAATCCATCGCGAGGGCGATGAGGCACAGGCAGAGGGTTTTGCCCAGCGTCTTGATGAAGCTGGTGGAGATGCCCCCCACGCCAAAGCCTTCGGACATGACGGTCACCAGCAGGGTGAACAGCGCGAGGATGGCGAGAAAGATCAGAACCGAGGGGTTCTTGGCGATGAAACTACGCTGCATGGGACAAATCTCCTGCAAGCTGCACCTCCCGACCGAAAGGTCGGGCAGCCCCCGTGCCGCCCCCCCACGGGGCGGGGGCTTGAGTGCAAATCATAGAATAGCTGGAAAGGGCGTGGCACATCATGGTGTGGTGCGTGTGGTGTGCGCCCCGTGCGGCACGGGGGCTGCCCTGTGTGTTGCACATCGTCATGGTTCAATCCCCCGCCGCGCGGCCTTTGAGGGCGATGATACCTCGGGGCCGGAACTGGATGAAAATGATGATGAAGATGATCATGTAGGTCTGAGCTGCCAAGGTGTTGGAGGGGTTCATCCACTCAATGCCTTTTTGCAGGAAGCCAATCATGGCAGCCCCCGCCAAGGTGCCCCAGATGTTGCCGACGCCGCCGACAACCACTGTCATGAAGCTCTGCACGATGTAGTCGCTGCCCAGCTCAGAAGTGACTTTGGCAAACAGACCGATGGCCACGCCCGCGATGCCCGCGATGCCGGAGCCAAGACCGAAGGTCAGCATGTTCACGCGATCGGGGTTGATGCCCATGGAGGCGGCCATACGCGGGTTTTGCGTGACCGCGCGGGTTTCAAGACCCAGCCGCGTGCGTTTCATGATGTAGAGGAAGACCGCGAGGAAGATCAGCGCAAGGATGAAGATCGCGATGCGGATGTAGCTGATCGCGACCACATCGTTGAGCACCCATGCGCCATCGAGCCACCCCGGCGCCGTGAGTGGGCGGGCCTGTGTGCCAAAGATGTTCTTGGCAAGCTGTTGCAGCGCGATGGAGATGCCGAAGGTGGCGAGCAGGGTTTCCAGCGGGCGGGCCTGAAGCCAGCGGATCACCAGACGCTCCATCGCCACACCGGCGGCAAAGGTCACGGCAAAGGCGGTGGGGATGGCGACAATGATCGAGACGGTGTGATCGGGGATGATCTGTTGCACCACATAGCCGGTGTAGGCGCCCATCATGATGAACTCGCCATGGGCCATGTTGATGACCCCCATCACGCCAAAGGTGATGGCGAGGCCGATGGCGGCGAGGAAGTAGATCGAGGCGAGCGAGAGCGCATCAAGCGTGAGGTCCAGCGTCTGGTTGAGGCCCACTTTCAACTCGATGTCTTTCAGCGCCTCAGCAGCGGCATCGGTCACCGCTTGGGACGGCTCCAGATAGGCGTCATAAAATGTGTGCGCGGCAAGCGCTGCGTCAATCTCGGTGTCGGTCACAAAGGCGGGCACGGTGCCTGCCTCTGCCAGCGCATTGTACGCTGTCAGACGGTTGGCCTCGGTGTTGAGCTGCGCCACCGGTACACCGCCGACGCGGGCGCCATCGATATGGGCGGCAAGCTGGGTGCGGATGTCATCACGGCTGATGCGTGCGGGCGCGAGGTCTTTGGCGACAAGCATATCGTAGGCGGTGAGGCGATCAAACGCCCCCTGCCCCGGTGTCAGAAGCGCGGCGATGTTAACGCCGTCTGGCGCGGCACCTGCACCCACATCGCGTTTGATCGTCAGCAGCGGATTGAGCGTTGCGCGCACATCCACACCGAGATCGCCGGACATATCGGCGATGGCCGCAAGGCGCGCAGCTTCATCTGTGTCGTAGCTGATAGTCAGCAATCGCTCGAGGCGCTGCTTTTGTGCCTTCAGCGCTACATCTGTCTCGCCTTCAATCGAGGCACGCAGGGGGGCGAGCAGACTGGCCTCTGGGTCGCGCTCAATAGAGACCAGCGCGGCGCGGCGGGCTTCAACGTTGGGATCGCTCAGCTGAAACTGCACCAGCGCGGTGCCAATCAGCGCGCGGATGCCGCTGTTCGGTTTGAGCTGTTTCAGTTCTTTTTTGGGAAACGCGCCAACAGACGCGCCGCTGTCAAAATCGGTCAGCGCGTAGGTTTTGCTGTCGATTTTCTCGCCAATGAAAAACAGCCCGTCAGACTTGCGCTGCCACATATTCTTGGCGGCCCAAACCTCCAGCACCGTCTGTGCTTGCGGCAATCCAGAGCTGGCCACAGCCGCAATCGCCGGGCCAATAGTCTTACGCGAGCTTTTCACAATAAGCGCTTGATGTTCCTGCAAAATCGACTGGATCGAGGCGCCCTGCGCCTGCCCCCGGTCGGGCGAAATCAGGCAAGCGGCCAAGAGGGCAAGGCCTGCCAAAAGGAAGTGTCTCATGTGAGGAAGTCCGCGAAGTAAAGGTTGGGGCCGCCACACAGGCGACCCCACAAGGGTCAAACCTTAGTAGTTAGACAGGGTCTGAACACAGGTTTTGGTTTCGGTGTTGTACATGCCGCAATCCAGATCTTTCCAATCGGACTTCAGAACCGCAGATTCTGGCAGGAAGTCTGTCCAGGCATCGCCAGGCACTTCTGAGGTCTGGGAGATGATGTCAAACTGACCGTCTTCCTGAATTTCGCCAATCAGAACCGGCTTTGCCAGGTGGTGGTTTGGCAACATCACGGCGGTGCCGCCGGTCAGGTTCGGGAATTCCTGGCCGTACATCTCGGCGCGCACGGCATCCACTTCGGTGGAACCCGCTTCAGCCGCGGCATTCACCCACATGTTAAAGCCAATATAGTGGGCTTCCATCGGGTCGTTGGTCACGCGCTCTTCGCCCATGGTGGCTTTCCAGGTTTCCACAAACTCTGCGTTCACTTCAGCGTCGGCGGACTGGAAGTAGTTCCACGCTGCGAGGTGACCGACGAGGTTGGAAGTGTCCAAACCGGCCAGCTCTTCTTCGCCCACAGAGAAGGCCACAACCGGGATGTCATCGGCAGAAATGCCTGCCGCTGCCAGCTCTTTGTAGAAGCCGATGTTTGCGTCGCCGTTGATGGTGGAAATGACGCCCACTTTTTTGCCATCCGCGCCCAGCGCGACAACGTCTGCCACGATTTTGGACCAGTCAGAGTGACCAAATGGGGTGTAGTTCACGAAGATATCTTCGTCGGCGATGCCTTTGTCTTTCAGGTAAGACTCAAGGATGTTGTTGGTGGTGCGTGGGTAGACATAGTCGGTGCCCAAGAGGGCAAATTTCTCAACACCCAGTTCGTCAAGGAAATAGTCGGTGGCCGGGATCGCCTGCTGGTTTGGCGCGGCACCGGTGTAGAACACGTTTTTGGAGCTTTCTTCGCCCTCATACTGCACCGGGTAGAACAGCAGACCGTTCAGCTCTTCGATCACCGGCAGCACGGATTTGCGCGACACAGAGGTCCAGTTGCCAAAAATCACGTCCACTTCATGCACGGTCAGCAGCTCGCGCGCTTTTTCTGCAAACAGCGGCCAATCAGAAGCTGGATCCACGACCACCGCTTCCAACTGTTTGCCCAGCAGGCCACCCTTGGCGTTTTGCTGATCGATCAGCATCAGCATGGTGTCTTTCAGCGTGGTTTCAGAGATCGCCATGGTTCCAGACAGCGAGTGCAGAACGCCCACTTTGATGGTGTCTTCCGCAGCCATCGCCGCCCCTGCGAGCGAAGCAAAAACCAGAGATCCGGCGAGCGTGGATTTCAGAAAGGTCATAAAATTCTCCCTGCGGGGATGGCGCAGAAACGCTTGCGCCCGGGCGCCTGTTTCCATTACCTGATCCCGCAACTTTTGTTGCATCCGTGTGGCGGCTGTACCGAGGTCCAATTCGTTGGCCGTCACACACCCAGCGCGTTTGATTGAATTCTGTCCTGCCTGGGCGCCCTTACCCTTTGGCATGGGCCCCGGATAATCAAATTTGAGAGCGGGAATGTGTATACCTCGCGGGCACGAGGTCATTTTTTGAGCAAAAATAGCGACTTATGCCCGCAATTTAATCGATTAACAGGGCGTTAAAGACGTAAACTGCGTGTTTTTGGGGCAGTGTCGCCTTACCGGAGTCACTTCTTAATCATGCATTGGCGCCAGTAACATCTCCTAAAAATTGAATGCACAACAAAAAGCGCCCGTGAGGCTGGGCCTCCGGGCGCTTGAGCGTGTCAAAAGATGCGGCGTTTAGGTGTTGAACAGGAAGTGCATGACATCGCCGTCTTTCACTTCGTAGCCTTTGCCCTCTGCGCGCATTTTGCCGGCCTCTTTGGCGCCGCTTTCGCCATCGCAGGCGATGTAGTCGTCATAGGCGATGGTTTCGGCACGGATGAAACCTTTTTCAAAGTCGCCGTGGATCACGCCCGCGGCCTGCGGTGCCATGGTGCCTCTGCGGATGGTCCATGCACGGGCCTCTTTCGGGCCAACCGTGAAGTAGGTTTCCAGCTGCAACAGCTCGTAGCCTGCGCGGATCAGACGGTCGAGGCCCGCCTCTTGCAGCCCCATTTCGCCGAGGAACATCTCTGCTTCTTCGTCTTCCAGCTGGCTGATCTCTTCTTCGATCTGCGCAGAAATGATCACATGGCTGTTGCCCTGTTTGGCGGCCATCTCTGCCACGGCTGCGGAATGGGCGTTGCCTTCTGCGGCTTCGCTTTCGCCCACGTTGCAGACATACAGGATCGGCTTGGTGGTCAGAAGCTGCAGCATCTTCCAGGCTTTGGCGTCTTCTTCATCGATCTCAACCACACGGGCAGGCTGGCTGTTTTCCAGCACCTCCTGCGCCATCTGCAGCAGGCGATCCTGCTGCTGGGCCTCTTTGTCGTTGCCCTTGAGTTTGCGCACCAGATTGGCGCGGCGTTTCTCGATGCTTTCCAGATCGGCCAGCATCAGCTCGGTTTCGATGGTTTCGGCATCGGCCACCGGATCCACACGGCCATCCACGTGGGTCACATCGCCGTCTTCAAAGCAGCGCAGCACATGGGCGATGGCATCGGTTTCGCGGATATTGGCCAGAAACTGGTTGCCCAGACCCTCACCTTGGGAGGCGCCTTTGACCAGACCGGCAATGTCCACAAAAGTCATGCGCGTCGGGATGATCTGTTTGGATTGCGCGATGGCCGCCAGCTTATCAAGGCGCGCATCAGGCACACCCACTTCGCCCACATTGGGTTCGATGGTGCAGAACGGAAAGTTTGCCGCCTGCGCAGCTGCGGTTTTGGTCAGCGCATTAAAAAGCGTGGACTTGCCAACATTCGGCAATCCCACGATGCCCATTTTGAAACCCATGTCCGGTCTCCTGTCACTTGTTTGTGCTGCTCATAGGCAGAGTCCTGTCGCGACGCAAGCCACGTGACGGGATCGCCCTTCGAAATAACGGGTTTTGGACCGCGTTTTTGTACCAAGGCCCCGAATGCACCCCCTGATCACGACTGAGCTCACGGCTTTACAAGTGTTTGTGACATGGACCGAGACAAATTGATCTCTGGGAATGAGGGCTTAAGTGGTAGTTTGGGGAAGACAGGAGGCGATGCTTTTGACGGAAAGACACGCAAATGAAACTTCTGATATCACTCGCAGCGAGTTTGCTGCTTGCAACACCCGTGGCCGCACAACAGCTCATTGTTGGCCTCGGATATGCTGATTTCAACGACAGAGAGGCCACTGACACCACCGAACTGAATGTCGAATATCACTTTGCCCCGTTTCACGAGGTTGGCAGATGGTCCTTCGCCGGCGCCACCGTTGTGACCCTTGATGAGGAAGGCGATGCCTTTGTCGGGGCGGGGGTGTCTGGTGTGTATGATTTCAATCAGCATTGGTTTGCCGAGATGAGCTTCATGCCCGGCGCCTATGTCGATGGCGACAGCCGCAATGATCTGGGCAATACGCTGGAATTTCGCAGCCTGCTTGCGGTTGGGCGACGTGTGTCAGAGAGCGCTGCCTTTTCGCTGGCGGTGCAGCATAAATCCAACGGTGGTCTTGGCGATCGAAATCCGGGGGTGAATACTCTGAGCCTGCGGTATCACCACTTTTTCTGAGGCGACCTTGCGATGGGTCTTGCGTGGGATTGATTTCCCACGCACCTTCCGGCACATGAAGGTGACCCAAAAACAAGGACCCGCCGATGACTCGTATCGACGCCAAATTCGCAGAGCTGACCGCCGCAGGGAAAAAGGCCTTTGTGGCCTATGTGATGGCGGGAGATCCTGATTACGACAGCTCGCTGGAGATTGTGAAAGGGCTGCCTGAGGCGGGCGTGGACATCATTGAGCTGGGATTGCCTTTCACCGACCCGATGGCGGACGGGCCGACCATTCAGCTCGCCGGCCAGCGCGCGCTTGATAACGGCATGACATTGCAACGTACGCTCGATATGGCGACGGAATTCCGCAAAACCGATGACACCACGCCCATTGTCATGATGGGCTATTACAACCCGATCTATTCACGCGGCGTCGACACATTTTTGGCGGATGCCAAAGCCGCTGGCATCGACGGGTTGATCGTGGTGGACCTGCCCCCGGAAGAAGACAGCGAGCTGTGCATTCCCGCGCAGGCGGCTGGCATGAACTTCATCCGTCTGGCCACACCGACAACCGACGACAAACGCCTGCCGAAAGTGCTGCAGAACACGTCTGGCTTTGTCTATTACGTTTCCATCACCGGGATCACTGGCGCGGCCGAAGCCGAAGCCACCGATGTGGGCCCGGAAGTGGCACGCATCAAAGCCAGCACCGATCTGCCTGTGATCGTGGGCTTTGGCATCAACACACCCGAAAAGGCACAAAAGATTGCCTCGGTTGCGGATGGCGCTGTGGTTGGCTCTGCGATTGTGAGCCAAATCGGGGCGGGTAGGTCCACCGCCGAGGTGCTGGCCTTTGTAAAGTCGCTGGCAGACGGCGCACACCGTGCCTGAGCACATAAGCCTGCCGACACAGGTACACGACGGTATCAAAAGGGGCCATCTGGCCCCTTTTTTATTGCGTGCAAGCGCCCAAATTGCGGCCTATTCCAGTGAACGCTGGCATTGGGCGAGCGCAGCCTGCATTGCATTGACCAGCTTGTCGCGACTGATGGGCTTGGCCACATGGCCGGTCATGCCGCCATGCAGATAGCCTGCGACCTGATGCACCATGGCATTGGCACTGACCGCAACAATTGGGATGGGATCCAGCATTTTCTCATGCTCTAACGCACGGATCTGACGCGTGGCCTCCATGCCGTCCATCACCGGCATGTTGATGTCCATCAATATCATATCATAGCCGCCTTGCTGCCACGCCTGCACCGCCTTTTCCCCATCACCGACAATCGTCAACGCCGGTGGCCCGGCTTTTTTCAACATATGACGCAACACGATCTGGTTCGTGCGATTGTCCTCTGCGGCCAGAATGCGCAGGCCGGCAAAGCTGATACCTGCGTCCGCGGCCTGCGCTGGAGCGGGCTCCTCTTTCTCTGTCTCCGGCGCATGTTTGACCAGCAGATTGGCCTGAAACTCCGCCCCCGCGCCTGACTCGCTGCGCAGCTTTATAGAGCCGCCCGTCAACTCACAGATATGGCGTGAGATCGCCAAGCCAAGCCCCGTGCCGCCATGCATACGGGTGACGCTGGCATTGGCCTGACTGAACCGCTGAAAAAGCTGCGGCTGCTGTGACTGTGGTATGCCCTGCCCCGTATCTTTCACTTTCAAGACCAAAACCGGATCACCGGCACAGGTCGATTTCATATCGATATGAAGCGCAACAAAACCCGTTTCGGTGAACTTGATTGCATTGGACAGCAGATTGCCCGCCACCTGCTTTAGTCTCGTCGGATCTGCGATGATGCGCGTTTTGGCGGCATCTGACAGGCTGACGTTGAACGACAGCCCCTTTTCTTCGGCGCGCAGACGATAATGGTTAAACATCGCGTCCCTGAGATCAGACAGATCATAAGGTATCGCCTCAAACTCAAGCTTGCCCGCCTCGATCTTGGAGATGTCGAGCACATCATTGATGAGCGCGAGCAAAAGCGTGCCACTGTCGCGCAGGATATTCACGAGCTGCCCCTGCTCCGCAGACAAGCCGCTATCCTGCAACGCCTGCGCCATCCCCAATATCCCATTGAGTGGTGTGCGGATCTCATGGCTCATGGACGCCAGGAACACCGATTTGGCCTCATTGGCGGATTCAGCAGCGGACCGGGCCTCCTCCAACTCCTGAGTGCGCTCTTTGACCGCCGTTTCCAATGTATCCAAAAGCTTCTGGAGGCGTTGATTGGCCTCGTAAAGCTCCCGACTTTTGGCCTCCAGCAGGCCCTCCGCCTCTTGTCGCGCGCGCATTTGCCGATCGTAGCGTCGGCGCGACACCTCTGTCGTGGGCGTGGGAATGGTGTCTCCCAGAAACATCAAGCCGCTTTCTGAATGAGAAATTCAGCCGTATAGCGGCCATTGGCCGTATAATCACGCATGTCCAGATGCACGGCCTGATTAAAGTGCGCCATACAGGATTCAATCAAACCTTTGCAAAAATGGTGCAGCGGGCGCTCACTGTCATAGACCATCTTGAAACGCCCATCTGGCAGACGCTCCGTGTCAAATCTGGGTAGCTCGACCTCTGGATAGAGTTTGCGCACCTCTACATGCACCTCGTCCTCGATGGACTCAAGCATGTGAAACCCGTCGGTTTTTCCCTCAAAAAACGCAGGATACCCATCGACAAATCGGTCAAACATCCAGTGACCGAATTGCACATGCAGCGCCTCGACCGGCACCCCTGTGCGCGCACCCACAGCCTCCACAATCGTCAGCAGCTCTTTACAGGGATAGTTGCCAACCGCACTGAATGCGCCATCTGTCTCCAGCACAGCCTCATCCAGAATCTCGTCCACAACCTCTTCGCCCAGAACGGCCTCCGCCATTCGGATCAACTCGACAAAAACAATGCCTTTCATGCGGACCTCCGCGATACCAATACACTCAAAAACAAGAACAGAATGCGCACAAATGGTAAACAAAACCCTAATTCCACAAGGGTATTGCATCAACCATGCTCCATTGGTAAAGAACATTTACCAATACGGAGATTTTTGAGCGTATGACCGTGATCACCTGCATTGACGACCTGAAACGTCTTTATAAGCGCCGCGCGCCGCGCATGTTTTATGACTATGCCGAAACCGGCAGCTGGACAGAGAAAACTTTTCAGGAAAACACCTCTGACTTTGCAGATATCTACCTGCGCCAGCGTGTGGCTGTGGACATGGCCGGGCGCTCAACTGCGAGCCAGATGATTGGCCAGGATGTGGCCATGCCTGTTGCGCTGGCACCTGTTGGCTTGACTGGCATGCAATGTGCGGATGGCGAGATCAAAGCCGCGCGTGCCGCAGAGAAATTTGGTGTGCCCTTCACCCTGTCCACCATGTCGATCAATTCGATCGAAGAGGTGGCCGAAGCCACCACCAAACCTTTCTGGTTTCAGCTTTATACCATGACAGATGAGGATTTTGTGTCCCGGCTGATCCAGCGGGCAAAAGATGCAAAATGCTCCGCTCTGGTGATCACGCTTGATCTGCAGATCCTTGGTCAGCGTCACAAAGACCTCAAGAACGGCCTGTCCGCCCCACCCAAACTGACCCCATCCACAATTGCCAATCTGGCGACCAAATGGCGCTGGGGCATTGAAATGCTGGGCGCAAAGCGGCGCAACTTCGGCAATATCGTGGGCCATGTGCAAGGCGTGACAGACACAGCCGATCTGGGCGCATGGACTGCGCAGAGTTTTGACCCGTCTTTGGATTGGGACAAGATCGCCAAGATCAAAGAGCAATGGGGCGGCCCGGTGATCCTGAAGGGCATTCTGGATGCTGAGGATGCCAAGATGGCGCTGAAAGTGGGGGCAGATGCGATTATTGTGTCCAACCACGGTGGCCGCCAGCTGGATGGCGCCCTCAGCGCGATCCGCGCTTTGCCCTCCATTATGGAAGCGGTTGGCGATCAGGTCGAAGTGCATCTGGACAGCGGCATCCGCTCCGGACAGGACGTGCTGAAGGCGCTGGCACTGGGGGCCAAGGGCACCTACATCGGGCGGGCCTTTGTTTACGGGCTTGGCGCGATGGGCGAAGCGGGCGTGACCAAGGCGCTGGAAGTGATCCACAAAGAGCTGGATGTGTCCATGGCGCTTTGCGGTCGTCGCAATGTGACAGAGCTGGACCGCGACATCCTGCTGGTCCCAGAAAACTTTGAAGGCCGCTGGCAGGCCTAATCAACTGGCCCAATCAACCGGCCTGATCAATCGCTTTGACATTCCACTGCCCGGCACGCAATAAACGGGCCGGGCAGAAGGAAGTGGAAGGCATGCAGGTCTTTTTCAAACAAAATCTAGCGTTTTTGTCTGTTCCGAAGACTGGCTCCACGGCGTATGAAACCACGCTGCGCCCCCACGCCGATGTTGTGTTCACCAAGAGCGTGAAACACATGACCATCGGCAAGTATCACGCAAAACTTGCCCCGTTTCTGGCGGAAACCTACGGGATGCATCCCGAGCGGGTGGCGGTGATCCGTGATCCGATTGACCACGCGCGCAGCTGGTACAAGTACCGCAGCCCGGAACGCATGGGCGCGGACAACCCGGCCTGCCATGGCGGCATCAGCTTTGACGCTTTTGTCATGGATGCGATCAGCAAGACCCCAAGCCCATCTGCCGGCATCGGCTCTCAGGCGTCTTTCCTGTCGCTCACACCGGGCATCGTGCCAGTCCATCACCTGTTCGCCTATGATCAGCCGGAGCTGTTGCTGGCCTTTCTGACGGCCCGTTTTGGAGAGCCAATCCTGCCCAAGCGCAAAAATGTGTCGCCAGATGTGGCGGCGCCGATCTCTGAAGAGGTGGCCGCTGCAATGCGTGCCGCGCGCCCGCATGACTTTGCGCTTTATGAGCGGGTCAAAGCGGCGGGTGGCGTGTTGCGTGATTTTCGGGACGCATAGCGGCGAATCCCCTTTGCTTTCTTGCAAAACCGCGCTATAGGCGCGGCTTCACGTGGGGTTACAGCCTTGGAGGAACCCCACCCTAATTTATGGAGAATTCAATATGGCTGGTCAGATTCCTGATCTTCACGCCGAAGTACGCACGGGGACAGGCAAGGGCGCCGCTCGTCAAGCGCGTCGCGACGGTTTTGTTCCTGGTGTTGTTTACGGCGGCGAAGGTGAACCTTTCGCAATCCAGATCCCTTTCAACGTTCTGTTCAAGAAACTGAAAGAAGGCCGCTTCCTGTCCACACTCTTCAACCTGAAAGTTGAAGGTCAGGAAGACGTGCGCGTGATCTGCCGCGGCGTTCAGCGTGACACCGTGAAAGACCTTCCGACCCACATCGACCTGCTGCGCCTGCGTCGTACGTCCAAAATCAACCTGTTCATTCACGTTGACTTTGAAAACGAAGAAGCGGCACCGGGCATCAAAAAAGGCGGTGTTCTGACCGTTGTGCGCCCTGAAGTCGAGCTGAACGTGACCGCAGGTGACATTCCTGAGCGTCTGGTTGTTGACCTGACCGGCAAAGACATCGGCGACGTGATCACCATCAGCCAGATCGACCTGCCTGAAGGCGCGAAGCCAACCATCGACCGTGACTTCGTGATCGCCAACCTGTCCGCACCTTCTGGCCTGCGTTCCGCAGACAACGAAGATGAAGGCGAAGGCGAAGAAGCCGCAGAAGAATAAACACATCCCCGCAACAGCGGTTTGTGTGAACGCGGTGCCTCCGGGCGCCGCGTTTTTTTTGCGCCTGAGTACGATCTATGCGCTGCGCATTACACCTCTCCCTGAATAGTAACACGCTGTTAACATCAATCCTAAGGAGATGTATTCCCTTCACATTCTCTTAAGTGCTTTTGCTCACCGTGTGCCCTATCAGCCGTGTCCCCGCTTGGCCATGGCCGTTTCTTACTTGGAGTACTTTATGAAACATACGTTGATCGGCTGCATGCTCGCAGCGACCGCAAGCATGGCGCAAGCAACTGAAACCCTGAACATCCTGACCTGGGAAGGCTATGTTGAGGATCATGAAATTGCGGCGGTGAACGCCCTTCTGCAAGAAAATGGATATGACGTGGACGTGCGTCTTGTGGACAGCTGGGCGGAAGGACCGCAGCAGATGTTTGACATGTTGCGCACGGGTGATGTGGACATCTCATTCCTGACGCTGAACTACATCAATATGGAAGGCAACCCTTCCGCCAATATGCTCCAGCCTATCAATGTAAACTCACCGCGCCTTGAGAATTACAAGCACCTCTCCCCAGCGCTGACCGACATCCCAATGGGCATGAAGGGCGATCAGCATCTGTATATTCCTTGGGGTGGCGGAGCCTATGGTCTGTGGGCCAATCTAGACACTGTAGAAGAGATGCCAGCATCTGTGAGCGACCTCCTGAAACCCGAATGGAAGGGCCGCGTGTCGCTAACAGAAGGCCAAGTTCACCCCAATATCGCCCTTGCGTCCATGGCCAATGGTCATGCCCCGTTTGAGGTGAACGATGCGTCGAAAGATCGTGCAGCCCTTGGCAAACTCGTGGCGGCCGATGGCGCGCTGCAAAACACAGTGAACACGCTCTACAGCCAAGTTGGCCATTTCTGGACAACCAGCCCGCCCTTTACTGGCGAATATGATCTTGTCGCCTCGTACGGGGTCGGGGCGTCCGCCGCGATTGCCGCCGGTGGCAACTGGGGCCTCGTCGCGTTTGAAGAAGGCAATACCGTCTGGCTCGACACCATCAATTTCGCCAAGCATCTTGAAGGCAAGAAGCTGGAAGCAGCAGAGATCTTTGCCAACTACTTCATCGGCAAAGACGTGCAGACCCGTGTGGTGGAAGAGCTTGGTATGGTTGCCGCCACCTCGCTGGTGGAACGCAATCCATTGATCGACGAAAATCCCGCGTTTTTTGAAGAAAGCATGTTCTGGCCACCCTACACCCGGGCGGCAGGCAACGCGATTGAGTTGATGTCCAAACGCGCCATGGGTGCAGGCGCCACCAACTAAAGTGCTCCTTGCATCGGTCCCAAATTCCGGGCCCGAAAAATGACGGAGCCGCCGCACTCTGGGTTGGGTGCGGCGGCTTATTTATTGTAGCGGGTGCGTTCGACCAACAGCAGAGGACCTCGGCCTTTACCGTAAGCCTCTGCCGGAACTCACATCAGAATTTCTGGGCGCGCAGATCCGGTAGGGAAATATTGGCCACCTGTTCGGCAATCGGCGGTGTGGACAACGGATGGGCCTCTGCCGAAAACGCCTCTGGATCATTCATGGGCAGCCATTGATTTGCGAAATGGATCTCCAACCCTGAGAATTTCGCCTTATAGGCCATCTTCGGACTGCCGGGCACCCAATAGCCAAGATACACATAAGGCAGCCCAGCCTCGCGCGCGATTTCGATGTGATCGAGGATCAGATAGGTCCCAAGAGAGGATCGCGCCTGCGCTGGGTCATAAAAGGAATACACCATGCTCAGCCCGTCTTCGAGCATGTCGGTCAGGCACACCCCAATCAGAGAATCGCTGGCACGGTCCGTATACTCCACAACCCGGCTGCGGATCGGGGTTTCTTCGATCATCGCCGCGAACTCAAAGACATCCATATCCGCCATGCCACCATCCGCGTGGCGTGTGTCCAGATAACGCCGGAACAGATCAAACTGTTCTTCGGTTGCCCAGGGCGAGGTGGCCCGTCGCGTCAAATGCGCATTCCGGCGGGCGGCGCGGCGCTGGCTTTTGGTGGGTTTGAACTTTGACACGTCAATGCGCGCCGACATGCAGGCCGTACAATCGGCGCATGACGGACGATACAGCACATTCTGGGAGCGTCGAAACCCCTGCTGAGACAACGCATCATTCAGTGCGGTCGCATTGTCCCCCTGTAACGCTGTAAACAACTTCCGCTCCATGCGCCCGTCCAGATAGGGACACGGCTGTGGGGCGGTCACATAGAACTGCGGTGCTATCGGCAATGAGTGGCGCATGGTACTCCATCAACTGGTCACGTCGCCAAAGTTATCAACAGCACTCTTGCGCGCGCAAGCCCTCCTAAGAGCTTGCGGCCTCTGTTTTTACACTGTTGGTTAAGATTTGAATTGGATTAACTGTTTATTCCGCTCAATTTGGAGGTTCCTGAAAGCCTGCCCTCAGGAACAGCTGGTCAGGAGCTTTTCCATAAAGCGCTGACCCGCTTCAAACTGTGCGACTGTCAGGTATTCGTCCGGCTGATGCGCCTGCGCGATATCGCCGGGGCCACAAATGACGGTGGAATAGCCTGCGCTTTGGAAATGCCCGCCCTCGGTGCCGTAGCTGACAACGCGTGGCGTGTTGTCGCCGGTGAGTTGGCGCACAAGCGTTTCCGCCTCGCCTGCCTCTTCTGGCATCAATGCGGGCACCGCAAAGGTTTCCCGCATTTCAATGTGCGTGTCTGGCACAACGGCCTGCATCTCCCCTTCGATCTCTGCGGCTTTGGCGCGCGCGCGTGCCAGCCACTCTGCGCTGTCGTCACCCGGTACAAAGCGGAAATCGAGGCCGAAGTGGCAATCCAGAGCGGTGATATTATGCGCCGTGCCGCCAGAAATTGTACCCACATGCACCGTGGTCCAGGGCGGCTCAAACGTGGCGGCCACTGGGTTGGGCTCTTGGGCGCGATTGGCGGCGTTCATGTCATTGGCCCACTCAATCAGCTTGGCACCATACATAATGGCATTGACCCCAGTGTGCATAAGCGAGCTGTGCACCTCAAAGCCACGCACATGCACCCGGAACCCAGCACCGCCCTTGTGGCCGGTGACGGCACCCATCATCGACGGCTCGCCCACGATCACAGCGCTGCCTTTGGGGAATTTGGCGGCCATGCTTTCAATCAGAGGCGCGGCGCCGGTGCAGCCGATTTCCTCGTCATAAGACAGGGCAAGCTGCAGAGGGCGCGCAAGATTGGCGTAGTGGCCTTCGACCATGGCCCAGATCGCGAGCGCATCAAACCCTTTCATGTCGCAGGTGCCACGGCCAAACAGCTTGCCGTCCCGCTCGACAACCTCAAACGGGTCACTGCTCCAGGGCTGGCCCTCGACCGGCACCACATCGGTGTGACCGGACAAAACCACAGCCCCCGCGATCTCCGGCCCGACATGCGCAAACACCGCCGCCTTGGCCGGGTCCGTCTCATGCGGGTGGCGATGCACCGCAATGCCATGGCTTTGGAGATAGCTTTCCACCCAGTCAATCAACGGCAGATTGGTCTCGCTGGAGACGGTTGGAAAGGACACAAGTTTGTCCAGAATCTCGCGGGGTGAAAGACGTGTGCTCACAGGCAATCCCTTCGGTCTAAAATGCGTCAAATGTAGCGATGCTCAAAACGGCCGAGAAACCGGTGCAAACGCCCTTTTCCTCAGGTCTTTGAATGCGATGGGGCCCATCATTGATGCGCCCCATTGTCTGAATGTTCTTAATAGCCGCTGTCGGTGATCAGCACCTTATGGCCCGGTCCCACCTCTTTGTATTCTGAGGGTTGCGCCTCATAGCCCACATTGTGGATCGGGCTTGGGATCGGCTTGAAATTCAGATCTTTTTCCGATTTGCGACGGCGTGGATCGGCGATTGGCACCGCTTTCATCAGCGCTTGTGTGTAGGGGTGCTGTGGGTTTTCAAACACGGCACGGCGTGGTCCGATTTCCACAATCCGCCCCAAATACATCACGCCCACATGGTGGCTGACACGTTCTACCACTGCCATGTCGTGGCTGATGAAGACATAGGAAATGCCCATTTCGGCCTGCAGCTCCATCATCAGATTGAGCACCTGCGCCTGCACAGACACATCCAGCGCCGACACGGCCTCATCGGCGACAATCAACTTGGGGTTCAGGGCGAGCGCGCGGGCAATGGCGATCCGCTGGCGCTGACCACCCGACATCTCATGCGGATAGCGGCGCATGAAGCTGCGCGGCAGTTCCACACGGTCAAATAGCATCTCAACGCGCTTTTGCAGCTCCACCCCCGAGTGGGTGCCATAGTTGCGCATCGGCTCGGCCACCTGATCCATCAGCATCATCTGCGGGTTCAGCGAGGCGAAGGGATCCTGAAAGATCATCTGCATGTCCTGACGCGCGGCATGCATCTCTTTTGGATTGAGAGACAGGATGTCCTTGCAATCAAACCGCACCTGACCAGAGGTCGGATCCACCAAACGCAACAGAGAGCGGCCCGCGGTGGATTTCCCACAGCCGGATTCGCCCACCAGCGAGAGGGTCTGGCCTTTGTTCACCGTGAAAGAGACATCCTCCACCGCGTGCACATTGGCCACGGTGCGACGCATCAGGCCGCCTTTCACCGGGAAGCGCGTGACCAGGTTTTTGACTTCGAGAATGGTCTCATCTGTGCCGGGGATCGGATCGGTGTTGTGCGTGTTGTCGCCAAACAGTTTCATCGGGCTTGGCACGTCCGTGCCTGACATTTCACCAAGCTTTGGCACCGCGGCCAGCAACGCCTTGGTGTAATCATGGGTCGGGTTTTCAAAGATCTCCTCAACCGTGCCTTCTTCGACCTTGTTTCCGCGGAACATCACCACCACGCGGTCGGCCATCTGCGCCACCACCGCCATATCATGGGTGATGAACATCACAGCCGTGCCGGTTTCGCGCTTGAGACGATCCATAAGTGCAAGAATTTCGGCCTGAATGGTCACATCCAGCGCGGTCGTGGGCTCATCCGCGATCAGCAGACGCGGCTCGCAGGCCATCGCCATGGCGATCACAACCCGCTGACGCATGCCGCCGGAAAGCTCGTGCGGGTATTGTTTCATGCGGCGCTCAGGCTCGGGAATGCGCACTTGTTTCAACAGATCCAAAGCGCGGGCCTCTGCGTCGGCTTTCGATAGTTTTTTGTGCAGCCGCAGCCCCTCGGTGAGCTGGCGTCCCACGGTGAACACCGGGTTCAGTGCGGTCATCGGCTCCTGAAAAATCATGCCGATTTCATTGCCGCGAATCGTGCGCATCAGATCCTGATCCGCCGTGGAGAGATCCACATCTTCTGCGTCGCGACGGTCAAAAAGCAGGCGCCCACCGGCAATGTCGCCACCGCCAAATTCGACAAGCCGCATCAACGACAGGCTGGACACCGATTTACCAGAGCCGGATTCCCCAACAATACAAACGGTTTCACCTGGATTTACTTTGAAGGACACATCCTTCACGCCAACCACTGGGCCGTCTTTGGTTTGAAACTCGACGCGCAGGTTCTCGATCGAGGCAATGGCGTTGTCCAGCATGCGGGTTACTCCCCTGAGTGTTTTTGTTTTCCCCTGAGCGTCACGCTATAGCGGCCGCTGCGAGAGGTCAAATCGAAGGGCAATATTCCTGACCCAAATGGTATATTGGATACAAAACAATCCTTGCATTTTTTGATTGTCTGGTCTGTGATGCCGCTAGTCGGAGGGGATCACGACAGTTAACTTGTGCATGGGGCACGATTGATTCGCGGCCTTTCCCCTCAATTTGACAGCCAAAAAACGGCGGAAAAATCCGCCACTTCCGCACGATTCTCGTGCCAACATGGAGTGAGACATGAAAGCAAAAACCTTGATGCTGGGCGCTGCGGCGGCCTTTGTGATGGCCCCGGCGGCCATGGCAGAGCGCGGCTCTGACGGCCACGTAAATATTATTTACTGGCAAGCCCCGTCCATCCTGAACCCGTATCTGTCCTCCGGGACCAAAGATATCGAGTCTGCCTCCCTCACCATCGAACCGCTCGCGCGCTATGACGAAACCGGCAAAATGGTGCCTTATCTGGCAGCAGACATTCCAACCGTCAGCAACGGCGGCGTGTCTGAGGACCTGACCACCATCACCTGGACCATCGCAGACGGCATGGTGTGGTCTGATGGCACCGCAGTGACCTCCGCCGACGTTGTTTTCACCGGCGAATACTGCATGCACCCCGAAGGTGGCTGTGCACAGGCAGCTTTCTTTGACGGCGTCGAAACCATTGAAGCGCTTGACGAAAAAACCGTCAAAGTGACCTTCAACCAGCCAAAGCCGAACCCATATGGCCCGTTCGTTGGCGGCCAGTCCCCGATCCTGCAGAAAGCACAGTTTGAAAACTGCATGGGCGCCAAAGCGCCTGAGTGTACTGCAGAAAACTTCGGCCCAATCGGCACAGGCCCGTTCGTTGTGACCGAATTCAAAACCAACGACGTGATCCAATACGAAGCCAACCCGAACTATCGCGACCCTGCGAAGCCCGCGTTTGCCACCGTAACCTTCAAAGGTGGCGGAGATGCAACCGGTGCAGGCCGTGCCGTTCTGGAAACCGGCGAATTTGACTACGCATGGAACCTCCAGCTGGCGCCCGACGTGATCGCCAAGATGGAAGAAGGCGGCAAAGGCATTGCGATTGCAGGCTTTGGCCCGCTGGTTGAGCGTATCGAAATGAACATGACCGACCCATCCTCCAGCCTGCCTGAAGGCGAGCGCGCGACGGTGGCTCACCCACACCCATTCCTGTCTGACATCAACGTGCGTAAAGCGCTGTCGATGGCAATCGACCGTGAACTGCTGGTGGAGATCGGCTACGGCAAAGCGGGTAAAGTGACCTGTGATCTGGTGCCTGTGCCTGCAAACTACGCTTCTGCCAACACAGACTGTTTCACCCAGGACATCGCAGGCGCAAACGCGCTGCTGGATGAAGCTGGCTGGGTCAAAGGTGGCGACGGCATCCGCGCCAAAGATGGCGTGAAACTGTCCATCCTGTACCAGACCTCCACCAACGCTGTGCGTCAGGATTTCCAAGCGCTGATCAAACAGTGGTGGTCTGAAATCGGTGTTGAAACCGAGCTGCGCAACCTGTCTGCATCCGTGTTCTTTGGTGGTGACCCAGGTTCCCCTGACACCTTCCAGAAGTTCTATGCAGACGTGGAAATGTACGCCAACACCTTCAACGGCACTGACCCTCAGCAGTATCTGGCGGCCTACCGTTGTGGCGGCGAGCCGAAGCCTGACAGCCAGTGGCAGGGTGAGAACATCAACCGCTTCTGTGATCCAGCCTATGACGCACTGATCGACGAACTGGCCCGCACCGGCGACATCGAGAAGCGCGGCGAGATCGCCAAGAAGATGAACGACATGCTGACCAACGAAAGCTTCACCATCGTGCCACTGGTGCACCGTGGCCGTGTGTCTGCACATGCCAATTCTTTGGGCGGCGTTGTTCTGAACACATGGGACTCCGAGCTTTGGAACATTGCCGATTGGCATCGTATCAAGTAAGCTGATCAAACAGGGCGGGCCCTCGGGTCCGCCTTTTCACTTTTGGCTCTGAACAGGCAGGTCGCTGCGCAGAGCCCACCAATCAAAAACAGACGCACAAAGGCGCCGCTTTATGCTGACCTTCACGATACGACGGTTGATCCTCTCGATCCCGACGCTCCTCTTCATCTCTCTTGTCATTTTCCTTCTGCTGGAACTGGCCCCCGGTGATCCGATGGCCCAGGTACCACTCACCGTCCCGCCAGAAGTGAAGGAAAAAATGCGTCAGGCTCTTGGCCTTGGCGAACCTGGCTACATCCGCTTTTACAAATGGCTGGTGCAGTTCTTCTGGGTGGAACCTCAGGTCTTTGTAGACCATATGTTTGGCACCACCTTTGCCGAAGGCAAACTGCGCATCATCAGCTGGCAGACCCGCTCTCCTGTGATGGATGTGGTGGTAGAACGCCTGCCCCAGACCCTGTGGGTTGTGGGCATGTCCTACATCGTCGGCATCCTGATCGCCCTGCCTATCGGCATCTACTCTGCCTATAAGCAATATTCGATCTTCGATCAGGCGGGTACCTTCATCACCATGATCGGCTACTCCATCCCGCCGTTCTTCACCGGCCCGCTGGTGATTGTGATCTTCTCGGTGAACCTTGGTTGGTTCCCCTTCATCTATGACACCACCCATGAAGTGGTGGATTGGGACAGCTTTGTCTATCAGCTGCGCCAGATGATCATGCCGGTGATGGTGCTTGCTCTGCAGACCACCGCGCAAATCAGCCGCTACATGCGGGCCTCGATGCTGGATAACCTCAATCAGGACTATGTGCGCACCGCGCGTGCCAAGGGCCTGAGCGAGCGTGTTGTGGTGCTGGTGCATGTGCTGCGCAACTCGATGATCCCGGTTGTGACCGTGATCGCGTTGGGTCTGCCTGCCATCTTTGGCGGCGCTATTATCACCGAGCAGGTCTTCTCTGTGAACGGCATCGGTGCCCAGCTGATCGGCGCGATTCAGGCCAACGATCTGCCCACCGTGCAGACACTGACCTTTATGTTCGCTTTCCTGATCGTCTTCTTCAACCTGATCGCAGATGTGCTTTACGGCATTCTTGATCCGAGGATCCGCTATGACTGATACCACCAACACCGAACCGACCACACCGCAGCGGTCCCAATGGGTGGACGTCTGGCATCAGTTCAAGGCGCACAAAGGTGCTTTGCTGGGCGGCATCATCTTCATCGTGATCGTGCTTGGCGTTTTCATTGGCCCATGGCTGTGGCCCTATGATGCGACCTATATCGACATCCGCTCCCGCAACCAGGGCCCGAGCCTGGCACACCCGTTTGGCACAGACCAGCTGGGCCGTGACACGCTCGCACGCATGATGGCCGGGGGGCAGACCTCCATCGCCGTGGGCCTCACCGCCATGTTGCTGGCGCTGGGTCTGGGCAGCCTTGTGGGCATCAGCGCGGGCTATTTCAAAAAGCTCGACGGCCCGCTGATGCGCCTGACAGACCTGTTTCTGGCGCTGCCAATCCTGCCACTGCTGCTGGTGATGATGATGCTTTTCCGCGAGCCTCTGTCCGCAGCGGTTGGGCCAGAGCGCGGGATCTTCATCCTGATCGTGATCGCCATTGGCGTCACCTCCTGGATGCCAACTGCGCGCATTGTGCGGGGCGATGTGATGTCGCTGAAAGAGCGTGAGTTCGTGCTCGCTGCCCGCTCCATCGGCACCTCCAACAAAAACATGATCACCCGGCACATTCTGCCCAACGTGCTGTCTCCGATCATGGTGTCGGCGACTCTGGGCATCGCCAATGCGATCATCACGGAAAGCGCGCTGTCCTTCCTCGGGCTTGGCTTCCCGCCAGACTTCCCGACCTGGGGCCGCCTGCTCAATGACGCGGTGCAGTATCTGCAAGACTATCCAGAGCGCGTGTTCTGGCCCGGTCTGGCGATCTCTCTGACCGTGCTGTCGGTGAACTACCTCGGCGACGGTCTGCGCGACGCGCTCGACCCACGCATCCGGGGTCGGTAAGATACATATCCAAAGACAAAGGCCGGGCCCATCGCCCGGCCTTTTTTGTGCGCCTTAAACGGCCAAGAATTTGAAGATCATCTCCGGGGTTTGATCCGCCTCAAAAGGCGCTCCAGACCAATCGCCGCAGAGCTGCACAAGCTGAAACCCTGCCCCCTCCGCACACGACAGAATCTCCTCCTCACTGGCAAAGCGCAGGGTGGATACCGAGCGTTTCTCAACGTTGTCAGGCAAGAAATGATAGCGCTCCTCAAAGGTCACATAAGGCGCGCGATGCGTGATCACTTCGTGGGTGACCGCAACGCTTTGCCCTGCCCCAAGATCAACAGGCGGTCCGGCATGATCTGGCTTCCACCTGTCCCACGCGCGGGCCTTGGGGTTACGGCTTTCAAACATCAAAACACCCTTTTCGACAAGATGACTGCGTGAAACCTCAAAGAACTGTCGCATATCCTCATCAGACAGCAGGCATTGGAAGGCGTGCCCAGTCATCACGGCAGCGTCAAAGCGCAGATACGACGGCAATCCCCCCACCGCGCCGTGATGCCAGGCCACAAGCGCAGCATCAGGCCGCGCTTGAGCATAATCGACCATGTCCACTGCGGGATCACAGGCGGTCACATGATAGCCTTGCCGCGCGAGATCGACAGAAAAGCGACCTGTTCCACAGCCAATATCAAGCACCTGACTGGGGGGTACAGGCAAATGGCGCAGATAAAAATCAAAATCATCGCGGCTTGCGTTAAGCGCGTCGTAGACAGCGACTAGACGCTGATCTTCATAGAGTGCGTCCTGCAAAGGCTCAGTCATAGGTCGACACCTCAATCAGGTTGTGATCCGGATCACGGAAATAGACAGAGGTGATTGGCCCTGTCGCGCCGGTGCGGGCAACGGGGCCCTGCTCTATCGCAACCTTCTGTGCCTCAAGATGCGCCACAATCTCACTGAGGGGCGTTGCGGCAATCAAGCAGAGGTCCGCAGATCCCGGCGTTGGATGCAGAGCTTTGGGTTCAAACTCCCGCCCCGCCTCATGCAGGTTGATCTTTTGCGGCCCAAAGGTAAGCGCCACACGGCCCGCTCCAAAGGTCACCACCTCCATCCCCAGAACGCGCTTATAAAACGCCACTGTCGCGTCAATTCGCGCCACGGTCAGGACCAAATGGTCCAAGCGGTCAATCTGGATCATGGTCAGCCTTTCTGTATGTACGGCCTTGTCCACCACGAGACTATCATTTCACCAAGTTTTTAGAATAGGCGCCTGATTTTCGGCTGACCTGTCCCGGCGACACGCTACTGTGACACCATGATGTTTGACCTCCCTTCTCACGACACGCTTTACGCGGCACTCCTTGCACGTGATCCGGCCTATGATGGGCGCGCCTATGTCTGTGTCGGCACCACCGGCATTTTCTGCCGCCTCACCTGCCCGGCCCGTAAACCCAAATCAGAAAACTGCACCTTTGTTGCAACCATCGGGGACTGTATCGAAGGCGGCTATCGTGCCTGCAAACGCTGCCATCCTTTGGCCCCTGCTGCAGATGCAGACCCCGCCATCGCCGCACTGCTGCGCGCACTGGATGAGCGGCCCGACATCCGCTGGTCAGAGCGCCACATCACCCAAATGGGGTTTGATCTGTCCACCGTGCGCCGCTCATTTAAACGCCAGTTTGGCATGACATTTCTGGAAATGGCCCGCCAGCGCCGCCTGCGCGAGGGTTTTGAAGTGCTGCGTCAGGGCGAGCGCGTGATTGACGCCCAGCACAGCGCCAGTTTTGAAAGCGCCTCTGCCTTTCGCATAGCCTTTGCCCGCCTTCTGGGGTGTACGCCCAATGCGCTGAAACAAGGCGGGCTGTTGCGGGCGGATTGGTTCAACACGCCACTGGGAGATATGATTGCGGTGTCCAGCGCCTCTCACCTGCATCTGTTGGAATTTGTCGAACGCAAAGCGCTGCCGCGTGAGCTGGCACGCCTGCGTGATTTCGCCAAAGGCGATCTGGGCTTTGGCCGCTATGCGCCAACCGATCAGGTGGAGGGCGAACTGGCGGCGTTTTTTGCAGGCACGCGCGCGAGGTTTGAAACCCCGATGGCCTTTCATGGCAGCGCCTTCACCAAAGAAGTCTGGCACGCGCTTTGTGCCATTCCGGCGGGGGAGACCCGTACCTATGCGCAACTTGCAAACGCCATTGACCGCCCCACAGCCACCCGCGCTGCCGCCCGCGCCAATGGCGCGAACCAGCTCGCCATTCTGGTGCCCTGCCACCGTATTCTGGGTGCGGATGGCGCCCTCACCGGCTATGGCGGCGGGCTGTGGCGCAAACAGAAACTGATCGAAATCGAACAACAGTATCAACCGATGAGGATGGACGGATGACACAAACAGACCGCGCAAACGCTTTCGCCGCGCTGCACCAACCGGGCAACCCGCTTGTGCTTTATAACATCTGGGATGCAGGCAGCGCCGCTGCGGTGGCCAAGGCCGGTGCCATCGCTCTGGCCACAGGCAGCTGGTCGGTGGCTGCTGCGCAAGGCTATGACGATGGCGAAGCCCTACCCATGGAGGTGCTGTTTCAGATCGCCGGGCGTATCAGCGCCACCAATGATCTGCCCTTAAGCGTCGATTTTGAAGGCGGCTATGCCACCGATCCAGAAGAGCTGTCACTGCACATCAAACGGCTGCTCGCCACCGGTGCGGTGGGACTGAATTTCGAAGACCGCGTGGTGGGCGGCAAAGGGCTGCATGACGTGGAGGCGCAGATGGCGCGAATCCGGGCGATCCGGGCCACCGCTGAGGACACCGGCATCCCGCTCTATATCAACGCGCGCACAGATGTGTTTTTGCAGTCCAAACCCGAGCAGCACGCAGAACTTATGGATGAGGCCCTGAACCGCGCGGCCGCCTACACCGAGGCCGGCGCGAGCGGCATCTTTGTGCCCGGTCTGGCCGAACCAGAGCTGATCCGCATGGTTTGCGACAAAGTACGGCTGCCGGTGAATGCCATGTGTCTGGACACCGCCGCCGATGTCACCCCGCTGGGCGCGCTTGGGGTGGCACGCATCAGCTTTGGCCCTGCCCCCTATCGCACGGCGATGAAAACGCTCACCGCGCAGGCGGCACGGCTTTACAGCTGAGGGAGCGATTGAAACCAGCGCCAGCTGTCAGCCGCGATCTGATCTCCGATGTCGTAAATCCAATGGGTGTGCGCCGGAATAATAATCAGATCATTGTCATGACCGCGGCGCGCCATTTCTTCGCCAGTGGCCCGAATGGCGCTGCGTTCAAACCCGCGTTCGTGCTGTCCAATATAGGCGCGATACGGTTTCGGCATGGCCGGGGTGATCAAATAATCGGCGGGCATGAAGCCCCCATGCAAAACCGCCGCCTTCCACGGGCCCTGCGTCGTGTTGAGCAACACATGTGTATAGACGGCCCCTGCTGAATGCCCAAAGAGGTAAATCTGTTCCTGATCAATGGGGTGACTCTTGGCCACTTCGCTGATGATCCTGTTCACAAATTGCGGAGACGGCTTTGTGTAGGGCCAAGATCCACTCGGCGCTGTTGGCGCAATGATCGCGATGTTTTCGCGCCGAGCAGTGTCCAGCCAGAGCTCGATCAACGACAACCCTTCCCGATCGCGCCCGTGAAACAACACCACCAAAGGCACCTTTTCATCGGTCTCTGGCACAAAGTAATGCCAAGTCACCGGCTGCGTTCCGTCCAAGGTTTGCTGTGCCGTGGCCGCCGCACGTGTCGCCTCGGCAACTTCAAACTCATAGGTTTTCAAGTGGCGCACATAAAAAGCGGTGCTGCTCACCATCTCAAAGGTTCCCGGCGCGTCCGCGATCTCCAAAGTGGGCATCGCAGCCTCTGCGTTGCGGTTGTGGGCGCTATGGGTATGCCAGGCAAACAGCCCGGCAATGACGACCCCCACGATGGCCAATCCGCGTATCAGAACCAACATCATCTCGACCTTTATCTGCGACTCGTTTGCGGTGTTAATTCACACACGTAAAAGGCGATTTGATGGCGTGCTTACGTTCCAAAAAGAAAACCCCGCCATCGCTGGCGGGGTTTCCAAAATCATAGTCGAAAGATCGGCTGATCTTACTCGTCGCCGGACTTCAGCGCTGCGCCGAGGATATCGCCGAGGGATGCGCCGGAGTCGGAAGACCCGTACTGTTCCACGGCTTCTTTCTCTTCTGCGATCTCGCGTGCCTTGATCGACAGACCCAGACGACGGGTCTTGCTGTCGATGTTGGTGACGCGCACGTCGATCTTGTCGCCGACGGAGAAACGCTCTGGGCGCTGATCCGCACGGTCACGGGACAGGTCGGAGCGGCGGATGAAGGACTTCATGCCTTCGTATTCCACTTCAACGCCACCGTCTTCGATCGCGGTCACTTCCACAGTCACGATGGAGCCGCGCTTCACGCCGCCAACCGCATCTGCGAATTTGTCACCACCGAGGGCTTTGATGGACAGGGAGATACGCTCTTTTTCAACGTCCACTTCGGAGACAACGGCCGAAACCATGTCGCCTTTGCGGTAGTTCTGGATCGCATCTTCGCCACGCTCGTCCCAAGACAGGTCGGAGAGGTGAACCATGCCGTCGATCTCGCCTGGCAGGCCGATGAACAGACCGAATTCGGTGATGTTCTTGACTTCGCCTTCGACCTCGGTGCCCTCTGGATGTGTTTCTGCAAACACTTCCCATGGGTTGCGCATGGTCTGCTTGAGGCCCAGGGACACGCGGCGCTTCGCACCGTCGATCTCCAGCACCATGACGTCCACTTCCTGAGAGGTGGAAACGATCTTGCCGGGGTGCACGTTTTTCTTGGTCCAAGACATCTCGGACACGTGAACCAGACCTTCAACGCCAGCTTCCAGCTCAACAAAGGCACCGTAATCGGTGATGTTGGTCACGCGGCCTTTGTGCACGGACTCCAGTGGGTACTTCGCAGCAACCAGATCCCATGGATCGTCTTGCAACTGCTTCATGCCCAGGCTGATGCGGTGTGTTTCTTTGTTGATCTTGATGACCTGAACCTTAACGGTTTCGCCGATCGTCAGGATCTCAGATGGGTGGTTCACACGGCGCCATGCCATGTCGGTGACGTGCAGCAGGCCGTCAACGCCGCCGAGGTCAACAAATGCACCGTATTCGGTGATGTTCTTGACCACACCGTCCACTGCCTGGCCTTCGGACAGGTTGCCGATAACTTCGGCGCGCTGCTCGGCGCGGGACTCTTCGAGGATCGCACGACGGGACACAACGATGTTGCCACGGCGACGGTCCATTTTCAGAATCTGGAACGGCTGCTTCAGACCCATCAGAGGGCCGGCGTCACGTACGGGGCGTACGTCAACCTGGGAACCTGGCAGGAAGGCCACGGCGCCGCCGAGGTCAACCGTGAAGCCGCCTTTGACGCGGCCGAAGATCGCGCCTTCAACGCGTGCATCGTCTGCGTAGGCTTTCTCAAGGCGATCCCATGCTTCTTCGCGGCGTGCCATCTCGCGGGAGATAACAGCTTCGCCACGGGCGTTTTCAGCCGCGCGCAGGTACACTTCCACTTCGTCGCCAACAGCGATTTCAGGAGCTTCACCAGGATTTGCGAATTCTTTAAGCTCAACGCGGCCTTCCATTTTGTAGCCGACGTCGATGATGGCTTGGCCCGCTTCAATTGCGATGACTTTGCCTTTGACAACCGAACCCTCGTTCGGTGTGTCCATTTCGAAGCTTTCATTAAGGAGGGCTTCGAATTCCTCCATGGTTGTGTTAGCCATGTGGCACTAACTTCCTTTACAAACGTTTTTTTCTGGCCGTGCGGTTGTCTCCGCCGGTCTTGGTTGGTGTCCGCCTTCTGGCAGAGCGATTTGGTCTTGGGCGCGCCAACAACAAGAAAACACAAAAAAACAAAGAGGGCCGGTGCATCCGACCCTGCTCGTCTCATTGTTTTATGGCATTTGCGCCTTATCGACGAGCGCTACATAGCGCCAAAAACCTATGTGGGCAAGCCGATTCCGCCGGTGACGCGATCTCGGCGCAGTGTCGCCTGTTCCACCGCATTCAGCCGCGCGAGTGCCGCCTGCGGATCCCGTGCGCCGCCCGCTTTCTTCCAGATCCCGCTGGCCGAGGCCGGACTCCAGGGCAATGCTGCGCTGCGCAACCACTGGCGCAGCTCCGGGGGCAAGGCATCATAGGCCTGCATTGCACTCCCTTGACGCCGCCGCCCCTTCAGGCTGCTGTTGAGATTTCTACCCATATCGACTCTGCTCTCGCCACAATAATGTTACGTTATTACATATCTGCCACAGCAAATTACAAGGGCCAAAACGCAAAACAGCGGCACCCCGGCAAGGGTGCCGCCGCAACAGAGACATCGCGTCGCTGATCAGCTGATGGTTTTCACCATATCTGCGCGCGATTTGCGCACTTTTTCCATTGGCAACAGCCAGTCGGCGCCTTCCTGACGATAGCCAAGCGGCAGCAGGGTCACCGATTTCAGACCCAAGGCTTTCAGCCCCATGATGTCGTCCACGGCATCCGCATCAAACCCTTCCATAGGACAGCAATCCACCTCCAGCTCCGCCGCCGCCAGCATGGCAAAGCCCAGAGCGATATAAGCCTGACGCGCCGCATGGTCATGGTTTACCGCAGCGTCGCGCGGCAGATACGCGCCTTTGAGGTTTTCATAATACTGCGCAATCATCGGATTTTCGCCGCGCAGCTCTTCCATGTGGCTACGGACCGCATCAATGCGTTCCGCCGAATAGTTGTCCCAGGCCGCAAACACGAGCAGATGGCTGCCCTCAGTGATCTGGCTCTGATCCCAGCCCACTTTGCGAATCTCTTCGCGCATCGCGTCCTGTGTCACCACAAACACCTCAAAGGGCTGCGTGCCGCTGGAGGTCGGCGCCATCCGGATCGCTTCCAGAATAGCCTCCACCTTCTCCTCTGGCACAGCTTTCGCCGGGTCCATTTTTTTGGTGGCATAGCGCCAGTTCATCAGATCTTTGAGTGCGGTCATTTTGGGTCTTTCTCTGTCTTGCGACACGCCAAAGGTAGGGGCCGCAAAGGGTGGTATATTTTCGATACTGACGATATAGAAAGAACCAGATCGCGCCGCAAGAAGTCACATTTTCAATCCCCGGTCACACCGAGGGAACCACCCCAAGGAGCCTCACATGCCGGACACGACACCAAAGGCGCAATGCCCAAACTGCCAACGCATCAACGAGGTGCTGAGCCGGGTGGGCGACCGCTGGTCTGTGCTGATTATCATCTCCCTTGGCGAATATGGCATTCTGCGTTTCAATGAACTGAAGCGCAGATTGGGCATTTCGCAACGGATGCTGTCGCTCACGCTGCGCGAGCTGGAGCGTGACGGGCTGGTCAGTCGCACCTATCACCCGACCATCCCACCGAAAGTGGAATATGCCCTCACCGATCTGGGGCATTCGTTTTTGGAGCCTGTGAAAGCCATGGGATACTGGGCGTTGGAAAACCTGCCGACAATTGACGCGGCGCGAGAAACCTATGATCAGGCGGCGGCGCTGAAAGACAGCGCCTGACGCCACTCCGGCATCGAGATTACGCGCGCTGCGCCTCTACCGCCGCGATGGCCGCCTGCACGGCTGCGTCAATCGCCAGCTCAGACGTGTCAATCAAAACGGCATCCTCAGCAGGTTTCAGCGGCGCCTCGGCGCGCTCCATATCCCGCGCGTCACGCTCTTTCACATCCGCAAGCACAGCCTCACGGCTGGCGTCATGGCCTTTGCCAATAAGCTCCAGATAGCGGCGCTCGGCCCGCACCTCGGCGCTGGCGGTGACAAACAGCTTGGCCTCCGCCTCCGGGCAGATCACCGTGCCAATGTCGCGCCCATCCAGCACCGCACCACCGGCGCGCCGGGCAAAAGCGCGCTGAAAATCCACCAACGCGGCGCGCACCTCACCAATCACCGCAACCCGGCTGGCGGCCTGCGCCACCTCAGGCGTGCGCAGACTGTCCGCCGCCAGATCCTCCGCCGTCAACGCGCGGGCGGCGTCAATCGGGTCGGTGCCGTCCAACGTACGCGCGCCCACTGCGCGATAGAGCAAGCCCGTGTCCAGATGGGCAAAGCCAAAATGCGCAGCAATCGCTTTGGAAATCGTGCCTTTGCCCGCCGCCGCAGGCCCGTCAATCGCAATGGTAAATGCCATGTGTTGCCCTTACTGCGCCGTTATTGAGCTGTGCGTGAGATGGACGCGCCAAGCCCCGCCATCAGCGGTTCAAAAATCGGGAAGGACGTGGCAATCGGGCTGCCATCATCCACGCTCACCGGCTTCTGCGTGGCCATGCCCATCACCATGAAGCTCATAGCAATGCGGTGATCAAGGAAGCTCTCACAGGTCGCCCCGCCCGGCACATTGCCATGGCCGCGCCCTTTGACGATCCACCAATCGTCGCCTTCTTCGACCTCTACGCCATTGGCACGCAGGCCTTTGGCCATCGCATCAATCCGGTCGCTTTCTTTGACGCGCAGTTCCTTCACGCCCTTCATGACCGTGTCACCCTCAGCAAAGGCCGCCACAACCGACAGCACGGGGTATTCATCAATCATGCTGGCCGCGCGCAGCGGGTCGATCTCTGCGCCTTTGAGGTTGGGAGAGAAGCGCGCACGAAGATCCGCCACAGGCTCCCCGCCCTCTTCACGCTCGTTTTCAAAGGTCAGATCCGCGCCCATGGACTGCAGCGCATAAAACAACCCCGCGCGGGTTGGGTTCAGGCCAATGTTTGGCACCAGCACGTCAGAGCCCGGCGTGATGATCGCCGCACAGACCGGGAAAGCAGCGGAGCTTGGATCACGGGGCACCACGATGGTCTGCGGCTTCAGTTCCGGCTGCCCAGTCAGGGTGATCACGCGGCCTTCATTGGTTTCCTCAACCGTAATCTCTGCACCAAAGCCCGCCAGCATGCGCTCTGTGTGATCGCGGGTGGCTTCTTTCTCAATCACCACGGTCTGTCCGGGTGCATTGAGCCCAGCGAGCAGCACCGCAGATTTCACCTGCGCCGACGGCATCGGCACTTCATAACGCACCGGCAGCGGATCACGCGCGCCCACAATGGTCATCGGCAGACGCCCACCAGAGCGGCCAACGGACGTGGCGCCAAACAGCGCAATCGGATCGGTCACCCGCGCCATCGGGCGACCATTCAGGCTTGCGTCCCCGGTGAAGGTCACGGTGATATCGCTGGTGGCCATCGCCCCCATGATCAGGCGCACACCGGTGCCGGAGTTGCCACAGTCAATCACTGTGTCCGGCTCACCAAAGCCCCCCACACCCACGCCATGCACAGACCAGTTGCCGCCGCCATGGTTCACCACCTCCGCGCCAAAGGCCTGCATGGCTTTGCCCGTGTCCAGCACATCCTCGCCTTCGAGCAGGCCACTGATTTTGGTTTCGCCCACGGCCATTGCGCCAAGGATCAGGCTGCGGTGGCTGATCGACTTGTCGCCGGGCACATGCGCCTCGCCAGACAGCGGGCCGCAGGGAGAAGAAGTCATCGGGATCGGGGTGCCATGGCCGGACATATGCGCGTCATCCTTTGTTCAGTTGCCAAAGCTGTTAGCGCAACAGACGCGCCCCGTAAATGCGCGGCGCTTCCTCTTGCCAAAAATATCTCGGGGGTGAGGCCAGGTTCGCCAGAAACTGGCCGAGGGGGCTGGCCCCCTCACACCTTTCGGAAGGTCAGATAGTGCGGCTTGCGGCCTTCGCGGAAAGCTTTCTGCTCATAGCGCGTGGAAATCCAATCCTCCCACGGCTCCTGCCAATCCGCCGGTCTCTCCGCCAACCACTCAAAGCCGTGGCGCGGCACCTGTTCCAGCGCCTGGCGCACGTAGTCTTCAATGTCCGTCGCCACGCGGAAGATCGCGCCGGGCTTGAGCTTGCGTGACAAGGGCTCCAGATGCTCCGGCGTCACAAAGCGACGGCGGTGGTGGCGTTTCTTGGGCCAAGGATCAGGATAAAGCAGAAACGCCCGGCTTAGACAGCCATCCGGCAGCACGTCAAACATGTCACGCGCATCGCCGGGATGCACTTTGATGTTGTCCGCGCCCGCCTGGCGGATCTTGCCCAGCAGCATGGCGACGCCGTTGATGTAAGGCTCACAGCCGATGATGCCCACATCCGGGTTCTGCACCGCCTGATGCACCATATGCTCGCCGCCGCCAAAGCCAACCTCAAGCCAGACATCTTTGTCGCCAAACAGCGCCTTCAGATCAATCTGCTCGCGCTCCGGGTTGTCTTCCCAGCTCACCTTGCCGGGTGACAGCGCCGCGAGATCCTCATCCAGATAGGCTTCCTGACTGGGGCGCAGGCCCTTGCCTTTGAACCGGCCGTAGAAGTTTCGCCAGGGCGCGCCTGAGGGATGGTTTGTGGGTTTGGTGTCGTCAGACATGGCAGCGTGATCCTCGATCTTTGCGCGCAGCCTTTGCCCAAAGCCGCGCCAAAGGTCAAGTTTTGCCGAAAATCAGGCGCAACACCACAACACCGGGAAGGGTCACCACAAACATGGTGATGCCATAGACCGCCGAGGGCACCGCATATTCCGGAATGCCCGCTGCCGCCGCCACCATGCCTGCCACCGCGATGCCCAATGTGGCGTTCTGAACCGCCATCTCCACCGAAATACACAGCCCATCCGCGCCAGACAGGCCGACAAGCCGCGCGACAGCCACGCCCAGCACCAACAGCACCGCATTCAGCCCCATCAGGATCGGAGCAAGTGTGCCCACGTTAGAGATGAACATTGTCCAGTTGGCTGTCAGCGCCGCCGCCACGATGATGACAAACAGCACCAGCGCCACCAGAGACACTTTGCTTTCATAGCGATCCGCAAACCCTGGTGCGACAAACCGCAGAAGCACCCCAATCACCACGGGCACCGCCGTGATGACAAACATATTCATGCCAATCGCAGTGACATTCAGCTCCGGGGCCGCGCTGCCCAGAAAGTGATCCGTTGACCAGCCCACCAACACGGGCACCGTCAAAACAGACAACAGGCTGATCACTGCCGTGAGTGTGATCGACAGAGCCACCGTGCCGCCCGCAAGTTTTGTGAGCATGCTGGATGTCACCCCACCGGGGCAAAACGCCAGTATCATCACGCCCAGCGCCAATCCCGGCGGCAGATCAGACAGGCTGACCAGCAGGAAGGCCACCACAGGCAAGGCAATCACCTGCATCAAGATTCCTGTAATCACCGCACGCGGCAGGCTGAACACGCGGCCAAAATCCGCAAATGTCAGCCCAAATCCCAGCGAAAACATGATTATGGCCAGCGCAAGCGGCAGTGCCACTTCTAAAAGCATCCCGTCGTCCTCCCAGTGTCCCGCCATGACCGTGACACAAAAGTGGAGAAGTCCAAAGAGCTTCTATCTCGTTAGCCCGTGACTACCGTTCATAACAACTGAAATAAGAGTCCAAGGTGTATCAGATTCTGCCATCCATGCGGCGAGAAATACCACTTAACAGCATTAAAAATTGCAATACCAGCAAGGCAACAGTGATCTCCAATTGCTGGTTAGAAAGACTTACCAACAACGCACTTCCAAGTGAAACGTGCGTAGTATCAGTTAAGCTATCCCGCAAATTAACCCTGCTCTTAGTCGAAAGCTCCCATAGAACGAAGTAGATAATAAAACTTGCAGAGGCTGTGACAATCCAGCTCGCATCAAGCAGCGAACCAATGATCGCGAATGGGAGACCAACAAAATAGCTATGTCCTGCTTGATTTGTAACCCAGCCGTACCAGTCTCCCGAAAACTCACTACCCTCACGGAGACTCTGAAAAATTCTCAATAACATAGGCATATTGACAGAAAAGGGGCGCAATTTGCGCCCCCAGTATCCCTTGCTCAGATTGCTTTTTTCAGCTCTTCGACCAAATCGGTGCGCTCCCAGCTGAAGCCGCCATCCGCATCCGGGGTGCGGCCAAAGTGGCCATAGGCTGCGGTGCGCTGGTAGATCGGCTTGTTCAGCTGCAGTTTTTCGCGAATACCGCGTGGGGTCAGGCTCATCACATTGCGGATCGCTTGTTCGATCTCCGCCGGGGCGACCTCTCCTGTGCCGAACGTGTCTGCATAGACAGAAAGCGGCTCAGACACGCCAATTGCGTAGGACAGCTGAATGGTACAGCGCTCTGCCATGCCTGCGGCCACCACGTTTTTGGCAAGATAGCGCGCGGCATAAGCTGCGGAGCGGTCCACCTTGGTTGGATCTTTGCCCGAAAACGCGCCGCCACCGTGTGGGGCTGCGCCGCCGTAAGTGTCCACGATGATCTTACGCCCTGTCAGACCTGCGTCCCCATCCGGGCCACCAATCACAAACTTGCCAGTTGGGTTCACGTGCCACGCGGTGGCGTCCGTGATCCAGCCCTCAGGCAAGGTTTCGCGGATGTAAGGCTCTACAACGGCGCGCACATCCGCGCTGCTCATGGTCTCATCAAGGTGCTGTGTGGACAGCACGATGGAGCTCACCCCCACAGGTTTGCCGCCTTCATAAACCACCGACAGCTGGGATTTCGCATCCGGGCCCAGTGTTGGCTCTTGGCCAGATTTGCGCACCTCGGCCAGACGGCGCAGGATCGCGTGGGAATACTGGATCGGGGCGGGCATCAACGCCTCAGTCTCTGTTGTGGCATAGCCAAACATGATGCCCTGATCGCCCGCACCTTCGTCTTTGTCCTCGGCCGCATCGACGCCCTGCGCGATATGGGCGGATTGCTCGTGCAGCAGGTTGGTGATTTCCACGGTTTCGTGGTGGAATTTCTCCTGTTCATAGCCGATGTCTTTGATACAGGCGCGCGCGATCTCGTCGATCTTGCCCATATAGTCATGCAGCTTGTCCTGATCCGACAGACCAACCTCGCCGCCAATCACCACGCGATTTGTGGTGGCAAAGGTTTCTGCCGCAACGCGGGCCTCTGGTTCTTCTGCCAAAAAGGCATCAAGTACGGCGTCCGAGATACGGTCACAGACCTTGTCTGGGTGGCCTTCCGAAACGCTTTCGGAAGTAAACGTGTAGTTCTGTCGTGTCATGAAGTGCTCCATTGGATAATCGATCGTCACGTCAGGAAGCCGTTGTGACGACAAAGTCTGATCCGCCCTATCTGAGCGGGCGGGCCGGGTCAATCGCTATTGCGCCTCATCGTTAAGGCCGCAACGCATATCAGTAAGACCACCACCGCAAAGCACAGCCAATCCCCGGTGCGCGCATAAAGGGTCAGCGCTAGTGGTTTTGGGAGTGCCGCATCCAGGTATCCCTCGGTGTTGAGCGGCAACGCGTCCAGCACGCGCCCCTGCGCATCAATCACCGCGCTCACGCCGGTGTTGGCGGCGCGCAGCACCGGCAGACCGCTTTCAATCGCCCGCATCCGGGCCTGTGCCAGATGCTGGAACGGACCAGAGAAACTGCCAAACCACGCATCATTGGTCAGATGCAGGATGAAGTCCGGCCGCGCGGGCGCGCCAAACACATCCTGCGGGAAAACCGCCTCATAACAGATCAGCATCAAAGCTTTGCCCAGCGCCCCAAGATCCATCAGCGCAGGCCCCGGCCCCGACGAGAACCCTTCACCATTCTGGCTCGCAAAGCCCGCGATCCCAACGCGCGACAACAGATTGCCCAGCGGGATGTACTCACCAAAAGGCACCAGATGGTGCTTGTCATAGGTTGCGGCCACCGCCCCCTGCCCATCCAGCAGGATCGCCGCATTGTGAATGCGCAGCCCTTCAAACCGGTTGATCCCCAAAACCACGGGCACCCCCGCCGCAGAGCGGTTTATGATTTGAAGCGTTTCTTCGGCGTAATTCAAAAGCACCGGCACCGCGGTTTCTGGCCAGACAATCAAGTCAGGCCGCACCTCACCTGCTGCTGAGGCGCGCACAAGCCGTTCAAAGAACACACCGGTGTGTTCCGGATCCCACTTCTGATGCTGCGGGGCATTGGGCTGCACCAGCCGCACCACCGGACGATCATCCGTTGCGATCGGCTCTGGTGTCGGCATCGGCCCTGCCAGCGCAACCGCACCGGCGAGTCCGAACGGGGCCAACAGGCGCCGCCCACGTTTGGCAGCCAATGACAGCCCCAGCGCAAGACCGACCGCAAACAGCAGCAGATTCAGCCCATGTGGCCCCACAAAGGCCGCGCCCTGCCCGGCCATCCGATCCACCAGCACATAGGAAGGCATGCCCCAGGGAAACCCCGTCAGCACATAGGCCCGCGCAAGCTCCGCAACCGTCAGCGTCAGCACAACGGGCCAGCCGCTGGGATGCAGCCGCTTTGCCCCCCAGAAAGCCGCCATCCAAAACAGCGCCAGCCCCACCGCCATAAAGACAATGGCAAAGGGCGCCATCCAGCCATGGCGCAGCGGATCCACAAAGAAAGGCTCCACAATCCAATGCAGCGACATGGCAAAATAGCCGGTGCCAAAGCCAAGGCCCAACCAGGCACTTTCGCGCCCACGCTGCACCTCATGCAGCAGATAAAACACCGCCGCAAAGGCCAGGAGCGTCGCCCACCAGAGATCAAACGGCGGATGGCCCAGCCCGGCCATGCTGCCCAGCAACGCGCCGCCAGCGGCAATGCGGAAAGGCACAGCACGCCAGCCGCGCCGCCCTTCCGACGATTGGGTGTCAGCCATCCTGCACAACCACCGAAGGGCTGGGCACAAACACACGCAGACGTTTGATGCGGCGTGGATCGGCGTCCACCACCTCAAATTCCACGCCATCCGGGCTTTCCACCACTTCACCCCGTGCGGGCACATGGCCGCTCAGCATAAAGACCAGCCCACCAAGCGTGTCGATTTCCTCGCGGTCCACCTCTTCGTGGTGGGTCAGCGAACGGCCAATGGCGGCCTCAAAATCCTCCAGCGGGGTTTTGGACAGCGCCAGATAGCAGCCAGGCTTTTCCTCAACAAACAGATCCGCCTCTTCGACGTCATGTTCATCAGCGATGTCACCGATCACCTGCTCGATCAGATCCTCAATGGTCACCAGACCATCGACACCGCCATATTCATCAATCACCAGCGCCATATGCCGCCGCTCGGTCTGCATCTTGGTGAGCAGCACGCCAATGGTCATGGACGGTGGCACAAACAACAGCGGACGCAGCACTTTGGCGACATCAAAATCCGCATCGCCATTGCCGTTAAAGCCGTGGCGCAGCGCAAAATCCTTCAGGTGGACAAAGCCGACCGGCGTGTCCAGCGTGTTGTCATAGACCGGCAGACGGGTCATGCCGCTGTCGCGAAACAGCTGCACCAGCTCTGTTTTGGTGATGGTGTTGGGCACCGCGATAATATCAGCCTTGGGAACCGCCACATCCTCAACGCGCATGCGGCGCAGGTTGACCATACCATGGACCTGACCCGCCGGGGCGGAGGGGGCGACCGCGCGCGTTGCGCCCGGCTGCACGGTGTCTTTGGAGCCCAAAAGGCGGCTCAACCAGCCTTTTGATGCGTTTTTCTTGCCTTCCGGCTGCGCGCGGAGCGCTGCGTTAGAAGACCCGTCTATACTGTCGCCCATCTGTCCTTTCCGATGATCGGTGTCATTGGTCTGTTAAGCGAGGCTTTCGCGCCCCTTAGTTGTCGTCATATGGGTCCGGCAGACCCAGTTTGCCAAGTATGGCCACCTCGTGACCTTCCATCAAAGTGGCATCTTTGTCACGGATATGATCATACCCCAAAAGATGTAACACGCCATGAACAACAAGATGCGTGCAATGATCTGTCAGCGATTTACCCGCCTCCTCTGCCTCTCTGAGGCAGGTGTCATAGGAAATCGCGATGTCCCCCAGCTCTTCCGGCATGCCCATCATGGAGGGCTCAGGCGCATCGGGCGCGCCCCCATCTTCCTCTGCACCACGCTCCTCGCTGGGCCAGCTCAGCACATTGGTGGCCTTGTCCTTGTCGCGAAAATCGGCGTTCAGCACGGCAATCCGCGCATCATCACAGGCCAACACGGCAATCTCGAAATCCTCAGCCTTAAGCGCTAGATGCGCCAAGGTCGCCTGCGCGGCAGTTTCGGCAAGGGTTTCGAAATCAAGCGTGTCCCACCGCGGGTCTTCCAGGATGGTGTCGGTCAGCATGCAGGCGTCGCACGGGGGCTGACTGCCCCCGCACCCCCGTGGATATTTTCAGAATGAGACACGCTCATGCCTTCTTTTCTTTTTCCGCCAAAGCGCGCACCGCATCGGCGTCATAGGCTTTGATGATCGCAGCCACCAGCGGGTGGCGCACCACATCCTCAGCCGTGAAATAGTTGAAGCTGATGTTGGAAATGCCTTTGAGCAGACGTTCCGCATCTTTCAGGCCGGAGGGCACGCCGCGCGGCAGGTCGATCTGGCTGCGGTCGCCTGTAATCACCATGCGCGAGCCTTCGCCCAGACGGGTCAGGAACATTTTCATCTGCATGGTGGTGGCATTCTGCGCCTCATCCAGCACCACAAAGGCATTGGCAAGCGTGCGCCCGCGCATGAACGCCAGTGGTGCGATTTCGATCTTCTTTTCCTCAATCAGCTTGGCCAGCTGTTTGCCGGGTAAGAAATCATTCAGCGCATCATAAAGCGGCTGCATGTAGGGATCGACCTTGTCCTTCATGTCGCCGGGCAGATAGCCAAGCTTTTCACCCGCTTCCACCGCAGGGCGGGAAAGGATGATCCGGTCCACCTGACCAGAGATGAACATGCTCACCCCCACCGCCACCGCCAGATAGGTCTTACCCGTACCCGCAGGACCAATGCCGAAGGCCAGCTCGTTGTTAAACAGCGACAGAACATAGGCTTTTTGCGCGTCTGTGCGCGGCTCAATCAGCTTTTTCCGGGTCTTGATCTCAACCGGGCCGCCTTTGAACATCTCCAGCTGGTCACCATCGCGCGCGCCGGTCTCTGCCTCTGAGGGTCCCATACGGATCTCGCGATCAATATCTCCGGGATCGACGGATTTGCCACTCTCCAGCCGTGTGTAAAGCCCAGTCAGCACCTCAACGGCCTCTGCCTGTGCAGGCTCTTCGCCGTGAATATCAAGCTGGTTGCCCCGACGCAGGATCTGGACGCCAAGCTTCTGCTCTATATCTGCAAGATTGCGATCGTATTCGCCGCAAAGTTCGATCAGCAAACGGTTGTCTGGGAACTCGACCGACGCTGGTTTGGGCGCGGTGGTGGCGGGCGGTTGGGACGTTGTGCCGGTGGGCAATCACTTCTCCTGTAGCGAAGGGTCTGTGCCTATCGTGCCAAGTTGGGCCGCCACGTGCAAGCGCACGCCAGTGAATTTTCCATGACGCCTGCAAATTTCATCACAGGCGCCCAAAAGAAAAACGCCGCCAGCACAGGGCTGACGGCGCGCATTTGTGTCGATCTGGATCCGATCAGATCCAATCGCCAAACTTGGAACCTTCTTTGTAAGGCCCAGTCGCCACGCCGGGAGGGGCCGCACCAGAGCAGACCGGCTTGCCATAGGGATCCAGACGCTGAGACAGATAGCCTTCTACACCGTCATCAATGATCCAGTGGTCACACCCATTTGGATCGACCCAGACCCCGGCAATAAGGTTGCTTAGGTGGCCAGAGTCGCGGCCATTGTCCACAGTCTTGTCAATTTTTGGCTCCACACAGGCAGACACGCTCGCGGCCAGCCCAAGAAGAAGAACACCTTTGATCCGTTTCATGCTCGCTCCCCTTCAGCGCAGGCAGATGATTTCAACGCGACGGTTTTCCGCCATGCCCGCTGACGTGCGGTTGGTGGCGCGTGGCATACGCTCGCCATAGCCGCGCACATCCGCAACCCGCGCACCGCTCTGACGGGCAACTTTCGCCACCGCATTGGCACGGTTGTAGCTCAGGCGCATGTTGTAGCTGTCGCTGGCGCGGCTGTCCGTGTGGCCCAAGATGATAAAGGCAGAGGCGTTTGCGCTTTTGAAAAACTCCGCCAGTTTCTGGCGGTTGGCCGTGTTGATGTAATGTTTGTCCGTGGCAAAGAACTGGTCAGAGTTCATCACCCCACAGATATTGCCCCGGCGGCAAACCGGAATACCCTGGCGGTTGACGTGTGGGGTCATGTAGCCCTCCACACCATCGTCCATCACCCAGTGCTCACAGCCATCTGGATCCACCCAGACAGTTGGCACATAGCGCTGGCCAAGCACCGTGCGCTGGTTCTGCGCGAGGGCGGGTTCGGCAATGGACATAAGCGCAACACAGGCAGCTGCCGCACTCCCCAAAATCGCCCGCATTTTATTTTTGGAATTTTTCGCCACAGCGATACCCTCTCCATAACCCCCGAAAGCTTCGTTCAATCGAAACACGTTCTAAATCAAGGCTTTCAACATTGTCTTAAAATGCAGTGAAAAGCGCATTAAGTGAAGAAGAAATGCAAAGTTCTCGCGGCTGGCACATAAAAATATGGTCATAATGTGACAAAGGCGCGCCCATCAAAATGGAGCGCCGTCATCAATTTTTGGCTGTGCCCGACAATGTTTCCGCAGCGCGATCAATCGCCGATCAGCACTCCCCCCAGAGAGTTGGTGCTGCTCTCCACGATTCTCACGCGTTTGATCTCGCCGATTTGCCCTTTGGGATCATGCACATAAACCGCATGCAGATAATCGGACTTGCCCACCATCTGCCCATCCAGACGCCCCGGCTTTTCATAAAGCACGCTCACCTCTCGCCCGACCATGCTGTCCTGAATTTCGCGCTGCTGCGTGCTGAGCAGCGCCTGAAGACGTTGCAGACGGTCGCTGGATTTGGCCTCATCCACCAGCGGACGCTCCGCCGCAGGCGTGCCGGGACGGGTGGAATATTTGAAGCTGTAGGCCTGCCCGTAGCGGACCTCTTCAATCAGATCCATCGTGTCCTGGAAATCCTCTTCGGTCTCTTCTGGGAAGCCGACGATGAAATCACCAGACAGCAGCATATCCGGCCGCGCGGCACGGATGCGCTCGATCAGCTTGATATAGCTGTCGCGGTCATGGCTGCGGTTCATGCGTTTCAGGATCTTGTTGGAGCCGGACTGCACCGGCAGGTGCAGATAGGGCATCAGCTTTTCGCAGGTGCCATGGGCCTCGATCAGATCGTCCATCATGTCGTTGGGGTGGCTGGTGGTAAAGCGAATACGCTCCAGCCCATCGATCTTGTCGAGTTCCCAGATCAGCCCCGCCAAAGTCATATCGCCCGCGCCATGCAGACCATGATAGGCGTTCACGTTCTGGCCCAGCAGGGTGATTTCACGCACGCCGCGCTCCACCAGATCCCGCGCTTCGGTCAGCACGCGATCCACCGGGCGGCTTACCTCGGCGCCACGGGTGTAGGGCACAACACAGAAGGCACAGAATTTGTCACAGCCTTCCTGCACGGTCAGAAACGCAGTGGGCGCACGCTTGGCTTTAGGGCGGCGCTTGAGCTTTTCAAATTTGTCTTCTTCCGGGAAATCCGTGTCGAGCGCCTTCACACCCTCCTGGGTCTTGGCCTCCATCTCTGGCAGACGGTGATAGGCCTGCGGCCCCACGACCAGATCCACCAGTGGCTGGCGGCGCATGATTTCTTCGCCTTCAGCCTGCGCCACGCACCCTGCCACACCGATCTTCAGGTTTGGCTTTTCCGCCTTAAGCCCCTTGAAACGCCCGAGTTCGGAATAAACTTTCTCCGCCGCTTTCTCCCGGATGTGACAGGTGTTGAGCAGGATCATATCCGCGTCATCTGCGTTGTCCGTCGTCTCGTAACCAGCGCCCCCCATGGCCTCTGCCATGCGCTCGCTGTCGTAGACATTCATCTGACACCCGTAGGTCTTGATGAAGAGCTTCTTTTTCTCAGCTTCAGTATTTTCGGCCATGGCACTCATCCTGTCGCGTCTCGCGGTTTCAAGGCGCGTCTCTACATCAAAAAGAGGGGTGCTTGCAATGCAGAGGGTTTTGGCAGATTTTAACACAAACAAGCGCATGAAAGAACGCGCAAAAACGCATGTGGGGCAGTGCATGACATACGACTCGCTGGAGCAATTCCTGCAAACCGGTCAGGACCACCTTGCCAAAGGCCCGGTTGCCCTGATTTTTGCCGAAGATGATGTGGAGCTTGCCAGCACGCTGCGCCACCATCTGTCGCTGGGCTTTCAATCTGTCATCGCCTTTATGCCGCACAGCTTCAAACTGCCCGCAGATCTGACAGAGCGCTGCCAACGTGTGACCATGGAGCGGGCCAATGGCCAACCCATGCGCGAGGCGGTGAACGCCATCACCAAAGCCGCGCCTGACATCTGGCTCTACTACTGCTTCAACGCGGAGTATCTGTTTTATCCGTTTTGTGAAACGCGCGGCATTGGCGAAATGCTCGCCTTTCACTCTGAGGAGCGCCGCGATGCGATGCTGACCTATGTGATTGATCTCTATGCGGCAGATCTGTGGCAGACCCCAAACGCCGTTTCACTTGACACCGCGCAGCTCGACCGCTCCGGCTATTACGCGCTGGCGCGGCCTGACGCGGAGAACCACGATCAGCCCAAAGAACGGCAGCTGGATTTCTTTGGCGGCCTGCGTTGGCGGTTTGAGGAGCACATCCCCTCCAACCGGCGCAAGATCGACCGGATCTCGATTTTCCGCAGCCAACCCGGCCTGATCCTCAATGAGGATTTCACCTTCAACGATCAGGAATACAACACCTACGCCTGCCCCTGGCACAACAACCTGACCGCGGCGGTGTGCTCCTTCCGAGCGGCCAAAGCGCTGAAATCCAATCCGGGCTCAACCTTCGACATTCAGCAATTCAGCTGGCACAACTCCGTGCGCTTTGAATGGCACTCCCGCCAACTGCTCGACCTTGGCCTGATGGAGCCGGGGCAATGGTTCTAGCATGGTGGTTCTGACAGGCGGCCCTCACTAGCATGGCGACCGTTTGGTTCTTGGCTTTCGTCGCGCTTGCGTGTTGCGCAACGTGGTGGGGCACCATGGCGGTTTCGCTCTACAGAGCCATGAAAGCGCGGGGCACCACAACGACGCGAAGCCTCTACATACCGCTGGCACAGATCTCTGTGCTTTTTGTTCTGGGCGCGCTTTACCTCTCCCTGATCCCGCCCATTTTGGCAGTCATCTTTCCTCCGGTCTTCCTGCTGTATCTCGCCTCCCTCTCCAGATACGCCTACCTCGTGCCAGAACTCTTTTTCCCAAGCATGGCGCTGCCACTTATCATGAGCGCAAGTCTGTTTGCCCTGCTACATCTGGCAAAACCATCGCTCAGCCGCATGTGGCGCGCGCTGGTGCATCCCATGATTGTCGTGGTGAGCGTGACCCTCAGCCTGAAAGCAACGGAGTTCATGACCCAAATGCGGATTGAGGCCGCAGGCAAACGCCAAGGCGCCATCTGCGTCTCATCGTTCAATCTGCAAAGAGCCTTAGCGCATCATGCCAAGGACTTTCGCTCCCCGCATGCCTTAGCCGTGATCGATGGCCACTTGCATGAATACAGCTTTTCAAATGACAGCTTTGGCCCGCCAGTGTTTGAACTGACGGGCACCTCTAAGCCGGAACATTATTGCGGGTAAGCCCCTCAGAACGCCACCAAAACCGCGCCCTTGCGCCCCCCTGCTTCGACCAGATCATGCGCAGCCCCGGCCGCATCTGGGGCAAACACATTGGGGGTCTCAAGGGTCAGCGCGCCCGCCGTCAACGCGTCATGCAGACGTGCAATCGCCGCATCCCGCGCCGCTTTGGGCAGGATGTAAATCAAGGTAATGTCAAGCTTCAGCGCCTTGAACAGCATGGGGCCAAACGGCATCTCAGGTGTCATGTCCTTGGCAGAACCATAGGCGGCAATGGTGCCCAACGGCTTCATGACCTCGGCAAGCAGCGCGAGATTGGGCCCCAGTTCAACCTCCACCGCGCGGTCCACGCCACCACCGCTGACAGCCAGAATATCTTCCGCCAAAGTTGGGCTTGCGTAATCAAACACATGTGTCGCCCCTGCTGCCTTCACCCGCGCCATATCGCGTGCACCACAGGTGGCGATCACCGTCGCCCCGCCCCAGGCCGCAAGCTGCACCGCCAGAAAGCCAACAGAGCCGCCGCCACCGGAAACCAGCACCACCTTACCCGTCACATCCCCGTCGCCAAACACGGTCTGCGCCGCGGTCAGACCGGGAATGCCCAGCACTGCCCCCACTTCCAGAGAGACCGTTTCCGGCAGGGTCACGGCCTGATCCGCAGGCAAAACCACATATTCCGCACAGGTGCCAAAGGGGCGCTGCCACTGACCGTTCCAGATCCAGACACGCGCGCCGACGCGCGCCGCATCCACGCCTGCGCCCACCGCCTCAATCACACCGGCACCATCGCTGTGGGGCACGATCACCTCAAACGGCGGTTTGGTCACACCGGGGCGCGTGCCACTGCGTGCCTTTGCGTCCGAGGGATTCGCGCCTGAAAAAGCAACCCGCACCAAAACCTCTCCCGCGGCCGGGGTTGGTTTTGGCAATTCCTCCACCTGCAATACATCCTGCGCTGCGCCAAATTTGCGCCAGGTCACTGCCTTCATCGCGCGCTCCCTCTCTGTTGTCGTACGGTCAGTTTCCGCGCATGCTGACACAGGCAAAGGCCACGCACAATTGCGCGACCGCCACGTCACAACATGTCAGAAAGTCAGGCGCCGATCAGGTGCGGCGCAGGCGGATCACCACGTCGATCTTGGAAATCTCAGCACCTTCGGGCGCGTCCGGCAAGCGGGCAATCTTGAGCTGCTCAGACGGCGCATCGGTCAACACACGGTCATCTTCCCAGAAGAAATGCGGGTGATCGCCGGTGTTGGTGTCAAAGTAGCTTTTGGCGCCATCAACCGTGATTTCCTGCATCAGACCAGCCTCACAAAACGCACGCAGCGTGTTGTAAACTGTCGCCAGCGACACACGATCCCCGGAATCCTGCACAGAGGCATAGAGGCTTTCCGCCGTCACATGGCGGTCATTGCCGTCGCCCACCAGCAGAGCCGCCAGCGCCACACGCTGACGCGTCGGGCGCAGCCCACCGGATGCCAGCCACTTCGTGCCAACCTGTACCGGGGTATCTGAGATATGTGCCTGTGTGCCGTCTGTCGTGCTCATGGGTCAAATCCTGATTGTGCGGGTCATGTTTAGCGCATTTTAAGGGGCAGTTTCAATTGAAAATGAGTCGCAAGTGGGAAACAGACCCTTTCAGACAGTGGGTCTGCCCGAAAGAGGCGCCCCCACAGCCGCCTTGCAGGGGCATGGGCGCAAGTGCTAGAGGGGTCCAAATCAAACGGACTGATAAGGGACCCCAGAATGGCCGACTATCCAACGAGCTTTGACAAAGACGATCTGCTGAAATGCGCGCGCGGCGAGCTCTTTGGTCCCGGCAATGCGCAGCTCCCAGCCCCGCCCATGCTGATGATGGACCGCATCACCGAGGTCTCCAGCGACGGCGGCGCCCATGGCAAAGGCCACATTCTGGCAGAGTTCGACATCACGCCAGACCTCTGGTTCTTTGATTGTCACTTCCCAAACAACCCAATCATGCCTGGCTGTCTGGGTCTGGACGGTCTGTGGCAACTGACCGGCTTCAACCTCGGCTGGCGCGGCTGGCAGGGGCGCGGCTACGCACTCGGTGTGGGCGAAGTGAAACTCAAAGGCATGGTGCGCCCGGACCGCAAGATGCTGACCTACAAAATCGACTTCACCAAAGCCATCCAAACCCGCCGCCTGACCATGGGCGTGGCCGACGGCATCGTCGAAGCCGACGGCGAGGTGATCTATGAGGTCAAAGACATGAAGGTGGCGCTCAGCGAGAGCTGATTTTGGGCGATTATGAGCTGTCTTTCTCACTAAGCTATTTTTTCAAAAGAGGCCCGAGGGCCTCTTTTATTGCATTCGATGGCAAAGCTAAGAACTCTCTGAATATTAGTAGATTTCTCACCTTTGAATAGCTTCCAATGCGTCGTCTATACTTGCTGATGCCTCGGTGAAAAATTCTAGCAGATCGCTAACAGAGTTCATCGCATGGCGTTTTGCTTGATTAAGATTCGACGTCAAACGGGGTGTTGAACCAATTGCATCTTTAAAGCCAGCCACTTGCCCGTAAACCATGTCAATGGTATTTCTTAAAGCTTGAAAGCTATCAACAATAGCCTCAAGTTCGCCATCTCCCGTCATGCCATCTTGGTCGGAAATTATGACCGCGTGCTGCGTACATCGTAGCGCGACGCCGAACTCACGTCGCGCATCTGGAACATCCTGATCAAGCAGGTGAGTAAATCGTCGCATTTCTGAAGCAACCTTATCAACGACTAGTTTGGCATTTTTTCTGTCCTGCCTTGTGTCTCCAGTCTGTTTTAGGTTTGAAATCTCATTTGTTCGCACCATTAGCTTTGTTCCGAACCTAGCCGTTGATGCTGCCATCCTGTCGATCGTTTCAATAAAGTTGTCCAAAGCATCGGAAATCATATCCGACAACTCCATCAACCCAAGATCCTCATCAAAGGAGTCAACAACAACCATTGCGCTACTGTTTTCTGATACTGTATCAACCTGACGGTCATCTCCTTGCGCCTCTGCCAATGCCGCTTCCGAAATTCTGTCAAGTGCTTTCATCAAAGCAGTAAGAAGTTTGGTCTTCAGGTTTTCGGGTGTATCAAACTCCCCGTATACTCCGAGACTACCAATCTGTTCTTTGAATTTTGAAACCTTCAGGAACTGCTCGGCATCGATTGGCAACTCAGATCTTCTTGGATCCTTGAAGTAAAAGAGTATTTCTGGACCACCTTCATCAGAGCTAAGCCTGTCAAAAGCCATTCGGAACTCTTCTTCAGTACCGGAGTCAAAATTCTCTGTTTTTTGCCCAAACCTGTTACATAGAATGCCTACGAAAATATCGTAATCATCTCCAATTTGCTTGTTTATTAAGGCTTGAGGTTGCCCTCCCATTTCAGGTGCAACGTCTCTCTCCCACCTAAGAGGGTTCAAACGAAACCCCTCCTTTTCACCTTTAAGCTTATTGATCTGATCAATTGCCTCTTCAACGATATCCCGCTCAGCGTCAACATCGGAAGGCGATGAAATAAACACGTCGAATTGTTTTATGTTTTTGGCCATGTGTGCGAATCCAAAATCTACCACTCATAAGGTAGTCGGTATCATCACTGGCGCGCTTAAGGCGATCCATTTTTGTGGCAAACGCCTAAAGCACCAACTTGCATCATGCAATTTTATAAGAGGCCCTTTGTTTCGCGCAAAACAGTCCCCCCCAACCCACCTTGCGCCTACCCGCACAAATCCCCTACATAGACGCCAGCAAACTAAGGGAGAGCGCACATGCGTCGCGTCGTCGTTACCGGACTGGGTATCGTTTCCTCGATCGGCACCAATGCCGAAGAAGTCACCGCCTCGCTGAAAGCAGGCAAATCTGGCATCTCTGCCAGCCCGGAAATGAGCGAGCATGGCTTCCGCAGCCAGATCGCCGGTCATATTGACATCGACCCCAAAGAACATGTGGACAAACGCACCCTGCGCTTCATGGGCCCCGGTGCGGCTTATGCCCATATCGCCATGCAACAGGCGATTGCGGATTCCGGCCTCGCCGAAGATCAGGTTGTAAACGAGCGCACCGGCCTTGTGGCGGGCTCAGGCGGCCCCTCGACCTCCTCCATGCTGGTCGCGCACCAGACTGTCGAGAAAACCGGCGCAACCAAGCGCATCGGGCCGTTTGCCGTGCCAAAATGCATGAGCTCGACGATTTCGGCGAACCTCGCCACCGCCTTTAAGATCAAAGGCATCAACTATTCCATTACCTCGGCCTGCTCCACCTCGCTGCACTGCATCGGCAACGCCGCAGAGCAGATCATGATGGGCAAGCAGGATGTGATGTTTGCCGGCGGCGGTGAAGAACTCGACTGGACCCTGTCCTGTCTGTTTGACGCCATGGGCGCGATGAGCAGCAAATATAACGACACCCCGGAAAAAGCCTCCCGCGCCTTTGATGAGGACCGCGATGGGTTTGTGATCTCCGGCGGCGGCGGCATTGTGGTGCTCGAAGATCTCGACCACGCACTGGCCCGCGGCGCAAAAATCTACGCCGAAGTCACCGGCTTTGCGGCCACTTCTGATGGCCATGACATGGTCGCCCCATCTGGGGAAGGCGGCGAGCGCGCCATGCGTCTGGCGCTCTCCACCCTGCCAGAGGGCCGCAAGGTGGATTACATCAACGCCCACGGCACCTCCACGCCAGTCGGCGATGTGGGTGAGGTTGAGGCCGCCCGCCGCGTCTTTGGCGCAGGCAACGTGCCACCGATCTCTTCGACCAAATCCATGACCGGCCACGCCCAAGGTGCGGCAGGAGCGCTTGAGGCAATCTTCTGCCTGCTGATGCTCGATCAGGATTTCATCGCCCCGTCGATCAATGTGGACACGCTGGCCACCGGCATCGAGCCGGGCGAAGTGGCGACCTCTTATGTCGAGAATGCCGGCCTTGATAGCGTGATGACCAACAGCTTCGGCTTTGGCGGCACCAACGGCTCCATGGTTCTCAGCAAATACAAAGGGTAATCCCCATGACAGGTGTACTGGCGGGCAAACGCGGCCTCATTATGGGCGTCGCAAATGAGCGGTCGATTGCATGGGGCATTGCCCGCGCCATGCATGAGGCCGGGGCAGAGCTCGCCTTCACCTATCAGGGCAATGCCTTTGGCAAGCGGGTCAAACCGCTTGTCGAAAGTGTCGGAAGCGATCTGCTTCTTGACGTGGATGTGACCGATGACGCCTCGCTGGATGCGGCCTTTGCACAGCTGGCGGACGCATGGCCCACCATCGACTTTGTGGTGCATGCCATCGCCTATTCAGACCGCAACGAGCTGACCGGGCGTTTTGTTGACACCACGCGCGACAACTTCAAGAATTCGCTGGATATTTCCTGCTATTCCCTGATCGAAGTGGCCCGTCGCGCGCATCCGATGATGGCGGAAAACGGCGGCACCATCCTGACGCTGACCTATCAGGGCGCCAACCGCGTGACCCCGTTTTACAATGTCATGGGCGTGGCCAAAGCCGCGCTGGAAAGCGCAACCCGCTATCTGGCCAGTGACCTTGGCCCCGATGGCATCCGCGTGAATGCGATCTCCCCCGGTCCGATGAAAACCCTCGCGGGTGCGGCCATCGGTGGCGCACGCGCCACCTTCAAACACACCGAGGAAAACGCCCCCCTGCGTGCCAATGCCACGCTCGACGCAGTGGGCGGCACAGCGGTCTATCTCGCCTCCGACGCAGGCGCCTGCACCACAGGCGAAGTGCTGCGCGTGGATGGGGGCTTTCACGTGCTGGGCATGCCCCTCACCGAAAACCTCTAAGCTTAAACCTCTGGGGCCGCGCCTATTGCGCCGCCTCATACTCCACGCCAATGGCCTGCAAAATCTCTGCCGCACCGCCTTGGCGCACCCGAGCCACGCCCGCACCTGCCCATTGCGCACCGAACCCCGGCTCGCCAGCGGCTTTGGCCGCTGCATTCAGCTGTTTCGCCACATCATAAGCCACAGGATAGTCCGGCACCCGTGCATGCAGCGCCTCTCCCAGCGCCACATATTTGTTGCGCAAGCACCGCGCCGGGCGGCCTGACAAGGTGGGCGTCAGCTCTGAGGGCTGCAGCGCCGGATCTCTGAGCGCCGCGCGATAGCCCGCATCTGCCGCGGATTCCGTACAATCCAGAAAGGCGGTGCCAAGCTGTGCCACCGCCGCACCCGCCGCCAGCGCACGCGCCACGTCTGCACCATCCATCAACCCACCGGCGGCAATGATCGGCACATCAACCTCCGCCCCCAACGCACGCACAAGCGCCAAGGTCGACAGCGCCGCGTCCTCCGCCTCTGGATCAAACATGCCGCGATGCCCGCCAGCCTCAATGCCTTGCGCCACAATCGCATCCACGCCCGCCGCCTGACAGGCGCGTGCCTCCTCCACATTGGTTGCGCTGGCAAAAACCAGATTGCCCGCCGCCTGCAGCTCTGCAATCCACCCAGTATCCGGCAGACCAAAATGCAGGCTCACCACACCGGGATTCTCCTCCAAAAGCATGTCACACATCGCCCGATCCACCGCGAAACTCTTGTAGATCTCATGCAATGTCTGTGGCGGCTCTGCCCCATAGCGCGCAAAGGTCGGCGCAAGTGCGGCCAGCCACGCAGTTTCCACATCCGCATCCCGCACGGCAGGCTCATGGCAGAACAGATTGGCATTGATCGGCCGCTCTGTCAGCGCACGCGCCGCCTGCAGCATCTGGCGCGCACCGTCCACACCTGCCGCGCCAAGCCCCAAGGCACCAAGCCCTCCGGCATTGCTGACGGCCGCTGCCATCTCAGGCGTGGACACCCCCGCCATCGGCGCCTGAAACAAGGGCCACGTGAGGCCCAGTTTTTTGACCAAATCCATTGCCTGTCCTCCTTGCGCCCACGCTACTGCACCGCGCTCAAAAGGCCACCCAGAAACGCGTTCATCGCCCCAAATGACCCTTTCAAAGCGCTTTTAGAGCGCCTCAAGCCTTTCAAAAATCTCATAGCGGCCCAGCGCGATCAGCATAGCCGCCCCACTTGGAAAGCGGGGTTTTTGCGCAATATAGACACCTTCATTTAACTTTTATTCGGATTGAACCCAAATGCAGCTTTATGCAGTCTTATCGGCCATCGTCGGGGTGGTGCTCATGTTCTTTTTAGCAGCCAATATTCTCAGCGAGGCGCCCCGACTCAAAAAACTCGAGCCTTTGCTTGTGGCCCTGAGTCTTGGAATCGTGTTTTGGGCACTGTTCTCCTCAACATCAAACAGCACAAGCCCCTTGCGCCAGGACTTCCCGCCAAGCCAGATCAACATCTTGAACTGGATCGGACGGTAAGCTCACCCCAGAAAAACAACCCCACGCCAATACCTCAGGCGTCAGACACACAGCAAAAAGCCCGCCAAATATAGGCGGGCTCTGCAAAACGCTTATCGCGCTTCAGCTCAATTGATTGACACAAGCTCAATTGCGAATGTCAGATCTTTACCCGCCAGCATGTGGTTGGCATCCAGCTTGACGCTTTCGTCAGTGATTTCCACCACGGTCACCGGCACAATCTGACCTGTCGGAGATTGCATCTGCAGCTGCAGACCGATTTCCAGCGGGATCTCTGCCGGGATCTGTTCGCGCGGCACATCCTGCACAGCTTCGTCATGACGCGGGCCATAGGCCTGATCCGCCGGGATCTCCGCAACCTTTTTGTCACCGACGCTCATACCATCCACAGCGCTGTCAAAGCCTGCGATCACCTGACCAGAGCCAAGGGTGAACTCCAGCGGGTCACGCCCTTCGGAACTGTCGAAAACAGACCCATCGCTCAGGGTGCCAGTGTAGTGGATACGGACGGTATCGCCCGATTTTGCTGCGGTCATGAAATGTCCCATCTGTCAGCATGACCCGACCAAAGTGTCGGCTTGAGCGCCGCACCCTATAGACCTTGGTGTTAATTGGCAAACAGGCCTTTTCGCCCTGCGCCAAACCTGCCAGTCTGCACTTTAAATGGGAGGATCACATGGCCATCACAACTTGTGTTTTTGACGCTTACGGCACGCTTTTTGACGTCGCCGCCGCCGCGCGGGAAGCCGCAAGCGAACCGGGACGAGAGGCATTTGCCGCCCATTGGCAGGTTGTGGCCAACAACTGGCGCCTCAAACAGCTGCAATATACATGGCTGCGCGCCGTGGCAGATGCCCACACCGATTTCTGGGAGGTCACGCAAAACGGGCTCGACTGGGCGCTCGAAGCGGCGGGCCTTCACGACGATGCCGAGCTGCGCGAACGCCTGCTGGCACTTTATTGGGAGCTTTCGGCTTACCCCGAGGTGCCCAACATGCTTGCCAAACTGAAAACCGCAGGCTTTAACACTGCGATCCTCTCCAACGGCTCCCCCGACATGCTCAACGGTGCGGTACAATCAGCCCATGTCGGAGAATTCCTTGATGATGTGCTCAGCGTCGAAGACGTGGGCATCTTCAAGCCCGCCGCCTCTGTCTATGACCTTGTCGGCAAACGCTTTAACTGCGCCAAGAACGAGGTGCTGTTTGTCTCCTCCAACGGCTGGGATGCAGGCTGCGCCACCGGCTACGGCTTCACCACCGCCTGGGTCAACCGCGCCGGCGAACCGGTGGACCGCCTGCCCTGGCAACCGGCCCATATACTGTCTGACCTGACCACCATCCCCGATCTTGCGAGCGCCTGATGCCCCATTTCACCACATCTGATGGCCTGTCGATTTACTATGATGACACCGGCGGCGACGGCCCGGTTGTGCTGTGCCTTGCGGGCCTCACCCGCAACACCACGGATTTTGACTATGTTCTGCCCCATCTGACCGACGCCCGGGTGATCCGCATGGATTATCGCGGGCGCGGGCAATCTGACTGGGCCGAAGATTTCAGCACCTACAGCCTGCCCCGCGAAGCCCAGGACGCGCTGGAGCTGCTGGATCATCTGGGGCTGGAAAAAACCGCCATCCTTGGCACGTCGCGCGGTGGTCTCATTGCCCTCACGCTCATGGACATGGCCCCCACTCGCATCACCGGTGTCTGCTTCAATGACATTGGCCCGGTGATTGAAACCTCTGGTCTGGAAATCATCCTTGTCTTCATTGGCCGCAAGCCAATCTGGAAAACCCGCGCAGAGGCCGCCGAGGCGCTGGCAGAGCGTCTGCCCGGCTTTCACAACGTCCCGGCCAGCCGCTGGGCCGAGGAAGCCGCGCATCACTTCGTGGAAACCGAAAGCGGGCTTGCCATCAACTATGATCCCAAGCTGCGCAACGCCGTGCTGGCAGAGTTTGATCCGCGTGCACCCGCTGGCGACATGTGGCCGCAGTTTGACAAGCTCGCTGGTCTGCCGCTTGCGGTCCTGCGTGGCAAAAACAGCGACATTCTGAGCCGCGAAACGGTGGAGGAAATGCAGGCCCGCGCGCCCATTCTGGCGGCAGAGGTCACAGACCGCGCCCATGTGCCCTTTCTGGATGAGCCAGAAAGCCTCGCCGTTCTGCACCAATGGGTTTCTACCCTCAAAGAGCGGGAAAGCTTATGAACATAGACATGATCCGCGCGGCCCAAACGCGCCTTGAGGGCCACGCCCGCCGCACCCCCCTGCTGACCTCGCCGTTTCTGGATGAGATCGCAGGCCGCCGCCTGCTTGTGAAACCGGAATGCCTGCAACACACAGGGTCGTTCAAATTCCGAGGCGGCTGGGCAGCGGTCTCCGCATTGGGCGCGGCAACCCGCAAACGCGGCATCATCGCCTATTCCTCCGGCAACCACGCGCAGGGCGTCGCACTCGCCGCAGCCAAACACGGCGCGCCCGCAGTGATCGTCATGCCCAAAGACGCCCCGCAGCTGAAAATTGACAACACCCGCGCCTTGGGCGCCGAAGTTGTGCTCTATGACCGCGCCGGTGGCGAAAACCGCGAGGAGGTTGGCGGCACCATTGCCAAGGCGCGCGGCCTGACCCTGATCCGCCCTTATGACGAGCCAGAGGTGATCGCCGGTCAGGGCACCACCGGTCTTGAAATCGCGTCTCAGGCCGCTGAGATGGGAGTCACCTCCGGGGATGTGCTGGTCTGTTGCGGTGGCGGCGGGCTGACCTCCGGCATCGCGCTGGCGCTAGAGGCTGAAGCCCTAGAAATGCGCGTGCGCACCGCTGAACCGGAAGCATTTGACGATGTGGCGCGGTCTTTGGCGTCGGGCACGATTGAAACCAACGCGCGCAACTCTGGCAGCCTCTGTGACGCCATCATCACCCCAAGTCCGGGCGAGATTACATTCCCGATCATGTCCCGCCTCTGCGGCCCCGGCCTTGTGGTCAGCGAAGAGGAAGCGTTGCACGCGATGGCATTGGCCTTCAAACGCTTGAAAATCGTGGTGGAGCCGGGCGGCGCAGTCGCGCTTGCCGCCGCGCTGTTTCATGGCGACCAAATCGAAGGAGAGGCCGTCGTGGCCGTCTGCACCGGCGGCAATGTGGACGTCGATGTGTTCAACAATGCCCTTTCCAAATACGCCTAACGCAAGGGGCGTGGCTCCTACCAAGGGCAGCGCCCGAACCGCATGGGGCGGCCAGCCACTTGGCGCAGGCTCTACCGTATCGCATGATAGTTTCGGTTTTGCGCTCCCCTTCCCAACGCGCCCGCCCCGGTGGGGGGCGGTTCGGGCGCTGCCCGGCTTTCAGCCGCGCCAACCTGCGAGATTTTTCATATGACCCAATTCACCATCGCCTCTTTCAACGTCAAAAACCTCATCGGCCCGGATCAGGAATACTACACTTTCCAGTCCTACACGCCTGAGGAATACGCCTGGAAAGAAGACTGGACCGCCTCTCAGATTTTCTCGATGGACGCTGACATCATCGGCTTTCAGGAAATCTTCGAAGAAAGCGCCCTGCGCGATGTGGTGGCAGAGGCCGACCGCATTGGGGCCGCCTCCAATGAAGCCGTCATCCCCGACCGCTCCAAACGCTATCATCGCAAAGCCATCTTTCGCAAATTGGGCTACACGCCTTATGGCACCGAGGGCCTGTTTGTAGCCCCCAATGTGAACGACACCGGTGAACCCGGCCACCGCCGCCCCGGCGTCGCCATTCTGTCCCGCTTTGGTTTTGCCGAACCACCCGAGGTGATTCAGGAACTTGCCGAGCCCATCAAAATTCCCTTTTCGGCTTTGGGCGGCGGTGAGGCGGGCCACTTCACACTGACCCGCACCTCCCGCCCGATCCTGAAGGCGCGCATTCCGGTGGGCGATCAGGTCATCACCGTCTTCAACTGCCATCTCAAATCGAAGCTCGGCGAGTTTGTCCGTGATCCTGAGACTGGCGCAGCGGCTGAGGCCGATCTCACCACCTATGACCCGCTTGGCCGCGCCATGGGGGCCATTCGCGCGAGCCTGCGCCGTATGGCCGAAGCTTGGGTGCTGCGCCGCGCCATTGTCGAAGAGTTGAACTTGGGCCGCCCTGTGATGGTTCTGGGGGATTTCAACGACGGCGAACATGCGGTCAGCTCTGAAATCATCTCCGGCGAGGTGCCCTTCCGAAACTACAGCTGGATGCTGCGCCATGATGCCAAACATGCCAATGACCGCTACAGCCGCGATGAAAACGACGCCATTCAAGAGGCCGTGGGCGCGGTGCGCCTCACCTCTGCTGAGGCGCTCTTCACCCGCAAATCCCTGCGCGACATGGTCTACACTACGGCCTTTGGCGGGGTCTATGAAAGCATTGACCAAATCTATCTTTCGCGCCATTTCCACCCAGACAACGCAGCCCGCTTGGGCGACATGGAGTATTTCAGCGTGTTCAACGACCATCTCACCGATGGCAGCCACGCCGAAGCGCCTTATAACAAGCTGGCCTCTGACCACGGACAAATCATGGCCCACATGCGCCTGAAGGACTAACCCACATGCCCTTTGCCACACTCAATGGCATTCAAATCCACTACCGCGAAGACGGCGACCCAGCAGGCGCGCCCATTATGTTTCTCAACTCTTTGGGCACAGACATGCGGCTCTGGGATCCCATCTTGGCGCATTTGCCCGCGGGCCTGCGCCTGATACGCGCCGACATGCGCGGTCATGGACAGACAGAGGTGCCACCCGCCCCCTACGCCATGGGCCAACTTGTCAAAGACGCCGAAGCCTTGCTGGATCATCTGGAAGTCAAAGACGCGCTGGTGGTCGGCCTGTCGATCGGCGGCATGGTGGCGCAAGGTCTGGCGGTCAAACGGCTTGATCTGGTGCGGGCGCTCGTGCTCTCCAACACCGCCGCAAAAATCGGCTCTCCCAAGATGTGGGACGAACGTATCGACACGGCGGAAACCAAAGGTATCGCCGCCCTGTCAGAGGCAACCATGACCCGCTGGTTCAGCCGCGACTTCCGCATCCGGCCAGAGCTGGGCCAGTGGCGCGCGCTGTTTGAGGCCACGCCGCCTACAGGCTACGCAGGCTGCGCCGCCGCGATCAAAGGCACAGACTTTTACACCCCCACCTCCGGCCTGCGCCTGCCCACCTTTGGCATCGCGGGGTCTGAGGATGGCTCCACGCCGCCCGATCTGGTGCGCGAAACCGTCGAGCTGATCCCCGGCGCACGCATGGAACTGATGCGCCGCGTGGGCCATCTGCCCTGCGTGGAAAAGCCTGTCGAATACGCCCAACTTCTCACTGACTTCATGAAAGAGACCGGCCATGTCTGACATCCCGCGCACCGGCGCTGACATCCTGCTCGTACATGGCTCCTGCCACGGCGCGTGGTGCTGGCGCGATCTCATCCCCGCGCTCGCGGCCCTCGGCCATCACCCCCGCGCCATTGACCTGCCCTCTCATGGCGCTGACACCACTCCGGTGGCAGAGGTCACATTGGACAGCTGCGCCGAAGCCATTGTGAACGCCCTTGGCGACAACACCGTGGTGCTCGGCCACAGCTGGGGCGGCTTCCCAATCACCCGCGCCGCCGACATCGCCCCCACTAAAATCGCCCGCCTGATCTATCTGTGCGCCTACGCCCCTTGGGATGGGCATTCACTAGCCGATATGCGCCGCGCCGCGCCCCGTCAGCCACTGATGAAAGCTGTGGTCAAATCAGAGGACGGCGCCAGCTACACGATTGATCCCGCCCAGACCCGCGCCGCGTTTTATCACGACTGCCCCGCAGGCACCGAAGATTTTGCCAACGCCCACCTCTGCCCCCAATCGATCCGCGCGCAGTCTGATCCCATCACCCTGGGGGAGGGCCACCGCGCCACGCCCCGCAGCTACATCCGCTGTGCCGATGACCAAACCATCCCGCCAGAATTTCAGGTCACAATGACACAGGACTGGCCAAGCGCGGATGTTTATGAGATGGCCACAAGCCATTCTCCCTTCTTTGCCGATCCTACAGGCCTTGCCGCCCTGATCGACCGCATCCTGAAAGCCAGCTGATGACCGCCTCCGTCTTTGACAGCCCCATGTTCACCAAGCTTTTCCCAGTGGGAGAGGCCGGGCGCCTTTTCACCCACAGCGCCGAACTGCGCGCCGCGCTGCTGGTTCTGGGCACGCTTGCCAAAGTACAGGCCACCCGCGGTGACATCCCCGAGGACAGCGGCTTCTTCATCCACCGCAGCGCCATGGAGGTGCAGGTGGATCCGGCGGGCCTCGCCGCGGGGGTGGCCACCGATCAAACCTATATCCCCGCGCTGATCGCCGCCTTTGACAAAGCCATGGAAGCGCCCGAGCACAGCCGCTTCATCGGCCATGGCGCCACCCCGCAGGACATTGCGGACACCGCCCTGATGCTGCGGCTGCGCCAGCTGCTGGGCCTCGCAGAAAAAGCCCTACAAGCCCTGCCAGAAACCAATCAAACCGCCGCCGTGCTGGCGGAATTGCCCGCCCTGCGCGCGGAGGCCATTCACGCAGCCTTTGCGAACGATGCGGACATCGGCGCCGAGATCGCAAGCGCGCTGTCGCTGGGCACATCCGGCGACACCCGCCAAAGCACACGCACCATTGCCCAATGGCTCACCGCTGCTGCGCAGGCCGCCGCTCACCCCCCCGCATCCCAAACGCAGCCCAGCCCCACAGCCGCCGCGCTCCTCCAGCAGGTGCAAACCCTCAACGGCACATTGCAGCTCAGCACACTGGCGCCCCACGCCAGTCTCGCCGAAACCCTCCACCTGCCCCAGATCGCCCTTGGCAGTCTATCGCTGTTGCAAATGGTCAGACCCGCCTCAGATTGACGTTAGGGAAAGATTGCCTCTGACATCAGCTTGCGCCAGCGTGGCGCAACGTCTTGAAGCTGTGGGGAGGCGCTTCAAAAAGTGGCACATCCAAGTGCCAACTGGTGGCGTATTCACATCACATTTTCAGCTCTCGCCATCGCAGGACAGACAGCAAACTCATGAAAAATCGCCTTCCCACTCTGGTGATCCTCACCACCGTCATCATTGATGCCATGGGCATCGGGCTGATCCTGCCGGTGATGCCCGATCTCATTCGCGAAGTCACCGGCGGGGATCTGGGCGCGGCGGCCATCTGGGGCGGCGTGCTGTCCACCGTCTTTGCCTTCATGCAATTTCTCTGCGGCCCCCTGCTTGGCAACCTGTCTGACCGGTTTGGCCGCCGCCCCGTCCTGTTGATTTCTCTGGCTGTGATGTCCGCCGATTATGTCATCATGGCGCTGGCGCAGAACATCTGGGTTCTGGTGATCGGCCGCGTGATCGCCGGGATCACAGCCGCCACCTATGCCACCGCCATGGCCTATATGGCCGACATCTCTACCCCACAGGACAAAGCCCGCGCCTTTGGTCTGGTGGGCGCTGGGGTGGGCATTGGCTTCGTGCTTGGCCCAGCCATGGGCGGCATTCTCGGCCAATTTGGCACCCGCGCGCCTTTCTGGGCCGCCGCTGTGCTGGCAGGCGGCAATGCCTTTCTGGGGTGGATGGTGCTGAAGGAAACGGTGACACAAGCCAATCGCCGCAGCTTTGAATGGCGCCGCGCCAATCCGCTTGGCGCGCTCCATGCGCTCAACCACCTGCCCGCGATGACCAAGCTGCTTCTGGTGTTCTTCCTCTATCAAATCGCAGCAGCCGTTTATCCCGCCATCTGGGCCTATTTTGTCACCGAACGCTTTGCCTGGGAGGAAGGCATGATCGGCGTGTCACTGTCCACCTATGGGCTCTGTTACGCCATTGTGCAGGCCGCGCTGATCGCGCCCACCATCAAATGGCTTGGCAACCGCCGCACCGTTGTCATCGGGCTCGCGCTGGAAGTGGTTGCGCTGATCTATATCGGGTTTATCCCGTCCGGCATGCTGCTGTTGATGGGCATTCCCCTCGCAGCGCTGGCCTCTGTAGGCCTGCCCGCACTGCAAGGCATCATGAGCCGCCGCGTCGCCGACGATGCACAGGGAGAGCTACAGGGCATTTCCTCCTCGCTGACCTCTCTGGCACATATTCTAGCGCCCTTGGTGATGACACAAACCTTTGCCTATTTCTCCGCTGACCATGCAATGTTTTACCTGCCTGGCGCGCCCTTCCTGCTTGCTGCCGTGCTTATGGTGTTGTCCCTGATCGTGTTTGCCGGATCCCGTAGATCCGCATGATGCGTCAAAAACGACTGTGGGCACTGGCACGCAACCGCAAAGAGCCGCTATTGTCCGGCCGAGCGGCCAGGCTCCTGAGCCAACGCCGCCCCCGCGCGCACAAAAGGAAAGATACGTTTTGAAGTTCGTCACCAATCTGTTCAAGCCCGCAGAAGCAAAGCCCCCTGCACCGGCCACTTCCGAAACCTCAATGAACTTCGATCTGCAGGAGGTCGCCCCCTTCCTCACACAACTTGGCAATAACGCACGCTTCACCTTCCCAGCCGCTCTTGCAGAGGAGATCGCACATGGGCTGCAGGACATGGCCGTTGATGAGACACGCCGTTGGAAGCTCACCTGCGATTTTGACCGTCAACCGATCCTGATGGAGATCGAGGCGTTGATGGATGACATCGACGCGCCCGATCTCACCTTCTTTGGCACCTTGGACGCGGTGGCGGAAATTCAGCAAGAGCTGGAGGCGTTCGCCGCCGCCAAAGGGCTCTGACGCATGCGCAACGCGCGGTGCGAAAACCTTTCTGAGCACCGCAAAATTGCACCGTCGCAATACCGTTGGAAAACCGACGCAATACCGACGTTGAAAAACATGGTTAACAACAACCGTTGCCTCTAGGATCGCTCCCATGAAGCTCACGGATCTCGACGTCATCATCACCGCGCCCCCAGCCCCCGGTTGGGGCGGGCGCTACTGGATCTTGGTAAAGCTCACCACAGACACGGGTATTGTTGGATGGGGCGAATGTTATGCCTCCTCTATTGGACCTGCGGCGATGACACATGTCATCCGGGATGTGTTTGAGCGGTACTTTCTCAATGAAAACCCTGAAAACATTGAGAGATTATTCCGCAGAACGTATTCTTCCGGCTTCACGCAACGCCCAGATCTGACCGTGATGGGCGCCTTTTCGGGGCTGGAAATCGCCTGTTGGGATATCCTCGGCAAAGACCGTGACCGGCCCGTCTACGCATTGCTCGGCGGCTTGATGAACGAGCGGCTACGCGCCTATACTTACCTTTATCCTCTTGAAAAGCATACGATTTCAGAGTTTTGGACCTCCCCTGAAATGGCCGCTGAAAGCGCGCTGGCCGCGATAGAGCAGGGCTACACCGCCATAAAATTCGACCCCGCCGGCCCCTACACCATGCGCGGTGGCCACATGCCCGCGATGAGCGACATCACGCAATCCGTCGCCTTCTGCAAAGCGATCCGGGAAGCCGTTGGAAACAAAGCGGATTTGCTCTTTGGCACCCACGGCCAATTCACCACCGCAGGCGCCATTCGTCTGGGTCAGGCGCTCGAATCCTACAGCCCGCTCTGGTTCGAAGAGCCCACCCCGCCAGAAAATATCGAAGACATGGCCCGCGTTGCGCGCACCGTCCGAATCCCTGTTGCCACAGGCGAGCGCCTGACCACCAAATCAGAGTTCGCAGCCGTCCTGCGCGCAGGGGCTGCAGAGATTTTGCAGCCCGCCCTAGGACGCGCAGGGGGCATATGGGAAATGAAAAAAGTCGCAGCGATTGCAGAGTGTTATAACGCACAGATGGCGCCGCACCTTTATGCTGGCCCCATTGAATGGGCCGCCAATATCCATCTTGCGGCCTCCATTCCCAACCTGCTGATGATCGAAACAATCGATACGCCCTTTCACAACGCGCTGATCAAGAATCACCTTAGAGTAGAACAAGGTTTCGTGATCCCCCCAACAGCACCGGGTCTGGGCATCGAGGTTGATGAAACCCTTGCTCGTATGAATCCATTTGATGGCAAAGGGTTACACCTGCAAATGCAGGACGCCCCCTGCGATTACGTCAACGGCAACAGTTTTGAAGGCGGGGCTCCTCCGAAGCACTGACGTGTCTCGCAACCCCAGCCTGCACATGTTATATGAGAAGCGGACAACCGCTTTTCTGCCTAACCGGAACCAACAGCCGTGACCCTAAAAGACCCGCCTGAATTGCACAGTGAGATGGCTAAAAATGCCGATGCTGCAGCGACTTATCTCAAGACACTGGCCCATTCCGGGCGGCTCATGATCCTGTGCCATCTGGAAGGCGGGGAAAAATCGGTGAGCGAACTTGAGGCCCTGCTGGATCTGCGTCAGGCTGCAGTCAGTCAGATGCTCGCACGTCTGCGCGAAGAGGGGCTCGTGGCCACGCGGCGCGAAGGTAAAACGATCTACTATCGCCTCGCAGATTCCAACACATCACAGATTATCTCCCTGTTATATCGTCTTTTTTGCGCGCCAGCTGCGGAGTGATCTCTGGTGCCTGACACGCTGCCAGCCAAAATCTCTGATTGGTTTGCGACGCGTGGTTGGCAGGCGCATCCTCACCAGCTGGACATGCTCGCCCGGGCCGATGCACCCTGTACGTTGCTGATCGCCCCAACCGGTGGCGGAAAAACCCTCGCGGGCTTTTTGCCCACTCTGTGTGATCTCGCCGCCGCTCCCCATAACGGGCTGCACACAGTTTATGTCAGCCCTCTCAAGGCCTTAGCCGCCGACATCAAGCGCAATCTGCGCACACCGGTCGAAGAAATCGGGCTGGATATTCGAATAGAGGACCGCACCGGAGACACCTCCCAAACTGTCAAAAAACGCCAGCGCGTTGATCCGCCTGACATATTGCTCACAACGCCGGAAAGTCTTGCACTGCTGCTGTCATATGAGGACGCCCCTCGCATCTTTGCGGGGCTAAAGCGCGTGATTGTCGATGAGATCCATGCACTTGCCGAGAGCAAACGCGGAGACCAGCTGTTCCTTGCTCTGTCCCGCCTGCAAGCACTGCGCCCCAATCTGCGCCGCGTTGGCCTTTCGGCCACTGTCGACCAGCCCGCAGAAATCGCCCGACTGCTGGCCCGCAATCCTGACCCGTGTGACATTCTCTATGCAGACCCCGGTCCAGCACCAGACATCGCAATGCTGACCACCAAGGAAGCCCCGCCCTGGTCAGGGGGCGGCGCGGCCTATGCGATCCCTGCGGTGCTGGAACACGTGAAGGCCCACACCACGACGTTGATCTTTCACAACACCCGTGCACAGGCCGAAATTTTCTTTCACAATCTGTGGCTTGCCAATGACGAAGGGCTGCCCATAGGCATTCACCACGGCAGCCTTGACCGCGCACAGCGAGAGAAGGTGGAAGCGGCCATGGTGCGTGGGGACCTGCGCGCGATTGTCTGCACCGGCAGCCTGGATCTGGGGATCGATTGGGGCGATGTCGATCTGGTGATCCAGGTCGGCGCTCCCAAAAATGTCAAACGCCTGATCCAGCGCATCGGACGCGCCAACCACCGCTACAACGCGCCTTCCAAGGCCCTGCTTGTGCCAGCCAACCGCTGGGAGGTGGTCGAATGTGTCAACGCTCTGGACGCCGTCCGCGCGGGCGAACTCGACGGGGATACCCGGGGTCCCGGGCCTGAAGATGTCCTGTGTCAACACATCCTGCTCACTGCTTCCGCAGGCCCATTTGATGCAGATGCCCTATTTGCGGAGATCGTCAGCGTGGGCGCCTATACTGACCTGTCTCGATCAGAATTTGAGGCCTGCCTCGACTTCTGCGCCACTGGTGGATATGCGCTAAAGGCTTATGATCGTTGGCAAAGACTGCAACTTCGGGAGGATGGTCTTTGGCAGTTGCGCGATCCACGCAGTGCCGCGCGCCTGCGCATGAACGCTGGCACCATACAGGACAGCGATACGCTTAAGGTGCAGCTCAAGCGCAATCGGGGTGGCAAGCCCCTCGGCGAAGTCGAAGAGGCCTTTGCCGCGACACTTTCGGCCGGCGACACTTTCCTGATTGGCGGGCAAATCGTACGCTACGAGGGCCTGCGAGACATGACCGTGCAGGTGTCGCGCAACGCAGCACGAAAACCGCGCGTGGCTGTCTTCTCCGGCACCAAATTTGCCACATCCACCCAGCTTTCCCAACGCACCCTGCGCTACCTGCAGCAGGGGGACTGGCCCGACCTCCCCGCTCACACCGCCGACTGGTTGCGCCTGCAACGAGACATGTCGCGCCTGCCCGAACCCAATCGACTGCTCGTTGAAACGTTCGAACGCGACGGGCGGCAAAACATGTGCGTCTATGGGTTTGCAGGCCGCAATGCCCAGCAAACTTTGGGACTTCTGCTCACCAAACGGATGGAAGAGATGGATCTGGCCCCAATGGGGTTTGTGTCGTCTGACTATGCCACGTTGATCTGGGGATTGGACGAGGTGGTCGATCCAAAGCTATTGTTTGATCTCAAGGTGATGCAGGAAGGGTTAGAAGGCTGGCTGGCCGGTAACGCATTGATGAAGCGCACCTTTCGAGCATCAGCCACCATCGCGGGCCTGATCGAGCGTAACACACCGGGTGCGAAAAAATCTGGACGGCAGGCAACCTTCAGTTCTGATATTCTGTATGACACCTTGCTCAAGTACGATCCCGATCACCTGTTGATGAAAGTCACACGCACCGAAGCCATGCGTGGCCTCGTGGACTTTGCGCGTATAGAAATGCTGCTCCAGCAAGTTGGCGACAGGATCGACCATGTGCGCACGCCGCATGTCACCCCGCTAGCGGCGCCATTGCTTCTGGAGGTGGGTAAGGTACCCGTGCAAAGCGGCAGTGCAGAAGAGCGCCTGCTCGCAGAGGAAACCGCAGCGTTGATGAAGGACAGCGGCCTTGCGCAGGTCTAGGTGCAAAAGAAACGTCAAATGCACAAACCACATATGCAGCGCCGCTCCGTCTTGATAACAGCGAAACATGCAAATAAGAACGTACCATGAACGGCGTCGCACTATCATTTGCAGATTGCACCCTAACAGCATTGGCATCTGGCGCTTTGTGGTGGCAGGCGCAAAAGCTCGTCGTGGTCTCCGATCTGCATCTCGGCAAGTCCGAGCGCGTGCGACGCAGAGGTGGCCCGTCGATGCCCCCCTACGAAACACGCGACACGTTGCTGCGCCTGGAACACGTTCTGGAAGAAACGCAGCCTGCAACGGTGGTGTGCCTAGGCGACAGTTTTGACGATGCCGAGGCGGCCAAGTCACTGCCAGAAGCAGAGCGGCTGTGGATCGCACGTTTGCAGGCCGGACGCCGCTGGATTTGGATAGAGGGCAATCATGATCCCGGCCCCATCGACATGGGCGGAGAACATCTCGCAGAGCTACACCTGTCGCCGCTGATATTCCGCCACATCGCACAAACTGGCGAAAACGGCGAAATCTCAGGACATTACCATCCGAAAGTCGCGCTTCAGACTCGGCTCCGCAAAATCTCGCGCGCTGCGTTCCTGTTTGACAGGGACCGCATCATTCTACCTGCCTTTGGCACCTATACGGGCGGCTTGCGCAGTGACGCCGATGTGCTCTCAGAACTCATGCGCCCTGACGCCATGGCCATTTTGACCGGCAAGACGCCACGTCTTATCCCTATGCCGCGCTGAGCCGCTTGACGGAACATCAACGGTGCCTTCTGCTCCGTGTTGGGAGGAGCCACCATGTCACTTTCAGAGCCGATCAGACAGAAGATCAAAGACAGCTTTGCCAAACAGGCCATGATGGCCACTTTCGGCGCAGAGCTTGCGGATATTGACGCGGGCCAGATCACGATAAGGGCGCCGATCCTGCCTACCTGCAGTCAACAGCACGGTTTCGGCCATGCGGCCTTGACCTTTGGTCTTGGTGACAGCGCAGCGGGCTATGCTGCGCTGTCTGTGATGCCTCAGGGGGCGGAAGTGCTGACCAGCGAAATGAAGATCCATCTGCTCGCCCCTGCGCAGGGCGACCGGCTCGAAGCCATTGGCAAGGTGATCAAACCCGGGCGGCGTCTCGTGATTGTGCAGGCAGAGGTGTTTGCCATCTTAGCAGAGCAGCGTACGCAAATCGCGCTGATGACCGGCACGATGGTCCCTAGCCTGCCAAAATAGAACGGGCGGCTCCCAGAGCCGCCCGTAACGTTTCACAGTCTCAAAAGACTTATGCGGTCAGACCTTCTGGCTCGTCCAAGCCATTGGCACGACAGCAGGCTGTCACAGTATTGGCCAGCAGGCAGGCGATGGTCATCGGGCCCACGCCACCGGGCACAGGTGTGATTGCCCCGGCCACTTTGGCCGCGCTCTCGTAGTGCACGTCGCCCACAAGGCGGGTTTTGCCTTCGCCTTTTTCAGGTGCGTCGATGCGGTTGATGCCCACGTCGATCACGGTTGCGCCTTCTTTGATCCAATCACCCGGCACCATTTCCGGGCGGCCAACAGCGGCGACAACGATGTCAGCTTGTTTCACCACGCCGGGCAGGTCTTTGGTGCGCGAATGCGCGATGGTCACAGTGGCGCTGTCATTCAGCAGAAGCTGCGCCATTGGCTTACCCACGATATTGGAGCGACCGATCACAACGGCATTCATGCCAGAAATCGACCCATGGTGATCGCGCAGCATCATCAGGCAGCCCAGAGGGGTGCAGGGCACCATGGATTTCTGACCGGTGCCCAGCAGGCCCACGTTGGAGATATGGAAACCATCAACGTCTTTTTCCGGCGCGATCGAGTTGATCACCAGATCTTCGTTCAGGTGACCCGGCAGCGGCAGCTGCACCAGAATGCCATGCACCGATGCATCGTTGTTGAGTTGATCAATCAACGCCAGCAGATCTGCTTCGGATGTGTCCGCTTCGAGCTTGTGCTCAAAGCTGTTCATGCCGGTTTCCACGGTCTGCTTGCCTTTGGAACGGACATAGACTTGGCTGGCTGGGTCTTCACCCACCAGCACAACGGCCAGACCGGGGGTGATCCCGTGATCCGCCTTAAGACGCGCGACATGGCCTGCCACCTTCTCGCGCACAGTGGCCGCAAAGGCCTTTCCATCAATCACTTGCGCAGTCATCTTGCTCTCCCCTTACGCGTCCGCCCGAGCGTAAGACGCCCGGTAATGATCCATCTGCATCCGTGTCGCCAACACGGCGTTTTTCATAAGCGTGGCCACCGTCACCGGGCCAACACCACCGGGCACCGGCGTGATCCACCCGGCCACCTCAGAACAGCTTGCAAAATCCGCATCACCAACAGTGCGCGGCCCGTCTGGCGTCTCAACCCGGTTGATGCCAATGTCGATCACCGCTGCGCCGGGTTTAATCATGTCACCTGTCACCAGCCCCGGCTTGCCCACGGCAACAAACACCGCATCTGCCGCACGGCTGTGCATGGCCACAGAGCGCGTCATGTGATGGCACACGGTTACGGTTGCCCCCAGGCCCATCATCAAGAAGGCAATCGGCTTGCCCACGATCTCGCTGTGACCGATCACCGTGACGTTCAGCCCTTCCATCTGCAGCGGCAGGGTTTTCAGGATTTCAACAGCCGCCACTGCGGTACAAGGCCCAAGTGCCAAATCGTTGTATACAATGTTGCCGATAGAGGCCGGATGCATGCCTTCCACATCTTTCAGTGGGTGCACTGTCTTCTGGAGCGCTTTCACTGGAATATGCTCTGGCAGCGGGCGCTGAATAATGATGCCGTTCACGCGCGGATCATGGTTAAGGCCCTGCAAAATACCGATCAGTTGTTCCAGAGACGTTTCCGACGGATAGCTGCGGGCTTCAAATTGAACGCCCGCACTTTCGGCCTGTTTCTGCTGGTTGCGGACATAGATTTCCGCCGCCGCTGTATCTCCAACACAGATAGACACCAACCGAGGCGCCCATCCCAGCTCACTCAGCGTCTGCGCCTCCGCTCTGACTTCCGCTCTAAGCTCCGCTGCAATCGCTTTGCCGTCAATCACCGCTGCGCGCATATGGTGTGCTCCGCTATTCGTATTTTATGGTCTGCGCTTCGCGCTCAATCGACCAATTTATCAATTGTCGCCACAAGGTCTCGATGAGGACTGGGTCCAGTCCTTCGGATTCTGCTGTGGTTTTCACTTTGGCCACCACATCTTCGATGCGGGCCGGAATAGAGGCCGGCAAGCCGGCCTCCTGTTTGATCTCTATCGCCCGGTCGATATAGGTTGCGCGCTTGACCAAAAGTTGGACCAACTCATGGTCCAACGCATCGATTTGCGCGCGCAAAGTGGGCATGTCAGGGCAATCGGCAGGGGCAAGCATCGCTGTTCTCCAGAACGTGTCGCGCATGCCTACCCTGCCTATACCCAAACCGCAATCGCGATCAGAACAGACCTTCGATCAAGCCTTCGTCGTTCAGTCGGATGCTTTCCGAAGCAGGCTTGCGCGGCAGACCTGGCATGGTCATGATCTCGCCGCAGACCACCACGATGAAGCCAGCACCGGCTGACAGACGCACCTCACGCACAGGCACGGAA
>NZ_JAQJIM010000010.1:0-121725 GCF_027947445.1 Shimia sp. MMG029 | reverse complement strand
ATGAAGCCCTCTAAATGGAGTGCAGTTCGGCTACTTGATTGGTTCACCAGACCGCATGTCGAGTTTGGTGAGGATAGCGACTCTCGGCTTGTCGGACACATGCTGGCCTCGGTCGCACAGCACCAACGCGAGAAGAACGCCGAGCAAACCTCCAACCGCATGAAGGGGCGAATGATGAATGGTTATTCCGTCTTCTCCGCGCCTGTGGGGTACACCTACAAAAAGACTAAGGGCAATGGGAAACTGCTCACGCCAGACGAGCCTGTTGCATCCATCGTCAAGGAAGCGCTGGAAGGTTATGCTTCTGGTCGTTTCTCTGGACAGGCGGATATCAAGCGTTTCTTGGAAGCCCAGCCAGAGTTTCCGAAAGATTTGCCCAATGGTCAAATCCGCCAACAGAAGGTGTCGGACATGCTGGGGCGCGTGATCTATGCAGGTTACATTGAGCATGAACCTTGGGGCATCACACGCCGCCAAGGCCACCACCAAGCTTTGATAACGCTGGAGACCTATCAAACCATCCAAGAGCGTCGTACAGGTAAGGGTATCGCTGCCAAACGCCCAGATATCCATGAAGACTTTCCCTTGCGTGGTGCGTTGCACTGCGCCTGCTGTTACAAGCCTATGACTTCCTGTTGGTCGCGGAGTGCGACTGGAAAACGTTATCCCTACTACAACTGTCAAACCCGTGATTGTTCGGAGTATCGCAAGAGTATCCGCGCGGAAAAGATTGATGATGGGTTTGAGAACATTCTCCGCTGGATGACGCCAAGCAAAAACATGCTCGATATTGCCATATCGATGTTGAAAGACGCATGGGATCAACGCGGAGATCAGGCCAAGCAAGCAAAGGCTGAAATCAAACGCCAGCACAAAGAGTTGGATAAGCAGCAAGACGCGCTTGTCGAACGCATGGTCGAAATCTCGAATTCAAAGGTCATGGCGGCACTCGAAAGCAAGATTGCGAAGCTGGAAGAGGACAAGCTTTTGCTGACAGACAAGCTTGCCCAAAACACAAAACCCAAGAGCCCCCTGTCCGAAATTATCGAACTTTTGAGAGAATTCCTCTCAAGCCCTTGGAATATATATGAAAAGAGATCACTGGAAGTGCGCAAAACCATCCTGAAAACAGCTTTCAAAGCACCTTTGGCGTGTGACCGCCAAAACGGTTATCGAATTCCACAAGTATCTGTAATTTTTGATTTTTTAGAACATTTCACATCAAAATGTGAAATGGTGCGGTCGAGAAGACTCGAACTTCCACTCCGGTTAAGGAACAGCGACCTCAACGCTGCGCGTCTACCAATTCCGCCACGACCGCACTTGCCCTGGTGGGTGAGGGCCTGATACCGAGGCGCGCGAGGGATGTGAAGCGAAAAATGATGTTATCCACATTTTTTTTGAATGCAGCGCTGCGGCACTGAAAAATCGCAGTTACCGACAACAGGATATGGCGCTTTCCACTCGTGAATTGAAGCTTCGCCGAAAATCGCTTACGTGGCTTGTGACACTTAGGAAGGCCTGCACAGATGGTAGAATGGATTCATAGCGACGGCTTGATCGACTACGAAACTGCTCTGAACTTCATGGAACAACGTGCCAATGCAATTGCCGCTGGCGACGCAGATGAGTGCATTTGGCTGCTGGAGCACCCTGCCCTCTATACTGCAGGCACTTCTGCCAAGATCGAAGACCTTGTTGAGCCTGATCGCTTCCCCGTTTACGAAGCCAAACGAGGGGGCGAATACACCTACCATGGCCCTGGACAACGCGTGGTTTATGTCATGCTGGATCTGAGCAAACGTGGGCGAGATGTGCGTGCCTTTGTCAAACAGCTCGAAACCTGGGTGATCGAAACACTCGCAGAATTCAACCTGCGCGGTGAAATCCGGGATGGCCGCGTTGGCGTTTGGATTGAGCGGGATGACAAACCCTTGAACGCAGATGGCTCCAAGGCCGAAGATAAGATTGCTGCGATTGGGATCCGGTTGCGCCGCTGGGTCAGCTTTCATGGTATCTCGATAAACGTGGAACCGGATCTCTCTCATTTTGGTGGCATTGTGCCCTGCGGCATCACACAGCACGGTGTCACATCGCTGATCGACTTGGGCTTGCCGGTTTCTCTGGATGATGTCGATGTTGCTTTGAAGCGCAACTTTGATCTGGTGTTCGCCGAGCCTTCCGACGAAACACCGTCATAGAACTGAAGCGATATTGAGTGTTGCAACGGTCCCACGCTTGATGTGCTGAAGAAATCTACCAGCTGTTGAAAGCACCACACTGGAGCGCCCGATTGTCGCGGTGTCTCGCAATTGCAGTTTTGGAGCTTATTTTAAGTTGCACTTGCGGGGCCATTAAGGGACAGACTTGTCTCGGACAACGCGCCAAAGACACATTCTAATAGAGGTGACTTTTATGAAGTTCCTAGCACCAGCTATCGCGGCCCTGATGGTCGCTACGCCAGTTCTCGCCGAAGGCGACGTGGACGCAGGCGAAAAAGGTTTCAAAAAATGCAAAGCATGCCACACGATCACAACCCCAGACGGGGAAGTGCTCTATAAAGGTGGCAGAACGGGCCCCAACCTCTACGGGGTGATTGGCCGTACCGTTGGCGCCGAAGACTTCAAATATGGCGCAGGTCTTCAGGAAGCCAATGCAGCTGGTGCTGTTTGGACAGAAGACGCATTGGCAGCCTACGTAGTCGATCCGAAAGCTTGGCTGGCCGACAATGGCTATGCAACCAAATCAAAGATGACCTTCAAACTGAAAAAAGGCGGCGCAGACGTAGCGGCTTATCTGGCCTCTCTCGCACCTGCTGCTGAGTGATTAGCGGACTGCCTCGAAGCAATTTCACTGATCTAAAATCTAAGCCCCACGTCAACTGAATGACGTGGGGCTTTTTGTTTGCGTTAGCGAGGGGAAGATGGCTCCCCCTCCCCTGTGCTGCCAAGCTTATTCAAGCTCGACCAGCAAGTCTTTGGCATCGATTTGCCCACCAGCGGCAACATGAACGGCCTTGATCACTGCGTCGCGCTCAGCGTGGATGCCCGTTTCCATCTTCATGGCTTCGATCGTCAGGAGCAAATCGCCCTCTTTGACTTGCGCACCGGCTGCCACTGCCACGGAGGCAACAACACCCGGCATTGGTGCCCCAATATGACTTGCATTACCCACTTCGGCCTTCAGGCGGGTCGCCGTTGAAGACTTAACCAATCGGTTTGGGACCCGGATCACGCGGGGCTGGCCGTTCAGCTCGAAAAACACTTTCACTTCGCCGTTCTCATCGGTCTCACCAATGGCTTGTAGGCGGATTTCAAGTGTTTTACCCGGGTCTATCTCTGCGGTGATCTCTTCGCCCGGCTCCATGCCATAGAAGAAGGTTCGTGTCGGCAGCGCCCGCACGGGACCATACTGACGATGACGTCCCATGTAGTCGAGGAAGACTTTAGGATACATCAGATAGCCGTTCAGGTCCTCGTCATCGACTGTGAAACCTTCAAGCTGCGCAGACAATTCGGCGCGAGTTTCTTCAAGATCAATAGGCTTCAGGTGCTTGCCGGGCCGGTCCGTGTTTGGCTTTTCGCCTTTCAGCACCTTGTCGATAATCGCAGACGGGAAACCACCGTGTGGCTGGCCAAGATTGCCGCGCATCATGTCCACAACACTGTCTGGGAACGCCAGCTCGACGTTTGGACTTTCAACTTCTTCGCGTGTCAGGCCTTGGCTCACCATCATCAGCGCCATGTCACCCACAACCTTTGACGATGGAGTCACCTTCACGATGTCGCCAAACATCTGGTTGACGTCCGCGTAGGTCTGGGCAACTTCATGCCAGCGCTCCTCCAGACCCAGGCTGCGCGCCTGGGCTTTGAGGTTGGTGAACTGACCGCCGGGCATCTCGTGCAGATAGACTTCGGATGCAGGTGCCGCCAGACCGCTTTCAAAGGCCGTGTATTGTGCGCGAACGCCCTCCCAATAGGCACTGATTTCGCGGATCGCACCAATGTCGAGACCTGTGTCACGTTCTGTGTTGCGCGTCGCTTCTACGATGGAGCCAAGGCACGGCTGAGATGTGCCGCCAGAGAAAGCGTCCATTGCCGCATCAACCGCATCCACACCGGCTTCTGCCGCGGCCAGAATGGTCGCGCCTGCAATACCAGAGGTGTCATGTGTGTGGAAATGGATTGGTAGGCCAACCTCCTCTTTCAGCGCCTTCACCAGTATGCGCGCAGAGGCTGGTTTCAGCAGGCCCGCCATGTCTTTAAGACCCAGAACATGCGCGCCAGCGGCCTCAAGTTCCTTGGCCATGCCAATGTAGTAATTCAGATCATACTTGCTGCGCGCCGGATCAAGGAGATCGCCGGTGTAACAGATCGTGCCTTCACAGATCTTGCCGCTCTCCACCACCGCGTCCATCGCGACGCGCATGTTTTCAACCCAGTTGAGGCTGTCAAACACGCGGAACACATCAACACCGGTTTCCGCTGCCTGTTTTACAAAGGCCTGCACCACATTATCAGGATAGTTGGTGTAGCCCACGCCATTGGAGGCACGTAGCAGCATCTGTGTGAGCACGTTTGGCATGGCTGTACGCAAATCACGCAGGCGTTGCCATGGGCACTCCTGAAGGAATCGGTAAGCCACATCAAAAGTCGCCCCACCCCAGCACTCTACAGAGAACAGTTCTGGCAGATTGGCCGCGTAGCTTGGCGCAACTTTGATCATGTCGATTGAACGCATACGCGTCGCCAGCAAAGACTGGTGACCATCACGCATGGTGGTATCGGTCAACAAAAGCTTGCTTTGCGCTTTCATCCAGTCAGCGACCGCCTGCGCGCCCTGCTCTTCCAACAGATTGCGGGTACCAGACTGCACCTCACCACGTTTGACAGGCGGCAGAGGCGCTTTCAGATCGGCGGCCGGCATCGGGCGATCCGTGGTTTCCGGATGCCCATTCACCGAAATATCCGCGATATAGGTCAGGACCTTGGTGCCACGGTCGCGGCGCTTGGCGAAACGGAACAGATCTGGGGTCTCGTCAATAAACTTCGTAGTGTATTGATTGGACAGGAAAGTTGGGTGCTTAAGCAGGTTCTCAACAAATGCGATGTTGGTTGACACACCGCGCACACGGAATTCACGCAACGCGCGATCCATGCGCTTGATGGCCTTCTCTGGCGTCGGCGCCCATGCGGTCACTTTGGTCAGCAGGCTGTCATAGTACCGGGTAATCACCCCACCTGCATAGGCTGTACCACCGTCCAGACGGATGCCCATACCTGTAGCGGAACGATACGCGGTGATGCGGCCATAGTCAGGGATGAAGTTGTTTTGCGGATCCTCTGTGGTCACACGCGTCTGCAGCGCGTGCCCATTCAGGCGAATATCGTATTGGCTGGACTTGCCGGTCGCCTCGGCAAGGGACTTACCTTCTGCGATCAGGATTTGCGCCTGTACGATGTCGATACCTGTGACCTCCTCGGTCACGGTGTGTTCCACCTGCACGCGCGGGTTCACTTCGATGAAATAGAACTTGCCGCTTTCCATATCCATCAGGAACTCAACAGTGCCGGCGCATTCGTAGTTTACATGCGCACAGATCTTACGGCCAAGTTCGCAAAGTTCTTCGCGCTGCGCCTCAGACAAATAAGGTGCAGGTGCGCGTTCTACCACTTTCTGATTGCGGCGCTGAACCGAGCAGTCGCGCTCATAGAGATGATAGATATTGCCTTGCTGGTCGCCAAGGATCTGCACCTCGACGTGACGCGCACGGGTGATCATCTTTTCCAGATAACCCTCACCGTTGCCAAAGGCCGCTTCAGCCTCACGACGACCTTCCAGAACCTTTTCTTCGAGCTCATCTTCGCCATTGATCGGACGCATGCCGCGCCCACCACCACCCCAGGAGGCTTTCAGCATCAGAGGATAGCCGATCTCAGCGGCCTCTTTCTTGATGGCGTCCATGTCATCGCCCAGCACTTCGGTTGCCGGAATGACCGGCACCCCTGCAGCAACGGCCACCTTACGGGCGGAGGCTTTGTCGCCAAGCGCCCGCATGGTTTCAGCCTTGGGACCAATAAAGGTGATGCCATTGGCCGCGCAGGCGTCAACGAAGTCAGGGTTCTCTGACAACAGACCGTAGCCTGGGTGGATCGCGTCAGCGCCGCACTCTTTGGCGACGCGGATAATCTCATCGATGCTGAGATAGGCCGCAACGGGCCCCATCCCTTCGCCAATCCGATAGGCTTCATCCGCTTTAAAGCGGTGCAAACCGAGTTTGTCTTCTTCTGCGAAAACAGCCACGGTTTTTTTGCCCATCTCATTGGCGGCGCGCATTACACGAATGGCAATTTCGCCCCGATTGGCTATCAGGATTTTGGAAAATTCGGTCATGGGCAGGCTCCCCCTCGCTGGTGTCTGTCCTAGTGTATGTATGGCCTTAGGACACGCAGCAGGGGCCGCGCAATACCAAGGACTGCGTAAACATGTAAGATTTGTGAAAGGATGTGTTCACGAAAACGCCCCGAAAACCGGCAGATTTTTCTGCACCTGCGACATAAATGGGTCGTTTAGAGAAGATTCTCCGCCACATCGGCCAATCGAACCGCACCGAGTTGACCCATATTTGCTTCGAGATCTTTGGAGAGAATCTCTACAAGATGAGTTGGCCCTCGTTTACCAAGCGCACCCAAAGCATGGTGAAAGCCACTGCCCATAAAGGCAAAATCGGCTCCCAGCGCGATGGCACGCAAAATATCAAGACCGGTTTCAATCCCACTGTCGACAATCAGGGGCAGCGTGCAAGCGGCGCGAATCTGCGGCAACACATCAATTGTTGCAGGTGCAGCATCGAATTGACGCCCCGCATGATTGGAGATCCAGATAGCATCCACTCCAGCCGCCTCCAGAGGCGCTGCATCCTCACTGCGCATCACGCCTTTCACCACAAGTTTGTGAGGCCAGTGCGCCCTTAACCAATGTACATAGTCCCAATCAGGTGAGGTGCGCAGCAAATAGCCTGCATGCGCAGTCGAACTCAGACCTGTGATATTTCCAGCATATTCATCAATCAACTTCATGCGTGGCATCCCACGCTGCGCCATACCCATCGCCCAGGCAGGTCGCATGGCAACTTGTGCAAGCAAGCGAGGCGTCAGCTTTGGTGGCGTTGTGAGGCCGGAGCGCACCTGTCGTTCGCGACGGCTGGCGACAGGTACATCTACAGTGAGCACCAGTGTTGTGTATCCTGCATCACCTACCCTCTTAAGAATATCTTTGCGGATCTCCTCATCTCGAGGAGGGTAGAGTTGAAACCAACCGTTTCCACTGAGATGTGGCACAACGTCTTCAGGTGTTTGCGTTGCCACCGTCGACAAGCAATAGGGTATGTTTGCTTTGGTTGCAGCTTGTGCAAGCAGTTGCTCGGCATTCGGCCACATAAGACCAGACATGCCGACAGGTGCCACACCAAATGGAAGCGCATAGTCGTGCCCCAAAAGTGTCGTTTTCAGAGAGGGTGAAATGTCTCCATGCAATATGGAGGGCATTAGCTGGATGGCATCGAGTTGAGACCGATTTCGATGTTTGGTGCGCTCCTCACCGGTTGCGCTGTCCAAGTACTCCCAAACAAATTTGGGTAGGCGTTTCTTGGCGCGTTTTTTCAGATCAGCCAAAGCGGGATATTTGCTGTGCAAGTCCATCATATTTGTGTCCAACGTCTCCAAGAAAATGTCCAGCGCAACCTGTATGAGAAACAGTCAATTCCGGCCGGAACATAAGAAGAACAACCCTTTTGCATCCTTTCGCTTTGCGATAAGTTGCCCTCATGAGCAGTTTTGACGAATTTGACGCCTTCGAAGGCGCGTCGCTTTCAGCACGCGCAATGATGGCGCGCCCGAGCCCGTATCTAGATGAACTTAACCCGGCACAGCGGGAGGCTGTCGAACAACTCGATGGCCCGGTCTTGATGTTGGCGGGCGCAGGCACGGGAAAAACCAAGGCTCTGACTGCTCGTATAGTGCATCTGCTAAACACCAACAGGGCGCGTCCAAACGAAATTCTGGCCGTCACTTTTACCAACAAAGCGGCACGCGAAATGAAAAACCGCGTGGGCAATATGCTTGGACACCAAATCGAAGGTGTGCCTTGGCTCGGCACCTTTCACGCTATCTGCGTTAAACTGCTACGCCGTCACGCCGAACTGGTGGGCCTCAAATCCAATTTCACAATATTGGATACCGACGACCAACTGCGCTTGCTCAAGCAATTGGTGGCAGCGGCAAACATCGATGACAAACGCTGGCCTGCGCGGCAACTTTCATCATTGATTGATGGCTGGAAAAACAGAGCTCTAACCCCTGAAAGGCTGCCAGCAGCAGATGCTGGCGCCTACAATCACCGAGGGGGGGAACTTTATGCCCAGTACCAGACGCGCCTCAAAGAACTGAACGCTGTGGATTTTGGTGATCTGCTTTTGCACATGGTCACGATTTTTCAGGACAATGCAGATGTGCTCGCCAATTACCAGCGTTGGTTCCGTTATATTCTTGTAGACGAATATCAGGACACCAACGTCGCGCAGTATCTCTGGCTTCGGCTGCTTGCGAGCGGTCACAAAAACATCTGTTGTGTCGGCGACGACGACCAGTCGATCTATGGTTGGCGCGGTGCTGAGGTGGGCAACATCCTTCGGTTTGAAAAGGATTTTCCCGGCGCGCATGTCGTGCGGCTGGAGCAGAATTATCGCTCGACCGGCAATATTTTGGCAGCCGCGTCTAATGTAATTCGGGGCAACGAGAACCGGCTTGGCAAAGAGCTTTGGACCGAAGCGGATATGGGAGAAAAAGTTCGCCTGATCGGTCATTGGGACGGCGATGAAGAAGCGCGTTGGGTCGGTGAAGAAGTCGAAGCCATGCAGCGCGGTACACGCGGAAAGGATCCAAAGTCGTTAGAAGACATGGCCATTCTCGTGCGCGCTTCTCACCAAATGCGTGCATTTGAAGATCGTTTTCTCACCATCGGTCTGCCGTATCGCGTGATCGGTGGCCCACGCTTTTACGAGCGCCTCGAAATTCGTGACGCGATGGCTTATTTCCGGCTCGTCGTCAGCCCAGAGGATGATCTGGCCTTTGAACGCATTGTGAACACGCCGAAGCGTGGCCTTGGCAATGTCGCGCAGCAAAAGATACAGACCTGTGCACGATCCAACGGCGTGAGCCTTGTCGAAGGCGCCCGCATTCTTCTGGAGGAAAAGGGTATCGGCGGCAAAGGCGCGAAGGAACTCGGCGCGCTGCTGGAAGGTTTGGAGCGATGGCGCCGTCAAGGAACTGTGCCACAGGTTGAAGTGCCGCTTGACGATGACTCTGTAATTGACGACGGCCTGACGCAAACCGCGATGCGCCTGCAGGATGGTCACGCGGAACTCAGTCATGTTGAGCTGGCCCAGGTCATTTTGGACGAGGCCGGCTACACCGCGATGTGGCAGAACGACAAAACGCCCGAGGCGCCCGGGCGGCTCGAAAATCTCAAAGAGCTCGTGAAGGCACTTGAGAGTTTTGACAATCTTCAGGGTTTTCTGGAGCACGTCAGCCTGATCATGGACAATGAGAGTGAAGACGCAGAACAGAAAATTTCCATCATGACTTTGCATGCGGCCAAGGGGCTCGAATTTCCTGCAGTTTTCCTTCCCGGCTGGGAAGATGGATTGTTTCCGTCACAGCGATCGATGGATGAAAACGGCCTCAAAGGTCTGGAGGAAGAACGCCGCCTTGCCTACGTAGGCATCACGCGTGCAGAAGAAATATGCACCATTTCTTTTGCAGGTAACCGTCGGGTGTTTGGCCAGTGGCAAAACCAGATGCCATCTCGTTTCATTGATGAACTTTCTGACGAAAATGTGGAGGTTTTGACACCCCCCGGTCTTTATGGACACAGCGGCAACACCCGTGACTCTGGCGGCTTCGGCACATCTGGACTGGAACAGTCCGCTATGCGTGCAGATGCCTATAATTCTCCTGGATGGAAGCGGATGCAATCGCGCGCAGGCCAATACGGCACAAGTCAGCCTAAAGAGAGCAAGACCTCCGCCATCGATATGCAGGCAGTGTCGAGTTTTATGGTTGGGGACCGCGTCTTCCACCAGAAATTCGGCTATGGCGATGTCACCGACATAGAGGGGGACAAATTGACCGTAGATTTTGAAAAAGCGGGGCAAAAGAAGGTGGTCGCCCGGTTTGTCAGCGCGCCCAACGATATCCCTTTCTGACCGAGCGTCGCTAAACCGTGCTGTCGTTGACAGAGCACTGGATGCGGATTTCACTGGGCCTCACACAGGAGGATGCCGATGATTTTCTATGACTGCAGCACTGCGCCAAGCCCGCGTCGGGCAAGAATGTTCATTGCTGAAAAAGGACTGAGCGTAGAGACCCGCGAAGTGGATCTGCGCAATGATGCGCATCGCAGCCCGGAGTTTCTGTCTATAAACCCTTGGGGGACTGTTCCGGTACTTGTCACTGAAAGCGGCCAACAGATCTCAGAAAACATCGCAATTGCGACCTATCTTGAAGCAGCCTTTCCCGAACCGCCGCTGATGGGGCAAACCCCCGAAGAAAAAGGATCTGTGGCAATGTGGAACGCGATATGTGAATTTCACGCTGGATGGGCCATCGCTGAAGTCTTGCGCAATTCCTCTCCCGCTCTGAAGGAACGCGCGCTACCTGGGCCAGTGAACTACACACAAATTCCCGCATTGGCAGAACGTGGCGCCAAACGACTGGGCGTGTTCTACGAAACGCTTGAAACGCGTTTGCAAGAAAACCCTTGGCTTGCTTCGGGCGACTTCACAATGGCAGATATCACTGCCTTTGTTTTTTGCGATTTCGCGCGCATCGTGAAGATGCCACCGCCCCAGAAAAACAAAGCGACACAGGATTGGTTTGCAAAGACACGTGCGCGCCCGAGCGCAGCATTGTAGCGATTTACCTAGGGTAGCCCCCTGAAGGAGGCCCAGATCCTGATTGAAAATGGCGGGTTTACTATGTCACGGTCAAGCCGCTCAACTCGTTGGATTATCATCCACCCGCGCCCGAAAGCATCTTTCCAACGGACCACAGATCGACGATGCATTAATAATCAAACCGAACCTCCCGATGGGGCACACCCTAGTTTTGTCTTGGACGCATTGGAGCAATACCATCCATCAGCGAAGGCCTGCCGGAAGGCTGACTCATCACTCTGATCGCGGCAGCCAGTATGTCTCGACCAAGTACACTGAGAGATTGGCAGATGCCAAGCTGGAGCCATCCGTCGGTAATGACGGCGACAGTTGTAAAAATGCGCTGACCGAAACGATCACTGAGATGTTGATTTTCAGACGGCTTACAAGTGGCTAAAACGGTGAAGCTTCGGGCAAGTGTAATGAAACCTAAGGGGACGGCTGCGTGACTTCATATGGAAGAAACTTATTCAGGCTCTGCTTGGTGAGCGCTTGTTTAATGTACGCCAAGCCTTCGTTGTCCCAACCTGACATCCTTATTCTGGGCGATAGCCAAATTTCGTTTGGCGCAGGCAAAGAATACCTCAGCTTCTTTGAACAATTGACAGAACGATGCAACATCACTCCACAGCGACAAAAAGCACTGCGCAAGCTGGGAGAAACAAAAACAGCGGCAATTGGTGTGCGTTCAACATCTTTGCAATCCTGGACCACACCTCGTGGTGCTGCCAAGGGCGCCATCTGCGATGTCGACAAAAAGTTTGGTGTGAATGCAGGCGCTTACGGCATCGATGACAATCCCAAGCGAGTTTTCGTTCAAATTGGCAAGGGCGATGCCTATCAGTTCTGCAAGCCAAACCAGACAGCCTTTGAAGCGATGTTTGAACAGGGCTACTACAAACCAAGCTTGCTGGTGCTTACCTTCTTAGGGAATTCAGCTGACCGCTGGGCTCATTCGCCCGAACTCGCAGCCAAAGACGCACGTGCCACTCTCGCACAAGTGCCTAGGGATGTGCCGTGTGTGTTTATTTCAAGTGTTCCAGTTTACCTAAAGAAGACCAACGACACCCGCATGCGCGCCCAAACAGAAATCGCGCGCGCTATTAAGAAAGCGGGCAACCAATGTGCGGTCGTCGAAGGTTTCAATCAGAAAACACGCGCCGCAATCGAAGGCCAAGCTGTCTATTTCCGTCGCAATGACTCAGGTCGCGTAACAGACCCACATCACCCAAAGCCTGCCGCGATCCGCCGATTTCTAGAAATCAATTCCGCACAAATATGCAGTGCCATTTTTAAGTCCTTACGATAGCGCAAAATGGGGATGGATAAACAAATGAAGGTGCTTAGAAAACTGGCCGTGAGCCTATGTGTTTCGGCGGTTGTCGCAACATCTGCACAAGCCCAAGAGTTCACATCGCCAGAAATTTTGATTATCGGCGACAGTCAAATTTCCTTTGGATCCGGCCCGGCTTTTCTGGAATTTTTCAGCGATATCAAAAGCCATTGCCATCCAAACGCACGACAAAAACAAAACCTCAAACACCTGGGTGAAATGCGCGTCGGCGTGATCGGGGTGCGATCGAGCTCCATAGATTCCTGGACAGCCAGATCCGGACGAGCCAAGGACACGATCTGCAAAGTGGATCCTAAATGGAATGTCAACGCTGGCACCTATGGATTTGTGAACCAGACTGGCAACAAATACGTCCAAATCGGCAAAGGTAAAGAATACCAGTTTTGCGCGCCTGGCAGTTCGCCTTTGGAAGAAATGCTGCGCGATGGATACTATGATCCCAAACTGATCCTCATGTCATTTCTCGGCAATTCAGCCAAGCGCTGGGCAAACTCTCCCGAAGCGGCCATCAAAGATGTCAAACGTCTAAAATCCCAGTTGCCTCGCAACATGCCGTGTATCTTCATGACGACGGCGCCCGCCTACAAAAAGGAAATCGTCGATCTGCGCTTACGAGCGCAGCAAAATCTGATGGCTGCGTTTAAGAAAACAGGCCTTCAATGCACTTTTGTCCCTGGTGCAACACCGGAGACAGTCGCCGCCAATCAAGGAAACAAACATTACTTCCGCCTCAATAAAAACGGTATGGTAAAAGATCCCTATCATCCCAACGAAGCAGCGGCCAAAAACTTCTTTGCGTTAGAAATGAACCGGATATGTGACGCGATCTTTGAACAGCTCGAGCCGACGAACAAACAGAGCTAATATTAAAGCGACAACGGCCGCTCTCAAATAAACAGAACGCGCGCATCGCAACAGCCATTGCGGATCTTCTGTAGGTCAGCGGCTCACAATCCAAGCGATCTAAAAATACACGTGTATCGCACGCAGAAACGGTGCGCATTTTAATGATCCCACGTCAGATTTTCAGAGTCCGTCAACTTCTTGCATCTACTCCAATGAACCATCAACCGATGGGAGCCAAAAATTGGATCAACGCGTACAGGCTGAGACAGCCGAAGACATCTTTGCCCTTATCAAAACGATCCCTGCACACGACCAAAGCGGGCCGGTTGCGGCGCTTCTGTCGGATGGAGATATATCGGAACTCATGATTTCGGTTGCGACCGACGACTTCGCGACTGTACGCGAGAATGCCCGCGTCGGCAGTGGCGTCAATTTTCAAGGCGCCTATGGCACAAGCCCCCTACTCTTTGCGGCAACCCTAAAGCACCCTGATGTTTTCGCGTTCTTACTTGACAGTGGCGCTCGATTGGATCTCGCACTTGCACCAGAGGCCTCCGCAGTCACCTGGGCTGCGCGCTTTGGTAGCGTCGACACCATGGCATACGTGATCCGCGCAGCACTCGCGTTCGAAGATCGCAGCCATATGATCTTCTTTCAGGCCCTAGAGGGTCTCGTGCGTTCTGACGATGCTGCCCCGAAATTGGAACGCCTGGTCGGATTTGGTTTCAACTTTATTCTGCCGAGCCCCAAAAAACTTACGCCTATGCATGTCGCTGCAAGCGCAGGCAACATCGAAGCCATAAGGAAACTTTCGGCATTTGGGCTGGATCTCGCAAGTGCAGGTGAAAACGGCGTGACACCAATGCATATGGCTGTGGTTGCTGGTCAGCTACATGCTGTGGAAGCGATGATTGCGGCAGGTGCCGATCTTGAATGCACTGACAATCGCGGTGAAACACCTCTGTTTTATGTCTCTTCACGAGATGGTGGGCAAATGTTTGATGCCCTCATCAAACTCGGGGCAAAAATCGACGCGCGCCGCTTTGACGGCGGCACCATCTTGCACAAAGTCGCAGCACTTGGCGATGTGCGCCTGTTTGATCGCCTCATTCACCTTGGCGTCGGCCTGGAAGATCGCGACAACAAGGGCAATACAGCTCTGCACACTGCCTCTGGTGCGAGCCAATTGGTTGCCATGCGCAAGCTACAGAGCCTCGGAGCAGATCTTGAAGCCAGAAACGGACGGCAGGAAACGCCAATCTTTCTGACCATCAATGCGGAAAACCCTGCGGCATTCCGTGCCTTAGACAAACTTGGCGCGGATCTTTCCAAGCACCGCAGCTATGGCACCAGCCTTTTGCATGACGCGGCCCGCTGGGGCAGAATGGAGATCTTGAAAACCCTGCTGGAAAACGGTGGGAATGTGAACTGTGTCAATGAATTTGAAGAGACACCGCTCCATTTTGCTGCAAAATTTGGCCATATCGAAGCAATAAAGATGCTCCATGAATTTGGTGCGAACCTTGAAATAGAGAACAAACAAGGGGAAACGCCGATCAACTCCACGATGGAGGCACTGGGACGCAAATCATTTGCAACGCTTTCTCAGCTCGGCGCGAACACCAGAACTTTGAACAGGTTTGGTGAGGGATTGATCCACTCTTCTGCGCGGTGTTCCGATCTTGAGATCTTTGAGAAGGTTATCGAAGAAGGCGTCGATGTAAACGCAACTTCAGAAATCGGCGAGGGCGCATTCCACTATGCTGCTCGGTCTCCGATTGCCAAAAAGAAACTCGATATTCTCAGCTTGCTTGGCGCAGAAATCGAAGCTGAGGACGATCGAGGGCGTACGGCAATGCACTCCGCCGCCGAAGCAAAAAACATGCCTGGGATCAACGCACTCTACGATATGGGGCTAAGCCCCGTTGCGAAAGACCGGCAAGGCGTGACACCGTTACACCTTGCAGCCGCGTCAAGTCGTTCTGAAGGCACTCAAGCCATCAAAGCACTTGTTGGCATGGGAGCGGAAGTCAATGAGATTGACAGCAATGGGCTTACGCCGCTCCACTATGCAGCCGCGTCTGGCCACGCATCAAACATTCGCGCGTTGGTTAAACTCGGGGCGCGGGTGAATGTCGTAGACCCAAAAGACAACACACCGCTGCACCTCGCAGCCAAAGCAGAAAAGAAAGAAGCCTTGGCGGAGTTGTGTGACCTCGGCGCGGCGTTGGACGCCCGGAATGCAGACAACCACAACGCTCTACATGTTGCGGCAATGGGAAACACGCGTCGGATGGCGCTGATCACATTGCTCGTGCAAAAAGGATGCGACATCAACTGGCGAACGGGTCTTGGCGAAACCGTCGCGCATTTGATTGCAGAGGACAACGATCTGAAACCCGTTATTCTAATCCGACATATGGAAGAGCTCGCCGAGCTCGGTGTGGATTTCTTTTTCCGCAATCGCAAAGGGTTGGGCGCGCTCCAAATTGCTCAGGAACATGTTGAAAGCCATGGTGAGGAGTGGGAGCGCAAAAAAATCGCGCAACTGCGCAAAAAACGCGGCCGGAATGCATCCTAACCAGTAGGATCGAAGACCTCACAAAGGACCCTCCCTCCTCAAAAGGGGGGAGTTTCTTGCGCTTGATGAGCGTCATATTGGGCAAGACAGCTTTGAGTAGTTTGCCACCAATGGAATCTCTTTTTAGGCACCAGTCAACGCTGTTCCGCGCAAGTCACTTGGAGACACTCCAAACTTTCGGGAAAACTCACGACTGAACTGTGTCGGGCTCTCATAGCCCACATCATAAGCTGTCGCGGCAACCGTCAGACTGCCGAGCGTTAGCAGACGCCGCGCCTCCATCAGGCGCAGTTCTTTTTGGTACTGCAATGGTGTAGTGGAGGTCACCGCTTTAAAGTGTTCATGAAACGCTGACGCGCTCATTCCGGATTCCGCCGCCAGATCCGCCACCGGGATCTGGGTTTTGAAGTTCGCACGAATGTTAGCAATGGCCTTGGAAATCCGGCTCGCCGCGCTTTCATGGCGCAAAAGCTGACGCAGCATCGCCCCATGCCGGGCCCGCAGCAGGCGAAAGTGAATTTCTTTCAGCACCAGTGGCGCCAATGCCCGCGCCTCGATCGGATCGCGTGACAGCTGATAAAGCCGGACCACCGCATCCACCAGCGCCGCATCGCCCTTGTCCACATTCATCGAATGCAGCTCTTTGGTCGGCTCCCCGATCCCTCCAATTTCATCATAAAGACTGCGCGCCAACGCCAAATCCAGCTTCAGTGCCAGCGCAACATAGGGTGCCTCAACACTGGCCTGTATCACCGCAGACTCCACATGCACCGCATGACTGACCACCAGCGTGTCCCCCGCGGTGTAGCGGATTATCCGCCCGCCAATTTGCGCTTCCTTTGTGCCTTGCAACACAAGACACATGATCGGCTCATAAAATCCTGGCGTGCAGTCACTCACATTCGGATCCGCAAAGGCAAACAACCCGTCCACCCCGGTGACACAGCCAACGCCCAATGCGCTCTGTTCCGCCACATGGTCAAAAACGTCCTGCACAAAATCTTTTGTGATCATCGGGGCCTCCTTTGCCCCACAAATATAGGGCCGTCACGCCGCAGAAAAATACACAAAAGCCGCCGCCTTGGAGGATTAGGCAGATCATTTGGAGGAACAGGCAACCTCTTTGCCTTACCCTGTGCTATCTTGTGAATGCGAACATCACTTTTCCCGCTCACAAAACCTATGCGACATCAGCGCCTTTCATCGCAGCTCTGACGCAGGAACGAGAGACACCATGTATCAAGACGCACTTCAGGCAGGCGGCTGGGCCGTTGTCACCGGCGGTGCAAGCGGCGTCGGCTTTGCAGCTGCGGAGCGCTTTGCGCAGGATGGCCTGAGCGTGTTATTGGCGGACCTGCCCGGCGACGCGCTCTCTGAGGCGGCGGAGGCCATCGGCGATCTGCTCGTCGAAGGGGCCGAGGTCACCACCGTGGCCACAGACGTGAGCGATGCAGCCGCCGTGCAAGCCCTTGCAGACGCGGCCTTTGCGCTCGGCGACGTGGCGGTCTTGATGAACAACGCGGGCATCGGCCTGCCAAGCAGCAGCTGGGATCACGCCGAGGCCTGGCGCAAAACGCTGGAGGTTAACCTCTTTGGGGTGATCAACGGCATGCATGCCTTTCTGCCCCGCATGGTGGCTGCAAACCGCCCCGCCGTTGTGATCAACACAGGCTCCAAACAGGGGATCACCACACCACCGGGCAACCCTGCTTACAACGTGTCCAAGGCGGGCGTGAAAGTCGCCACCGAAAGTCTCGCACATGAGCTGCGCGAAGTCAGTGCTCCGATTTCCGCCCATCTTTTTGTGCCCGGTTTCACCTACACCGGCATGATTTCGCGCCATGTCCCTGAAAAGCCGGCCGGCGCTTGGACATCCCAGCAAACCGTAGATCATCTGATAACGCGCATGACGGCTGGGGATTTTTACATCCTCTGCCCGGACAACGACGTATCCCAAGCACGCGACATGCGCAGCGTGATCTGGGCCTTGGGGGACATCCTTGAAAACCGCCCCGCCCTGTCGCGGTGGCACCCCGACTATGCAGAACAATTTGCAGAGTTTGAAAAAACTACAGACTGATAACTGAGCCAGAGGGAGACCTGATAGCTATGGCAATCTCACTGAAATTGAACGGCAAGACCCATGAGGTCGAGGCCGAACCGGGCACTCCGCTGCTGTGGGTGATCCGCGATGAGCTGAAACTGACCGGCACCAAGTTTGGCTGCGGCGTGGCCTCCTGCGGCGCCTGCACCGTGCACATGAACGGCGAGCCTGTGCGCTCCTGTCAGACCTACATCGAAGATGTAGAAGACGCCGAAATCACCACTATCGAGAAGATGGAAGAAGACAAAGTCGGCGCGGCCGTGCAGCAGGCATGGCTGGAGCTTGACGTTGTGCAATGCGGCTACTGCCAGTCGGGCCAGATCATGAACGCCGTGGGCCTTCTGCGCGAAAACTCTAAGCCCACGGCTGATGAGATCGACGACTACATGTATGGCAACGCCTGCCGCTGTGCCACCTACCAGCGCATCCGCGCTGGTGTGCAGCGTGCAGCCGAAATTCTGGAGGCATAAGATAATGACAGTTAATCTTTCTCGTCGCGGCTTTCTGAAATCTGCCGCGGCCGCCGGTGCAGCGCTTTACATTGGCGCTAATGCCAAAGGCGCTATGGCCGCTTCCAGCTTTGCGGACGCAGCGCTCAACCCGTTTGTGAAAGTCGGCGCTGATGGCCGCGCAATCGCGCTCATCAAACACGTCGAATTTGGTCAAGGCCCGGCCACCGGTCTGACCACACTGATCGCCGAAGAGCTTGGCGTGACCATGGATCAGATCACCTATGAGTTCGCACCCTCTGATCCACAGGTCTATAACAACCTGTTCTTTGGGCCCTTCCAGGGCACAGGTGGCTCAACCGCCATGGCCAACTCCTGGATGCAGTACCGCACCGCCGGTGCGGCTGCGCGCGAGATGCTGATCTCCGCCGCCGCCAAAGAATGGGGGGTGGATGCCGCCTCTCTGGACATCGTGGATGGCATGGTGACCGGTGGTGGCAACTCCGCCTCCATGGGCGATTTTGTAGCCGCTGCTGCCGAAATGGACGTGCCCGCAGAGCCACGCCTGCGCGACGCCTCCGAGTGGAAGCTCATCGGCAATGACGCGACCCGCCGTCTGGACAGCCCTATCAAGGTCAACGGTCAGGCCCAATTCGCCATGGACGTGCATCTGGACAACCAGATGGTTGTGATGATCAAACGCACCCCGCAAAAAAGCGGCGTTGTGGCAAGCTTTGATGACAGCGCAGCCAAAGACGTCAAAGGCTTCATCATGGCGCAAGCCATGCCAACCAAAGCCGGTGTTGCGGTCTATGCCGAAAACACATGGGCGGCGATGCAGGCGCGTGAAGCGCTTGAGGTTGAATGGGACATGTCTGCGGCGGAGACCCGCTCTTCCAGCGAGATCAGAGATGAGATCATGGCCGCTCTGGCGACAGAGCCTACCTACAACGTCAACAAGGCAGATCGTGCGGCTGTGAAGGCGACGGTCGATGGTGCCGCAACAGTGCTGGAAAAAACGTTTTACTTCCCGCTCCTGGCCCATGCTCCAATGGAGCCGCTGAACTGCACCATTGAGCAAACTGCCGAGGGCAAAATCGTGCTGCACGATGGCGCACAGATGCCAACCGGTCCGCATATGGCCTATCAGCAGATATTTGAACTTCCCGCCGACAAAATCGAGATCAACAGCATGCTTGCTGGTGGCTCCTTTGGTCGTCGCGCAACGCCAGATGCTGACTACCAGGTCGAAGCTGGCCTTGCCTTCATCATGACAGATCGCTCCCGCCCTGTGAAACTGGTCTGGGACCGCGAAGATGACATCCGCAGCGGCTACTATCGTCCGGCTGTCGGTCACAAAGTGCGCGTAGGTTTGGATGAAAGCGGCACCATCGTCGGCTGGGATCATCAGGTTGCAGGACAGTCGATCATGAAAGGCACCGCCTTTGAGGCGATGGCCGTACATGACGGAATCGACCACTCCACAGTCGAGGGCATTGCCGACAGCCCCTACGCCATCCCAGGCCAATCTCTTGGCCTTACCGACACTAAGAAGGCAACAAGCGTTCTTTGGTGGCGCTCCGTGGGCCACACCCACACGGCTTATGTGATGGAAGTGATGATGGATCTGGCCGCGAAAGCTGCCGGGCAGGATCCGGTCGACTTCCGCCTGTCCTATCTGACCGGCGGTGGCGAGGCAGACCGCAAAGCCGCTGTGCTGAAACTGGCTGCAGAAAAAGCGGGCTGGGGCAACGCACCCGCGGGTCGCACCCAAGGCATCGCCGTGCACAAATCCTTCGGGTCCTACGTGGCAGAAGTGGTGGAAATTTCCGGCAACAACGACGACGGCATCGTGATTGAGAAAGTCACCGCCGCCGTGGATTGCGGCATCGCCGTCAACCCGGACACCGTGCGCGCGCAGATCGAAGGCGGCATCGGCTACGGCATCGGCCACGCCATGCGCGACCAGATCACTCTGGATGGCGGCGCGGTGGAGCAATCTAACTTCCCGGATTACGAGCCCCTGCGGATCTCCGACATCAAGGCGATTGAAACCCACATTATCGCCTCGGCCGAAGCGCCCACCGGCATTGGTGAGCCGGGCACCCCGCCCTCCGCACCAGCACTGGCCAATGCGATTGCGGCTCTGACCGATGACAGTCAGCTGATCGCAGAGCTGCCTATGGCGGAATCCGGCGTCTACTTCGCCTGATAAGGCTCTGAAACAAAAAATAAACCCGCGCCGGAGACCTCCTTCGGTGCGGGTTTTTCACGTAGTCGTATCTGACGCCAACGCTGGGCCGCTTCGCTCAGCTTTTGATTGTCGTGGTTAAGCTGGACAGATCTGTCGCACGGCTTCAAGCAAGAGCCTGATACACGACCTCAACAATCAAATTGCAAATCCGATAAAAAGAATTAGCATTATTAAATGCTACTGCCCAAATTCGCTGATACGAAACAGTTTATGCCGTCCAATATCGTGGGCTCATTTATACAATTTTTCAGATATTTCTGATGCCTCAAACCGGTATCCGTGGCGCCTTCAAGGGCGCTCAATCAGTGGCTTCCCATCAATCAATATTTCTTGACAAAAAAAATAAGCATTCTTAAGAGGGACTGCCTTGATACGTTAACCAATAGCTGGCGAGCCGGTAAAACAGCCAGTGCCTACGGATTGAACAACCTCGCCTCCGAAAGCAATGCAATGACTTCACACAAACTTCCAGTCACTTTGTTCAGTATGGCCGTTACGACCATTTGCATGAGCTGTTTCGGACAACCACTGCAAGCCCAAAGCGCCCCAGAACCGCTTTCTCCACCCGCAATTGAGGTGCAGATACCTGAGAGCTCCGTGAGTACCGCTGAGCGACCTGAAGCGCTGGCAGACGTACAACAACAGGCGATCACCACAAACGAGAATGGCGCAGCAGAAACCCCTTTGTCCGAATCCGCCCTGCCTGATCAGCTTGAGAACGCAGACATTTCAAGCGCCACGCCTGAGGAAACACCGCCAATATTGGCAGAAACCGTAGAGTCGGATCCGATTACGAACGCGACACAACGCGCATTCAAGTTTCTCGCTGATGGTGGCCCCTCCATCTGGGCGATTGCAGGACTCTCTGTCGCGACTGTCGCTTTGATACTTTGGAAAATCTGGCGCTTGGCCTTGATCGGCGCCTGGTCAAAAGGCAAGGCCCGGCGCGCGCTTGATGCATTTGAACAAGGTGATGCCCAGAGCGCACTAACGTTTGTGCGTGCGCGACGCGGGTTGCGCTCACGTGTGGTCGCGGCGGCCATTGAAGCGCGGCTTTCTCTACCAGAAGACGCCGCACGGGAAGAAACCGTTCGCGTCGCAAAACGCAACCTCGGAGAAGCTTCATCTGGCCTGCGCGCGCTTGAACTGATCGCAACAATTGCACCACTTCTCGGGTTGCTTGGCACAGTATTGGGCATGATTGCAGCGTTCCAGGCTCTGCAAGAAAGCGGCAGCCAAGCAGACCCTTCACAACTCGCAGGCGGCATTTGGGAAGCGCTTCTCACCACTGCTGCCGGCATGGCCGTGGCCATCCCTGCCTCCGCAGCTCTCACCTGGTTTGAAGCTGTTTTGGATCGCATGCGTCGCGATGTGGAGGATGCCGCTGCAAGAATTTTTGTCTATCAGCGCGATCGCATAGAGACTGCGCAACAACTCGCGGCGGAATGATCTGGGACAACCACGATGGTATTCGCAGACTCCAGAACACGGCGACGAAAGCCAAGCTTAACGCCCATGATTGATGTGGTGTTTTTGCTCCTGGTTTTCTTCATGCTGGCCTCTCGCTTTGGCATCGATCAAGTGCTGCCCATGCCTCTGGCATCAGGGGGCGGAGACTTCACCGGAAAACCGAGGTTGGTGGACGTCTTGCCCGACGGGCTGAGATTGAATGGCATCGCAATTTCCGAAGTCGATCTCGGCTCAGGTTTAGCAGAGCTCATGGACGAAAAAAGCGATGCAATCATCCTACGCAGCTCTGACGGAGCCACAGTTCAACGTGTCATCGCGACATCTGAGTTGCTGCGTACGGCAGGCTTCAAGGCAATTGTACTAGTGGAGTGATCAAAGATGATGGATTTTGCACCAGAGCCGCGCCGCCAACGCGCCGAGTCTATTGTCCCCATGATCAATGTCGTGTTCTTGCTCCTAATCTTCTTTCTGATGACGGCAAAGCTCTCCCAACCTGATCCCTTCGAAGTCACCCCACCCGTCGTGGCACAGGGCGCACCTCCGCAAGATGATACCGCGCTTTACGTTGGGAAAGACGACCAGCTACAGTTTCGGGACACCAAAGGCGAAGCCGTTTTCGAAAGCCTTGCTCTGATCAGCAAAACACATCCGACTTTACAGGTACGCATCGACGCAGCACTCGATGGAGACGTTCTGGCACGTGTCATGGCACGACTCGCGACGTCGGGGTTTCGCAATATAGAAGTCGTGGTTGAAGTAAAATGAAACGACTTTTCGAGTTTTGCATTTTTGTCGCCTTGGCTGCGGGTATGCACATCATGCTTGCCATGAAGGGGCCAGACTCAGGTGGCGCCACGGGTGGGGCCGGTGGCGAAGCCTATATCACGCTGGCCGGCGCTTCCGCGCAGATCGAAACCGTTCTCGAAGAATGGACACGTCCCCCAGCGGTACAAGACGTGCTAGACCTCGAACAACCCAGTTTTGATACCCCGGAAGCAGCTCCTGTGGCGGTGCTCGAAATGGACCATGCGCCACGTGCGGCGCTCACAATCGCTGCGCTCGCCCCATCTGCTCCCCCGAAAGCGCCAGACGTAAGCGCACTTCAAAGCCCGATAACGCCACCGCCAGCGATGACATTGCCAGCTTTGCAAATGCAACCGACAACGCCAGACAGTCAACCTGACAAACCGGCCAGCAAGCAAGACGCAAGACCAGCGCCGCAATCACAACCGAGGCCGAAGACGCCCGTCATAGAGGCAGCTCTGGTTGCTCCAACCTCGCCGCCGCCACCGGATCCTACGCCCGCACCTAAGAAGAAGGTTCAGAAAAAAACCGCCAAGCCTAAGAAAGATGCCCAACGCGCAGATAAGGCTCAGAAAGCCTCGGCAGGCTCCACGGCGCAGAAGGCCGCAGGCAGCGGTGGCGGATCAGAAGCAGGCACATCAGGCAAGGTCAACGCACTGGGGAAAGGCCAATCCGCAAAGCTGAAAGCTATCTGGGGAAGCAAAATTCAAGCGCGCATTGAGCGCAACAAACGCGCCCCTCGAGGTGAAAAAGGATCTGCTGTCGTCCAAATCCGCATGTCCGTTGCTGCGGATGGGCGGCTGGTCGCCGTGTCAGTGGCAAAATCATCAGGCATCGCAGCGTTTGACACGGCCGCATTGCAGGCCGTCAAACGTGCGAAACGTTTTGCAAAAGCGCCCAAAAAGCTCCCACAAACCAATCATGGATTTATTTTCAAGATGCGGTTCAACATCCGCTAGTGCCGGTTTGCTGCGTTGTAACACATCGCGTTTTGTGTCCGCCAATTGCGCCACGCAGTAGGGAAACGGTGTTTCTCGCAACCGGAACCTACCGGTGCTAACACAATCCAATCACAAAGGGTGTACATTCCGGTGAAGCTCTTTTTTAGTGCGTTTATTTGATCAGCCCTTAGCAACATGAGCCAAATGACCCTCTCTTCTGATAAACATCCGTCCGAACTCAGCAATCAGGAGTTTTTTGGCAACGAAGACCCTGACATCGCTTACAGCAGAGTTTGGCTTTACATTCTAAAAAGTCAGCGAAAGTTCTACGCGCAGTTTGCTCAAGCACTGAAAAAGGAAGGCCTCGGCGACCCCATGTGGTATGAGATTCTGTTTGAAATCGCTCAAACAGGCGACAAAGGCAAACTCATGGGGGAAATTGAACACAAACTCATGATACCCCAGTACACAATTTCCCGCCAAGTTGGGCGCATGGAGCAGGCAGGTCTTATCTATCGTGAATTCATCGCAGATGGCCGGCGCAAACAATTGTTGTTTCTGACAGAACTGGGCGCCCAACGACAAGAAGAAGTCTGGCCTATCTATCTGGAAACCCTGAAGGCAGAAATGGGGCCATTGCTCAATACAGACGAAGCCTATGATCTCGCCCGTTTTTTGTTGCGCCTTCTGCCAAACAAATAAGAAAGGCCCCGCCTAGACGGGACCTAATAGGTTTCAAAGGTTTTATCACTTAAAACTTGGCGATGGCCTGTATCACGAAAGTACGCCCAGGTTCTTTCAGTGTATTAAAACCTGCTACGGAGGTATCGCCGCCATAGGTTGCGCGATCTGCGTAATCTTCGTCAAACAGGTTCAGGATTTCACCACGGAACGTGAAGTTTGGCAGCGCCGGGGGGGAATACTCGGCAAAGAGGTTGACCACCTCGTAGCCGTCAAGCTTCTTTGTTTGCGAGGCGTTTGCATAGTCCGGATCATAATCAAGCGCGACGTCAAGGCTTCCCCCAACAAGCAAGTTCACAGCTGGCAAACGGTGCTGAATTTCCAGCGCAAGCACGGACCCCATTGGAGTGGCGAAATCCACGAGTCCCGCTGTCGGGACAAGTTCACCATCACGCTCTGCTTCAGAGAAAGCATAGCTGAACCGCAAGCCGCCCAAGTCCCATTTATATGTGGAGTAAAGGTTCAGACCCTGACTCGAGAAATCAAAGTTGTCTCCCGCATCGCGCGCGTTTTTAACTTCGGTATAGAAGATCTCCCCCCCCAGGCCAAAGTTTCCAGATGCCCAATCGGCGCCAATGTTGATGTTTTGTGCGCGTGCCGTATCCAGACCTGCATAGTCCCAACCCGCTTGCGGCCTTGGAAGCGGCGGCGATGGAATGGTTGGAGCCTGAGAATACAAATAACCGTCTTCGATTTGCAAACCGCCAAACACATTGGAGTATCCACCCCGCAATGACAGCTGATCGTTTACTTTGTAAATTGCAGAGAAGTTCCCGCTCAGCCCACTGTAATCTTCGCTAAAGTTGTTCTCCCCATCGAAGCTTTGGAAATCGGCCCGAGCACCTGTTGAGATGGTCCAACGGTCAGTGGGCTCCAGACGTGCCTGCGCAAAAAGACCGATGTTTCGCGCGGACTCTGTCAGCGACGTACGTCCAAAGTTTGCCAAGATCGGAGATCTGTAATCCCCTGTGCGATCATAGAAATCCAGACCGGCCACAATGGTGTTTGTCTCTGACAGGTGGAAAGTGTTCTGAATTTTCCCCGAGAAAGTCTCGGTCTCAGTTTCGCTCACAAGGAAGATCGGCGCACTGATAAAGCTTTCAGAATAACCGAGGGTCACTTCGGGATCCCACAAGCCGGTGGCGTTGGTTTGAGAATATGAGAAGGAGTAGTTCTTGCGTTCTGTGTCATAACGCACAAGCCGCCCAGTTGACCCGAAGTTGGCACGATCATTGCGCAGCGCGTCATCTCGCAAAACTTGCGCGCTGGCCTCTATGCGGTGGCCCGCTTCACTTTCATAGGCTGCCTTAAGAAGGCCGGTCTGCATGTCGGCTTTGGTCCCCGTGACCTCGCGCCCTGAGCCATCCTCATAGTTTTCCCCAGTCGCAGACCTGCCATAGAGCAAAAACTCCCAACCGTTGCGCACCGCACCAACCGTGAGAGATCGATTAAAGGTCTCGCCGTTGTCTGCATATCCAAGGCGCACATCGCCACCAAAAGTCTGCCCCTCAGAGACAACATCAGTGGCATCTTTGGTCTCCATAACTACCGCACCCGCAACCGCATTGGGTCCGGTATCTGCAGCTGCCACACCAGGATCAACGCGTACAAACTTTAGCAACCCAGGGTCAAATACATTGGCGCTCGCGTGGTGGAAAACGCGATTGTTCTGCAGTACACCATCCATGGAAACGACAAGGTTGAGCATGTCGATGCCATTCACAAAAATCTTCTGTGCAACTGGGATCGCCCCGCCAACGGAAACGTTCGCGACGCCCGCAAAGACATCCTTCATGTCGCCAAGCCGCGCGCGCTCCATCTCAGCATCAGCAACATAAACAGACGCACCGCGGTCAGCGGCACCCTGCTGATCGTCTTGCGACTCCACTGTGATAGTATCTAGAGTAAAATAATCACCCTCTAGATCTTGGGCAAATGCACTTCCTGCGGGAAACGCCAGTGCTGCACATGTACCCAATAGAAATCCGCGAACATTTTTTTGTGAAATCATCATCAGCTTCACAATCTCCATTTTGAGTTTGCTCTGGCTGTTTCAGATCGAGTCCGAAAGTCTGGCTAAGATCACGCAGTCTATAGGTGTCGTGTTCTTCACATGCAATTGCATGTTTTGAACTGAGCGCATTCTGCGTCTTTTTTGCATCAAGAAAACAGCCGCCACCAAGAAACCAAAAGGGGGAAACCAACACAATTAAAGTTAATTTAGGCCTTCAATAAATTGTTTTAAAAGGATAAATGGTCTCTTTTAAAGTAAATTTATTACTGTGAAACACTCTAGAAACAAAGCGCTGAGCTATGGTCGTTTCAGACCCGAACAAGTCAACCAAGGTCTTCGTATCGCAACGAATATCCTGATTTTGGACCAGGTGAAGTTCAACTTGGATATTGCGCCAACTTCCGACCAATCCGTTCTCCGAATACAAATCGCGGATTCCGTTTTACTTACGGCCAGTCATTCTTCGAAAAATGAGCCACTCACCAAGCTGGCAAGTCCTTGACATACAATCCTCAGTACTTGATTAGATCAATCGGGATTTATCTGATGAAAATCATCGGCTTTTTTTGGAGGAAACGCGCATGATCAAATCCACCCTGAAACTTTCCACCGCTCTTGCAGTCTTTCTTGCAGCATCTGCCGCAACAGCAGACACCTACGGCCCGTTCCCTGTCACCGTGAAAGGCTATGAAGGGGACAAAACCAATTCTGTTTCCTACTCCGGCCAAATCGCTCGTCATGCTCTGCACGACAGCCTGAAGAAAGCCGCAGCCAAAGGCAATGGTGGTGCAAACGCAGCAGAAATTGAAGCCATGCTGCTCGCATACTTCAATGGCTCTGACGATGATCTTGCAATTGTGGCGCCTGCTTCCAAAGACGGCTACCCTGTGAAGCAGTCAACGGTAAACGCGATTTCATCTGGCAAGAACATCTCTGGAAAATTCTATGACGGCGCGATGCCTGCGTGGCCGGGCAATGTCAGCGGGAAAGAAGCCGTGTTGCACATGATCAAACACGCGGCACAGTCCGATAGCGGGTTTGACGCAGAGAATGGCTATGACTGGGGTCAGGTGATCTCCAAGTACACCATGGGCGCCATGATGTATAACCAAGCTGTCGACAACTATCTGGACGAAAAGCTGGACGCCGACAACAAACCAAACGACAAGCCTTACAAAGAAGGCGCCTACTACACCGGGAAAGAGCATTCCTGGGATGAGGCATTTGGATATTGGGGCGGCCCTGCGCACACCCTCAGCCTGAGCCCGGAACAGGCATACAGCATCGCCAAGCAAAAGGATCTGGCTGCGGCCGATGCCAACGGCGACGGCATGGTAGACCTTAAGTCAGAGCACGTGTTTGGCCCTGCCTACTACGCTGCGGGCGCAGACAAAGGCGGCACCAAGTCCACCGACTACATGCACACCATCATGCGCGCCTTCATCGATGGCCGTCAGCTCATCGCAGACGCCAACGGCGAAGCCCTGACAGATGAACAACGCGCTCAGCTGAAAGGCTATGCGGAAGTCATCGAAAGCAACTGGGAAAAAGTGCTTGCTGAGGCGACCTTCAAATATGCGGGTTCTGTCTACAAAGACATCGCCAAAATGGGCGAGCTGGAAGGCGAAGAGCTGGCCAAAGCATATCGCAACTATGTGAAGCACTGGGGTGAGCTGAAAGGCTTCGCCATGGCGCTGCAGACCGGCAAAAACAACCTGGGCGCAACCGCGACCGAGCTCAACAACCTGATCGGCTACGGCCCTGTGACACTGGACAACACCTATGTGACAGGCATTGATGCAGACGGAAACTTCCTGCGTGAGCGTCGTAAAACCTGGGCAGATTACCAACTGCAAATGCTGGAAACCCAGAAGCTTCTGGCTGACACCTTCGGCCTGAAGTCCCGCGCCAATGACGCATTGGCGGATCTGGAAACGCTGGCTGGCAAGCTGAACTCTGCAGACAGCGCAGAAACAGACTAAGACACGCGCGGCGGCATCCATAGGGTGCCGCCCACCCTTTCTTCATGGATCTGATACAGTCCCTCACGCCCTTTGTTTCTGATTTCGCCGACCCGAAGAAACGGATCTTTGTCGGTTATCTTGGGTTGTCGGTTCTGATCGCGTTCCTATGGCTCGTCTTTGTAAAACGACAGTCTCTTCAGAATGCATTCTCGCGTGTGTTTGATCGGCGGGTTTTCTTCTCGAAATCGTCGATGGCGGACTACCAAATATTCCTGATCAATCGCGTATTTACTCTGTTTGTATCACCGCTCCTGATCACACAGGTTGCGATCGCAACTTCGATCTATTTTACCTTGCACAAGCAAAGCTTCATAAGCCCGGGCTTTTTTGAAGATGCAAGCAAACCCCTGGTGGTTGCAGGGTTCTCCCTCACCCTTTTTCTGGCAGATGACCTGACGAAATATTTCCTGCATCGCTGGATGCACAAATGGCCCCCGCTTTGGGCTATCCACAAGGTACATCACTCTGCAGAGACTCTGACACCGATCACCGTTTATCGCGTACACCCGCTCGAAGGGGTTCTATACGCGCTGCGCAGTGCATTTGCACAAGGTCTAGTCCTGCCAATCTTCATTTTTGCTTTTGGCAAAACCGTGGACCTTTATACTGTTGTCGGGGTGAACGTGCTGGTTTTCCTGTTCCACGTCACCGGCTCAAACCTACGGCATTCCCATATCAACATAAGCTATTGGCCCTGGCTCGAACGTATTTTGATTTCGCCCGCACAACACCAGCTCCACCATTCCACAGCCGAAAAGCACTTTGACAAGAATTTTGGCGCAGCACTCGCACTCTGGGACTGGCTTTTTGGGTCTCTTCACCTGTCTGATAAAGACGAAGATCTCACTTTCGGGCTGCCACAAGAAGAAGCAAGCGCTACGAACTTGGCAGATATCTATCTCCGCCCCTTCCGGGATACATGGCGCTATTGTCTCCGCCGCTATCACCGCTTTAGACGCGCGCACCAGAAACAGGCATCCCCAGGGTCTGATTAACTCTGAACGCGATCGTTACCGGGCGCGCAAGATGCGCCTGCCCCTGTTTTTTTCGATAAAACATTTTCCAGATAGTGGCAGCAAACAAACACGTTTTCTATTGGCGGCAGAGGGCAACCCATGCCGCCAACATCACACTTTTACGTGCAGCCTTACCGGCATGCTGACTGGATCAAAGGAAACGCTCGTCCAGCGGATAGCGCGACATGGTGTCAAAGCCATCATTGGTGACAACGCCTTGATCTTCCAACTTGACCATGTGATCGCCGCCCACTTCGCCAACAAGAGCCTCCACGCATAGCGTCAATCCCGGCTCCAACTGGTGATCAAAAGCGCCCTCAATCATGTGATCGGGATAGGCCACCAAAGGCCATTCATCACACAAGCCAACACCATGAAGTGCACAAGAATACTTCAGCGGTTGATACTTGGCTTGAAGCGGGTGAATGGATCGCGATAGCTCCTCCATGTTCACGCCTGGTCGTAACAGCTCTGTGTTGTAGCGGATGTGCTCCATCGCCTCGCCATAGCTTTCCCGCATATGCGCGGGTGCTTTGTCGTCCCCAATCCACCAGGTCCGACTGAGATCCGCACAAATTCCATAGGGTCCAATCAGATCGGTATCAAAGGCAAGAATTTCGTTTTCTGCAATCTCCCGTGGACCACACTCCTGAAACCAGGGATTTGTCCGAGGACCAGAAGCGAGCAACCTTGTCTCAATCCACTCACCGCCACGTTTGATGTTCTCGGCATGCAACACGGCCCACACATCGTCTTCCGTAACACCACCCTTTGGAATTTCGGTGCGTGCAAAATCTTCCATCACTTTCATGGACTGCTCACAAGCATGAATCGCGCATCGCATGGCACGCAATTCATGCTCAGTCTTTATTGCACGTGTGCGCTCCGTGACTTCCTCACCATCCTGATAAGAAAGCCCCTGTCGTCGGAGTGCATCCAAACCAGCGGGTTGAATTTTATCGATGGCCAGACGCTTTTCACCCGGTGCATGACGCGCCAAAAGATCCGCAATTTCTGCTGCGAAAGCGTCTGCACCAGGCCCAATCCGATCGCCTCGCGCAAAATAGAACATATCCGCCCCAGAACGGCACTCTCGCACCAGAGGATTGTACTCTGCAAGAAATGGCGCGTTCTTATAGTCCCACAGCACCATATGCCCATCCGCACAAAGCAAAACCGCCCGGAATGGGTTATGCGCGTTCCAAAGTTGCATGTTCGTGGTATCGGTCGCATAGCGAATGTTCAAAGGATCAAACATCAAGAGACCGGCATAACCACGCGCAACAATCGCATCAGTGAGCCTGCGATGACGCGCCTCTCTCATTGTTTTCAGATCGGGCAACTCCAACCCTGCGTGTCGCCACTCTTCAAATGCGAGCGCCGTTGGGCCAATTTCCACCCGATCTCCGACGTTGAGTGTCCCATCCCCGAGGCGTTGTCCTTGGCTCGGGTCGATCTTACGAAATGAGCTGTAATGCGAATTCATAGAACCTACCACTGTGTTAGCTATTGAGTGAGGCAAGCGTTCGCGCTCACTCTTCATAAAGACAGCATTCTTATTCTCGAACGCTTCGGCGAGCGTAGAAACGACAGCTTTGTCGCCGCAAACGCGCAATCCAATGTCGCGAGGCCGGCTGGTTCACCATTCGCAAAGAGCAAAGCCTGGGCGGGCATCGCGCTCAACCTTTTGATTTTTCAGATGTTCACCTTTCCAAGCCGCCTTCAGGCCAAAAGCAATGCACTCAGAGCAAGCCTGAAATGCGCTGAAGCCTTCAATTTTATGCGCAAAACACTTGTTTACATGACTGAAGTTGCCTAAATGCGCCGCATAAAGTGCTGACGACCCCCTTACACCGTTTCCCTTATCTCCAGACAGGAGTGGCCCATGTTGACACGCGACGAACTGATCCGCGACCAGCGCACGCGCGGAGGCTCTTTCTTTTCTGTTCTTTTTATCTACGGGATTCTTGTGGGCACTTTGGTTTTGACAGGCATGGCCGTTCTTTAACGAAACAGCCCCCTTCCGACGCTGCAAAGTCGAAAACTACTTAGAAAAACCGCCCACTGAACGCGGGCGGCGCAAATGCAGACAGCAGCGTTATAAGTTTGCAGACTCGCCCACATTGTCGACACCACGCTCTTCAAGCAAGGTGGACAGCCAGTTGGGATCCATTTCGGGTACAGAGCTGAGCAAAAGATCCGTGTAAGGGTGATGCGGCGGCGTAAACATGGCATCTTTCGGCCCCTGCTCAACCACTTGTCCCTTCTGCATCACGACCACCTCGTCAGCGATAGAGCGCACGGTGGCAAGGTCATGTGTGATGAACATATAAGCCAGATCCAGCTCTTTCTGCAGTCGGTCCAGCAGTCGCAGAATGCCTTCCGCGACAAGCTGATCCAGCGCGGAGGTTACCTCGTCGCAAATGATGAAGCTGGGCTCCGCTGCAAGCGCTCGCGCGATTCCAATCCGTTGCTTTTGCCCCCCAGACAGCTCTGGCGGATAGCGGTTGTAGTATTTCGAAGGTTCAAGCTCGATCAGATCCAGCAATTCATCGACACGCGATTTTAGCGCTGCCCCAGAAAGCCCAGAGTAAAACTGGGCTGGCCGGCCAATGATCTCACTGATCCGCACCTTAGGGTTCAACGCTGTATCCGCCATCTGATAGATCATCTGCGCTTGGCGCAGCTGATCTTTACTGCGGTTTCTAAAGTTTGGAGGAAGCATTTCGCCGTTGAACAATACCTCCCCTTTTGATGGCTGCAAGAGCCCTGTGATCACACGCGCAGTGGTCGATTTACCCGAACCAGACTCCCCAACAACAGCGACCGTCATCCCCTTGTGTATGTCAAAAGAGACATCGTCGAGGATTTTTGGACCACCGGAATAGGCCGCATCCACACCCCGCACCGACACCACCGGTGTGGCGTCGTCTGGGCGTTTTTTCTGAGGACGCTGGAAACTGCGGACAGCCCACAAGGATTTGGTGTAGTCCTCCTGCGGATTTTCCAGCATCGCTTCGGTTGACGCCTCTTCGACCTCTTCCCCCTTAAGCAAGACTTTGATTGTGTCTGCCATCTGCGCAACCACTGCCAGATCGTGCGTGATGTAGATTGCCGCTGTATTGAACTGATCCACAATATCGCGGATTGCCGCCAGCACCTCGATCTGCGTTGTCACATCCAATGCGGTTGTCGGTTCGTCAAATATAATCAGATCCGGGCGACAGGCCATTGCCATCGCCGTCATAGCGCGCTGCAATTGTCCACCGGACACTTGATGCGGATAGCGGAACCCGATCTCTTCTGGATTGGGCAGACGCAGACGCCGATACAGCTCGGCAGCATCTTCCTGTGCTTCCAACCGCTTTTGGATGCGGTAGTGCAGTGGCGCTTCGGTGTGTTGATCGATAATTTTATGCGCCGGATTGAAACTCGCCGCAGCCGACTGCGCAACATAGGCGATCCTTGCGCCACGCAGGGCACGCTTTTCAGATTCCGTTGCCGTTGTCAGCTCCATGCCGTCAAACTCAATCGAGCCTCCGGAAATACGCGTGCCATCACGAGAGAACCCCATGGCCGCTGCACCGATCGTCGATTTGCCAGCGCCGGACTCTCCAATCAAACCCATCACTTCGCCGCGGTGAAGCTTTAGATCCACACCTTTGATGATCGGCACCCATGTTTCGCCAGTATAGCCTTCGATCTTCAGATCTTTGATGTCCAACAGGACCTGTTTTTTATCCATGGTCATGTCTCTCACTCCTTAAGGCCGGAGGACCGGAACAGCATCCAGTCAACTACGAAGTTCACCGCAACGGTCAGCAGGGCAATAGCACCCGCCGGGATCAGCGGTGTGATGTCTCCAAACGAAATCAGCGTTGCATTCTCACGCACCATAGACCCCCAATCGGCCGTCGGCGGCTGAATACCCAAGCCAAGGAAACTAAGACCAGCCACCAGCAGAAACACGAAACAGAATTCCAACCCGAATTCCGCAACAAGAGGTGCCGTCACATTCGGCAAAATCTCTTTGCGGATCAGATAGCTGTTTTTCTCTCCGCGCAGATTGGCAGCCTCGATGTAGTCCATGACAACCACATTGCCTGCAACAGCACGGGTCAATCTGAAGACCCTCGGCGCATAGATGATGGCAACCGCGACGATAATAACAAAGATATGAGGGCCAAAAATTGACAGCATCAGAAGTGCAAAGATCAGCGAGGGTATCGCCATGATCACATCCGCAAACCGGCCCAGGAACTGATCCATCCACCCGCCGCGCGTCGCCGCCAAAAGGCCCGCAAATGCGCCCATGAAAAATGCCGCCGCCGTTGCGAGAAGCGCCAGGCCAACGGTGTTTCGCGCACCAAAAATAATCCGGCTGAACATATCCCGGCCTAGCTGATCAGCCCCAAGCAGCATGTTTTCATCCGCTGGCGCAAATGCAGAGGAGATCACCTCGGATTCCCCGTAAGGCGCGATCCAAGGCGCAAAAATACCTGCAATTGCGTAGGTGAAGATGATGAACATGCCAAACGCTGCCGTCAGCGGCGCGGTCTTCAGCTCTTTTGACAGGTTGGCCGGAGAGATTATCACAAGAAACTCCCTGAAGCAGTAAGACACGCCTGCTGCGAACGCCAACAGGATGGCACCGATGGATATGGTCCTCAGGGCACCCGTGCCCCCCACAATCCCGACCACAAAACTGACAAGTGTCAGAGAGAAGAGCGTCAGAAAGATACTGCGTTTTCCGAAGTACGCCGCAAGACATGACGCAACGATCAGAATGGCGAAGTAAGAGATTACAAAAACATTCATGGTTCCAGTCCTTACTTCGGATGCCGCAGCCGCGGGTTGGTCAGAATGGCGCCCACATCGGCTGCCAGATTGAGCAATATGAAGGTGGCCGCAAAAATCAGACAAATGGCCTGAACCACAGGGAAGTCGCGCTTGGAAACAGCATCAACCAAAGCTTGGCCAATCCCCGGATAGACAAAGACCACCTCAACCAGCACCACACCAGTGATCAGATAGGCGAGGTTTAGGGCCACCACGTTGATGATCGGCGCCCACGCATTTGGCAGCGCGTGACGCACAATGACCTTCCACGGAGGGGCGCCTTTCAGCCGGGCCATTTCAATGTAGGGGGAGGCCAGCAAGCTGATAATGGCTGCGCGGGTCATGCGCATCATATGCGCCGTAACGACCAGCACCAATGTCAAAGCTGGCAGAAACGTCCGATGCAGCAACTCCCCAAACGTCATGCCGTCATTGAGGCTTGCGATTGCAGGGAACATGTTGGTCTTGACCGAAAAATACAGGATCAGGATATAGCCAAGGAAAAACTCAGGGCTGGAAATCGAAGTCAGGGTCAAGACATTTGCCACACGATCAAACAGCGTGTTGCGCAGCAAGGCTACGATGATGCCCAAAGTAATGGCAAACGGCACCGCAATCACAGCGGCATAGGCCGCCAGAAACATTGTATTCACAAATCGATCCGCAATCAGATCGATCACGGGATCCCCCGACACGATTGAATTTCCAAAGTTCCCGGTCATTGCGCCACCAAGCCAGCCAAAATAGCGTAGAACAGGGTGCGTGTTCAGCCCCATCTGTTCGCGCAGCGCAGCCAGGTTCTCCTCAGTCGCGCCTTGCCCAAGCACCGCCTGTGCTGGGTCACCTGGCAGCAGCAACACCATGAAAAAGATGATGGCTGAGATCACAACAAGTGTGATCAGGCCAAGTCCGAGACGCTTGGCGATGAGTTTGGAAATGTCCCCCATGGACTCCCTCCTGTTGATGTTCCGGCGGGTCCGATGTGCCGAAGATGGCCGCTTGGGCCTTTGGCCGTCTTATTGTTTTTCAGTGACGACTCTTGGGGCGTGAAGCCCGATCATTCGGGCTCCACTATCTCAATGAAGGCTGGATTAGCCGGTGAACCACCAGCGGCTTGCCGCACGGGCGCCATCACACTCCCAGCTCGCGGCCAGGTTTTCTGGCGTGCCAACATTGGAACGATTTGCATAAACAAAGTTATTGAAGAATGGGATCACGGTGCCGCCATCGTTGCGGGCCAACATCGCCATGTCACGGTACATTTCCCCGCGACGCGTATCATCCAATTCAGCCTTCGCCTGAAGCAACAGCTTGTTAAAGTCCGCATTCTGCCAGCGGCTTTCGTTCCAGGCTGCGTCGTCTTTATAGGCCAACGTGTACATCACATCCGGTGTTGGACGCGCGCCCCAAGACACGGCACAGAAAGGTTTCTTCAGCCAAACGTCGGAATAGTACCCATCGTTTGGCTCCCGGACGACCTTCATGTTGATTCCAGCCTTCTTGGCTTGCTCCGCATAAAGAACACACATGTCCACAGCACCAGCATACACGCTGTCTGCCACGCTGATACTGATCTCCAAACCTTCATGACCAGCCTTCTTCAGAAGAGATTTGGCCTGATCCGGATCATACTCACGCTGCGGAATATCCTCCGGCCAATAAGGCTGCGCCGGCGAGTGGTGGAAGTCATTGCCCTTAGTCGCCGCGCCAAAGGCGATCTTTTCAATAATTTCGTCACGGTCGATGGCCAGTTTCAACGCGTTACGCACATCCACGTTGTCAAATGGAGCAACATCCGTGAGCATTGGCAAAGTGATCGCACCAGCTGATGGTATGTTGTGCACAGTGACATTCGGATCACGGTTCATCAACGCCATGGTTTTAAGTTCAATCAATGAAACCGCGTCAACATCCCCAGTCACAAGAGCCGTCTGCCGGGCGTTGGGATCATTCAGGGTGATGATTTCAACCGCATCAAAATAAGCACCTTCACCGTGCCACCCGTCATGGCGGCTCAGGCTGAACTGGACACCAAACTCCCCAGAGTCAATTTTGTAGGGCCCAGAGCCATCACCGGACTTCCAGTCGATGCTGCCATCATCATTCGCCGGGCAGATCGCCAAGTGATAGTCCGTCATCAGCCAAGGGAAATCTGCGTTGCCCCCGGACAGCTTCACAACAACTGTGTAGTCTCCATCTGCGGTGATATCGGTAACATCTGCCAGCAGTGCCTTGGCGGCAGAGGTGGAGTCATCCCCCCGATGGTGGTTCAACGACGCAATCACATCGGTTGCGGTCAGCTTTTTGCCGCTGTGGAAGCTGGCGTTTTCCTTGAGTGTGAAGGTCCATTGAGACGCTTCGGCACTGCCTTCCCAGCTGGTTGCCAAATCGCCTCCCAAAGAACCGTCACCGTTGATCATGGTCAGATAGGATCGGTGCGTATGGGCAAGAAAGATCATCGTCCGGGTCAAATATGTACCTGGATCATGCGTGTCGCCCGTATTGCCGTCATGAATACCCCAGCGGAATGTACCGCCCTTCTGAGGCGCCGCTGCAGCCTTTGTGGTCCATAACCCCGTCGCTCCTGTCGCGGTCATGCCAGCCGCAAGAGAATAATGCATAAAGCTGCGTCGCGAAATCCCACCTGAGCGGGCCGCCGCGGCCAAACGATCAATGAGTTGCTGGTCTTTTTTGGTCATAGTACCTCCCTGACCTTGGTCAATTTTGGACCACCTCACCCACACTAAAGGGCTGTAGTCTCTTTAACTATTTTCGTTCAAACTGTTCAAAAACGACATCACAAGCCAAGCACAAAACCGACAACATCGCTAGTGATCATTCGAAAACGATTTGCTTACCGCGTCTTAAACCTCCCAGTCAGCACATTTTCCGACGTCGCTATTTGCGACAAAGACTTGCAGAAACCGACCCATAACAATCTAGTGTTGGCGTCACTGCCTCACGCAAACCTCATCAATCTGACGAACTCAGCAAGATCATTTGAACCGGATATCAACACCGTTCAAATCGCGATCTCCTGCCCGCTCACCTCCCAGCGGGTGAGCAAGAATTGTCTATTTTTTTCATAAGCTTAAGATTGGAGAGAAAACTGCCCGTCAAATGGGCAAGATCAGGATCATCCAAGGCGTCCGCGCTGCATCATCGGAGTCACGCCAAAGGCCGTTCGATAGACGCGCGCAAAATGACCAGCACTTTGAAAACCGCAGGCCAACGCGACTTCGATGACAGACAACTCCGTCTGCACCAGTAGTTGCTGAGCCTTCTCTAGCCTTAATTCCATAAAATATTTTTTTGGCGACGCATTGAGGTACTTCCCAAACAGTCGCTCCAGCTGACGCGTTGAAATATTCAACTGCGCCGCGATCACAGCGGGCGAAACAGGCTCTTCAAGACTGTCCTTCATGATTTCAATGGCCCGTGTCAGATGCGCATTGCGCATACCGTTGCGTGACTGCAAAGAAACTTTCTGTGCCGCTGTTGCTTCGCGCGCCGCATTATACACCATCTGGTCGGCAACATCTGCAGACAGCTCAGCACCATGATCTTGCTCTATCAGGTGCAACATCAAATCCGCCGTTGCCGTTCCCCCAGAGGCAGTGATGTGCTTTTCTGAGGAAACAAATACATTCCTGACGGTGTTCACCTCAGGAAATTCTTCCATCATGACATCATGATACTGCCAGTGGATGGCCGCTTGCATGCCATTCAAAAATCCACCACGCGCCAACAGGTATGCGCCTGAATCCAGTGCGCCAATACCTGTCATACGCGTGCGATCAATCCGCCGCAAAGCATTCAGCAGTTCGCTGATACTTTTGTTCTGCATGTCGAGCCCAGAAACAACAAGCAGACGTGTGCAATCCGGGATAGTGGCAAAACTGGAATGCGCATGAAGCACCGTGCCATCAGATGCACGCTCTTGCACACCATCAACCGAAGAATACGACCACCGGTACAATTCCTGCCCACTCACAAGGTTTGCAATGCGCAAAGGGTCTACGGCGCAGGACAATGCCAAGTGGGTAAAATCTTCAACAAGAGCAAAGACAAACTGCTTCGGAACGGTTTCCTTCATGACATGCCTCCCTGCCCTTACAGTACCCCACCTTAGTGGGGGCTTCTGATCCTAAGCTTTATACAAACATATTTTTTTATTGTAGACAATTTGTATTTTTCGAGCAAACATCCCCCCAAAGCCGATTGAAACCGGCTAACGAGCCCTTAGTATTTTAGTAGAGGTCGCGATGAGCACCGCAAAAAGCACAAAGAAATCAATGTGTCTTGATGATTTGCGCAGACGAATCCTCACGCAAGATTTGGAACCAGGGATCTACCTAGACGAAGCACAACTCGCCGAACGCTATGAGATGTCGCGCCCGCCCCTGCGTGAGGTCCTCAACCAATTGGCTGGCGAAGACTACGTAATCTTGCACAAAAATCGCGGTGCTCAGGTCGCCCCGATGACACACAAGACCCTGCGCAATTTCTTTGTCGCAGCACCAATGATCTATGCTGCGGTATCACGCCTCGCCGCAGAACACGCGACCCCAAACCAAATCATGCGCTTGAAGGACGCGCAGCTATTGTTCCGCGCGTCAATAAGAGAAGGCGACGCGGCGGAGCGCGCACTCATGAACCAGCGCTTTCATGCCATCATCGGCGAAATGGCGGACAACGAATACCTGCTGCCGAGCCTGCGCCGGCTGTTGATCGACCACACACGCATCGGCATGACCTTCTACAACCCTCGCCACGTCGCCCTGGCAGCACAACGGGACGTGGCTGCAGATCAGCACGATACAATCATTGAACTCATCGAAGCCGGCGACGCAGAGCGCGCGGCAGACCTCGCCATCGCGCATTGGGAGCTCTCCCGTGCAGAAATCGAAGCCTTCGTGACCCCGCAAGGCATGCAGTATCCGCTGGGCGAAGCCCCGGCCAAGGCTCGCTGAAAGGAACGCCATGAAATTTAATGGTATCTATACCCCGGCCATAACGCCTCACGGCGCAGACGGCAGCATCGACTATGATGCCCTTGCACGACAGATCGAATACCTTATCGACGCAGGCGTCCATGGCATCATTAATGGCGGCTCCACTGGGGAATACTATGCGCAGTCAATGGAAGAACGCCAAAAGGTCGCCGCCTTTACCAAAGACGTAATCGCAGATCGCGTTCCCTTGATCGTCGGCACAATTTCCGTTCGCTTTGACGAGTCCATCGAGATGGCTGAATTTGCGGCAAAAATCGGTGCTGATACGTTGCTGGTCGGCACGCCTCCCTATTCGGTGCCCACTGAACGCGAAAATGCCCTCAATACTCTGGCCATTGACCGGGCCGCAGACCTCCCAATCATGCTGTACAACTATCCCGGTCGCATGGGCGTGAGTATGGGAGAAGAGTTTCTTGATCGCGTTGGGCGCAGCAAAAACATATGCGCGATCAAAGAAAGCTCTGGCGATATCAACCGTGTCCATCTTCTCGCACGGGATTATCCGCACATCCAGATGAGCTGCGGTATGGATGACCAAGCGCTGGAATTTTTTGCATGGGGTGCCCACAGCTGGGTCTGCGCGGGATCTAACTTCCTACCACAGGAGCACATCGCCCTCTGGCGCGCCTGTGCCGTCGAGGGGAATTTCGAGAAAGGGCGCAGGATCATGTCTGCCATGATGCCGCTCATGCGTGTTCTTGAGCAGGGCGGCAAGTTCATTCAATGCGTCAAATACGGTTGTGAAATCATGGGCAACGACGCTGGGCCACCTCGACGCCCGCTCAAAGGACTTAACAAAGACGACAAGCGCCAATTGGAGCAGGTGGTGCGCGTGGTGAAACGTACGATTGCGGACATCGAAAGTGAGACAGGCAAATGAGTGATCTTCTGACAACCGAAGAGTACAAGGCAATCGCGGCTGACCTCATGCTGCCAAATCAGGCGTTTGTAGATGGCAGCTTTCGACCCGCAAAGTCTGGCAATATATTTGAAACCCTCAATCCAGCCACTGGGGAAACTCTCACGCAGATTTCCGCCTGCAATGCCGACGACGTTGACTTCGCCGTAGAAAAGGCTCGTGATGCGTTTGAGGATGGCCGCTGGTCACGTCTACATCCGAGCGAACGCAAAGAAGTGTTGATCCGCTTGGTCAAACTGATGAAGCGCAACGCACGCGAATTGGCCGTGATGGAAAGCCTCGACAGCGGCAAAACCGTCTATGACTGCGAAACCGTAGATATTCCCGAAACGCTGCACTGCCTAACCTGGCATGCCGAGCTGATCGACAAAATCTACGATCAGGTATCTCCTGCTTCAGACGATCACATTGCAATGGTGGTGCGTGAACCCGTGGGTGTTGTCGGATTGGTGTTGCCCTGGAATTTCCCACTGCTGATGCTGGCTTGGAAAATCGGGCCGGCTCTGGCCGCTGGATGCTCAGTCGTTGTGAAACCCGCAGAAGAGACCTCACTCACCGCATTGCGCGTCGCCGAACTCGCTATGGAAGCTGGCGTCCCGGCGGGTGTCTTCAACGTCGTAACCGGCAGCGGCGCAGAGGTTGGGGAACCGCTCGGGCGCCATATGGACGTGGACATGGTGTCGTTCACCGGGTCCACCGCCACTGGCAGGCGCTTTCTGGATTATGCCGGGGCATCCAATCTCAAAGAAGTCACGCTTGAAATGGGGGGGAAAAACCCCGCCATTGTCTTGAACGATGCAGAAAATCTGGATCGCGTGGCTGCGCATATTGTAAATGGCGCATTCTGGAATATGGGGGAAAATTGCTCCGCCTCCTCCCGCCTGATCGTGCACAAAGACATCAAGGATGCATTGCTCGAACGCATTAAAGCCCACGCCCGCGAATGGCCAATGGGTGACCCCCTCGACCCGCAGAACCGCGTCGGCGCTTTGGTTAGCAAAACGCATTTTGACAAAGTGGCCAGCTATCTTGACGAGGGCTTGGTGGTAATGGGGGGCAAAGCGCAAGACGGCTTTGTGGAACCCACAATTCTGGAAGTGACCCCGCACAGAAAACAAGCACAGGAAGAGATTTTCGGACCAGTCCTTTCAGTTCTCACTGTTGGCAGCTTTGAAGAAGCCATCGCTCTTGCAAACGATACAGAGTACGGTCTGGCCGCATCCATCTTCACAGCCAACATCAAACGCGCTTTACGCGGCGCGCGGGCCTTGCGTGCGGGCACGGTAAGCGTCAACAGTTTTGGCGAAGGAGACATCAGCACCCCCTTTGGCGGCTTTAAACAGTCGGGCTTTGGCGGGCGTGACAATGGCATCCACGCACATGACCAATACACCCAGCTGAAAACCATCTGGGTTGATCTTACTGATGACGATGAAGAGGTGGTTGTGTGACCATTCGGTCGGTCAAAACGCTTCCCAAATTACCAGGGCCTGCGGCGTGGAACGCCATTCTTCCGCCGCAGCCTCCCTCTGAGCCATTGTCAGGCCCACATAAGGCAGATGTCATGGTGATTGGCGGGGGATTTGCCGGTCTCTCAGCGGCGCGTCGTCTCAAGCAGCTGGAACCAAATGCCAAAGTCGTGGTGCTCGAAGCGACGCGTATCGCCGATGGCTCGGCGGGGCGAAATTCTGGCTTTATGATCGACCTGCCGCATGAATTGACCTCAGATGACTATGCAGGCGCAGGCGACGACCGCGCGATGATCGCCTTGAACCGGCAGGCTCAGGCGTTTGGCCGCACCGCCGTCGAAGAATATAACATCGACCCGAACTACTTTGATCAGGTCGGCAAGGTGAATGGCGCCGTAAGCGCAGCTGCGCATGCGCATAACGAAACCTACGCCCGCCATCTCGCAACACTCGGTGAAACGAGCGAGATGCTGGATCACCAAGAGATGCACGATCTAACAGGATCAAAGCATTATCAATCAGGGCTCTACACCGCCGGTACAGTCATGTTGCAGCCAGCAGGGTATATTCGTGGCCTTGCACATGGCTTGCGCAACCAAGGCGTGGCTGTTTTTGAAAACGCACCCGTCACCCAGTTAAGCCGCGAAGGGGCATCTTGGACCGCCAAGACCCCAAACGGCAGCGTCAGCGCGGAACGCGCAATCTTGACGGTGAATGGCCATCTTGAAAGTTTTGGTTTTGAAAGCGGCCGTTTGATGCAACTGTTTCTGTTCGCCGTCATGACACCCGAGCTGGATACAGAGACTTGCGCCCGTCTCGGCGGAAAATCGCGCTGGGGCATCACGCCTTCCGACCCTATGGGCACGACGATGCGCCGCATAGACACGGGTCAGGGTGGCAACCGCATCATAACGCGCACCTGCGCGGTTGTGGCACCCAACGCGCGTATCTGCGCCTCTCAAGTCGCGCGCGCCGGAAAGATGATGCAACGCAAATTTGATGCGCGCTTTCCACAGTTGGCCGGGATAAAAATGGCCCATGCGTGGGCAGGGCATCTTTGCCTGTCCCTTAATGGCGTGTCTGTCATGCGCAAACTTGACACTGGCCTCTACTCAGGTTGCGTACAAAATGGCTTGGGAACGGCGCGCGGCACGCTGACCGGAATAGGTGCCGCCGAGCTGGCATGCGGCGTCCAAAGCAACATCACAGAGCACTTTGGCGCGGAAGCCGCCCCCAAAAGATTGCCACCAGGCCCATTACAAAGGATCGGTGCAAACGCTCTGATCAAGTACAAAGAATGGCGCGCCAGCAACGACTGATCACAGCCAAGTCCTACTAGCAGACGCAGCGCAGCAGGGTCCGCTCCCCAGCCGGCCCCAAATCGGTCCAAGATCGCGCACAAAACCTCAAAAGAACAAGGCATATCTCAAGCGCTTTAGGAGCGTTGAAGATATGCCTCTGCCCTTTTTGCCTCGGAATTGGATGCGGTGATCAGTGGTCTTGGTTCAAAGCATCCGCCGCAGGGATTTCGCGTTCCCGCCGTGCAATATAGTCTCGCAACTCCTCGTCTTTGGCGATGTCCAACACAGGCTCCTGATAGTCGGCCAACAGACTCTTGGCGTGTTCTAGTGCCCGCTGCGTGACCTCCTTTGACCCTTCTGCGATCCACTGCTCAATAGAGTTGTTGTCAAAGAGTTCAGGCATAAAGAAGGCTGTTTGGAAATTCTCCTGTGTGTGCGGGTGCCCCAAGTAATGCCCACCAGGCCCTACATCCGGCACAGCAGACAACGCTTGGTCGAAGTCATCCCATTTGGGGCCTTCCGCCATCCGGTAGGCCATGGCGCATTGCTCCGCATCGACAATGAACTTTGCCACAGAGCAATGCATACCTGCTTCATTCCAACCGGCAGAGTGCCAAATATAGTTCGCACCGGCATGGATCACTGACGACAAAGTGGTCGCGCTCTCATAGCCTGCCTGCGCATCAAAAGTCTTGGCACCTCCCAACGTATTGGACGTGCGCCAAGGCACACCGTAGTGGCGTGCCATTTGCCCAATCATGAAGTTCATTAGGCTGATTTCAGGCGTCCCAGCCATAGGCGCCCCGGACTTCATCGACACGGTGGACAGGTAGTGCCCATAAATCGCAGGCGCGCCACGCCGGATCACTTGTGTATAGGCCAAGGCACTCAGAGCCTCAGCATTGAGCTGCGCAACAGTCGCCGCCACACTGGCCGGCGTATTGGCCCCGCCCAACACAAACGGCGAACAGAGCACGGGCTGATTGCGCCTACAGAATGCACGCATCGCGCCCAACATGGTTTCATCCCAAACCAGCGGTGAATTGCCATTGCAGTTCCCGGTGGTAACAGGATGGCTGTCTATAAAGTCTTCCCCAAACAGGATTGCACACATGTCCAGCACGTCTTCCGCGTTCTTCGGACTGGTGGTCATACCCATGAACATCTTGTCAGAATGCTTCATCGACGAATAAGTGATCCGCAAATGACGTTGACTGATCGGGTGGTCATAGGGCTCCACAATGTGGTGCGCCGTCGAATGCAGCGCAGGGCTCATGTGGCTCAGTTTGTGAAACATCGCAAGATCATCAAGCGTCGGATTGCGTCGGACATCTTCTAAGTCGCGCAGAAACGGCGCTCCGGTCATGGGCACAAAAACCGAATGCGGTCCACCAAGCCGAACGTTGTTAGCGGGATTTCGAGCGTGGTAGGTGAAATCAGACGGGATCGTCGCGATCAAATCGCGCACAAGCCCACGATCCAAATAGACCATCTCGCCTTCAACCTTGGCGCCAGCTTTTTTCCAGTCTTCCAGCGCGATATCATCGCGAAACTGAACGCCCACGTTCTCCAGAATGTCCATCGAGGCCGCATCAATGCGTTCTACCTGGGCGCCATCCATCACCTCGCAAAGCGGGATATTGCGGGTCAGCCCCGGCAGCATGGTAAAATCTCGGGCGGTGCGAAGGCTGCGACGCGCGCTCCGGCCACCGCTGCGAGCTCGGTTTTTTGTAGCTGTTTCGCTCATCGGTGTTCCTCTCATTGTCTGAAAGAACACTGACCCAGGTGTCAGCCGACCCGCCTATAGGAATGCGAAATCTTTTTGCAGGAAACGACCCGGCCCAATCAGAACGCGCTCCAGAGCTCAGAACGCCATAACCCGCTCCACAACCCAGAAGGTTGCGATGCCCCCAACGGCATAGCTGACCGTCTGATGTGCCAACCCGGTCACAGTTGCCCCCTGCCCCGGAACACTGGCCACCAGCCTGCGCCCAATCGCCATCAGCAATAAGATCACAGCGACAAAGGCAAGCTGCCCAGCTTCCACACCCAGATTAAAGGCCAATAAGGCGATGACGATATCTTGGTCCGGCAATCCAATATCACTCAGCGCTCCAGCAAACCCAAGACCGTGCAACAAGCCAAACGAAAATGAAATCAACCAAGGCGCGCGCGCTGAAAGCCGCCGACGATCGCTTTTGAGGATCTCGGCAGCCATAAAGACGATAGAAAGTGCAATAACCGCTTCGACCGGTGGACCTGGCACATTTATGTATCCCAATGAGGCCAATGCCAGCGTGACCGAATGCGCCACGGTAAATGCCGTGATCGCGGCTATCAAGCGCCGAACATCATGGATCAGTAACACCAGCGCAAAAACAAAAAGGAGGTGATCCCAGCCTTCCAAAATATGGTCAAAACCAAGGGAGGCATAACCGCCAAAAACAGCCAACTTGGAAGCATCCTCCACAATAGCGTGGGTTGGGTTTTCTGGGGTCAGGCGTATGGTTAACGGGGACCGCTCAAGAGGCTCAATACGTAGCAAAACGTCGGTGCGCTGCGCAGCCAACCCATCAATTGTCACAGTTTCACCAGCAATCCCCGTTGGGCAATCAACGACCCAAGAGGAGATCCAAGCCGCCCCATCAAAATTAGGCTCGGGGCGGGCTATGGGGGCGCAACTTTCTGGCAAAGACGGACCAATCGCCATGGGCGCTCCTGCAACATCTGGCTGGCGCCAGAAAACTTGCCAGGAATGGGCCGTGAGTTGCCGCACGTCTAAAAAGCCAGGCTCCAAAGCATGCCCAAAGGCGTGGCCCGCTGAAAAGGCAAACAGCACTGAAACGTAAACCAAAACCCTCCGGATCATTGCGACAGCCTGTCAGCCAACTGAGCGGGGCCCAGTGTTTCAATGTCATATTTTGCCTTCAGCGTTTGAAACTGTGCTTCCGTTAACTCGCTTGTCAGGCCGCGTCGCCAGTCAAACAGCACGTCTTCCTTTATGCTCTCAAACGGTGGCAGCTGTGGCGCATTGCGCTCCAAAAGGTAAACAAGATGGATCCCATACCCGGATTGAACGGGACCACCCCACGCGCGCAAAGGCAAATCCTTCAAGGCGACAAAGAACCCCTGCCCAAAACGTCCATCCACTTGCCGGCGTGGCGCCAGAGGCTGCATTGTCGGCAGCAAGGTACTGGTGTTGTAGCGCTCAGAAGATGCGCCAGTATTGAGCGCATCAAGAGCGGCATTAACGTCGTCGTGCGTTGCGTCTTGCCCCAAATAAACTTGTTCAAACGCAACCTCGGCCTGGAGCGCAAAACGGTCTGAGTTCTGCGCCAGATGCGCGCGCAATACAGCCTCTTCAGGCTCTAGAGCTTGCGACAAAGATGTCGTTAGAAACTCCATTTTCTGGACCAAACGATTGCGCACAATCAGGTCGTTTTGATCCAGCCCAAGCGCGCGAGCTTCCCTCACAAGGATTTCTTCGCGCAACAAACTGTCTTGCATGCCGCTCAGCTCTTGTGCAGTGGGCATGCGTTGCCAAGCACCTGAAAACTGCTTCACCAGTCGGTCAATATCCTTGGCATCAATGACAATCTGATCTTGGCTTGCGATCCTTTGCTCACCCGGGTTTAAAAACGAAAACCAGGCGAAAACCGCACAACCAATCAGAAAAAAATGCAGAACGGGTTCTTTTAATAGAGGCATCAGTCATCTTCTAAGAGCAAAATTATTTGTATGAAAACAGAGGGCTTCGAAATTCTTCGATACCACTCTGCATAAAACACCCACACCGCACTAGCTTTAAAAGCTGCCATCCGCCGCTTTCCCTCGCAACGCCCCCCTTAGCGCGGAGCACAGCCAGTCAGTCAGTGAGAAATCCGCCAAACGTCAGTAGCACCTTTTCTGAAACAGAGCCGCGAGTGCGCCTTCATCATGGCGATAGCCGTAAACGCAGCACGCCTTCGGTTAGAAGGAGCTCATTCTATAGACAAACCAGCACGTTGTGATATCCAAACGCCGCTAGGTCATCCCAGCCGCACTCCTAGGTTTACCGCGAATGTAGTTTGGACTGACACACAGACGCGGACACTGGCGCGCGCTCATTGTTCAGTATCGCGCGACCCTATGCACCAATCTCAAAGGCGCAGTCTAGATTTGGCGGCTTTGAGAGCCCATTCTGATCAATGGCTGCCACCTCAGGAACACAGTCTCTCCCTAAGTAGTAGCCGTAAACGGAACTTCATCATGACGTTTGAAAAACCAAAAATGAACCGACGAAACTTTGTCATGGGCGCCAGCGCTCTCGGGTTCGGAGGGCTGATCGGACTACCCCAGCTCCGGGCAAACACGGCGCAGCCGCTCGCGGTTCAAACACGCAACACAGCATTTTCAATCGGGGGCAGGCCTGCGACAAAGGGCTTGGTCAGTTTTACGGAAAATGGGCCACCACCAGTGCTGCGCTTCAAACGTAATCAGAGAGCACGGATTGATGTGACAAACGGTCTGGAAGAGTACACAAGTATTCATTGGCACGGCCTGCGGATCGCAAATGAAATGGACGGCGTTCCCTATCTCACCCAGTTTCCGATCGCGCAGGACGAAACCTTTTCTTATGAGTTTACGCCGCCGGATGCAGGCACCTTTTGGTATCATCCCCATTGCAACACCATGGAACAGATGGCGCATGGCCTGACCGGAATGCTGATCGTCGAAGAGGACACCGACCCAGGGTTTGACGCAGAACTGCCTATCAACCTAAAGGATTTCCGGCTGCAAGACGACGGAACACTTCTTCCCTACTTCACCGCACGCGGCGCAGCACGTGGCGGCACCGAAGGCAATGCACGCACTGTCAACTGGGAAACCACGCCAGAATACCAGATCCCAACCGGAGGATTGGTGCGCCTGCGCATCGTGAACACAGACCTGACACGAGTTTACAAAATCTTTCTGCCAGAAACCGAAGGCAAGATCATTGCCTGGAATGGCAACCCTGTGCGCAACGCAATTGACTGGCCCACACAATCAGCGCCCCTCTGGCTTGCGCCCGGTGAGCGGGTCGACATCGCAATGCGCGCACCACAATCAGAGGATCAGTCAGTTGTGGTCCAGACGCTCATCGCCAAGCGGCCCGAGCCGCTATTTTACATGCGCACAGCCGGTACGCCCATAAAACGCGACCTCGCCGAACTGAAGCCATTGCCCGCGCTGGAAGTCGACGAACCAGACCTCAAAACCGCCGAGGTCAAAGATATCTTATTTGGCTGGTCCCCCGAAGGCACCGGCAGCAACAACGGCCTATGCGGGGATTTTGGGTATACTTTCTGGTCAATCAACCGCAGCCCTTGGCCCGGAGACGCCATCGAAAACACAGGCCCTGTGGTCGAGCTGTCCCACGGCAAAAGCTATATTTTGCGCCTGACCAACAAATCACCCAACCTTCACCCGATTCACCTTCATGGGTTGATCTTTCGACCATTGCGCTCAAACCAGCGTAGTTTGCCAAGCAATTGGACCGATACGATTTTGTTGCTGAAAGATGAGACAGTCGAAGTCGCTATGCGAGCCGACAATCCAGGGAACTGGGCTTTCCACTGTCATGTGATCGAGCATCAAAAATCGGGGCTATCGGGCTATATCAGTGTGGTGTGATGCCCCACCCCAACCGCAGTCTCTCACACTTGGCAACTTGAGAAGGGCTGCGACACAGCTGCGCAGCCCGCAGGCCAATCTCCGCTCGCACGGCAGGTTTTTCTCTGCCAAACTGAATGCAAAGAATTTAGAAGCAGGTTTGTAATGAGTGTTTCACGTCGCAATTTTGTCCTTGGGCTTTCAAGTCTAACGCTCACAGCTTGCCAGAATGCAACCAGTATCAGACCAGGCACGCCGACGTCCGCTCAGACCGGGTTGTCGGCAGATCTGCGCCCGCAACCCAATCCGGACTACAACCTTTGGATTGCTAACTTTCGTCAACGCGCACTCTCTCAGGGAATAACAGAGACGACGCTCAACTCGGCCTTCCGACAAACGGGCTATCTTCCCGGTGTCATAACCCGAGATCGCAATCAGACAGAGTTCACCCGCACTCTCGAAGACTACCTCTCAATAGCTGCCTCCGACACGCGCATCGCCAAAGGACGCGCCGCCTATAATCAGTACGCCAGCACACTCAATCGTCTGGAGCGCAGTTACGGCGTTGACGCTGCAATCATTTGCGCCATCTGGGGGCTGGAAAGTTTCTACGGTGAGCGAAAAGGCGACATTCCAGTCATCTCTGCAACATCCACTCTGGCTTTCGATGGTCGGCGCGGAAGCTTTTATGAAAAACAGCTGATCGCTGCGCTCAAGATTTTACAAAATGGCGACATCCCAGTGAGCCAGATGACCGGCAGTTGGGCCGGCGCCATGGGACATACACAGTTTATTCCCACGAGCTATCTGGCGTTTGCGGTTGATTTCACCGGCGATGGGCGTCGCGACATCTGGTCGGATGATCCCTCAGATGCCCTTGCTTCTACGGCGGCCTACCTACAAAAAAATGGCTGGACGGCAGGCATGAGTTGGGGGCGCGAACTGCGCCCAAATGAGACAGCCTCACGCGAACTGCAACCTCAGCCTGGCGGACCACGATTTGCGATCACCCGCAATTTTGATGTCATCAAGCGCTACAACAACTCAGACAGCTATGCGATCGGTGTCGGCCATCTGGCGGACCGCATCGCTGGCGCTGGGCCCCTCAGAACGCCTTTCCCGCCAGACAAAAATGGCCTCACCAAAGACGACCGCATTGCGCTTCAAACGCGCCTGACAGCGCGTGGATTTGACACAGGAGGTGCTGACGGGGTGTTGGGGCCAAAGTCGCGCAAAGCCATTTCGGACTATCAGAGCAGCATTGGGCTTGCCCCCACCGGGGAACCCTCTCAGCAATTGCTGGCCTCTCTTAGCTGAAAGCCATTCAAAAACTATGGCGACGCCCCTACTGCAGGGGGCAAAGCGACTGCAAACACCGCATTCTGAGCGACAACAGACATGTGAAACACCCGCTCTCTTGAGGGCAGGGTGATCTATCTCCTTTTTGCGAACCTGTCGGCGCGAAACACGAAAATGACGCTTTCTGCAGAACGAAGTAGAGCGATCGCTGTACTCTCTGCACATGATCGAAACAAAACAACGCATTGCACGCGACCTTCACAGACTGTTCTCGGAATTGGGCTTTGCGAGCCCCGGAGTCGAGGCGCTGCGCGCCGGAGCAAACGTCTCCATCCGAACGCTTTACAAACACTTTCCAAGCCGCGAGGCGATGGTCATAGGCGCATTGGAACATCGTGATGTCGCCTATTTTAACTGGCTAGAAGGCGGTCCAGCCGACGGCACCGACCACGTGCTGCACCCTCTGGTCAGGCTCGGGGATTGGCTACACACCGTGGCCAATACAGGGTGTCTTTTCTTGAATGCCATGGCAGAGCACCCTGACAGCGCGGCAATTGCGAACGTCGTGAAAGCGCACAAAGCCAAGTTGGCAAACGAATTTCAAATCAGGCTCTGTCGCGTCGCTCCAAATCAAGACACGCAACCATTGGCTGAAACGCTGTTCCTTTTGCACGAGGGCCTCACGGAAGTGGCGCGCCTGCAAACTCCAACAACCGCAACCGCCGCTGCCCTACATGCCGCGCGTAAACTTCTTTCACAGGAAAACATCACATGACCCCCGCCCCAAGTATCAAAGAGATACATATTTATCAGTATGATCTGCCTGTGAAAAATGGCCCATATAAAATGGCCAATGCAAGTGTTTGGGCGCTGGATACAACGCTCATTCGTGTTGTCACAGAAAATGGCACAGAAGGCTGGGGAGAGACCTGCCCCGTCGGCCCCACATATGCAGAGGCACACGCCGGAGGAGCCAGAGCCGCGCTCATGCATATGGCACCGGATTTGATCGGCGCGCCGCTATGGCCAAACCTCTTGCAACGCAAAATGAACAACCTTCTGAATGGCCACAACTACGCAAAGGCCGCAGTGGACATCGCAGCTTATGATGCCCTCGGAAAACGCATGGGCCTTCGCGTGGCCGAGCTCCTTGGCGGCGCAGTCACCGAAAGGGTACCATCCTACTTCGCAACCGGAGTTGGAGCACCCGATGACATCGCCAAACTCGTGGCCAGCAAACGCGATGAAGGCTACCCGCGTATCCAGGTCAAAGTTGGCGGACGCCCCGTCGAAATAGACATCGAAACGATCCGCAAAGTCTGGGAACAAATCAAAGGATCCGGGATGCGTTTTGCCGTCGACGGCAACCGCGGCTGGACCACACGGGATGCGTTGCGGGTCAGTCGAGAATGCCCGGACATTCCCTTCATCATGGAACAGCCCTGCAACACCATCCAAGACCTTCAGAAAATTCGCCCTCAAGTTTCCCATGGAATATACATGGATGAAAACAGCCTTGATCTGAACACCGTGATCAGTGCCGCAGGCACAGGGCTCGTGGATGGGTTTGGCATGAAAGTCACCCGTATCGGGGGGCTCACCAATATGCGCAGCTTCCGTGACATCTGCGAAGCGCGCAATCTGCCTCACACCTGCGACGATGCTTGGGGCGGAGATATCATCGCAGCGGCCTGCACGCACATCGCAGCAACAGTCCGACCTGACCTGTGCGAAGGTGCGTGGTTGGCCGCGCCCTACATCGACGGGCATTGCGACCCCCAAAACGGCATCAGAATTGAAAATGGCCACATTGCCCTTCCGACAGGGCCTGGCCTCGGGATCACCCCTGATATCTCACTCTTTGGCGCCCCCATAGCCAGCTTCGGAGGATAAATTCACTCATGACATTCCAAGGGAAACGCGCACTCGTCACTGGCGCAGCAGGCGGCATCGGCCGTGCCATCGTCTCCGAATTGCGTGCCCAAGGGGCACGGGTCGCTGTGGCCGACCAAAACGTCTCTGAACTTGCAGCAGACGCATATCTGCCTGGGGATCTACGCGAAGCGGCCTATTCCGACACCCTCCCCCAAGAAGCGGCAGCCGCTTTGGGCGGGCTCGACATTGTTATCAACAACGCTGGCGTTATAACGCGCGGGTCAGTCACGGAAACCACCGACGCAGATTGGGATCTTTCTCTTGGCGTGAATGTCCACGCCCCGTTTCGGATTTGCCGCGCTGCAATACCCATCATGGCCAAAAACGGGGGCGGTGCCATCGTCAACACAGCCTCTTGCTGGGGAGGCAAGGCACCCGGGCCAAACCATGCACTCTATTGCATGACAAAAGCGGCCATTGCCTCCTTAACACAATGCATGGGCATGGATCACGCACATCAAGGAATCCGCGTGAACGCGGTTTGCCCAAATGAAGTCAACACCCCAATGTTGCGCAGCGGCTTTGCAAAACGTGGTTTCGATCCTGACACTGCAGTTGCCGAACTTGGCACAACAGTTCCTCTCGGTAGGATCGCCGAGCCAGAGGACATCGCCGATGTGGTCCTGTTCCTGGCGTCAGATGCGGCGCGCTATATGTGTGGTGCCCTGATCGAAGTTAACGGCGGGAAACCAGTGTCATGAGGCGATTTGAGGGAAAAGTCGCCTTGGTCACGGGTGGGCGATCCGGGATCGGTCGCGCGATAGCCAGGAAGCTGCAAGACGACGGCGCACGCGTCTTCACTGCACAACGTCAACGAGATGAAAACTTCGAAAGTGTCGTGACCGACTTCGCCGACCCAGCAGCTCCTGCCCACACGATAGAGCGCATCATAACAGACGCCAAGCGACTGGACGTGCTGGTCAACAACGCGGGCATGATGACAGAGGCCTCAATCGAAGACATGCGCATTGAGGACTGGCATCACACACTTGCCGTGAACCTGACAGCGCCATTTTTGCTGATCAAAGCCGCCCTGCCCCACCTTCGTGCAACACGCGGGAATGTGGTCAATATCGGATCAATTGAGGGCCTTGGAGCCAATCCCAAACATGCTGCCTATTGCGCGACCAAGGCAGGGCTGCATGGCCTCACCCGTGCCGTGGCCATCGATCATGGCGCAGAGGGCATTCGCTGCAACGCCGTCGCACCCGGATGGATTGATACACAGCTCAATCTCGATTTCATCAACGCCATGCCAGATCCTCAGAGTTTTCGCAGTGAAATTGGGAAAATCCATCCTATCGGACGCACGGGCGGCCCTGAAGAGGTGGCCTCTTTGGTTGCATTCCTGGCCTCCGAAGAGGCCAGCTTCATCACAGGGCAAATCTACACCGTAGACGGCGGGAGGACAGCAAAACTCAGCCTGCCGTGACAAGCCTGCCGCCTTTGCCGCAAACTGAGATAAAACACAGAAAGCCGACCGAAAATGAGATTGGCGCAAGAAAACCTAAATTGTGTCAAGCAACGCTGCAAACGCCGCAATTGGATCGAATTCATGATCAGAAGGCGAAAGGATTTGCGGCGGACGGCGACGAGCTAGCAGAGCTGTCCCTAGGTGTGCCTATCAGTAATCGCCCTCGCAGCTCTTGTCATGAACTGATCAAGTGGCGCAGCCATAGAAAGAGGCCATAGAAACGTGCGAAAGGCTCCTTCAAACCAAACCGCTTTGGGCTTGAAGCGGCTCCGCCTAGCGCGCGCCGATATCTTGCGGTGCAACTGAAACAGACTTGATGACAGCATAGCACTCAACGCCGGGCGCAAGCCCAAGCGTTTCCGCGGATCGCTGTGTGATCCGCGCCAAAACCCGGCCCGCCTGGGTATCAACAGCAACGATTGCGCCAGGCCCCACCCCAGCCCGCACAGAATGAACAGCGCCGCGCAAAATATTCAAAGCAGACAGTGCGTGCGGGGCTTGGCGCGCCAAAATCACATCATGCGCTGCGATACGAACGCGTACCAAATCGTCTGTTGGCTGAGGCAACCGGGGCAAGAGCAATGGTACACCGTTTGCGTTCAGCTCCGTCAGGCCATCGTCGTGATGCTTTGCAATGCGCGCACGTAATACAGCACCCACTGCGCGCACGCCCAGCGGGGTAAAACTGGGGTCCGCGAGGACCTCATCGGCAGGTCCAATACGCGCGACACGCCCATTCTCCAGCGCGACAACCGTTGTCGCAAGACGGGCAACCTCAGCAATCGAATGGGTCACATATAATATTGGCAGCGAAAACGTATCTCTGAGCCGCTCAAAATACGGTAAAATTTCAGCCTTACGTGGCTCATCCAGCGCAGCGAGTGGTTCGTCCGCCAGGATCAGCCTTGGACGTGCCAAGAGCGCCCGCCCGATCGCGACCCGCTGCTTTTCCCCGCCAGACAACTCCGCAGGCCGACGCTCAAGCAGGGCCCCAATACCCAAGATCTCAATCACCTGATCAAACGGTGCGACCTCGGGGCGTCCTTTGGCAAATCTCTGCCCGTAGAGCAAATTTCTGCGTACAGACATATGGGGAAACAAACGCCCCTCTTGAAAAACATAGCCAAGCTCGCGGCGGTTGGCTCCCACCCAAACACCTGCGGAACTGTCCGCAAGGGATCGCCCATTCACCACGATGCGCGCATGGTTTGGTCGGCTCAGCCCTGCAACGGCATTGATCACCGTTGTCTTGCCTGATCCCGAGCTGCCAAACAGCACGGTAAGCCCGGCAGGGGCGTCAAATTTGGCATCCAGTTCAAATCCTGGATACTGCTGCCGAACCTCAACGGAAATGCTCAACCCTGCCCCACTCTCCGCGCGATCTTGCGCGCAAAAATTTCTGACAAGATCAAAGCGCCCATCGCCACACCAACCGATAGGATCAAAAGGCGGATGGCACCCGCTTCGCCGCCTGGAACCTGCAAAAATGCATAAATCGCTGATGGAACTGTTCGAGTTTGACCGGGAATGTTGGAAACAAAGGTGATCGTGGCACCGAACTCTCCCATGGCCTTGGCGAAAGCGAGCACCATTCCTGCCAAGATACCAGGCAAAATCAGCGGCAGCGTCACCGTCGCAAAGACCCAGATCCGGTTTGCCCCAAGGGTCGCCGCAGCCTGTTCCAATGCCGGATCGACCGCCTCAATAGACAGGCGTATGGCGCGCACAAGCAAAGGGAAAGCCATCACCGCAGCAGCCAGGGCCGCGCCCGTCCACCGAAAGGCAAAGACAATACCCAGCTCCTTTAACGCAGCCCCGAGCGGCGCCTGCGTGCCAAAACTGAGCAGCAGCAGATAGCCCGTGGCCACAGGTGGCAGAACCAGCGGCATATGCACGAGCACATTCAGCAAAGACTTGCCAAAAAACTGCCAGCGCGCGAGGGCGTAAGCGACAAAAACACCGGGGATGAGCGCGCCGAGAGTGGCCCATACCGCCACCTTCAGCGACAACAACACCGCTGCCCATTCTGCCGCTCCAAGCCAGCCGCTCACTCCGCGTCCTCCAGCACACGAAATCCCAGCGTGTCAAAGGCCGTGCGTGCCGGCCCGCTTCCCCAAAACTTCATAAACGCACGAACCTCTGGCCGGTCCTGACCAGCGACAACGGCGGCGGGATAAACAATCGGGTCATGCAGGGCGCGCGGAACCATTGCCCCAATCCGCACCCGATCCTCGGCGCGCGCATCCGTTGCATAAACGAGGCCCGCAGCCGCTTCACCAAGCGCCACCAGCGATAGCGCAACTCGCACATTGTCCACCTGCGCAACTTGCGGTGCAAGCGCCTGCCAAACACCCGATTTTTCAAGAGTTTGACGCCCATAGATACCTGCAGGCACGGCATCAACAAGCGCCATAGCCAATCGCCCCTCTGCCACCAACGAGAGCAGATCGACCTCCGTCCAATCAGAAGCCGCGCCCTCAGACCCCACAGGAACGATCAAAGCCAAATCATTGCCGTAAAGCGTCTGTTGCAGGCTCAGGTCCAACACACCGCGGTCATTGAGATGGGCCACCCAGCCTGTGTTGGCAGACACAAAAACATCAGCAGGCGCACCGTATTCGATCTGGCGTGCCAAAGCCGATGAGCCAGCAAAGGTCAAAGTCACCCGGTGCCCACTCTGGGCTTCAAACGCCTTTGCAACCACTGTCAACGCCTCCGCAAGACTAGCGGCCGCAAACACAGACACCTCCCCCGCAACAAGCCGGGCAGGCGCAACGCTTAGTCCCATTGCAGTTAGGAGAATGGCCGCCCAGCGTAAAAAGGGTAAGCGCAGCATTTGGTTTCCAGAACAATTCACCCCATTATCATTGGGATAGCGAATGCTCTCACCTCAGTGCAAGCCTTTTGACCTTTCAAAAGCGGTTGCCTAGGTCATCATTATGATCCCAACGCCCCACACACGTATCTGAAACACGCACTGCTCAGCGTCCGTGCGACTATCGCGACCATCCTCAGGGGTTGTCGGAAATGCGCGCAGCCATATCCTGCAACGCGGGCAAAGCAGCAGACTTGAAGTAGCGCGACAGAAGTACGTAGTCATTCACTGAAACATCTGTAACCCGGACCGACGCAGGGCTTTCTGCATCGGTTAAGGCAATTTCTGCCTCAAGTTCCGCCAAGATTTGATCCACCAGCTGGTTCTGATAAAGGACCGGCTTTGACGACGCTGCGTCCTGCGGCACTTGCGCTCTCTCATCGGAAACGTCCGCAAATCCGGCACTGTCCGCTTGGCCCACTCTGGTAGGTGTCACAGGCTGCGCACTGCTGGGCTGTGCGGAGAGCTGCAAAACTGAAAGCGCAGTCTGTGTATCAAGCCCAAGCTGTGTGACGAGAAAGTCAAGTTTCTGCGCCTCACTGTGCAAGCCTGAGCGATCCGGTACAACAGTCGGCATGGGCATGGGCACGGCAACAGCATCCCCGCTTGGGATAGGCGCCTCCGCAATCTGTTTCGGCATTGCGGAGCCGCCCATTTGAAGATCGACAACATGCCGCTCCAACCTCTCCAATGCGCTCAAAAGCTCGCCCAAAGCAGGCTGTTCTGACATATCCCGATTGGTCATCTGCGCCACATCGAGGCCAAAACTTGCTGTCGTATCGCGCAAAGAGGTACTCCCTATGGGTGCTGTTGCTCCAACAGCCTGCCCCATCTGCGCCTGCAAGATGATTTGTTTGAGGGTTTCAAGCTCCGTGCGCAGCTCCTGACTTGACAGCGTGTCTTGAGGCGCGCTTTCAGCCATCTGCGGCACCACAGGAACCGATTGAGGAACCGCCAGCGTCACGGGCGCTGCCGATGTGGCCGGTGCTATGCCTGCCGCCACCGAAGCTGCATAGCCGGGCGCTAGCACCTGCGGCTGCGGCATAGGCGAATTCCATGTCGCGCCCGCTGTCACGCCTGAGCCATCTTGTTGTCCCTGCGCATTGGGGATGGGCCATCCTCTTGGCAAAACCGCATAATCCTGACGCGCAGCGATCCAACGCAAATAAGCCACCACTGCCGAAAACCCTTTAAGTGAAATCCGGGACACCTCTGTTCCGCCGCGCCGAATGAGCAACTCTCCCCCTGTGCCCAACAACAATTCAAGTTGCACATCCAAAGGCTGCAGGATCCGCTCTGGCACTTGAATTTCGGAAACGCCCTCAGACACAAAAAACAAATCTCCCGCCAGCGCCTCCTCCAACTTAATCTGGAGCTGCCCACGTTCCGTCAGAAACGCCTCCAACCCCTCCTTGCGCGCCGCACAGGCATAAGTACGCGGCCGACAGATCACTTCAAATACATCCACGTCCAGTCTCGGAGTTGGGGCAAATCGAGCATAGCCGTCTGGATCAAAACGGAAATACACCCCTTCGACCAACCCCTCCTGAAAACTGGGCCAGCCAAAGGCCCCCCGAAGCGCTTGCCGGGCTTCGCGCGCCCCAATGGCAAAGGGGATGGATGTATCCAAAATCGCATTTTCAGATGCAAATGCCGTCGGCCCGTCGGCTATTGATGCCCCCATCTGCGCGCGCAAACTGCCGCTGGCACTCGCAGAAACGACCAATGCTGCCACTACACTTTTCAAAAAATATTTCATCAGAAATCAGCCTTCTCTTGAACGGAATGACGCAAGGCCGGAAGCCAGTCATCCTGCTGTGGAGGGTCGGGATAATTCCGCTTCAAGCGGATATCCTGATCGCGAAACGCGGTGTACCAAACCTCGGTATCGCCCGTATACGGCGTCAGTATTGGGCCCTGCACCTTGTGCAAAAGAGAGGTCAGTATGATCCCATTGTTATTAGCTGTGAAAATAGCAACCCGGCCCTGCCCGCGCTCATAAAGCCCTTCATACATGCCGTTTTCCGGATCATAGAGCTCGATTATGGCCTCATAGAGAACGTCGGTATACTCCGTCTCCCACAAGACCCAGAGCCCCAGCGCCGCCTTGGCGGCCACAGCAGAATGATCCGGCACGTAATCGCCGCGGGGTGTCACCGTATTCCATGGATATCCATCGGAGAAAATCGTGTCATATGTGAAATACGGCGGCCCCTTCACATTATGCTCTGACCGCGCGGTCATAAAACCGGTTTGCCGCCATCGGTTCTCTTGCACCTGATAGATACGGTCAGCAAATTCTGCGCGCCAGCCATCAGTATGGACCCACTCAGAGCTGCTGTCATCATGGGGCATGTCAAAACCCAGCTCCAGTCCATCTTGGAGATAAGATTCCGTGACAACATAATTCTGAGAATGAAAAATTCTGGGATCTCGTCCATCATAAGGCACTTGGATCCCATAGATAGAGGCCGTCAGAAATGGTTCGGCGCGATGCGCCAGCTTGGGACGAAATCCCCAAAGCGCAAATCCTTTTGCTGCGTATTCCTCATAGCCAAGTCGCCCCTCCTGTGCATAAACTGTTTCGTCCGTTTCCTTGTCGACGTATGCACCAAACAACAGCCCCTCATCGTCTATCACATTGCGAAAATCCCACTTCAGCAATATGGAGTCGATGGTATTGGCCAGATACGGATATCGATTTTTGCAAATACGCAGCCAAACCAGAAACCGCCCGATATCCAGGGCCGAAAAACCAATTTCACCTGGCTTATTTGTATAATCAACCTTGGCCCCAGTCTTTGTATGATAGACTTTATTTGGCAGCTCTTTACGGAATAAATCCAATCCCTTTATGGTTGTCAAAAGTTGTGTAATACGTCGGTCAAATTCTGACTTTTCAATCAGGCACAGCTCATAGGCAGACACGAGGCCAGCCATATAGGATGCCGTATCCCAAAGCGTGGTCGACGGGTAATTTCCGACCGAATTGGCAAGACCTGTGCTCTCTTGTGTGAACCTCTCAAAATAGTGCCATGCAACCTTGGCTGCACGCAGCTCGCGCTCATTGAGAACCCCCCGCCTGCTGCGGTATTTTCGCACATAGGCGTTATGTTTGTCATACCCATGCGGCACCTCCAACCCTCGGTCTAAATGATCGAAATAGTCGCCAGGCATCTCGCACATGCGAGGAGGCTTTTGACGGGGTTGACGGTCGTCCACCATGCTGTTTGTCACGCTTGGCAAGTTGCCACGCATCAGTGCTGGAATCTCATCCAGATCCCCTCCTGCAATGATCGGGATCACCTCTTCTTCCTGTGCCAAAAAGTACTTTCTGGCAGTCACGCCAACCGAATAGGTTGCCCCACCCAAAACAACAACGGCGACTGAAAACAGCAACACCCCAAACCCAAACGATTGATATGTGTACCCAAAAGCACTTTTCATACAACACACTCCAAACGGAATGCATCAATGAAACGATATATCCATTAAAATTCCCCAACTTTTTGGACTAAAATCGCAACAGAACAAAAAAAGAACTTAAAATTAAAAATACCCTAAAAACAGAAACTTTCTTAACCCTCATCCCGTATAACACTTCGGTGTAATGAGGTTTTCGTATGTCCGGTTTATTTCCAGCTAAAACTCCGATGCCACCAGCAAATGCCAGCCTCGCTGCGGCAGAGGGCACTCAAATCACACTGCGCGACAGAGCCACTCCCATATGGTCTGTGGCAGTGTCGGCGCTGTTCTCTATGGGTGGCGGACTCTGCCTGTTGGCAACAGCTGTGTTCTTCATCTTTCTGTATGACGAAGTGGCCATGAACGGCCAAAAACTCTTGGCCGGTCTCTTGGCTGCCTGCGCGCTTGTGCCAATCCTTGGCGTGCTCATTTTTGATGTTTGCCACGCACGCGCTCTGTCCGGCTTACGCTATATTCGCATGCGCAATGATGCGGTGGGGCGCGCTCTTGTCGGTGCTGTCGCAAGTGGTGTTTTTGCATTGCTGGACCCTCTGCTTGCCATACCTTTCCTGTGCAGCGCGCTGCTCAGCTGGCTAGTGTGTCGCTACGCAACGCGTCTCCTTAAGACAGAGCCACTTTGGGCCTTTGACACACAAGAAGCCGTATCCCTGTTAACCGGGCGCGATCAAAGAGCCGTAGAACTTATTCAAGCCGAGAACGGTGAAAGCCCCTTTCTCGTGGCACTGCTCAAGGTTTTCGCTCTGGCGGCTTTGGTCGCCAGCATCGCGATCGCATCATGGCTGGTTGCTGTTGGGCGACTCAACGTCGCTGCGGTTCTCACAATTGCCTTTGTGACCTATTGGTCCGCAGATGCGTTTGGCACCTTCTTTCAACAGATCTCTCGCGCCGATCCTGAGTATCTCAAACGCGCCAAGAGCGTGGCGCTGACCCATCCGCCGTTTTCTGATGACCCTGCGTCCGACGAGGCGGCTTTTGTGGTGCATGATCTCTCAGTGCACACCGCGCGCAGTGCCCCGCTGCTGTCAAACATCTCGTTTCGCGCCGAACCCGGTACAATCATAGGCCTGTGTGGCGATAGTTTCGCAGGCAAGTCCCTGCTGCTTAGAGCCTTACAGGCCCCTCATGATCTCCAAGATCTGTTTGTACGTGGCTATGTTGGTCTACGCGGCACAGCGATGTGGGGACGCACCGCGCACAACAGCCCGCTGCAATCAGTCTTGTTACCGCCTCAACCGATTGTCGCGCCAGGCAGCGGCGCCCAAAACATCACCTGCTTTGGCGGGCCTGATCATCTGGCGCGCGCACGCCGCGCTTTACAGAGCTTGGTATTCACCGCCGACACCATTGAGCGCATTCTAACAACAAAGGACATTTCCACGCTGTCGACCAGCGAACAGAAAGCGCTCTCGATCGCCCGCGTATTGGCTCTGCGCCCCCCGCTCTACCTCATTGACCGACCCGAAGATGGCGCAAGCGACGCCATGATACGTGCCCTTGGAGAAAGGCTGCGCACAGATGCGCGCCACGGACATATCGTGCTGATCGCAACCGAAAACCGCGCGCTTCTGGATCAATGCGACCAACTTCTTATGATGCAAAACGGCAGGGTGATAGAACTGGCGGCCACAGCCGACATCCGGGCGCGGCAATCTTCCGGCGTCAGTCGTTTCACGGCCCCCCGCGAGCTCGAAAGCGAAGACGCGCTCGACGGTTGGATTTGCAGTCATTTCCGCAGGGATGGCGATGAGGCCAACCGCAGAGCCGTTTGCATGGTTGCCAACGAAATGCTCAGCCTGGCCTGTCAAACCTCTGGTGACACCACAGAAGCAGCTGACGAACTCACCTTTGAGTTCAAACACTTCACCGGTAAATGCGAAATTCGATTGATAGACTCCCAGCTGAGCCTGTCGTCCGGTGCACTCAAAAAGGCAGAGAAAGCTGCCGCAACCTCTGTCGAAGGCGAAAGGCTCTCGCCTCTGGCAAAAATCATGCGTGACTCGCTGTCCGTAGAGACCAGTCAAACCAACGGCACCAGCTTTTTACATGTGAGCATCAAAACATATGATCCACGGCTCCTGACACAACGCAAGGCAGACCAAAATGCAGCCACCAAAGCTTAGCCTCAGCCCGCCGCGCGCGCGTGTCTTAAGGCGGCCAGTTTGGTTCTTGTGCGCGCTGGCATGGCTTTCCCTTTCTGTGTTCGTGGCCATTGAAATGGCGCGTCAGGTTGTTGCCAAACAAACACAAACCTTTTCAGGCGTCCTAGAAAGCCAGCGCACCCAGGTGCCTTTGGTTTTGCCAGCTCATGTGCCGCTGCAAACCATGCTTGTTGCAGAAGGAGATCATGTCACTGCCGGCCAGAAGCTGGCGCGACTTGATCAGGCTTCGCTTCGCCAACTATATCAGGAGGCAAGCGCGGCACTTTCGCTAAAAGAAGTTGAACGCAGCTGCCTTCAAACCGCTCTTTACAGCCAGTTGCAGCGACCTATGGCAGTTAGCCAAGCAGCAACACCGGGCCACTCGCACCTTTCAGATGAATACCATAACCCCGCCAAACTCAAGGATCGCGTGGTTGATCGTTGCGAAGGCAAAAAGCGCAGCGATCTCATTGCGCAGCAACGGCTCCTACAAAAGCGCGACAGTTTAAAACGCCAGAGTCTGCTGGCCGTTGAAGAGCTGGTGGCGCGTGCAGAAACCACGTCACCAGCGGTCCAAAAGGTACTCAAGATCCGCGCCGCTCTGGAGCGTGAGACGCTGCAATCTGCGATCCGTGAAATCGAGTTCGACATTGCGCAGCTCAAACAGTCGACCCGGTCTAAACGACAGGATGCGCTTGCGCTTTTGGATGCGGAAATCACACATCTCAAAACGCGCCAAGCTTATGTGAAAACACTACTGTCTGCCCCCTGGCTGCACGCACCCGCAGCTGGAAAACTGACCCATCTCAGATCATTGAGGGCGGGGTCTTCCAGTCCCGAAGATCAGATTCTTGCTCGTATCCAGCAAGGCGATACGAATGACCACGTCGCATACTTCGATATGCCTGCCGCTCAAGCGAAGCTGCTTCCCAGTGGGATGCCCGTTTTGGTGTCCATTGCCGGGTTTTCTCTGTACGATCGCCAAACCGAAGGTCAAATCATCAGAACGCTCTACAATGGCGACGTCACAGGCTCTACGGCGCGCGTCTTTGTCGCCCTGCCTCCCGAACGTTTTGAGGATACATTTTCTGCAACGCTTTTAGAGACGGCCAAAGGCACCCGGTCAACGCTACATGTTACACTCGGGCAGCGCTCCCTCGCTGAGGTTCTCAGACAAGCCGCCACCTCGACATTTACAGCCACCGGTCTACTATCATCTTTGTAGACTCTGCCTAGGAAAAGGCATCGCTCAAAGCCACCTCTGCGCCCGTCATCAACCACGCGCTTCAATCAAAGCGCGCCAAGCTTTTGAGCCGGATTGCACCCATATAGTGCGTCAATAACGCTGCCCCAGCCTCACGCGGGAGTCTGACGCCTATGTGGCAGAGAGAGATTGCCAAGCAAAGGCAAGGATGTCACGTCCAGCTTTGAGTCGATTTTCTCGGCAGCATGGCATGCCAACCATAAGGCCAGGTCATTGCAGCAATGGCCCTTTATGCTTGTAGTGCAGTGCTTCTAGAACCACCGCATTTGTATTCAATGTCAGCGCGGTGTTGGGCCGGTCATCCAATTCGTATCGCCCCGCCATCCAGCCAGACTCAGAGGCAAGATTCTGAAGCGTTTGCAGCGTTTGATTTGTGTACTCCGTATCATACAGCGCATCCCAGCCGAAACTCGCCTTCAAACTCACGGTGCGCAGCGCATCATGCACCTCCCCATCTTCGTCAACCACCGACCAGGGACGCCCATTTGAAAAGACCGCACTATAAAGAAAATGCGGAGCCTGATCGATGTGATCTTCAGAAACCATCGTGATCTCGCCCGTAGCGCGATGCCGTGCCTCTTGTGCCGCATAAAGCTGGCTCGCCAGCAACTGACCTTCGGTGTTCAGTCCAATCTCAAACGCCTGCAGCAAATAAGGTTCGCTGAGCACAGGCGTGATGGCCCCAAAACTGGCCGAGCGGCGCCGATCGACTGCCACATCAACGCCCGACACATTTTCCCATTGCAGGATCGGGCGGGCCGTGCTCGCCTCCAAGACATCTAGTCCCCACAAGGCTGCCGCCCGGGCGCCATATTGCTCATAGCCGATGCGCCCTTCTTGGTGATACTCCGTCACACCATTCCGACGCGTCGCGCCCCAAAGTCGGCCAGCTTCTGTCATGGCTGCCAGATCCCATTTCTCCAATAGGACACGCACACGCGGCCCATAGGCAGGCTCATTTATTTCAAAAACCCGGAGTGCCATGAGCATGCGAGCCACATCCAGAGCGGACCAGCCGATCCCATCGGCCACCGGTTTGTTTGTATAGTCAACCATCTGCAGGCTTCGCGTATCATAAGCTTTGTTGGGCAGGCACCCTTCAAACAGAGGAAGCCGCTCCAGACCAGACAGAAAGGCTTCACTGCGCGCCAGAAACCGCTCTCGATCAATCAACCCCAATCCCTGCGCCGCCATCAGCGCAAGCAGGTATGAGCCCTGATCCCACAGCGTGGCACTTGGATAACCCTCTATTGAGTTCACAAAACCGGTCTGTGGCTGGAAATGGTCTTCAAAATAAGTCCATGCGACGGCTGCATTTCGCCAGTCTTGCGCATTCAGGCCGCGCGCAGGCAACGGTTGGTGCGCAATATGCACAGGCAGCGGCGCGATCGCGCTGCCATGCATGGTGCGTCCCCAATCGTCTGCGCCAATTGCGATCCCAGCCGTGACCAACAGCCCCAAAATAAAGGCAACGCTTCCACGATTTTTCTGGCGATTTTTTTTAGGCAAATGACGAGTTTGCTGCATTGGTTTGCTCCAAAGGATCGGGGTTGGTGTGGGCCGATTTCGGCTTAGGCATTTGCCAAAAAACTGTACGAAGCGGCCCCGCCATCATCACCATGTTGACGCCAAGCCAAAATAGGTTGACCCAGAGAAGCGATGGGCTGAATCCCGCGTCTCCTTGTAGCGTGCGCCAAATTCCAATCGCGCCACACAGCATCATCCCCACAAGCAAAAAAATATGCGGCACCACAAAACGCAAACCTTTGGCCAAAACAGGCAACTTTGGCGTCGGGGCAAATTTCGGCTTGTGACCGCGCAACACACAAAAAAGCGCGTGCCACACAATTGGCAAGCCCGCGACGGAAAGGGTACGCCCGGCACCGATGCTGTGACCCTTGCAGGCAGCCAGCATGGCCAGTTCCCCCAACACAACAGCGGGAAGGAAATAGGCAAAAAACTCAAGAGAATAAGCCGTGACAGGCGTAATGCCCGTAACCAGAGAAAACGCAGGTGCCAGTAGCAACACCGGCGCCCAAAGCGCACTCATGTAGGACCAGAATGTCGCGCCGTAATGCAGCCTGTGACGCCAGCTGAGCCCGCGGCGAAACAACGGATTGTCGCGCAACGCAATATCAAAAGTACCCCCGGCATATTTCAAACGTTGGGCCGCCCAAGCTTCCAGACTGACAGGTGACAGCATGCGCGCCTCCACCTGTGGGTGATACACGCTACGCCAATTTTTCTCTTGATCCTCATGCAGCAAAATAGAGGTGTAAAGATCCTCTGACACATGAAATCGATAAGGCTCAATGGGATGGGCCGCCAATGACTGTTGAGCGGGCAATGAAATTCCATGCGCGGGCCGCAAAACCTGTTGCGTTTTGCGGCGAATTGCGGCGGCGAAGATCGCCTCTCGCCGGTGTATCGATGCGGCACCACAGCAAAACGACGCGCCATTGCGATTGCGACGACGCTGGATCACATCAAAAAATATTGTGGGGTCTGCCAGAAATGGATCTTTGCCGATGCATGTGCGTCCGGTGAGCCATGCCAATACCTGCGCCCCTCTCCCCCTCCAATCAGAACGCCCAGTACACAACCGGCTTTGTTTAAGCCAGGCTTCCCAGCTCTGTCCTTCAGGAATGTCATAAAACCAATGTGGCGTCTGCACCCAGGCCATGTCTGGATCGCGAAAATAGCCAAGTGTGTTTTGCAAAAATGTTGGAAACAAACGTGTATCCGCATCACAAATCACGACAAAATCTCCGGACGTGTGCAACAAACCGTTGCGCAGGTTCCCTGCTTTGAAACCTATGTTGTCTTGCCTTGCACAATAGCCGATGCCAAATTTACGCGCCAAAGCAGCCATTTCCGGCCGATCTCCATCATCCAAGAGCCATACCAAAACGCGCAAGTCTTCTGGGGGCTCGAGCGCCAATGCGTCTACAATTGACGGGGCCACGACTGCTGGCAGTTCATCAAATGTGGTTATGAACACATCCACAGTGATGTTGCTGGGCCCTTCCCCTCCCCCGATCTCAGCTCTCTGCACGGGCGGGGGAAAGTTTGCCGTATCTCCCTCGTCCCAGATATCAAAGTAAAACAACAACGTACCTAAGAAGAAAAGCGTCTCAGCCCCGGCCACCAAAACAGAAAACCCCAAAGCGTCAGGATTAAGGGAAACGGTCCATCTCCAAATCAGGTAGGAGGTACCGGACGCCACGCTGGCACCCGCAAGAAAATGCCAAGCCAACCGTCGCCGGGCAGACAGCGGTGCGTATAGGGGCGGAACGCGCGCCTCCTGTGTTCTGAAATATGGTTCATCCTGCGGTGTTGCAGGTTTGGCAGACGCAGAAAGATCCATTTATAGATCGCACCTCAATCTTAGGTTCTGTTGATCGAAAGCCCTATGCTTTGTGAAATGGTCAGTGGCTGTTGACACGCTGGTGATCGCGCACAAATGCCGTGGCAACCGCTAAGATCGCATCCGCTTCATTGCCCTTATGGTCCCGCGCTGAGGATCCGGTCGAAAACGACCAGACACCCGCTGCGACCTTGATGCGCAAATCCCGCGCAAGCAGCACATCTTGGGACAGGCTTGCAAAAACCGAATAAGTATAATCACAAAGCTCTTCCGGATCAGAAAAAGAAAAATAGACGTTCAGGACAGGTTGACCCGGGAGCTGCGCCAGCGCCTCTTTGGACACAACCTGAATGCCTGCGCCCCTCAATATGTCCGAAAATTGCTTTTGCAATTTCGCGCCAAAATCCTGTCGAAATCCTGGCGGGGCCTTTAAGTTAGAAAGGTCGAGATGGAGCGCCTTCACGCCGCGCAAAACCTCCCCCTTCTCTGATTTTGGCATCGCAAGAGGTTCAACACCTGGACTACTGGATGACTTCTCACAAAAAGAGGGCGCATCAGGATGCGTATTGGGCAGGGGTTGCGACCCCGCCAAAGGCGCTTGCAAACCAAAAAGACGAAAGATGAACCCTGTGTTATTTGTGGTCAGCGGACGCGCCGAAAAACTGCGCATTTCATTGCAGTCTTGCCCAAAGGGGCAGTGCTCGCCCGCATATCTAACCCGTTCCCACAAAATCCAGAAACGATCGGCAGATTTTGAAACAACAGTGCCATTGGCCGCACCCTCATCCGGGCAGAGAAGGAGAAGTACAGCAAGCGCTATGGCAAAAATATCCAGCTTTGCCCACATGTGCCGCGTCTGGAGAAGGAACATGCTCATCGCCCCTGCCCGCCAGCTGTTTGCGGGTATTCGCATGCCGCGGCCACTCGCACCACACCTTCCAGTGGTGGGCAGATTTGCGCAGTGCCGTCCGCGAAGCGGTGGTCTATCGCCCAATCCCCACAGACGATCATATCGTCCACCCAGGTTCCTGGTGTCACGCAGCTGTCTGGCATAACGATGGAACGCCGCACAAGCGCCCGCACACACACCCGCGCACCCGCTGAGATGACACTCGGCCCTTCGATTTTTGCGCCGGCTTCTACAACGGCCCCAGGACCGATGTGACATGGGCCTACAATGATCGCGCGGGGGTCCACGTCAGCTCCGGGGGCGCACCACACTTTGCGACGGATTTCAGTGCCCTCGGGCTGAACGTCAGGCAAGAGACCACGCAAACCAAGAGAATTCGCCCTGTAATAGTCACGAACACAACCGATATCGATCCATGAAAAACTGTCCTCGTAGATGTCCAGACGACCGCCAGATAGCAAGAGCGCAGGCAAAAGGTCTTTGCCAATATCTCCGCCATGCGCAGCAGACAGTGGCGCAGATTTCAGAACCCTGGGATTGAAAATATAAATGCCGACACTGGCCAAGTTTGAGGGCGCATTTTCTGGTTCGGGCTTTTCAACAAAACCCATAATTCTCCCAACCGCGTTTGCATCCACAATCCCGTACTTGTGGACGTCTTCCACCGGGACCTGCTGTACCGCAATGGTAACATCCGCATCGCGCACGCGATGCTGCTCCATCATATCGGCGAGATTGATATCGGTCAGCGCATCCCCACATAGAACAAAGAAATTACCATCAAACGCTGAAGTTTTGCGCTGGATAGCATGCAGCGTGCCCGCTGATCCGACGGGCGCCTTTATCCAAGACTTGCCCTGATAATGACCTTCATTCACAAATTGGACACTTCGATCTGCTGAGCTTTGAAAAAAGGCGTGAAACTCAGACCCCAGATGCCCCGGGTTCAGAATAAAATCTCGAAGACCAAAACGCTGCATATGCCGCATCAAATGTGCGATAATGGGGTGTCCAAGCATATCAAGCATCGGCTTTGGCATCTCTTGGGTCAGAGGCGCCATTCGACTGCCAGCACCAGCCACCAGGATCACAGACTTTACGCCCGCAAGACGTTTTATGCGAAACTCCGGCGACTCCAGCGCATCTTCTTGAGATTCAAACAAAGGCAGAAGCGGGGACAGCCCGCGTTTTGCAATCGCCTCACGGACGGGGCGACGCGCCCCAAAGAACCCCACTGCGCCGGTCCTCGGCGTTTCGCTCTGGAACTCAAGCAATGCGGCCAGACCAGACTGCGTGATCCTCCGCACGGCCTGCAAATCCACCAAAAGCGCACTGCGACCTCCCTGCTGGGCACGCTCCTGTGCAGCTTTCAAAACCGCATAATCCGCAGAGGTCAAACAGCTGCTAGCCACTTTGATCACTGAAATCATACCAATATCTTGCACGCTGGTGAGCATAAACCTCTCCTAAATCAAATGGGCTGACGGGGCGAAACGCGCGCTAGTCGAGGCAACGGGCCAAGGCCAACTGTCCAGGCCAAACAGGCTGTGCGCTCAAGTCCCCAGACAAACAAGACCGTCGCTGGCAAAGTCCAGATGAACTCCAAAGTGATGAGCATGGTTGGGGAGAAAGCGCTGCCATGCAGGGCAATCTCTGCAACGTCCAGAAAAATAGGGTGGCACAAATAAATGCCAAAGGCATATTTTGATGCACGAGAAATCCAGACGGGCCAACGTCGATGACTGAGACAGAGACATCCGACCAGCAGCGCAACCGGCATCAGATAGTCTGCCCAATAAGCCGTCGGATTCACAAAATCCCAACGCCCCGTTTCAATAACATCTCTTGTCGCTAAGAGTTTGAAAACAAAAAGCCCGGTCGCCAAGAGCGAAACTGGGCCCAACCAACTCTCAAGCGTTTCACGATCGCTGCGCTGCCAAAGGCCGTAGATGGCGAAAGCCACGAAACCGTAGCCACTGTAGGTCGCGATTTTCACCAAACGCACAATATAAGGCAACCACTCACTGCCCCAAAAAAGTGCGAAAATTTCGCGATCAAGCTGTTGTTTCATAAGCAGGAAAACCACAACCAACAGCCCGAAAATTGGGGCTCTTTGCGCTGCGCGATACAGCGGGTAGATCAACAACAGTCCGAACAACGTTGGGATAAAATGCATGTGATATTTCACATCTCCCAACAGGAAAAAGCCCAACCATCCCTGCCAGGTCATCAGCCGCGCCCACTCATCGGCGCCATAGCCAAGAGCGTGTGCCTTAAGCAGGCCGTAACAAGCAAAAAACACTGTCCAGAATGCGAAAGGCACCAAAAGACGGCGAGCTTGCTGTCTGATGACACAGGCGTAACTGCGCGGTGCGCGGTGCAGCGCCATCACCAAAAGCAGAATAGAAATCATCAGGAAAAGCTCTGTACGGGCTGTGTACAGAACCGCACGGATCAGCATCGGAACTGTCCGTTCGGCGGCGCTCACATCCGGGAAAGGCTGCCCCTGCGCATCGGCGGTCACATGCAGACCAACCATGGACAAACCTGCAAACAGACGCATTGCGTCAATCCACGTATGCCTATGTGGCTCAGACCCTTCTGCAACCATGCAGTTCACCATTTACGCTACCAAAACACAGACAATACTGTGCCAAGCACGTGAACAAACCGTAAACATCCTGCCTTCACCACAGCAGACCAAAAAACTGGCCTTCATGTTTTTGAAACCCTCTTTGCGCAGACTCGTTGCAAGGAGTGTTTGTTATGCGTTTGGTTTTGTGGGTTTTGCTTGTTCTTTCCTTGGTACCGGCCAATCGTGGGTCCGCCCTGACGGAGGCTGAAATATGTCAGCGCATGATGCAGGAATTCGGCTTTGACGTACGTGATTGCGTGGAGCGGCGCGCACCTCCAACACAGCCACAGACCGCATCGCCATTGGATCCGGAAATACAAGAGAGCCACATATTTTTCAAAGCTGGGGGCACGCGGCTCGACGATGTAGCACAACTCAAGATTGCAAAACTGATTGCAGTGCTGGACACCTCGGTGATGAAATCTGCATGCATTCAACTGATTGGCCATTCCGACACCAGTGGCGATAGGAGTGCCAATCGCGCATTGGCGCTTAGCCGGGCCGAGACGATCGCTGCGGTTTTGCGTGACGGCCTGCAAGACGCAGAGCGGATCGTGAGCGTTGTCTCCTCTGGTGAAACGCAACCGCTGCCGCAGATCAATGGCTCCAACCCACTCAATAGGCGTGTCGAAATTCGCGCCCGATCATGTCGTTGATCCACAGGTCTCGCAGATTCTAAGGCGCTAAGGTGTTGGCCCGCTCAGGCGCGTAGACATGCATGGTAACGACTAGTAAGAGACCGTTTTGCCCCACCGCCAGCATGTCGCGAACAAATGCCATCGCGCGCTCTTTGCCTGCCCTGCCCCAATCACAACCAAAATGGTCGCCGCAGAAACACCTGCTTTGCGCCTCGCGAGGAAGCCCCCCTCCAAGACCGACGCAGCATAGGTGCCAGGCGAGTTATAGAGACTGCCAATCCAGTTCATAAAATTTTCCTAAATTCTTAAATTAACCAATCCACCACGTTTCTATTGCATCCCGCTTTCTCAAACACCCCTAATTAAGGTTAATAAATGTTAACCTTAATTAGGGGTGTTAAGGATGATCGATGACCTCCCGATTGACGATCAAATTGACTGTGCCCCACATTATGCACCCGATCCACAGTCACCATCCCGCGCAAAAATATGGCCCAACACAGTCTGTTACATGGCCGCCCTGATCGCGACGTTGAGCGCGTTTCCTGGGCATGCCGGAGAGTCCCCAATTGCCCCCAAACAAGGCTTCATTGAGCACTTTGCCCACCCATCCCCGGAAGTTTGGCACGCGGCGCACTACATGTTTTCGCACCCTTTCTTTGATACCGATTGGTCACGTAACAACGTCACATACAAAGCCGGGCTGAATCTGTCGCTCAGCCCTCAATATGATCGTAAAAACCGCTTCGCTGGCGCATCTCTGCGCCGCGCAGAAACCAGCCACTATGGCCGCTACTCTGTGGTCATGCGCCCTGCCCGTGGAGACGGTATTGTCACCGGTTTCTTCACCTACACCGGCCCCTATTATGGCGCCCGTCACGACGAAATCGATATCGAGTTTCTCGGTAAGGACACAACCAAAATGCATGTGGCTTGGTTTGTGGACGGCGTCTTACAAAACCATGTTATTCCTTTGGGGTTTGACGCGGCCGACAGCTTTCGCAGATATAGTTTTGAATGGCTCCCCGACAGGCTTCGCTGGTTTGTCGCAGATGAGCTGATCTTTGAGGTCACAGAAACAGACACACTGTTGCCCAAAGAGCCGGGATTTTTATTCGCCAATGTCTGGGCGGTGAGCGGCGCTCTGGAGCCTTGGGCGGGCCGTGCTGTTGACACCGCAAAGGCACAAGCCATTGTGCGCGAAATCGCGTTTACTCCAGCGCACTAAACACCCCCATATCAATGCAAAAAGGCCGGGATGCGATGCGCAGCCCGGCCTTCTCTTGTGTTCTTTGCTTAAGCCGAATGGCGGAAGCTCAGCTCAGCATGCTCGGCATCTGCCTCATGCTCAGCCTCTCGCGCCGCGCGTTGATCGACAGATGAGGGCCTAAAGCTCGCAACCAACTCAGCAAGCTCACTCGCGGCCTCTTGCAAGGCACGCCCCTGCGCGCTTGACCGATCCACCAGACTCGCATTTTGCTGCGTCACCCGATCCAGATCCATCACGCCTGCGTTGATTTCAGTGATCGCTGTTGCCTGGTCTCGCGACCCTTCCGCAATCTGTACCGCCAGTTTGCTCACCGCTTCGATCTTGGTGATGATCTCTTCGATGGCTTTGCCTGCCGCATCCACAAGCTCTACGCCAACCTGAACCTTGTCAGTGGAGTTGTCGATCAACTCTTTGATTTCATTGGCGCTGGTTGCAGACCGCAGCGCGAGAGAGCGCACTTCAGAAGCCACTACGGCAAAACCACGGCCGCTGTCACCGGCACGCGCGGCTTCCACACCTGCGTTCAAGGCAAGCAAATTGGTCTGGAAAGAAATGTCTTCAATCACACGGTTGATTTCAGAAATTTTTCCAGCGGACTCTTCGATATCCTGCATTGCACCAACCGCGCGCTTCACGATGTCGCCACCCCGCATCGCCTCAGCCTTGGTTGCATCAACCGTCGCTTCGACAGACTTGGTCTGATCTGTGGCATTCTGAACGCTTTCGGTGATCTGGCTGATCGCCGCTGCGGTCTCCTCCAGGGTCGCCGCCTGGCTCTCCGTGCGTTTGGAAAGGTTGTGAGTGCCTTCCGCCATAGAGCCGGTTTCGTCCTCAATCTGCGAGATTGTTGCCAACACGCGACCGATCACATCATCCAGCGCTTCAGCTGTTTTATTGAAATCAGTGAGCAGCATTTCATAGTCTTCGCCCACCTCGGCCGTGATCCGGTGGCTCAACAGCCCCTGCGCCAGATTGTTCAGACCGTCCGCCAGCTCGCCAACCACTTCAGACTGCTCTCGCGCCGCTGTTTTGGATTGCTCTTCCAACTCTTTGTTGGCCTTGATGGTCTGAACAAACTCAACAACCGCACGTGCCAGACGTCCAAGTTCATCTTTCCGGGTGTCGCTGGGCACATCCCCTTCAGTGTCGCCTTGGCGCAGCCCGTCGATACGCTCAATAATGCCACTCAAAGGGCGCGTCACACTGGCGGCAATGATGTAAACGATGAAAGCCATAACCAGCACCATCGCAACACCTACGATCAGCGATTGCATGTAGAGCTGGTTCACAACCGCAACTACCTTTGAATGGTCAAACCCAATGACCATTTCCCCGACAACAGAACCATCGCTATGGCGCACGGGGAACTTGATGTACTCCACCTCTTCGATGGACAGGCGCGCCGTTTCGCCCTCCATTGCCAGAACTTCAGATACACCTGAGTCCCAACCAGCCGGATCGGTACCTTCTAGGGCCATCTCCGCAAAAACCTCACCATCCACAAACACCTTTGCAAACAGCGCGTCTTCGATTTCCACGATACCGGCGATCGCACCATTGGCGCCATCTGCGTTGAAGTCCCAAACCGCAGCTGCAACAGGTGGCGCCACGAAAGTCTGCGCCATGACCACCTCGTTTTCAAACGCGTGCTTCAGCGTAGAGGTCTGCAGGTTCATCCACCACAAAGTGGAACTGGTGAAAAAAACCACAATACATCCGACAATCGGCAGCAAAAGCCGCCCCATAATCGAAAAACCTAGGAAACGGTCCAAAAGACGCGTCAGAAAGTTCACAATATAGGCCATCGCCTCGACCCGCAGAGCGGCCCCCAGTTTGGCACCGACAGAGCGGTGCGTTGCCATTCATAAAAAGGACACTGTCGGCAAATCGCAGCGGGCTGTGCCCCCAAACATACATGACATTTGCGCGCGAATCCTGCGCGGTGCGAACGGCAGACAAGCCAATCCTGTTTGGGCCAAACTAGGTCCTTTGCGTTAACAGGTGCTTACGCCAGGCGCACCACGATTAACCCAACGAAACCCCTGCCTAATCTTTAAGCCAAACCCCACTTTGCCTCAGCTCAGTCGAACTGATGGCGCGCATGGGAACATCGGCAAAGCCCCAAACAGGCGGGGGCCTGCGACTCAGCAAGCGCAGTGCGCGCGGGTGCAGCCGTGCGGCGCGATACACCTGCGCGGCCTTGGCGGTGCGGGCTTCAATCCGCTCTCCGGGGCGCGCCAGCACCCCAACCGGTACCCGCTCCATAATGCCTTTCCAATCTTTCCAGCGGTGAAACTGTTTCAGATTGTCAGCCCCCATCAGCCAGACAAACTGCGCCTGAGGCACCACATGCTGAAGCTTTGCAATCGTCTGCGCCGTGTAGCGCGTACCCGCCAGACGCTCAAAATCGCTCACGAAGACCCGTGGATGCCGCATCAGCGCGCGCGCCGCGGCCATCCGTCGGCCTAGGCGCACTGGACCCTCTGATTTCAGTGGATTTCTGGGACTGACCAGCCACCAGACCTGATCCAGCTCAAAACGTTTCATGGCCTCTAGTGTGATGTGCACATGGCCCACATGTGGCGGATCAAACGATCCTCCAAGCAGGCCAATCCGCTGACCCCGCGCGACATATGGCAATCCGTAAGGCACCCCGCCTCCTGACCTTTTCGCACCCAAACTGTCAACCACAAAGCCGTGTACTGTCTCCAACATGGCGTTGCCAGTATTGCGCTGCACAATCGCAGCCTTTACCTTCAGACAAAAAGTTGAGGCCCCCATGACAGCCAACATGACACCTAAATTCGCGCTTCTGGCATGCGCCCTTCTTGCCATCGCTCCCCCCGCTCAGGCGCAACCCAATAAATTTGCCGGTTACACGATCACCACCGGGTCACCAGATGTCACAGGTGTGATGCTTCATGAGGGCTACAACGTGAAACAGGTGATCGCCTTTGTGCAGAAAAGCTGCAAAGGGGGCAAAATCGGCCCCTTCGCGCTGGCGACCAAAACCCACCGAAAAGGCGGCTTTGAGCTAAAGAACTTCAAAACCACCTGCCCCGCCGGCCCCGCCTCACGTTTTAACGGCACTCAAAGCCTGACCGTAGAACATGAACTCCTGCCAGACGGCCGCACACTGACCGAATATTTCTATGTGAACGGGGGCGAGAGCAAACGGCTCGTTGAGTTTGAGTAACCGCGCAGCGCTGTCAGGCTTTTGAATTCTCACGGGCAGATGAACCCCAACCACTTTGACCACTAACTGCGGATCGAAAAGCAAAGGTGCCCGTAGCCTGCGAATGTATCCTGTATCACTCCAAAGATGAATTCAGGTTCCGCCAACAGTCCCAGCAGCAGGTTGCAGTCGTCACATTCTACATGCGGCTGCCCATTGACGCTTTCGGCAGCTTCCGCACCGCCCCCAAGAGCTTTCGTTATAGTGGCTTTCCAGTGTTTGTGGAGATGCGGCGACGCGAAGGGAAAATCAAAGATACCTGCCATGGTTTGCGGGCAGCGCTGGTGAATTTCATGATCTCGATGAGCAACGAACCGGATGGGTTGCTTTTCCTTCACCATGATCTCAACATCGTCCGCTTCGGGTATGTAGGTCAGGTCACCGAGGAATATGTCGACCTCCTGCGCCTGCAATAGGTCGAGCTTGCGTTCGCAGGCACTGACAGGAATACGAAAGCGCAGATCAGGCATCATCCTGCGTCCTAAATCTCATGTAGCGCCCGTAGGGCTTCCGCTAGACGCATGGCATAAACAGCTGATTTGTTTCGTGGAAATTACTGTAGATCGATCACACCACAAGCCTAGTTGCGGATTACACGCCTCAGAGATTGTTACGTGAGCGCAAATCTATGCGGAGCCGCAAGCGTCTACCTCAAGGCCGAGTCCGTGACGTCCTCCAGCTTTGTGGCCATTGGCCGCCGCCGTCAGGCGGATGCCAAACTGAGCGACGTCAGGATTACTCCCAGCCACAAACCCTCGCCCCGCTTATCCCGGTTGTCCGCTTCAGAATATCCACACCCTGCTGTTTCCAGAAATGCAGCAGATCGATGAAAATCCAGTTCTCTGCCAGCTTGTCGCCGTCGCGGCGATAGATGTCGATCACGCGAAACTCTCCGGCCTTTCCGGTTGCAGGCATGCCCATAAACCCGCCGCTGGGAACAGCGGTGAAATTGGGCCAACCAAAAAAGCCACCATAGTGCCCTTCCGCCATGCGGCAGATGTGATTGGTCTTGGAACGCTCGGTGAAACCCGCCCGGAAAGGGCCGGAATGCTGCTTGGCATAGCGCGCGATGGTGTAGGTCGCGCCAATCCCAGTTGGCCCCCACCAAATCATGTCGTCGTGCCACGTCAGGGCCAGTTCTTCCTCAAGTGGCAGCGGATTGTCCCATTGCCCGAGATCACCAATCATCGCCTCAATCGCCGCCAGCGTCTTAGCGCCTTCTTCTTCTGGCTGGGCCTCATACAGCAGCCCATCGTGGGTCATCGGCCCGGGCTGCACCAGCTGCGCCCCGGTCTGTTCCGGGAAGGGCTGCAAACCCGCCTGCATCATCAGATGCGGGATGTCAAAATACATCGTGGTCTCAACAATCTTGCCATCCAGCACCCGATGAAACGCGCAATAGCGCAGAAAGGCCATCTTGCCGGTGGGAGGAATGCCCAGCCACAGCTGATCAAACAGCCCCATCAGATGTCCCATTGAGCTCACCCAAACGCCCCCCTGATCGTCAAACCGGTTATGCGCGGCAAAGAAGATGTCCACCCGGCGCTGCATCCGGCGCAGGCTCTGGCGCAGCGGGGTCCAGAATTTGGCGCCCACGGCGCGCGCGCCACGGATTTCATCAAAGGGGTGGAATCCGCGCCACAACAACTCAGAATCACAGTATTTGGCCATCACCTCCCCCGCATCTTCGGCGCGTGCAGCATCCAGATCGGCATAAAATGCCCGAATAATGCGCTTGGCCTCTTGAACATCATTCATGTGATTTTCCCATATTAAACATGTATTTGCTGCGCATTTAACAACGCGGCTTCCGGAGTCGTTTCAAGTATTTTTTGCATACGTATGCAAAAATGTCTTGCCAAAATCGACGCAGCGTCACTACCTTTTTGCAAACGTATGCAAAACGCACCCGGATCAACCGGATGCGGCTCGGGGGACCAAAATGGCCGAAATTCAGCTTCGCAATGTGGGCAAGCGCTGGGGCACTTTTGTGGGTGTTCACAACTTCGACCTCACCATCGCCGACAAAGAGTTCCTTGTGCTTCTCGGCCCTTCGGGCTGCGGCAAAACCACGACAATGCGGATGATTGCCGGGCTCGAGGATGTCAGCGAAGGGGAGATCCGCATCGACGACACTGTGGTCAACGAGCTTGAGCCCAAAGACCGCGATGTCGCCATGGTGTTTCAAAGCTACGCGCTTTACCCAAACATGAACGTTTACGAAAACATCCGCTTTCCACTGAAGGTGCGCGGCATAGATCCATCGACCCATCATGACCGCGTCATGCAGGCCGCCGAACGCGTCGAACTAGGGGAATTTCTACACCGTAAGCCAGCGGAATTGTCTGGCGGTCAACGACAGCGTGTCGCTCTGGCCCGGGCGATTGTGCGCACACCAAAAGTGTTCCTGATGGACGAACCACTTTCAAACCTTGATGCCAAACTGCGCGTCTCCACCCGCGCCCAGATCAAAAACCTGAGCCACGATCTTCAGGCCACCACCATCTATGTGACCCATGACCAGATCGAAGCGATGACGCTGGCAGACCGCGTTGTGGTGATGAAAAAAGGCGTGGTGCAGCAGGTTGGCTCCCCAACTGAGATCTACGACAGCCCCGCCAATACTTTTGTCGCGAGCTTCATTGGCTCCCCGGCGATGAACCTGATGGATGGCGAGATTACCGGCGGCGTGTTCCGCGCGCCCAATGTCGAAATTCGGGGCATTAATGCCCCTGATGGCCCGCTGACCCTCGGCTTCCGCGCAGAGGATGCAGCTGTTGCCGAAGGCAAAGGCCAGATCACCGCCCCAATCTACACGCTGGAGCTTCTTGGCGATGCCACGATGATCTCCGTGCGCGTCGGGGATGCACTGGTTTCCGTGAAAGCTGACAAGACCTACCGCGCCGAAATCGGCGATCTGGTCTCTCTCAGCATCCCGACTGAAATCTGCCACCTCTTCAATGCAGAAGATGGCGCAAGACTGGGATCTTAACCCAGCGTTCTGCCTTCGCATAAGCGGCCAAGGCCATACGGGGTGAAAGCGCCCCAATTGACAATCAGGGAGACACAAATGTCTGTTATGAAACTTTCAATGCTCGGCGCAGCGGCCGTGTTTATGGGAACCACCGCTTATGCGGGCTGCGGCGTGACCTACGGCAACGTCAGCATTCTGGGCAATGATTTTGCCGCCATTCAGGCAGTGGCCGAAGGCGCAAAGCAATGCGCCGGTGACGGCGTCACCGTTGAGAGCAACCTCAACAAGGACTACCGCGATCTTCAAATCGCCGCGCTGACCGCAAATCCGGCGCAATATTCCACCGTGGTCACCACCAACGCCGCCATCGTGCCGCTGATTGGCGAAGGCCTGATCCGCCCGCTGGATGATCTGATTGCCAAACACGGCCAGAACATCTCCAAGAACCAGCTGATCACCGTAGACGGCAAGGTGATGGCAGTGGCGTTTATGGCCAATGCTCAGCATCTGTTTGTGCGCACCGACATTCTTGAGAAAGCCGGCGTCGACGTGCCCACCACCTATGAAGAGGTTGTGGCCGCAAGCGCAGCGATCAAAGCCGCTGGCCTGATGGAGCATCCTTTTGCCACCACCAGCCAGACCGGCTGGAACCTCGGCGAAGAGTTTGTGAACATGTACCTGGGCTTTGGCGGCGAGTTCTTCAAACCCGGCACCGCAGAGCCGAATGTGAACAACGAAACCGGTGTTGCCACACTCAACATGCTCAAAGCGCTGACCGAACAGTCCAACCCCGATTTCCTGACCTTTGATTCCAACGCGGTTCAGGCGTCATGGGAAGCGGGCGATCTGGCCATTGCACACCTCTGGGGCTCACGCGGCACCGGCATTCTTGATGCCGAAGGCTCCACCGACGAGATCGTCAACAACACCGTACTGGTCTCCTCCCCGACCGTTGGCGGCGGCAGCACGCCCGCCTCTTCCCTGTGGTGGGACGGCTTTGCCATCGCCGCCAACGTGAGTGATGCAGACGCCGAAGCCAGCTTTGTTGCCATGCTCAACGGCATCAGCCAGGAAAACGTGAAAGCCAACAACGACGCAGCCGTATGGCTTGTCGAAGGCTATCAGCCCTCAGCGGCCTCCGCGGGTGTTCTGGCAACCGCCACCGGTGGCACCAAGCCTTATCCGATGATCCCATTCATGGGCCTGATGCACTCCGCACTTGGCGCGGAACTCTCCGAGTTCCTGCAAGGTTCTGAATCTGCTGAGCAGGCTCTGGCCGATGTGGAGGCCGCCTATGTCTCTGCCGCCAAAGAAAAAGGCTTCCTTCAGTAAGAAGCCTTCCCTTGGCAGAACCGGCCCACTCCCCCCGGTTCTGCCGCCCCTGCCCCCTCGTGAACGGGACGATCTGACATGCGCCATAAAACCTTCCTCTGGTTCATTCTGCCCAGCCTTGCGGCGATGATCCTCTTCATTGCGCTCCCGCTGGTGTCAGTGGTTGTCCAGTCCATGTATATCGAACATGAGCAGGTCCTAGTTGTGACCGAAAACTGCGGCCCCTTTGGCTGTACACAGGAAAGCTCTGTGGATACCGAGGCCACAGCGCAGCTGCGCGACGAACAGCCGCTGGGGCGGTTTGCCGGCCTTGCCACCTATTTTGACCGCGGCCACCTTGCCAGCTCGGAAGTTGCCGAGGCCTGGGCCAATCACGAAAGCCTCGGGGATTTCTTCTCAGAGCTTTATAACCTGCCGTTTTACAAGGCGCTGGCCTTCACCCTGACCTACACTTTTGTGGTCACGCCGATGGTGATTGTGCTGGGCCTGCTGATCGCGCTGGGTGTGAACCGCCTCACACCCGCCCTCAAAGGCCCGACAATTTTTGTCTCCCTGCTGCCGATGATCATCACGCCGCTGATCGGCTCGCTGATCCTGTTCTGGATGATCGACGCCCAAGGCGTGATCGGCAAATCCCTGCAATGGATCTTTGATGATCCGGAACTCTCGCTGAAAGCCTCCCCACCACTCACATGGATCACTCTCATCGTCTACGGCATCTGGAGCGGCGCGCCTTTTGCCTTTGTGGTCTTCTACGCAGGGCTTCAGACCGTGAACAGCGACTCCCTTGAGGCCGCCATGATAGACGGAGCCACCAAATGGCAACAGATCCGCTATGTGGTGATCCCCCATCTGATGCCGCTGGCGGTGTTTATCTCGCTCATGCAGCTGATGGACAATTTCAGGGTGTTTGAACCGGTCGTGGGCTTTTCGGCTCAAGCCAATGCCCCCTCGCTCTCCTACATCATCTTTGCGGATATGCGCAGCGACATCACCCGCTTCAACTCCGCTGCCGCCACCTCTGTGCTGACCGTGATCGGGGTCACAATCCTGCTCGCTCCCGTCTTGGTGCGCACATGGCGCGACTTCAAAGGAAAGGCTGTCTGATGTCCTCCACCATTGCAAACCGCTCCTCCCGCAGCCTGATTGTGATCTCCTCAGCCTTTGTGCTGCTCTGGGTGATTGTCGCCTCCTTCCCCTTCCTCTGGACCCTCTGGGGCTCCTTCAAAGTGCAGGGGGATTTCTTCTCCAAAGCGGACTGGACCCAGGCCCTCACCGGCACGCGCACGCTAATTGAAACCGGGGGCACCTTCACCGGCAAAGGCTATGAAGGCGCCTGGGTGCAGGAAGAATTCTGGCGCGCGGCGATCAACACATTCATCATTGTGTTCTTCACCGTCATCATCTCGCTGACCTTTGGCACATTGGGCGGCTATGCGCTGGCGCGCTCGGGTCACAACTATTCCTTCTGGCTTTTGATGATCGCGCTGGTGTTTCGCGCCATGCCACATATCACGCTGGTGTCCGGCTATCTGCTGCCGTTCTTTGAATGGAACCTCTGGGGCCATATCCCCACCGCGATCATCGTGCTTGTCGCCATCAACCAGCCCTTTACGCTCTGGATGCTACACTCCTTCTTTCTGAACATTCCCAAAGACTTAGATGAAAGTGCTAAAGTGGATGGCTGCAACCAATTTCAGGCCTTCCGCCATGTAATCATCCCGGTGATGTGGCCCGGCGTGATCACCACCGGCCTGTTCTCTTTCCTGCTGGCCTACAATGACTTCTCCGTCACCTCGATGCTGCTCAGCGAAGAAAACCGCACCATGGTGCCCGCGATCTATGGCTTCCTTGGCTCCACACAGGAAGAGGGCAACGTGATGTTTGCGGTCGCCTCCGTGGTCTCCGCCACCGCGCCGCTCTTTGTGCTGGTAATGTTCTTCCAGCGCCAAATCGTCTCCGGCCTGACCGCAGGGGCGGTCAAGGGATGAGCGCCACCGCCCGCCACAACGCCATGACGCGCCATCCCGCGCTGAACAGGATGCCACGGGATTTCCTCTCCCTGGGGGCGCACCGCCCCCAATCCTCCCCTTCCCATCTTTCTAAAGGAGATGCCCCATGAAAGGCTCCCGCCCCGAACAAGCCGTTCTGACCCGTGACACGGATATGAGCAAAACCGAAGACACCCGCCGCGTGATCGAAACCATGGTGGATGGTCTCAACGACCACCGCATCGACGACATCGGCGAATTCTTCACCCAAGGCTTCCGCTGGATGGGCAACCAAGGCTGCGGCACCAAAACCGGCCTCAAAGAATTTCAGGACAACTGGCAGCGCCCCTTCCAGGCGGCGTTTTCCGACAAGACCTGCATTGATGAGGCGCGCCTTTACATGGGCGAATGGGCCGCGGCCTTTGGCCGTCAGGAAGCCACACACTCCGGTGAATTCCTCGGTATTGCCCCCACCGGCAAACGTGTCGAAATCCGCTACATGGATTTCTGGAAAGTTGTGGACGGCAAGATTGTCGACAACTGGGTGAATGTGGACTTCGCCCATGTGGCCGCACAGCTGGGGGTCGACATCTTCAACGGCGAAGGCTGGGAAGCCTATGACCGCGGCGAAAAAGAAGCCCCCCGTCCAGACGCACAATAAACCATGTCCCGGGCGCAAGTCCGGGGCCCCACTCTATGAATGAGGCCCCGCTAAACCTGCGGGGCGGGAGACAATGAGATGACCATCGAGTATCTGAAACGCGGCAAAGACCAAGCGGAACGCGCCGAAGATGATGCCAAAACCCGCGCCGTGGTCGAAGCCACGCTCAAAGACATTGAAACCCGTGGTGATACCGCCGTGCGGGAGCTGTCTGAAAAATTTGACAACTACTCCCCGGCCTCTTTCCGCCTGAGTCAGGAGGAAATCGACGCTCTGATCGCCTCGCTGACCGAGCGCGAGCTGGCCGACATCAAATTTGCCCAGGAGCAGGTGCGCAACTTTGCCCAGGCGCAGCGGGACTCGATGCTGGACATAGAAGTGGAAACCATGCCGGGCGTGATCCTCGGCCATAAAAACATCCCGGTGCAATCCGTGGGCTGCTATGTGCCCGGCGGCAAATTCCCCATGGTGGCCTCGGCGCATATGTCTGTTGCCACCGCCTCTGTGGCCGGTGTGCCGCGCATCATCGCCTGCACCCCGCCGTTTCAGGGCAAACCAAACGCCGCCGTGATCGCTGCCATGCATCTGGGCGGCGCCCATGAGATCTATGTGATGGGCGGCATTCAGGCGATTGGCGCCATGGCGATTGGCACCGAGACCATTGATCCGGTGCATATGCTGGTTGGCCCCGGCAACGCCTTTGTGGCCGAAGCCAAACGCCAGCTCTTTGGCCGCGTCGGCATCGACCTCTTTGCCGGTCCAACCGAAACCATGGTGATTGCAGATGAAACCGCAGCAGACGCAGAACTCTGCGCCACCGACCTGCTGGGTCAGGCAGAGCACGGCTACAACAGTCCTTGTGTGTTGCTGACCAACAGCAAGAAGCTGGCCGAAGAGACCCTTGTGGAAATCGACCGTATTCTACAAATCCTGCCCACCGCAGACACCGCGCGCGTGAGCTGGGATGAATACGGCGAGGTGATTGTCTGTGACACCTATGAAGAAATGCTGCAGGTGGCGGATGACATCGCCTCAGAGCACGTACAGGTGATGACCGACCGCGACGATTGGTTCCTTGAGAACATGACCTGCTATGGCGCGCTGTTCCTTGGCGCACGTACCAATGTCTCCAACGGTGACAAGGTGATCGGCACCAACCACACGCTGCCCACCAAGAAGGCGGGGCGGTATACCGGTGGTCTATGGGTGGGTAAATATTTGAAAACCCACAGCTATCAGAAGGTCACCACAGATGAGGCGGCCACGCTGATTGGCGAATATGGCTCGCGCCTCTGTATGCTCGAAGGCTTTGTCGGCCATGCAGAGCAATGCAACGTGCGCGTGCGCCGCTATGGCGGCATCAACGTGCCTTATGGCACTGGCGCGCCTTATCGCGACGCTGCCGAGTGAGGTGATGTCGGGACTGAGGGGCCAGCCCCTCAGACTCCCCGGGATATTTTGAGCAAGAGGAAAATGGACAGACACACCCAGCATAAGGCAGCGATCAAGTCGTTTCGTGAGGCGACCTATGATTTTGAGGCGGCTGCGGTGCAGGGCGCCCTAGCTCAGCTCTGCGCGCCGGATGTGGAGGTCCACCTCTGCCATCCGTTTGGGGATCTGATCGGGCCGCAGGCGCTTTATGAAAGCGCCTATGCGCCGCTCTTTGCGGCGGTGCCCGATCTGGAACGGCGTGATTTTGTTGTCATGGCGGGCGCAGATGCTTTCGGACATGACTGGGTTGGCTGCGGCGGTCACTACACTGGGGTGTTTGCCGCCCCATGGCTTGATATCCCGCCCACCGGCCATCAGATCGCCATGCGCTACCACGAGTTTTTCCGGTTTGAAGACGGCAAAGTGGTGGAGATACAGGCGATCTGGGACATCCCCGAGGTGATGATGCAGGCCGGTGTGTGGCCCATGGCCCCCTCTCTGGGGCGCGAATGGCGTGTGCCTGGCCCCGCCACATGTGATGGCATTGTGCCGGGACCCTATGATGCAGACAAAAGCGCGCAAAGCTGCCAGCTGATCCTCGACATGCTGGAAGCTTTGGTGAAACACCCCAAAGACCCTGACCCGCGTGTGATGGAGCTCGACCGCTTCTGGCATCCCCGCATGAGCTGGTATGGCCCGGCGGGCATCGGCACCGCCCGCGGCACTGCGGGCTTTCGCAACTGGCACCAGATACCTTTCCTCAAAGCCATGCCCGATCGCGGCCAGCATGAGGAGGAAATCACCCATCATTTCTTTGGCGACGGCCAATATGCAGCCGTCACCGGCTGGCCCAATATGATGCAAAGCCTCAGCGCAGACGGCTGGATGGGGATTGCCCCCTCCGGCAAAAAGATCAGCCTGCGCAGCCTCGATTTCTGGCGCGTGGAAGGCGGCAAGATTCGCGAGAACTGGGTGCTTGTCGATCTGCTCGACATCTACCGACAGTTGGGTGTTGATGTCTTTGCCCGCTTGCGGGAATTCAACAAAGCGCGCAGCCTTGCGCGCCTGACACTACCTGATGGAAGAACCTGATGACCCAACTGCCCCGCACCCCGTCCTTTTCCCTTGCTGGCAAGACCGCGCTTGTCACCGGAGCCTCATCCGGCATCGGTCAGGGCTGCGCAGTGGCGTTGGCTGAGGCAGGCGCGCGTGTGGTGTGCGCCGCACGCGGGGTCGAGAAACTGCAAGCCACTGTGGAGGCCATGAAAGACGCCGGCATGCACGCAGAGGCCCTGTCGCTGGATCAAGGCGATCTGTCCGCACTTGAGCCGATCATGGCCACGCGCAGCTTTGATGTGGTGGTCAATTCCGCCGGTCTCGCACGTCACGGGCCAGCACTGGAAACCACTCCAGAAGACTATGACGCTGCAATGGGCCTCAACCTGCGCTCTGCATACTTCCTGTCAGCCTATGCTGCCCAAGCGATGATCGCGGCAGGCAAACCCGGCTCCATCATTCACATTTCAAGTCAAATGGGCCACGTGGGCGGTGTTGACCGCGCGGTCTATTGCGCCTCCAAACATGGGCTCGAGGGCATGGTCAAAGCCATGGCCATCGAATGGGGGCAGGCCAAAATACGCATCAACACCGTCTGCCCAACCTTCATCCGCACACCACTCACGCAATCGACCTTTGACAACCCGGACCGCGCCGCCTGGATCAAAGAGAAAATCAAACTTGGGCGCATTGGTGAAGTGGAGGACATTATGGGCGCTGTCCTCTACCTCGCCACCGACGCATCTGCACTTGTGACGGGCACGTCCATGCTGATTGACGGCGGCTGGACGGCAGACTGATGGCGGAGAAAGTCACATCCCTGCAAGTGGCGGAGCGTGCTGGTGTCAGCCAATCCGCAGTCAGCCGCGTCTTCACCCCCGGCGCTTCGGTGAGTCAGAAAACCGTGGACAAAGTACGCAAGGCGGCTGAGGAGCTAGGCTACCGCCCAAATGTGCTCGCCCGCGCCATGGTCTCCGGCAAAAGCCGCATCATTGGCCTCGTTGTGGCCTATCTGGACAATTACTTTTACCCCGAAACGTTGGAAATCCTGTCCAACGCGCTGCAGGAAAAAGGCTACCATGTGCTGGTTTTCATGGCCTCGCACACCGCAGGCCCCATTGATGATGTGGTACAGGAAATTCTTGACTATCAAGTGGATGGCATTGTCACCGCCTCTGTCGCCATGTCCTCGAAACTGTCACAGAAGTGCATTCAGGCCAATGTGCCAGTGGTCCATTTCAACCGGTTTGAAAAATCTCAGGGTGTCAGCTCCGTAACCTCAGACAATTTCGCTGGCGGGCGTGAACTCGCGCAGTTTCTCGTTGCTGGTGGGCACCAGAAAATCGCTTATATCGCCGGTTGGGAAGGCGCCTCTACACAAGCCGACCGAGAGGCGGGCTTCCGCGCCGGCCTGGAAGAGTTAGGCCAAAGCCTCTTTGCCCGCGGCTGTGGCGATTTTGACACCGACCACGCCCGCGCCGCCGCCAATGCCATGTTCAACGTGCCCGCCAAAGACCGCCCCGACGCGGTGTTTGTCGCCAATGACCATATGGCTTTCGCTGTGATGGACGAGCTGCGCTACAGCCTTGACCTCAAGATCCCAGAGGATGTCTCGGTAGTGGGATTTGACGATGTGCCCCCTGCCGCGTGGCGGGCCTATGATCTCACCACCATGCGCCAGCGCGCCAATCTGATGGTCGCTGAAACCGTAGATGCTTTGCTCGCTCACATCGAAAACCCCACCACCGCAGCGCCTCGCCAGATCGCCATCACGGCCCCATTGATCGTGCGCAGCTCTGCCCGCCTGCCTGTCAAATGGCCCCAAGAAGAAGGACAAGGATAATGCACGGCTTTTCCAATAAGTTCACAGACTTTCCGCACTACATCATCGGCATCACCAAAGAGATTTGGGAAGATCGCGGTCTCTCAACGCTGCATGAATACTATGCGCCGGATGTGGCCGTGCGCATGCCCGGTTTCGTGGCGCGCGGCAATGAAGGCGTGATTGGCGCCACCATGGCAACGCTCGCAGAATTTCCTGACCGCACCCTGCTGGGCGAAGATGTGATCTGGTCCGGCACCCCAGAGGAGGGCATGCTCTCCAGCCACCGCATTACGTCGACCGCGACCCATCTGGGCGATGGCATGTTTGGCAAGGCCACCGGCAGTAAGCTCACCTATCGAATTCTGGCCGATTGCCATGCCAAGAACAACGCCATCGACGATGAATGGCTGGTGCGCGACAACGGTGCTGTGGTGCGCCAGCTGGGCTGGGACCCTAAAGACTTTGCCCGCGATCTGATCGCGCGTGAAGGCGGGCCAGAGGCCTGTGTCAAACCGCTGACGCCTGCCAATGACATTGACGGCCCCTACAAAGGCACCGGCAACGAAAATGAATGGGGCCAGCGCCACACCGACCTGCTGACCGCCATGATGGATGCCGACATGGCGGCGATCAAACGCAATTATGATCGCGCCGTGCAAACGGAGTATCCGGGTGGCGCCACTGGCCACAGCTTTGATCCGGTCGAGCGTTTCTGGATGTCGCTGCGCGCCTCCATGCCGTCCGCCACATTCACCATTCACCACCAGATCGGCCGCGACGATCCCAACATGCCGCCCCGCTCCGCGATCCGCTGGAGCCTGCATGGCAAACACGACGGCTGGGGCGCGCTTGGCGCACCCACAGGGGCCGATCTCTATGTGCTCGGCATCAGCCATGCGGAATGGGGCGAGCTGATTGGCGGCGACATCCGCCTGCGCCGCGAATGGACCCTGTTTGACGAAACCGCCGTCTGGAAACAGATCCTGCTGCACACCGGCGAGCTGTAAGGCGCGTTTGGTGCAGGCCCAAAACTCATATCTCAACGCCTCACAAGCGGCGCGGCGCTTTCATGCACACCGCGCCTCTTTGCGTGCCCGGCGTTTGAACAACCGTCCTCCCGGACAGGAAATGTGAACCCCCTCACATTTCAACCAATCCAAAGGAGACACATCATGAGCACCATCCAATCCCGCATCGTCCGCTACGGCGAGCTGCAACCCTGCAAAACCGCTTTCATCGACGCCCACACACCAGGCTCTGATCAGAAAGAGAACTTCACCATCGTCGGTGGCGGCGTGTCGGAATCCCCCGATCAGCATGTCCACATCACCGACAAGATCGGCTTCAACATCGGCGCTGCAGGCCAGCCGCCCAAATGCCGCAACTCCCTGCACAGCCACACCACCGCCGAAGTCTTCTTTGTGGCCAAAGGCCGCTGGCGCTTCTTCTGGGGCCGCTATGGCACCGCCGGTGAATTCATCGCCGAAGAAGGCGACATCTTCAACATTCCCACCGGCATCTTCCGCGGCTTTGAAAACGTCGGTCAGGACTACGGCATGATCATGTCGATCCTTGGTGGCGACGATGCGGGCGGCGGCGTCACATGGGCCCCGCAGGTGATCGAGGACGCGCAGGCCCACGGTCTGATGCTGGGTGACAATGGCGTGCTCTATGACAGCAAGAAAGGTCAGGAGCTGCCCCACAATGTGCGCGCAATGCCCTTGCTCACCGAAGAAGAGCTGAAAGCCTACCCCGAAGTGCCGGTTGAAGATGTGGTTGGCAAATACGTCGCCCGTTATTGGGATCTGATGGCGCTGGGATCAAAGAAACCCGCCAAGGTGATTGGCGAGGACGCCATGATCAAAGACAAGCCCGGCTTTGAGGTGGATTTCCTCACCCGGGGCTCTGCTGTAACTGAGCAGGTCAAAACCGATCAGCCCGTGGTGCTGATGCCCGCCAGCGGCCACTGGCGCATCAAGATTGATGACGTGGAGGTCACCCTGTCAGCCGGGGACACCGCCGTGGCCATGCCTGGCGAAAGCTACAGCGCCGCGCCGTCCATGACCGGCCAGGCGGGTCTCTACCGCATCACCGCCACCAACGATCCCGCCGGGGCGACGTGGAAAGGTTAATAAGAGTCCCTGCGCGGCGCAACGGTCGCCGCGCAACAGCCGCAAAAGTTAACCGCGAGATGCCGAAAATGACACCTCCGCAATACAGACAGGCGGGTTTGGCACGATGCGCAAGTGGTTAACGCGCCGCCCTCACCGCGCGCTTCAGAAGGACCGTCAACAATGACACCCATCGTTTTCCTGCCCGGCATGATGTGTGACGCCCGGCTTTTTGCCCCACAAATTGCCGCGCTCTCGGCGCGCCATATGGTGTCGGTTGCGCCCATTGGCGGCTTCGCCGCCATGACCGAACTGGCACAGGACGTGTTGCAAAATGCGCCACCCCGCTTCGCGCTTGCAGGCCTCAGCATGGGCGGCATTCTCGCCATGGAAGTGGCCCGTTTAGCGCCGGAACGCATCACCGGTCTGGCTCTGATGGACACCAATCCGCTCGCCGAATTGGACGATGTAAAAGCCAAACGCGGCCCCCAGATGGAGATGGCGCAAAACGGCCAGATGCGCGCTGTGATGCGTGAGCAGATGATCCCGAATTATCTGGCCGAAGGATCAGATGCGGCAACGCTGGAGCCTCTGTGTGAAGACATGGCCGAAGCGCTTGGAAGTGACGTTTTTATCAAACAATCCATCGCCTTACGTGATCGCCCGGATCAAACTGAAACCCTGAAATCCTACAGCGCGCCTTCTCTGGTACTATGTGGCGAGCAAGATCGCCTCTGCCCTGTGGCGCGCCATGAGCTTATGCACGATCTGCTGCCCAACAGCACACTTACGGTGCTGCCAGATGCGGGCCATCTCCCCACATTGGAGCAGCCCCAAGCCACCACAGCAGCGCTCACAACATGGTTGGAAACCCTATGACCCCTTCCCTGCTCAAACTTCTGCAATCTGTCGACACACCGACCGTCTGTAACGCCATTGAGGTTGCGCAAGGCAAACGGGGCTTTGCCCAATTTACCCGCGGCACGATGCTTTGCTCCGCGCCAGAAGACGGCGCCATGGTCGGTTATGCACGCACCGCCAAAATCGCCGCGCAGGAGCCCTCACAAGAGGCCCCCGACGTGATCCGCGCCCGCCGCATGGCCTATTACAAACACATGTCAGAAGGCCCCTCTCCCCGTGTCACCGTGGTCGAAGATCTCGACTACCCCAACGCCGTTGGTGCATTTTGGGGAGAGATAAACACCACTGTTCACAAGGGCTTAGGTGTTTGCGGCGCGCTCACCAACGGGGTCATGCGCGACCTTGGAGATCTGCCTGAGGGCTTCCCGGTGGTGGCAGGGTCCATCGGCCCCAGCCACGCCTTTGTGCACGTGCGCGAGGTGGGCACCCCGGTTGAGGTCTTTGGCATGATGGTGCAGGACGGCGATCTGATCCACGCCGACCGCCACGGCGCACTGGTCATTCCCGAAGATGTCGTCCCCATGCTGGAAGCCGCCATCGTCAAGCTGCTTGAAACCGAAAAACTGGTTCTGGTGCCCGCCCGCAAGGAAGGCTTTGATTTTGAACAGTTTGAGGCGGCCTGGCAGGCCTTTGAAGCGGCCCGCACCTAGCCACAACAGATCTAGAAAGCCGATGCAGAATGCTTGCGGTAGCGTCGCAGGTTTTTCACTGGTTGTGAAAAAACACTCATCGAGCGCAACTATACTGCAAGTTTCGCGACTTTCTGGTACCCTGCCTCGCCAATTTGACCGAATGGAACCTTGGGGACCATAAAAAGCCACTTTGCTCCATTAGAGCATGGTAATCCTTCGTCAACACCATGGCAAAACTGCCTGAGATGCGAGACCTCGCCGTCGAAAGCTTCGAGTAATCAGCGGTTTGAAAGTGACGACCCAATGACCATTAAGGTGCCAACACCTAGCAAAACTCTGCTTCTAAACCATCGGTCAGATTACGCAGCCTCACGCACTTTCTCGTTCTGGGCATATAGCTGGGCAATGCCATTTACCGCAAACTCAAAGGGCTCGCAAAAACTACCTATCTCGTCGTTTCCACGAGACGCTGATAGAGCCGTTCTTTGGTGATCTTCGCAAACGCCTCGCAAATCTGAGATTGCGGACGATGGCGTGGAAACAACATCTGGTAAGCGTAGCTGACCGATGGTTCAAACGGGCGTGCGACAACAAGGTTCAAGCGCGTGAGATAATGCGCCGTGATCGGATCAATGATGGAAATTCCGGAGCCGCTCGCAACCAAATGCCCTGCAGCAAAAGACAACTGCGTCTCCGCTTGCAATCTACGTTCGACATTTGCCGCCTTAAAAATGGCATCGATCTGTTGGCGAATGGCATAGTTCAACCCCAGTGATATGAACGACTCCCCCTCCATGTCCCTAGGTGCAAGAGCCTCGCGCTCCGCAAGCCGGTGACCAATTGGCAAAACCGCAACCATCGGCGCTTCGCACAAAGTTTCGGACGCCACCGCCGGATGGGATACACTGCGTTCCGCAAATCCAAGTTCGAATTGCTGAGAGGCAATGCATTGCAGCACTTTCTGAGAGCTATGGATCTGCAAAGCGACGGAAATATCCGGGCGATCCACGCAAAACTCAGAAATCACATCAGGCAGGAACTCAAGCGCCAGAGCAGGCAAACCAGCAATATGCAAGGCCCCCCGCCGGAAGGTGCCGATTTCACGCGCGGCTTCGGCGATGGTCGCCAGGCCAATGAACGAGCGATCCACCTCTTCAAAGAGCGCGACAGCCTCTGAGGTTGGAGTCAGACGTTTCTTCTGACGGATAAAAAGCGGGTAGCCAATTTGATGCTCCAGATCCGAGAGCAGACGGCTTGCCGCAGGCTGAGTGACATGAATGCGCCGGGCAGCCTCTGTGACGCTGCTTGTTTCCATCATGGCGCGAAAGGCCTCAAGCTGACGATGATTGAGTTTCACGATGCCTTCCATAGTTCATAATATTTCGGCATGAATAGCATGAATATTTGAATTTGAAATATGTTATTTATCATCGCTAAAAGGGACGCAATCAAAACGCCTAGGGAGGACCAAATGCGTTCCACACTCATTGCGGCAAGTGCGCTGGCCATTTCGGCTGGGCTGGCACATGCGGAAGATAAAACCCTGTATCTCGCGGCTTACGGTGGCTCAACCGAGACTCTGTTCAAGGAAGTTATCATTCCCGCTTGGCAGGAAAAGTCCGGTGCCAAGGTGGTTTATGTACCCGGCAACTCCACCGATACGCTGGCAAAACTGCGCGCACAGGAAAGCGCTCAGGAAATCGACATCGCTTTCATCGATGATGGCCCAATGACACAGGCGATCAACTTCGGGTACTGCGACACCGTAGACGAAGCGACATTTGGCAATCTCTATGACGCATCCCGCATGCCCGACAACAAAGCGGTAGGCGTTGGCATCGTGGCAACAGGTCTGGCTTATAACGCAGAGATGTTTGAAAAAAATGGCTGGGAGGCTCCAACCTCTTGGGCAGATCTGGCGGACCCAAAATATAAAGGCAAAGTTGCCATTCCGCCGATTACCAATGGCTATGGCCTGCACGCGCTGATCATGGCGGCCAAGCTGAATGGCGGTGGTGAAACCGACATCGAACCTGGCTTTGAGATGTTCCAGGACAAGATCGACGACAACGTACTGGTCTATGAGCCTTCTTCCGGCAAAATGTCCGAACTGTTTCAAAACGGTGAGATTGCCATGTCTGTCTGGGGCTCTGGACGTCTGAAATCGTTGGCCGATACCGGCTTCCCGGGCGCGTTTGCCTACCCGAAAGAAGGCGCCGTCAACCTGTTGATCGCAGCCTGCCCTGTGGTGGATTCCGATGTACCGGAGCTGTCTCAGGACTTCCTGAAGTTCATCACCTCTGCTGAAATGCAGAAGTATTTTGCAACCGAAAAAGGCTGGGGTCCGGTGAACAAGAATGTCGCGCTGACAGAGGAGCAGATTGGTGCTCTGCCTGTGGGCCCGGATCGTGTCGACACGCTGGTGAACATTGACTACACCGTGGTCAACGAACAGCGCGGCGCGTGGACCCAGAAATGGACCCGTCAAATCGAGCGTTGAACGCTTCTCATGTCATGAAATGCAAAGACGCGGGGCTGAAAACCCGCGTCTTTCTTAGCCTCTAGGGACCGCGTGGATGTCTTTCCTCAGCCTCAAGAACCTCAACAAACAGTTTGGCGATTTCACCGCCGTGCGCGATATGACACTTTCCATCGAAAAGGGGGAATTCGTGTCACTGCTCGGTCCCTCGGGCTGTGGCAAAACTACAACCTTGCAGATGATTGCCGGTTTGCTGGAACCCACATCTGGACAGATCCTTCTGGATGGCCGCGATATTTCACATACGCCCCCCAACAAACGCGGGCTCGGCATTGTGTTTCAGTCCTATGCGCTGTTCCCGCATATGTCAGCGCTGGACAATGTCGCCTTTGGTTTGGAAATGCGCGGCGTCGGGAAAGCGGAACGGCAGGATCGCGCCCGCAAGGCGCTTGAGCAGGTCAAACTGGGCCAGTTCATGCATCGGTTTCCAAAGGAAATGTCCGGTGGTCAACGCCAGAGGGTTGCGTTGGCACGTGCGCTGGTGATCGAACCGCCTGTGCTGTTGCTTGATGAGCCACTGTCCAATCTGGACGCCAAGCTGCGTGAGGACATGCGCTTGGAACTGCGTCTATTGCAGCAGGAAATTGGTGTCACCACCATTTTGGTCACCCATGATCAGGAAGAGGCACTTTCGATGTCTGACCGCATCGTAGTGATGAAAGAAGGCGAGATGGAGCAGATCGCAGCGCCGCTAGATCTCTATGAACGCCCGGTCAGCCCATTTGTGTCCGACTTTGTGGGCAAAACCAATCTGTTCAATGCTGAAATCATTGACGCAGATCACGTGAAGGTTGCCGAACACATCCTGCTGCTGCCCGGCCACGGCATGGTAACCGGGGCCTCAATGCAGCTCTCAATCCGACCTGAAAAATTCACGCTCAGCCCTGAAGGTGATGGCGATGAAGTGCAGGTCGAAGCAGCGATTTTCCACGGTGCCAACTGGCTTTATCGTGTACGCGGCGCCATGGGCGAGTTGTTTATCACCCAGCCCAACACAGGTGCGCCAGGCTTTGCTCGCGGACAAACCGCTCGACTGACCTGGCCGGATGGCGCGTTGTCTATGTTTGCGGAGGCCTCATAATGGCCAGCTCTGCCAACAAAGCCGCATGGGCCATGACGGCTCCCGGCGTGATCTTCTTTGCCGCCCTGCTTGGCGCGCCGATGATCATGACCTTTCTGTTGAGCCTGCATGCCTATGATTTCAACGCAGGTGTGTTACCGGATTGGACATTGGCGAATTATGCGGACGTGCTGGGCGACAGCTACTTTCACAAGATCTTCCTGCGCACCTTTGGATTGGCTGCCCTGGTCACAGTGATCTGTGTTCTGATCGGTGCACCAGAAGCCTATGTTCTGTCACGCCTGCAAAATCCATGGAAATCCATATTCCTGCTCGTGGTGCTGGGACCACTGCTGATCTCAGTCGTTGTACGCACGCTGGGCTGGGCGCTGTTCTTTGGCGGCAATGGTATTCTAACCATGGTGGCCCAAGGGCTGGGCTTCAGCGATGAGCCTGTCAGCCTGATGTTCACCTTCACCGGCATGACCATCGCGCTGGTACATGTTCTGGTGCCATTCATGGTGATTTCTGTCTGGGCATCGCTGCAAAAGATTGATCCGCAATCTGAGGACGCGGCTTGGACCCTTGGGGCCTCTAAGTTGACCGTGCTGCGTCGGATCACCCTGCCGCAGGCCATGCCCGGTATTCTGTCTGGGTCGATCATTGTTTTCGCCCTGACCGCCAGCGCTTTTGCCACACCAGCCATCATCGGTGGCCGCCGGATGAAAGTTGTGGCCACAGCAGCCTATGACGAATACCTCAGCACTTTGAACTGGCCTTTGGGCGCCACCATTGCGGTACTGTTGCTGGTGGCAAATGTGGTGATCATCGTCAGCTATAACAAATTGGTGGAACGCCGTTTCGCCAAGGTCTTTGAGTGAGGAGCACACGACATGCAACGTCTTGGCCCTATTGCCCTGATCTTTCACGCGCTGTTTGTCGCGTTCATCATGGCCCCCCTGTTGATGGTGATTGCCGTGTCTTTCACCGACAAAGGCTACCTGTCCCTGCCCACTGACGGTCTGTCGCTGCGCTGGTTCTATGCAATCCTTGACAACCCCGACTTCATTTCGGCCTTTTGGGTCTCTGTCTGGTTGGGTCTGTTGTCAGCCAGCATTGCAGTTGCCATGGCCGTGCCCGCAGCGCTGGCCATTGCTCGGCGCAAATTTCCGGGTCGTGACGCGATTTCGGCCTTTCTACTTTCACCGCTGATGATCCCGCATCTGGTGCTGGGCGTGGCCTTTCTGCAGTTTTACTCAAAGATCGGTATGGGCGGTAGCTTTGCCGGACTGACCGCGGCTCATGTGGTCCTGGTCATGCCCTATGCGCTGCGGCTGGCACTGGCTTCGGCCACCGGCTTGCCGCAGGACGCCGAGCAGGCGGCAATGACACTGGGTGCGTCAAAGTTCACGGTGTTTCGGCGCATCACTCTGCCGTTGATCCTGCCCGGCGTGGCAGGCGGCTGGATCCTGTCCTTTATCACCAGTTTTGACGAACTCACCATGAGCGTCTTTGTAGCCTCTCCCGCGACGCAAACCCTGCCGGTGCGTATGTATCACCACATCGCGCAGACGATTGACCCGCTGATTGCCTCGGTCTCCACCGTGCTGATCGTGCTGACCTTCCTGCTGATGCTGGTTCTGGATCGCCTCTATGGGCTCGACAAAATCTTTGTGGGCAAAGGATAAACCATGACAACGCTAGTGATTGGCGGCGGCGTTGTTGGAATGTCGGTTGCCTATGGGCTACTGAAACAGGGCGCCCGTGTCATTGTCATTGATGGCAGCGACACGGATGCGCGGGCCTCGCGCGGGAACTTTGGATTGGTCTGGATCCAGGGCAAAGGCGCCAAGGCCCCGCACTACGCCGCATGGTCGCGCAGCTCCGCCAAACTGTGGCAGGGATTTGCGCAGGATCTCAAAGAGGTCACGGGCATTGATATCTCCTTCAGCCAAATCGGTGGGGTGGAGTATTTCACCAATGCAGATGAGTTGCAGCAGGACGCCGCTGATCTGCAAGGTTTGCGCGACCACTTCAAGGGCGACTATCCCTTCGAAGTACTGGAACACAGCCGCCTCAAGCAGCTTGTGCCAGAAATCGGCCCCAAAGTAGTCGGCGGCATTCACTCCCCCATGGACGGGCATGTGAACCCTTTGCTACTGCTGCGCGCCTTGTCAGCAGCGGTGCAACAAATGGGCGGGCGGCTACAGACAGGGGCTAAAGTCACGGAAATCGCGGGAGCTGATCGAGCTTACACAGTCACACTCGAGACCGGGGAACGCATTGAAGGGGACGCTTTGGTGCTCGCGGCCGGCCTCGGCTCTGCGGATTATGGCGCAGATTTGGGGTTTGAAGCCCCTGTACGCCCACAACAAGGGCAGGTTCTGATCACAGAGAAGCTGCCTTTCTTCCTGAAATACCCGTCTGGCCGGATCCGGCAGGTGAACGAGGGAGGTGTTCAAATCGGGGCCTCAAAGGCAGAGACCGGTGCAGACACCACCGACCTGCCCACCCTGCAGGAATTGGCGCGCTACGCGATAGATGTTTTTCCAATGCTGGAGCATGTGCAATTGGTACGCAGCTGGGCCGCTTTAAGGGTTATGTCGCCAGATGGGCTGCCTATCTACCAACGTTCCGCCAAATACGCAGGCGCGCATTTTGTGACCTGTCACAGTGGCATCACGCTCGCTGCAGCGCACGCAGGGCTGTTGCCGGACTGGATTCAGGATCGCAATACTGCGCCCGATCTTTCTTTGTTCAGTGAAAGCAGGTTCAATGTTTGATCCCCTTGAGCCAGAGAGCACAGATCAAGTGCAATTCCACTTCGAAGACCGCAGGCTTTCTGCGCCGCGCGGTGCCACTGTGGCGTCGGCCCTGTTGGGTGCAGGCATCACGGCCTTTCGCGAAACACCTGTTTCTGGCGCGGCGCGGGGACCCTTTTGTCTGATGGGGGCGTGCTATGATTGCCTTGTCTCGATCAACGGCGTCACGGTTCAGGCCTGTATGACACCGATTGAGGAGGGTTTGCAGGTTTGCCGCGTGCAACCCCGTCTGACAGAAAACGAGGACAAAGCATGACGGTCGCATTTGACATTGCCATTCTGGGGGCGGGCCCCGCCGGAATGGCTGCAGCCGCGCGGGCCACGCAGCTGGGGGCGTCGGTTGTGGTGTTGGACGAACAGCCCAGCCCTGGCGGTCAGATCTATCGCAATGTAGATCATGCCAGCGCAACGCAACACCGTATTCTCGGCCCAGACTACAGCCACGGACGCAGCCTAACGCAAGCCTTGCGGAAAAGTGGCGCCGTCCACTGCGCTGGCGCGACTGTCTGGGATGTGAGCAGTGATGGGCTTGTGACCTATTCAAAAGGTTGCCAGCCCGCACAGATCCGTGCAAGGCATCTGATACTGGCTACAGGCGCAACCGAACGCCCTATGCCGCTGCCCGGCTGGACTCTCCCGGGCGTGATGACCGCCGGCGCCGCACAAATCTTGTTGAAATCCGGTGCTCTTGTGGCACGCGACCCGGTGCTGATCGGCTCGGGCCCTCTGCTCTATCTGCTGGCAGCCCAGATGATCGCAGCCGGACGCAAGCCACGCGCCATGGTCGAAACCCAAAGCCGCAGTGACATGTGGGCCGCCCGCCATGATTTGCCGGGCGCGCTGCGCGGCTGGCGCTATCTGGCAAAGGGCGCAGGCCTTTTGACGAAAATCATGGCAGCAGGCATCCCCCGCTATACCGCCGCGCGCGAGATAACACTTGAAGGCGCGGATGCCTTGACGTCTGTACGGTTTACGTCTCGCGGCAAACCCCATGAGATCACGACTAAAACCGCCCTGCTACATCATGGCGTGGTGCCCAATACACAGATCAGTCGCGCCCTGAGATTAGAACATGCCTACGACCAATCACAGCGCTGTTTTGTGCCGCAGGTTGATGGGCTTTGTCTCTCTTCAGAGCCAAATATCAGCATCGCCGGAGATGGCGCCGGCATTGGGGGCGCGAAAGTGGCGGCGCTCTCCGGTGAGATTGCCGCTTTTGGCGCCGCATCCCGGTTGGGTTTAATCACACCGCAAACGCAACAGGCAGGTGTGGCACCGCTGCAGCGGAAGCGGCAACACGAGCTGCACGCACGCCCGTTTCTGGACCGCGCCTATCCACCTGCGGCACAAAGCCTGTCACCAGCGGACAGCACACTCATTTGTCGCTGCGAAGAAGTTACCGCCGGAGACATCCGCCGCTTTGCCAAGCTGGGCTGCAAAGGGCCAAATCAGGCCAAGGCCTTTGGCCGCGCAGGGATGGGTCCTTGTCAGGGGCGGTTTTGTGGTTTGACCGTAACGGAGCTTTTGGCTCAGGAAACCGGACAAAGCCAGGATGACACTGGCGCGTTACGTATTCGCGCGCCCCTCAAACCCGTAACATTGGGAGAGTTGGCAGCGTATGACGCCAACAGCCAAGAAACTTAAAAGGACAACATCATGATCGAACGCCTGCATACCGGCCAACGGATGAGTAAGATCGTCAAGCATAACGGCACCGTCTATCTGTGCGGTCAGGTCGGCAATGCCAACGACAGCGTGGCGGAGCAAACCGCCGAATGCCTGCGCCGGGTCGATACGCTTTTGAAAGAAGCGGGATCCTCTCGTGCGCAGATTCTACAAGCCATCGTCTGGGTTGCAGACATGTCAGATTTTGCCGAGATGAACGCTGTCTGGGACGCCTGGGTGCCAGAGGGTCACGCCCCTACCCGCGCCTGCGGCGAAGCCAAGCTGGCCCGCCCGGAACTGAAGGTTGAAGTAATCGTCACCGCAGCCTACGACTGATTGCGCATTCTGCTGTGAAAGAGATTGCCAGAGCAATTTTCCTGCTTGTGATTGCTTGGCAAATGGACTTCAAATTCGCCGGAGCATTGGCTGTGGTGGTAATGGGACTGGGCACAGCCGCACTCATCTCGTGGCATTATCGAGCATTTCGATCAGGAGGCTCACGTTGCGAGCCTCAGGCTCCGTCACCACCATCGCATCTGCCTTTCCAGCATTGCAAATTTTTGGTGGAACGCTGATCGTTTTGTTCAGCTTGGGCCTGCTGGGTATACGATTGTTGAGCGCCCCGGCACGCAGAACCGCCACTCCCCGCAGCATTTTTTGGCCCAAGATTTTGTCGCTACGTTTGGCGTATCACGCCAAAGCCCGATACGCCTCGAAGGTGATCAATGACTTTGTCACCTTACTCGCTTTGACCCTTCATAGTAAGACAGACGCAAGGCGCATTACTTTATCTCATGTCCAAACTGCCGATTTCGAGATAGGTGAGTTAGCGCTATGAGCGGGCTAAAAAGTGCACTGGCTTGAGCAAATTTTTCCAGAGCACCTTAGTCGCTTAGCCACACCAGTTTCCCGCTCCAAGACTTGCCAGCGTCTGATTTAACTTCGGTACGCGGTGGTGTCCGCGGTTTCAAGAGTGGCGTAAAAATTGACATTGGCTTCGACTGGCACTGTGTTCGTAACAGGCTCACGCAGAGCGCGGCTGCTCATCCAATCCTTTCAAGCGAGAGTTTCAGCTTGTAGTGTTTCAGTATTTCGTCAAAGGCTGCTGCGGAGAACGGTTCCTCCCTTAGCACTATTTCGTCATCTAAATGACGTCACAGCCAACGCGCTAACCACCTTTCACGGATCCTTCTTGTCAGCTTGGTGAGATCCACTGTCGCACCAAATGAGATAGGCGCGTTTTTAGAAAAATTTTTCCCAAAGAAACGCACAACCTGATGGCGAACCAATTGATTGTTTACCCATGCTCCTTACGCACTCTCTAGACGAAGGACTTAGAGGTAACGCGCATGACACGAGGCCTACTCGTTTCCCTGAATGACAAAGGTGTGCTTGCGACAGGGAACCAGGTTTCCACGACATTGGCCGACTTTGACTCCATCGGGATCATTCACGGCGGCGACGGCACCGTAAACTGGAATTTTATCATCAACGCGGGTGATAGCGAGATCACCAATCAGTCAGCTTTGGTCGACTACCATATCGGCAGCGACGGAAACATCTATGCGGTGAGCAACTTCTTCAGCATGGTGCATGAAATCACGCATGCATCGGTTCAATATGGTCCTCCTCACGCTATAGATGGGACAGCAGGTTCTGACCACATCGACACGTCATATGTCGACGCCCATGGGGATCAAACTGACAGCGCAACCAGCACTTTTCTTGACGATCAAGATGTGGTCCAGGCAGGAGAAGGCGCAGACACTGTTTTGTCTGGCGATGGCGCAGACACTGTCTACGGTGATGGCGGCGACGACTCTATCCAGTCTGGCGCAGGAGATGACTCCGTTCTCGGCGGTTCAGGCGCAGATACACTTGTAGGCAGCGCGGGCCACGATGTGATAGAAGGCGGAGCCGGCAACGACAAACTGGTAGGAGACGGCCCCGTCGAATACATTCAAAATGGCACCTTCTCCAATACAACTGCGGCAGACAACCCCGCTAGCTGGCAAGTCAGCGAATCTGACTCGTCGCAAGTCAAAATCGTGGATGGTCAGCTTCTCTTTAACACCAATGGCAGCTTTAACGGCGGCAAGGTGTTTCAAACCATTTCAGGCATCCCAGCGGGAGAAACAGTCACAATCAGTTTCGAAAAATACGACATCGGCGAATCGGACTTCGGTCACCTTTTTATTCGCCTAAATGTTTCTGACGAGAACACCACGATCATCGACGAGATGACGCTATCGACAGGCGCGCACAGCTTCAGCTTCGTGTCCGCCGGCGTCGACTACAAGATAACACTTCATGACGCTTCGGTTGGCATAATTGATGCTGTAGATCTGGCAATCGATAATCTGAGTGTGTCTGTAGACGCCGCGCCCGGGAATGACACGCTGGATGGTGGTACCGGCGACGATCACATAGACGGCGGTGGGGGTGCAGACCTCCTCATTGGCGGCGACGGCCGGGACACCCTAAACGGCGGCGATGGCAACGACATCATCAACACCTTCGATGGCAACGCAGGATTTGAAGCCGGAGGAGATCGGGCCTTTAACGCTGACACTGTTGACGCCGGCGCAGGAGATGATGTCATCTATGGCGGTTTTGGCATCGGTGAAAGCATCGATGGTGGAACAGGCAATGACACCTTTAGCCTGCAAAACCTAGGGCCCAGCTCCGCGACAAATTTTGATCTGCAGGCGGGCAGCTACACACTCAAGACAGGCGGACATGGCACACTCGACGGCATCGAGAATGTCAGCGGCACTTTTGGCAATGATACAATCGCCGGCGACAGCGCAGACAATAGCTTGCACGGGGGCGGTGCGAATGGCGACGGGAATGACAAGCTCGACGGACGCGGCGGTAACGATAAGCTGACAGGGGGCGTTGGGAGCGACACGCTGACGGGAGGCGTTGGTAACGACACACTCAGCGGTGGCTCAGGATCGGACACTTTCGTCCTTCAGGATGGTTCTGGCCATGATGTGATTGTTGATTTTGACACCGTCGATGACGACGGCGATGGCCTCACCAATGATCAACTTGACGTCTCGCAGATGTCAGATCAGCTCGGGGGGCCAATAAAAGCCAAAAGCGTTACAGTCACAGACGACGGCAATGGCAATGCCAAGCTCACATTTGCCAACGGCGAAACGGTGATCCTGCGCGGCGTTGCCCCCTCGCAAGTGGATAGTGTTGCCGAAAAAATCTCTATTGGCATTCCATGTTTCGCCAAAGGCACCCGCATTAGAACACTGCGCGGAGAGGTGCCAATTGAAACACTGCGCGTGGGGGATCTGGTCATGACAAGGGACCATGGCGCGCAGCCTATCAAATGGATTGGTTCGACGCATCTGGATGCCACGCAACTGGCGCGCCATCCCAACCTGCGCCCCATTCGACTGCCCGCGGGCTATATCGGCAATCACAGCCCGCTTTTTGTTTCACCGCAACACTGCTTGGTGATGAAGGGCACAAACGGCAAGGCAAGCGAAGTGTTCGTGCGTGCGCGTCATCTCGCCTTGGCAAAGGGGCCAGCCCGCGTCGCCCAAGGGCGCCGCAAAGAGACCTACTACCACATGCTGTTCGCACAGCAGGAAGTGGTCTACAGCAATGGTGCGCTAAGTGAGAGCTTCTATCCCGGCCCGCTGGCCAGAGCAATGCTGTCGGCGCAAAGCTTGGCAGAACTTCAATGCGCAATCCCAGCGCTCTGCGACCACCCTGTTGAGCGCAGCTACGGCCCCAGAGCGCGACAGCTCATATCCAAAAAAGACCTCTTTGCGCACCTCAAAAGCGCAGCAGTAAAACGCGAGCCGCACAAACGGGACACCTTGCTCGTCAATGCAGCCTGAGCACAATACCAATGAGCATTTCGGACATGGTTCGAATTCCGGCGCTATCACCGTTTCTAAACCCAGCGGCGAACGATTTCGGCCTCAGACGAGCTTCGACTGGCGCACTTACTGAAATAGACTTGTCACAAAGTCCCCAAATAGCTCGGTTTTCTTAGCGGATCTGGCCTCTGGTGGATAAACAAACCATATCGGCGCATCTGGCCTCCAAAGAGAACCCGGCGCCACCTCTACCAAGCGACCGTCAGCCAACTCATCTTTTATCGCCAAACGAGATTTTACCGCCAATCCGATCCCCCCAACGACAGCATCGGTTAACGTGTCTGAGTTTGATACCAAGACACTCGCGCGCACAGTTGCGTCCCGACGGCGCTTCTTTGCATCCGAAAATGCAATCCGGGTCTGCCAGGGTAAACATGCCCACGGCAGATCGACTATCTCGGAAGTGTTCTTAGGAGTGCTGTGTCGCGTCAGAAACGATGGTGCTGCGCAGATGATGCGATCATTGTCCGATAGCTTTTTCGCGACCAATGCGCTGTCAGTCAGTTGGCCGACACGAATGGCACAGTCCATACCTTCTGCAGACAATGAAACAAAGCGATCGACGGCAAGAAACTCAAACGTCACTTTCGGGTGCTCGCGTTGCAACCCTGGAAGCGCTGGCAAAACAAAGCGAGACAAAATCCAAGGGGACATCGTCACCCGCAGGTGACCTGTCAGTTGTGCAGAACGGCTTCCAGCGTCGCGCTCAGCTTGTGCCAAATCTGCCAATATTGACCGGGTGCGATCAAAGAAAACCTGTCCTTCATCAGTCAGCTTCATCGTACGGCTGTTGCGATGGAACAATGTCAGCTTGAGCGCACGTTCCAGCTTTGACAATCTGTGGCTTGCGGTGGCCGGGGATACCGCCACGCGCATTGCACCGGCTGTAACCCCCTGTGCTTCTGCAATAGCCACGAATGTTCTCAGATCTTCGATGGAATACATTCGAAATTCTTAAATGATGGTTTCGCGTTTTGCCCCATTCATATAACAGGCTCGATTGATTTACTCCATAGCCAGGCAATGGAGGAGAAATCATGAAACATTTGTTGGGCGCAGCCAGTATGATGGCAGTTCTTGCCACACCTGTCGTCGCAGAAAATCTCGAGACCTATCTGGAGTTTCCCAAACACACCCCTCCGGGCAATTTGGCAATTGGGCCAGATGGTCGGATGTTCATGTCAGTTCACGAATTTTATGGGCCCGAACTGCGTGTTGTAGAGGTGATGCCTGATGGATCAACCAAAGCTTACCCCACTGAGGACTGGGCGCGCGCGCCCACCGATGACGGCGATGGTTTGCGTGGTGTCTTGGGCTTGCGCGCCGATCGTGAGGGGATTTTGTGGATGCTCGACGGCCAAGGCGAAGGTCAAACCGGCCGGGTTGTTGGCTGGAACACAAATACAGAAGAACTGCATGCGATCTACTATGTAGGTCAGCCTGCTGCGCGTCCGTTCTCTTTCCTCAATGACCTCGCTGTGGATCGCGAACATGAGGCGATCTACATCTCAGATACAGCAAACCATGTGGAGTCCGCGATCATCGTAATTGATCTCAGAACAGGTCGCGCTCGGCGTGTTCTGGAAGGTAGCAAGTTTACCAAAGCCGAAGACACACCGATGATCATCGACGGCAAAGAAGTTCTATTGGGCGGCAATCCCGCCAAGATCGGCATCAACCCAATCTCTGTGGATCCAACAAACACGTGGGTGTATTTCGCCCCCATGACGGGGAGCGCGATGTATCGCATTCGGACGACAGACCTGCTGAACGAAACACTCAGCGATCCTGATCTCGAGGCGCGCGTTCAGCGCTATGGCGACAAGGTGATCTCGGATGGCTCAACCGTTGACGCCGCCGGGAATGTTTACATCACTGCAATGACCGACAACGCCATTGGCGTGACCAAGCCCGATGGCACTTATGAAGTGCTGTTTCAGTCCGACGAAGATCTGCCCTGGCCTGACGGATTCTCAATGGGAGTGGATGGCTACGTTTATGCCACCATAAACGAGCTGCACCGCTCTCCAGTGCTGAATGGCGGCGAGGACGCCTCGATTGGCACCTATCGCATTGTGCGTTTTCCTGCTCTAGGCGCAGCGGTTAACGGGAGATAGATACGCAACATGTATCGCCAGGCTGTTGACCAGATTGCGAATTGCATCAAGGCGACACGCTCACAGCCCACAGTTAAATGGCACTTGGATGAGGTGGTTAGGGTGATCCGCGGCGTGAAACACTGGCTTTGGTGCGCCGTGGGTAGAAACGGAGAAACCAGTGCGAACACGTTGAAAGGCACGGGCTGCGCAGTGATCGTGCTGCCTTGCCCAAGTTTGCTTAGAACATCGATCCCGCGCTGCGACAGCATCTTTCAAACTTCTCGCAGACTCCGATTGAAGCGAACACAAAGCCACACCCTAAGCACGATGATCTGAGGTAAACCGGCGGCGCTTGCACGTGATCGACAATGTCTTCGTTGGCGCTGGCATTTCAGAAGCTATGGAAAATCACCCAAGCAACACCGCCGGTCATATTGTCTTGGATCCTCAAAGCGATGAAAGGAGCGGACCCCGCTCCTTTCAACTTTGATTTAGGCGAGTGTATCGAAACCGAGAGCGCTCAGTTGCACCATCAACTCGCTTGCGTCATCCAATATTGGGTTGTTTGGACTCGCCGCAAAATTGTCGCGTGTCAGGTCTTCGGCCTGCAATCCACTGAGCGTTGTGATGTTTCCACCGTTGTTTAAAACTTCGATTTCCAATGCACCATCTACCTCTCTAATTGCGATCTGATCGTCGTTTAGAGAATTAAAATCGAACATGTCTTCGGAAGGGTCAAAGCCTTCTATCGTGGTTCTTGTCCCCCAGTTCCAATCGATTTCGATGGTGTCAGCACCGGAGCCTAGAACTGTGTCAGAGCCAGTGGATGTTCCAGAAGACCCCGTGTCGGAACCGCTGTCTGGAGTGGTGTTGTCACCAGATCCATCTGTGTCCGTGCTCCCCTGATTGTTGCTGCTCCCGGTCATATCGCCATCGCGCGTTTGGTAGCCATCGGTTGTGGCACCGGCTGGCGCTGCTGGGGTCAACAGAACCGTACGATCGACCAGCGTCACATCATTCTGATCAAAACCAAATGGTGTCTCCAGATTGTCTTCCATCACCTGATCGAAGTGAAACTCTACCAGCCCCGGAATCAGGTCTGCTTTGCTTACACCGGTAAAGGTAAAACTCTGACCACTGGGCAGGGACGAGATAACCAAACCAGCGTCGCTGTCCTCTACGCTGAGCCGCTCACGTGTGCCAAAGTAGAGAAAGCTAATCTTCATGGATGCGGGATCGAAATTTTCGATGGTTTCTGCACGACCATATTCATGGCTGCGAATGTAGATTGTGTCCGCTTCGCGTGGGCCCACGTTTTGCTCCCAAGAGATCACACCTCCCATGTCCTGACGGAAGTGTTCGTTGCCAACGATACCGAAGCTGTCGATGGACACGTCCTGATACGTCACGCCTTGCACAATTTGCGCGGCATCGGACCATGGGCTGTCGATGACGATTTCGCCAGCAAGAGATTTGGTCACAATCATCCCATGTACCGAAGTGCCGCCAAAATCGAGTTGATCTACGGAGGGGGCAAAGTCGGTGATATCGTCGGCGTTGCTATCAGCACGGAAAACGCGCCCGCCTGCATCAGTGCTGCCTGTGACTTCAGCAGGATTTGAGCCATCCGCGTCATAACTCAGCGTGTAGCCTTCTGTGCCCTCCGGTGTCGAAATATCTGTGCCAAGCACGCTGGCAATTTCATTGAGGACTGTTTGATTGTCAGCTGAGAAATTGGCGATGGTGAGATCTTCAAGACCGAACCCGGTCAGCACGGTTTGCGTTGTGATACCTCCTTGGGTGATGGCCACGCGCACGGTTTGTCCCAACGCGTCACCGGATTCCTCGAAGATTTCAAAATCTGCCGCCGCGACATTCGCTGATATCTCGATCACATCTCCCATACGCGGCATGAAACCGTCGATAACCTGCGCCGGAGTGTCATAGCCGATGGTAACGTGCATATGTGTGTGACCGCTGTGACCACCGTCGCCTCCGTCGCTGTCACCTGTCCCATCGCCATGGCCGCTGCCACCGTGGGCATCGTCTTGCCCAGTGTCACCTCCGCCGATGAGTGACGCCAATTCATCGCGTGCGGTGGCGTCAAGTGCATGGATGTTGGCTGCATTCAGCATGCTGAGCGTGACGCCTTGAAGGGTCAGTGTTTGGTTATTTGACGGAACAGAGATCACCACAGAGCCGCTTTCCTCAGTCACGTCCAGCGCATCTGCACCGATCCAGTCGAAGAAGAGTGTGTCGCTTTGAGGATCAAAATCGCTGACGATCAGGTTGGAGCCATAAGCCCATGTGACAACCACGTCGGCACTGGATTTGGTGATTTCTGGATTGTCGAAATCGGCGCCTGATCCGCTGGGCGTCGGAGTTTGGGGACCATCACCATTGCCTTCTTGGCCAGAGCTGCCACCATCGCCATCGCCATCGCCATCGCCATCGCCATTGCCCGCCCCATCACTTGAGCCATCAGACCCATCGCCCGAAGAGTTGTCTGATCCGCCACTGTTGTCGTTGTCGTCTACTCCGTCCGTTGAGCCATCATTTGAGTTGCCATCGCTGCCCCCCACCATGCTCAGGATTTCAGTGGCCGCTGTGGCATCCAGAATGGTGAAATTGGCTCGCGTCAGTTCAGACAAAGTCACCCCAACAAGGGTGAGCGACTGTAGGTTTGACGGCACAGAGAAAACGACGGAGCCGTTCGTCTCTGTGATCTCTAGATCGGCAGCGGAAATCCAATCCACAAAGATCGTGCCTGTCGCAGGATCAAAATCTGAGATCTGCGTATCCGCACCGTAAGACCAGGTGAGCACAACATCGGCGCTGTTTTTGTCCACGCCGGCTGTGCCTGTGCCGGTCGCGGCGCTATCGCCACCGTCGCCGCCTGATCCGGTGTCATTACCAGGGGATCCGCCTGGAGAGCCGAGCCCTTCGTCACCTGTTTTGCGATCTTCAAAGAAAGCGATCATGTCTTCGACGGATGCCGCGTCATATCCACCGAATTGGTCGATGTATTGCAGAATAGATGTACCGTATTCATCTGTGGACACAGCACCGCTTTGCAGCAGATTGAGTGTGCCGTAGGCCCCGCGCAAATGTGCCGCTGCCAGGATCCCAGTCAGGGTTAGTTCCACCGTGACTGTGCTGCCGCTTCCATCGGTGTATGTTGTCGTCTGACCGATAAAATCGTCCAAGCTTTGTCCTGCGTTTTCCAGCCCATTCTGGATGATTTGCAGGTTAAGGCCAAAGGCCTCCTGAATGGCGACAGTTTGCGCGTCTTTGGTCATGAAGTCTTCCAGCGAGGTTACCCCGTTCTTGCCGGTCCAATCTCCATCCCATGTGTTGGTTGATGCGCCGTTTCCGTAGAATTGATCATCGTCGTAATAGCCCAGATCAATCAACAGAGCTTCGCCGAACTGAAACCCGACAAAGCCGAGAGAGTTGGTAGAGCGATAGGCCATGGCTTCCCATTCACCGTCGCTTAGATCGCCCCAGCTGGTATAGTCTGGGAAGAAATCTGTGACTGGACCTCCGGCCCAGCTGTCTAGCTGCCAGTCCTGAATGACGCCGGTTTCATATCGATCTCTGTCCCAACCAGACTCAAACGCCAGTAACGCAGATAAGAAGTCGTCGAAGGTTCCGTTTGACATAGATTACGTGTCCTTGTTCCTGAGTGTATTTGCGACGATTTAAGGTCGCGCAAGAAACAAACTGAAACACGGATTGATTGTTTCTGTTCTGCCAATCTTTTTAAGATTTACGCCATCAGCGGATTATCGCAAGTCTTTGCTTTTGATGAGCAAAACTCTGTCTTGTTTCGGAGTATTACCTGTTCTGCGCCGATAAGATTGTGTAAAACTGCTTTGATCTGAGAACCCGCTCATATGTGCGATTTCGGCCAATGAGAGGTTCGGATCACTCAGGAATGCGCGCGCCAGTTTGATCTGTGTCTCTGACACCAGATTTCTAAAACTCTGGCCCTCCGTTTGCAGACGCCGGTTGAGGGTCCGTTCAGACATTCCCAGTTTGCGCGCAAGGTCAGAGAGCTTAGGCCGCTCGACCGCCATGCCGTGCAGGAGGTGACGTTCTATCAATTCCGTGAGCGTGGGAGGGGCCTCTACATTTTGGCTGAGCAATACCTCGCCATAACTCGTCAGGTGCCTGAGCAGTTGTGCATCCGCGCCGCGAATGGGCGTTTCCAAAACCGAGCTTGGGAAACGTATGTAGTTTTCTTTTGCGCCAAGAGTTACCGGGCAGGCATAGATTTTCGACAGTTCGGCCTGACCTGAGCGACGCGGATTGGCCAAGCCGATCTTTGTCACCAGATCTGCTTTGTGTGTTGCGGCGCGAAACGCACCCAGCATCGCAGCCAGCGCAAATTCAACCAGATGAGTTTCGAGCAGAAGCGTTGCGCCAACGCCATCGATGATGAGATCAATATGGTCCGTCGTCTGGCGCAGTTCGATACGCGCTTTGGGGCGCGTAACCGGGGTGAAGTGCTGTACATGGTGGATTGCTTGCAACAACGTGTTTGAATTAAACAGAATATAGGTCAGCAATGAGGTGTTGCGTGGATCAATCGCCATACCCAATTCAGCGCCCGCCCAAGGGGTGCCGAGACGCTCTGCCAAGATCTTTAGAATTGCGGCTTCTGATCCCCGCGGAATGGGTTCGCCGCTTTCGGTCAAATGATCTTCGCGCAGCCTTGCCGCGGCCAGAGCATCTTGTCGATAGTCCTGTAAGTGCGGCAGGTCTAGAATAGACCGCACCCAGTGATTGGGGATGACGTCGGCTGGATCAATATCTGCCATAAAGACCTGGTTCCCAATATAAGGCCGCAAAAGGCATCTTGAGGCTGGCGTATTGTGCGCAGCTGGTGGCCAATACTGACTGTTGTTTGCATCAAACGTCCGAATTTGGCCAGTCTTCAAGCGGAAATTTGGCGAGCGTGTAAGCGATGTTTCGGAGCGAGAGGAACGAAATCCACTGGTGTGTCGAATGGGTGTTGGCCCTATGCCGTTTCTATTCTGCCCCAAGTGCTCGTTTATGCGGCTTGAGCTTCAAAGGCCAAGAAGCTTTTTCAGTGGACGGGTTTCCAGCCCAATGCCGAGTGCCGTCGACGCGGATTGTAGAAGCCATTGATGTATTCAAAGATCGCCACTTCAGCTCGTCTCCGCGTTTTCCATGACCTGCGCCAAATCAGCTTGGCCTTGATGGTTTTGAAGAACGTTTCAACGGCAGCATTGTCGTAGCAATTGCCCTTGCCACTCATCGACACCTTGAAGCAATGCTGGCGCAGAAACTTCTGATAGTCGTGTGAACAATATTGCGATCCGCGATCCGTATGATGAATGCAGCCTTTGGGCGGCGCCCGGAAAGCTATGGCCATGTTCAACGCTCGGATCGCGCCAGTAGTCCCGCAAAAGCTCCAGCAAGGATGGCGACAACATGACATCGCAATCTTTGCCGCCCTTGCAGCGCTCGACATGAATCAGCATTCGATCACTGTCGATATCCCGCACCTTGAGGTTTGTTGCCTCAGACGCCCGCACCCCCGCGCCGTACCCAATGCCGAGCGCCGCCCGGTACTTGAGATCCGGTCCCGGGGCTGCGGACAAAATGGCCGAGACCTCTTCGAAGCTCAGCACAATCGGTAGCTTCCGAGGCTCGGTGCGGAACGGCATGAACTTCTTCATGTCCTCGCGCTTACAGGTCATGCCGAAAAGGAACCGAAGCGCCGTGATCCGAGAGTTATAGACTGACGGCGTAACCTCTCTGTCGGGCATGTGAAGCTGATACGCGCGCAGCTCGTCCGGCGTTGCAGAGTCAGATGAACGGCCCCAAAACGCCGTGAACTCCCTCAGCGCCCTGATATGCGCCTTCTGCGATGTCTCCGCCATCCCGCGAATACGCACGTCCTCGATCATCCGCGCACACGGCGGGCTCATCTTCTCCTGTGTCATGGGAGCAACGTTCCTTTCGCTTCGCCAACCTGACAAAGCCCTCAACACACATCGCCCGGCCAGATCCTTGATGCAACGTTTCGCTTGGGATATGGTCCGCACCGTCAAGCAGATTGATGACGCAGGCAATCGCCCACGCACACAAACCATTTCAAACTTGGGGAAACGTCGTGGGCATATCCGAGAACTTCAAAGATTTTCAGATTGGTTTGGATAAACCAACTGTCATCCGATTGGCCGAAGCCCTCGCAGCCGCCGCCCCCAATTCACGTGTTATCAAGGGCCAGAGCAAAGCACTGCCTGGCCCGCCGAATGCCGTGCTCACTGGGCAATACACCTCCCTTGAAGTGGCGAAAGATATTCACTTTTTCTCTTGTGACATGGTATTCGACACCCTGTTTCAAACCCGCGGAACGCTGCCATCATCTTTGTGGGTCGGTGCGTTGTTCAGCGGCGCGTGGCACACTCGTATTGATGGCCTTGATGTCAGCCTACCAGCCGACGGAACCCCGCGGATTATTGTCAACTCCGAGCGCTCCCAATATCTGGATCAGCCCACAACGCAGGATCGCATCAGGATGGCGTCTTTCCTGATCGGCGCGCACTTTTTTGAACGCGCGGCTCAGGATGATCCAAACAACCATTTGGGTGGACTGCATCGGCACTTTCAAAACGGCCTGCAAATGCAGGTACTGCCACAAGCACAGGGTATTCGAGATAACTTGTTGCGTCTGCTCAACAATCCTTATCGCGGCACCACGGCCGTGATCTACATGGAAAGCCTGATAATGGCCTCCCTGTTCAGCCTGGCAGAGCAGTTCCCCCCCCAAGATCACCCGGTCGAAATTCATTCCGGCGAGCGCCAATTGATTGCCTATGAAGCAAAGGCGATGATTGATGATGCCCCAGAGGATTTCACGTCCATCGTGTCTTTGGCCCAAAAGCTCGGGAGCAATGAAAGCACGTTGCAACGTCAGTTCAGAAAGGCGTTTGGCACCACCATTTTTGATTACGTGCTGCGCACCCGCATGCAATCAGCGCACGTCTTGGTACGCGATGGGCATTTGTCGATTTCAGAAATATCTTATCGTGTGGGCTATAACAGCCCGGCAAACTTCTCCACCGCTTACAAACGCTACTTTGGTAACAGCCCGGTGCAAGACCGCCTCATCCAGCCAAATTGACGGCACTAGGCAAAACGTCGGCCCAATATTGGCTCAGGCATTTGAAAATCAACAAATGGAGGGATCGCAAAAGCCAAATCCTGTTTTGCAAAACCCGCATCTGTCGCGAGGTATGAGCCCCGCTGCTAAACAGCTCCCATTCGGGCAGCGCCACATGTTTACGTTGCTCTTTTCCTCAATGCTGTGACCTTGACTGATGCCCACTCGCGTCTTGTTGAGGTCGTTGCGCAGACGACTATGGGATGGGTGCCGCAATGACACTTCACTTTAAATCTCTTTCCAACACTTCAGCGTTTTATCGCCACCTGTGGCAAACAACAGCGCTGCTTCTCTTGGCATCCGCAGTGCCTACATTCGCGCAAGATTCGTTAAGTCAACAGGTCGTTGCAGCCGATGCCACCGAAACTCTAGATGACGGTGATTTCACTTACATCGGCGAGATCGTCATCTCCGCACGCCGCGTCGAAGAGCGACTAGCGGATGCGCCGGTTCCTGTTAGCGTCGCGACAGACGATAAACTGGGCACTGGTGGTATTGATAACCTCAGAGACATCGCCAAGCTTGCACCGAATGTTCAAGCCTTCGAAGCCAGCGGCACCTCATTTGTCATTCGTGGCGTTGGCTCACAGTCTGTACAGGGGATTGGATCAGAGGCGGGTGTCGGGTTGTTTGCTGACGATGTCTACCTTGGCAATCCTGATGCGGCACCACAATTCCTTGACGATCTGGAGCGGGTTGAAGTGGTGCGCGGTAGCCAAGGCACGCTTTACGGGCGTAATACCATCGGAGGCGCGGTCAATCTGGTGAGCCGCGAACCCGGCGACGTCTTTGGCGGAGAAACAGAAGTTTCCATTGGATCAGATGGTTACTTCCGCTTGCGTGGAGGGTTTGACGCACCACTCACCGAAGACGGCCGGTGGTTGAGCCGGACGTTCCTCAGCCTGACGCAACAGCCTGATGGCATCACAAACCTAGCCACCGATGAAGATGATCTTGGCCTGAAAGCGAGTTCGGGCCGCTTCACGTTGCTGGGCCAGGTGACGGATCGTACAGAGCTGAAATTCACGCTCGACGCAGAGAAAACTGACAATGATAGCCGCGGGGGCTGGGCCCCTGTGCCGCTGGCACTCGAACACAAATCTGACCTCGACAACCCAGCGCACCGCGATGACAAGCGGTATGGCGCGATGCTGCGGATCGATCATGACTTCGATTTCGCCACCTTCAGCTCCATCAGCGCCTATCGCGGCTTTGAAGAAGATATGCTGCTGGATGGCGATTTCACTGCAGGCCCGTATGACCCAAGCGTTGGCGCGTTCCCTCTGCAACAAGGTCAAGTTCAGGATCAAAGTCAGTTCACACAGGAATTCCGCCTGAGCTCCAACAATCAAGGCGATCTTTCCGCCGGAGAGTTGAGCTGGAATGCGGGTCTCTTCTTCATGCACGAAGACTACGATGGCTATCAATTCTATGACTTGGCAGGCATCTCCGCAGACCAGACCAGCCGCAACTTGCTAAACCGTAGCGGTGACACATTCGCAGCCTTCGGTAATTTCACCTATCAGGCCACCGCTGATCTTAGCCTGACCGTCGGTGGGCGCTACACCTATGAAAACAAGAAAGGCAACGTCGCTGTCGCCAGCCCGTCGGGTACATTCTTCTTTGGGCCGCCAATGCAAGGCAACGCGGATGTCAGCTTTAACAACTTCAGCCCGGAGGCGAGCATTGACTATCGCCTGCGCAATGGTGGGTTGCTTTATGGTCGGATAGCTTCAGGGTTTAAGTCTGGTGGCATTTCACAGTTCTTCAACGCCGATGGCAGCGTCAACACCTTTGATCCGGAAACCTCCACCACATATGAAGTCGGCCTGAAAACCCCCGTGTTCAATGATCTGGGCTGGCTTGAGCTGAACGTCTTCCACACCGATTGGGAAGATCAGCATGCCAATGTTTTCATCTCAGATTTCCAGAGGGTCACAGCGAACGCATCCTCAGCCACGTCACAAGGTGTCGAAGTCACCTTCCGCACCGATCTAACACAGGATCTGTCCTTTGGTGCGAGCTATGGCTACCTGGATGCCAGCTATGACGATTTTGTCTATTCGTACTTTTCTGCCGGAAGCGGCAGCACGCAAACTGTTGATTATTCCGGAAACGACGTACCGCTATCTCCAAAACACTCTGCAGGCCTGTCTCTAGATTGGGAACGTCCGCTGGCAAACGGCATGACCCTGACAGCAAATGGAGCCTACACCTATCGCAGCAGCTATACCTTTGATCCGGTTGGGGCTTACCGCCAGCCAGACACCCATCTGGTAGACGCCTCCATCGGCGTGCGTGGCGACTGGTGGGAAGTAAGCCTATGGGCCACCAACCTGCTGGATGACGACTATCTGGACAACTACTTCCTGTTCGGGGGTACTGACTATGGTGTTGGAGCTCCCGGACGCCGCGTCGGTCTCACATTCAAGAGTGTCTGGTAACATGCGCAACGCCTCACAGCGGGCTCCGGATCAAACCGAATCTGCACCGAGATCAGGACTTCTTGACAGTCTCTCCCTCGTTTCCGGCTCTCTTGGGCCGGAACGCACCAGGATGTTGGGATCTATTGCGCTGGCAACGGTCTCTGTTCTTGCTGAGATGGTACCAATCTGGGCCGTATCTCGCTTAGTTTCACTGCTGGCCGAAGGCCAGCAGACCACAACATCTTTTTTGCTCATGGCTGGGGTCATGGCGCTTGCCATATCAACGGCCTATTTTTGTTTCGGCCTCGCAACGCGACAGTCACATATCATCGCCTTCAACCTGATTCATGCGCTGCGGATGAAACTCGCGCGGCAATTGGCTTGCCTTACGATGGAAAAAGCTGGCGGCATGACCAGCGGTGAAGCCAAACAAACCATCATCACTGAGCCTGAGAAGCTCGAATTGATGATCGCCCATGCCATTCCAGAAGGCTCCAGCGCCTTTATAACTTGGCTGATAATGAGCGGATGGCTGTTCTATGTCGATTGGCGCATGGCTTTGGCTTCCGTCATTTTGACACCAATTGCATTTGTCTGCATGGGGCTTGCGATCCGCCAGTCTTACAGCTCGATCGAAGACGTGCAAAAAACAAGCTTGGCTATGAACGCAGCAATGGCGGAATTCATGGCAGGGCTGCCAGTGGTCAAAATGTTCAACGCCACGTTGGACAGTCAGGCAAGCATAAGCCGCACAGTGGTTCAACTTGCAGATATGCAAAGCGCAATGGGGCGCGCCTATGTGCCTATGGGGGGCACGTTCTACGCGCTAATCCTGGCCAACATTACCGTAATATTAACGGTTGGCGTCTGGTTGATGCAGGCAGGTCAGATCGACCTGACCACCTTGCTCTTCTTTGTGATCCTTGGGGCAAATTACTCGACACCTCTGATGCGGTTATTCGATCTCTTCCACCACTTCGCCCAAATCTCAATCACCGCCGTGACCGCCCAGCGTTTGCTGGCTCAAGAACCGCAATTTGACAGCCGCAATGACACCCCTCTGAAAAATCATAGCGTCACATTTGAAAACGTAGAAGCATCCTACGGCGAACATAAAGTGCTCCACCAAATCGCAATGGAAGCCAAAGAAGGACAGACCACAGCGCTGGTGGGCCCTTCCGGCTCAGGCAAAAGCACACTGGCGCGCATCGTTCCTCGCTTGCTGGAGATAGACAGTGGCCGCATAGAAATTGGCGACCAAAACACCCAAGACATTGCTCTGTCGCGCTTGATGAGCGACACGTCAATGGTCTTCCAAAACCCGTTTCTTTTCACAGATACGATTGCTGCAAACATTCGGTTCGGCAATCCGCTCGCCAGTGATGCGCAAGTACGTACCGCAGCCCAAGCGGCCCAAGCTGACGGATTTATTTCTGCTCTGCCTGAGGGATACGACACAGTGATCGGTCAGGGAAAACAGTTGCTGTCGGGGGGGGAGCGCCAGCGCCTCTCCATCGCTCGTGCCATGCTGAAAGACGCGCCAATTGTCATATTGGACGAAGCCACCGCCTTTACTGACCCTGACAATGAAACCGAGATTCAAGCCGCAATAAGCACGCTAAGCCGCGGCAAAACGTTGATCGTCATTGCGCATCGACTTCATACAATCGTTCATGCCGATCAGATCATTGTGCTGAACCACGGCCGCATCGTTGAGCAGGGCACGCACGATACCCTCCTCGCGCGTCAGGGACTCTATGCGCAGATGTGGCGCGACTATACGGATGCAAACGCCATGCGTCTGAGTGCCGGAGGACACGATGTCTGACAAAACACCAGAAATTTCCACCCTGCTGAGAGTTTGGAAACTGGCTGGCGACTTGCGCCGCCCTCTCGCACTGGCAATCAGTTTCCGCTTCGCGCAGTCCTTCGCACTTGGGCTGGCCTATGCTACTGCGATTTGGGTGGTGACCGGACTGATCTCAGGCGATGAGATGACAACAAAATGGGCCGCTCAGATCTCCGCATTGATGGCAATTTCTTTGGCGGGGCAACTGATCTTTTCCTTCCTGTCGGTGTCGCGCGCCTGGGATGCCTCGTTCCAAATCGGCAAGCATCTGCGGTTGGAACTTTTGGCGCATCTGGCCCGCTTGCCAATGGGGTTTCACTTGTCACGGCACAAAGGTGACAGCCTGACCCTACTGACAGCCGATATTGCAATGATCGAGGGCTTTTTGTCGGATGGTCTCGCCAAGGTTATTCAAGCCCTGTCCTTGCCCTTTATGGCGCTGATCTTCATGGGGGCCCGTGACTGGGTTCTTGGGCTGGCCATGTTCGCCAGCATCTGCACCGCCATCCCAGTCTCAATTTATCTGCGACATCGCTTTGGCAACTTTGGTCTACAAAGACAAACTGTTCAGGCCGAAGCCGGTGGTGTGATGGTCGAGTACATGCAGGGCATCGACGTGATCCGCAGCTATAATCAAGTTGCAGAAGGCCAAAGCCGTTTCCGCGCTGGCTTGGACAAGTTTCGCGCTGTCTCCATCCAAATGGTTGTGACTTTGGTGGTGCCCATGCTCAGCTTTGCTGCTGTGATTATGCTCGGCATGCCGCTGCTCGTCGCTGTTGCAGGCTTACGCTTGTCTGCAACACCTGAGGCAGATCTGACCATTGCCCTGGTGTTGATGTTTTCCGTCTACGGGCCTTTGATCGGACTTGTATCGGTTGTTGAGCGTATTCGCATCGCAGAAGCGTCTTTGGATCGACTAGAAGACGTGCTCTTGGCAAAACCATTACCAGTCTTGACGCCCACACATGACCCAAGCGACAGCGCAATCACCTTAGAAAAGGTGGGGTTTGCCTATGCGCCAGACGCCCCCGTTCTGAAAGAGATCAGCTTCACCGCCCCGCCGCGCAGCATGACAGCCATTGTTGGCCCATCCGGCTCTGGAAAATCGACCATTCTTAACTTGGTCGCACGGTTTTGGGATGTCACCGAAGGCATTCTGTCAATCGGTGGCGCAGATGTGCGCCACATCCCATCAGACAAGCACCGCGATCTGGTCAGCATGGTGTTTCAGGATGTCTATCTGTTTGGAGGCACCATCCGAGACAACATCGCCGCAGGTCGTGAAGGCGCAACACAAGTTCAGATCGAGTCAGCAGCCCGCAAAGCACAAGCTCATGATTTCATTTCGAACCTGCCCCAAGGCTATGACACAGAAGTCGGTGAAGGTGGCGCACATCTCTCTGGAGGAGAACAGCAGCGTGTTTCGATTGCGCGTGCCATTCTCAAAGACGCCCCGATCATCCTCTTGGATGAGGCGACCGCCGCGCTAGACCCTAGCAACGATCTGGCAATTCAACGTGCCTTAGCCGCACTCGTCTCTGAAAAAACACTGATCATTGTCGCTCACAAACTGACAACCATTCGTGCGGCAGATCAAATCCTGGTGTTGGACCAGGGCAGCATTGCCGAACGCGGCAACCATGATCGCCTGATAGCCAAGGGCGGCCTCTACGCCAAAATGATTGATCGCAAAACCAAAGCCGCCAATTGGCGCACACCCTGAGGACACACTATGCTTTCACGTCTCTCCCTAACCGTCTTTCCAGCAATTTTGTGCTTTGCGTCACCGTCCTTCGCAGACAATTACCCATTGACAGTCACCGACGGTCGCGGTGCAGAGGTAACTCTGACCGAGAAACCAAATCGCGTGGCTGCACTTTGGGTGCCCGCCGCTGATCTTCTGGTGAAACTGGGACAACCCGTTGCAGGCGTGACAACCTATGAAGGCCAAATGCCTGTCTATCTCGGTGAAACCGTGTCAGGAGCCTTGGACCTGGGAGATATTACATCTCCAAATCTGGAACTTCTTGCTAGTTCTGACATTCACCTCACGGTGGGTATGACGTCCTACAACGCGCCTTATGCTGATCAGATCGAACCTGTCAGCACTTTCCTGACCTACGATTCTTACCGACTTAACGATGCTATGGAGGCCGTCCAATCGCTGGGGAACGCTCTTGGTGCAGCTGAAGACGTGGAAAAACTGAACGCTGATTTCACAGCATTGATGGCAGACTATGCCTCTCGCGCGCCTGAGGAAGCGCGAGAGGTGATGTTGATCTGGTCGTATCAAGATACGCTTTTTGGATACCAAAATGGACTGACGGCCACAGACATCATCGCCGCAACCGGTGCGACTAACCCGCTGGGAAAACTGCCCGAAGGTGACAGCCCTGACACCGGGTTTACCATTCTAGAAACTGAGGATCTGCTCGCCCATGATCCCGATGTGATCCTCATGTTCATTTCTCATGGTGGTCAGCCAAAATACAATCCGGCCTACGAACGTATGACAGCTTACAAAAACGGTACGTTCTACAGCATCGGATACCAGTACTCTCAACCCTCCGGTCCCATCGCTCGCGAAATGGTTCTGCGTGAGGCGGGGCATTTGATCTATCCAGATGTGTTTGACGCACCAGAATTGCCAGAAACGGCCCGCGCCGTTCCTGTGGTGTTCAATAAATGACACGGGGCGCTGTCCTGATCCCAATGTTGCTCGGCCTGTTGGGACTGGGTGCAGCGCTAAGCCTGGCGTGGGGCGCGCATGATACAAGCATGAGTCAAGCGTTGCGCTTCCTCTGGCAGGATGATGGCTCCAACCCAGCATTTGCGGTTCGCGCGTTGCGCCTGCCGCGTGTCTTGTGCGCAATGGGAGTCGGGGCCGCGCTAGCACTTTCAGGGGCGATCATTCAAGTGGTCACCCGCAACCCGCTTGGCGACCCTGGATTGACCGGTGTCTCAGCCGGTGCGGCCTTTGGCGTTGCACTCGCCCTGACCTGGTTGGCGACAACGGCGGAGGCCATCATGCTGAGCGGCATTGCCGGGGGGCTTCTGGCCGCCACTCTAACGTTGCTTATTTCAGGAAAGCCCGGGCAGGCAGACGGACCAGGACGCCTGATCCTCGCAGGTGTCGCCGTATCCGTTTTTTTCATTGCCGCAACCGGCGTTGTCATGGTTTTGGCACGCGCTTCAATGCAGACGCTCTATTTCTGGATGATCGGAGGCTTCATAAACCGCGGCTGGGCTGAGTTCGTCATGTTCTGGCCTTGGGCACTCGCGGCAGGTCTGTGCGCCTTCATAAGTGCTCCGGTTTTGCGCCTACTCCTATTTGAAGATGACATGGCCGCCGCCATGGGACTAAAAGCAGCGCGCTGGCGCGTGATAACTGGGCTTATCTCAGTAATCTTGGCCGCCAGCGCCGTCGCTGTGGCAGGCCCCATCGGCTTTGTTGGTTTTGTGGCTCCCCATTTGGCACGCATATGCCTGACAGATCGCAGCCGGACACTGATGTGGCTTGGGCTTACTCTCCTGATCGGTGCCACACTCGTGGTCTGGGCAGATACAATTGCTCGCCTTCTCTTTGATGGGCGCGCGCCAGCCGGCGTGGTGGTTTCTGTCGTTGGCGGTGGCGTGTTCCTGTTGCTTCTTCCACGCCTACAACGGAACGCCCTATGACAATCACGCCTCGTTTTCCCACAGAAAAAGCTCTTGGGTTGTTTGGAGTGCTGGCTTTGATAGCTCTGGCTTCTTTGCGATATGGCGCAATCGATCTAAGCTGGACGGCTTTGATTGATGTGGCGAATGGCACAAAAAGCAGCGACGCCGCGATCCTGATGAACTATCGGGCGCCGCGCACAATGGCAGCAATCGTTATCGGTATCTACCTTGGATGCGCGGGCTTAGTCTTCCAAACGGTTCTGCGCAATCCACTGGCAGACCCTACCCTTTTTGGTGTCTCAGGTGGCGCAGGTTTGGCAGTTGTTGGTGCCATGTCCGCAGCCCTGTTCTTTAGTCCCGACAACACAGTTTCGCGCTATAGCTCTCATATCCCCATGACGGCCGTACCGATCATTGCGCTTTTTGGTGCATTGGCAGCAACGGCACTCGTTTTGTTGTTAAGTGGCGGGCTCACGCAGTGGCGCAACTTTTCGCCAGTGCGATTGATCCTGACAGGCGTCATTGTATCTGCTGTATTGAATGCGATTGTTATGGCCTTGGTTCTAAGCGTCTCCGAGTCTCAAACAGAGCTCGCTATTCTTTGGCTGGCCGGCTCTCTTTATGGGCGCAGCTTTGACAACATATTGCCCACGCTACCATGGGGCCTTTTGGGCCTGATGATTATCTGGGTGATGCGTCGTCATCTGTCGATTTTACGCTTTGATCCAGACAGCGCCACGGCTCTCGGTGTGGCGCCCGCGCAGGTTTCTTTATTGCTTTTGGCGGTGGCAGCTGGCTTGGCGGCCAATGCTGTTGCAGTGGCCGGCACCGTCGGATTTGTCGGGCTCATCGTGCCTCACATCACACGCCGCATCATGGGGGCAGATGTTGCCTCAACACTTTGGGGATGTGGATTAATCGGCGCCATTCTGGTCTGCGGCGCAGATGTTATGGGACGCTGTCTTGCGCCACCGCTCGAGGTGCCTGTAGGGATGATGACCAGCCTCATAGGCGCCCCTGTTCTTGCACTTCTGATCTGGCACCTGCACAGGAGAAACAACAATGCTTGAAGCCCGTGGATTGTCTATCGGCTATGGTCGCCGCGATATTTTGAGCGGTATCGATCTACATCTTAAAGAAGGTGAAATCTGTGTTTTGATAGGTGCAAATGGGTGTGGCAAATCAACCCTGCTCCGCACACTTGCTGGTCTGGAAACCCCCAGCAAAGGGAGTGTTCACCTGTCAGGCAGCCCGATCAACAAGCTGTCCCGTCGAGAGATTGCGCGCAAGATTGCAGTCATGACCCAATCCCCAACAGGACCGGAGGGGCTGACCATCGCGCAATTGGTCATCCACGGTTTGTTCGCACGCAAAGGACTGTTTGGCGGTTCCGAAACAGCAGAAGATCGCCGGGTGGTACAAGATGCTCTGGAACAGACCGGATTGAGCAACTTTGCAGATCGCCGTTTTGATGCGCTTTCTGGTGGAGAGCGACAGAGAGTCTGGATTGCGCTGGCCCTCGCCCAGCAGCCGCGGTTGTTATTGCTTGATGAGCCCACGTCCTATCTCGATATGGGGCATCAACAGGAAATCCTCACGCTCTTGTGCGATCTCAGAGATCAACGCGGGTTGGGCATTGCCATGGTTTTGCACGATATAAATCACGCCATCTGGTTTGCGGATCACATCGTCGCGCTCAAAGATCGCAGGATCATCGCCCAAGGGCACCCTGCCGAAGTGGTGACACCGGAACTGGTATATGCACTTTATGGTGCACGTGTGTCACTGCTGTCAGACCCAACAGACATGCGCCCCTATTGTGTGCCAGAGGGCCGGATAAACCTAGGTTCCAATCCCCGCAGCGCCGCATCTTAACGCAGCGCAAGCCATTGCAATTCCACTGCTGCGAAGAATCCTGAAACTTATTCGACACATCAGCGCATTTCGTGGAACTGATCCACTAATTGCGTATATTGGTAAGGTTATCGGTATTGACCTGAGGCCAGAGTTTCCTCCAGTTCAGGGAGAGTCCTTGGATTTTGTTTGATGTCGTTACGCGGCCAGTTTGTCCATGTTCATTTTCTCTGCAAATTCCCTCGGTGTCAGGTTTCCGAGCACCGAGTGGGGTCTGTGGGTGTTGTACTCCTCCTGCCATGCTTCCAGCACTTCCCGAACTTCGGCCGGTGAAACGAAGAGCGTTTCGTTGAGGCATTCGTCGCGTAGCTTGCCGTTGAAGCTTTCGATGAATGCGTTCTGTGTCGGCTTTCCCAGCGC